>CAUSCY010000030.1:0-69933 GCA_963529995.1 uncultured Massilia sp. | reverse complement strand
GTAGCTAACCACCAACTCAATCAAGATACAAGGGTGGGCATCACATGCCCACCATGCCTTTACAACGTCGCCAGCGCTCGCTCGATATCGGCGATCAGGTCGTCCGGATCTTCGAGCCCGATGTTGAAGCGCACCAGCGTGCCCGCATCCGTCCAGTTGCGGCGCATCCCCTGCATCCGGTACGGCACGGCCAGGCTGTGCGTGCCGCCCCAGCTGAAACCGATGCCGAACAGGGTCAGGCTGTCGATGAAGGCATCGGTCTGGGCCTCCGTATAGCGCTCATCGAAGATGACGGAGAACAGGCCGGCGGCGCCGCTGAAGTCGCGCTTCCAGAAAGCGTGGCCGGGGCATTCCTCGAACATCGGGTGCAGCACCTTGACGATTTCCGGACGGCCCTTCAGCCAGGCCGCCACCTTGCGTGCGGCCGCGTCGTGCGCGTCGAAGCGCAGCTTCATCGTTTCCAGGCCGCGCAGCACGAGGTAGGCATCGTCAGCGCCCACGCCCATGCCGAGCCGCATGTGCGATGCGGCCAGACGGGCGTTCAGCGCTTCGTCCTGCGTGATCACGGCGCCCATCAGCACGTCCGAGCCGCCCGACTGGTATTTGGTGAGCGCCTGCATGACGATGTCCGCGCCGACGTCGAAGCCGCGCAGCGCCAGGCCCGCGGCCCAGGTATTGTCGAGGGCCACCAGCACGCCCTTCTCCTTCGCCGCCGCGCAGATCGCGCGCAGGTCCGGCACTTCCATCGACACGGAACCGGGCGCCTCGGTCCAGACGAGCTTCGTGTTCGGCTGGATCAGGTCGGCGATGCCGGCGCTGACCAGCGGATCGTAGAAGCGCGCCGTGATGCCGAAGTCGCCCGTCAGCCAGCGTCCCAGTTCGCGGTTCGGGTTGTAGACGTTATCGGGCAGCAGGACGTCGTCGCCGGCTTTCAGCAGCGCCAGGTCGATCATCGCAATCGCGGCAAGGCCGGACGGCGCCAGCAGGCAGTGCTTGCCGCCCTCGATGGCGGCCAGCCGCGCTTCCAGCGTGAAGGTGGTCGGGGTGCCGTGCAGGCCGTAGGTATAGCCGCTCTTGTCCTTCCAGTCGCCCGAACGCATGCTGGCCACGTCCTTGAACAGGACGGTGGAAGCATGGTGGATGGCGGTGGGATAGGCGTCGAAGCCGGCGGGCGGGGTGTAGTCGCTGCGGACGAGCTGGGTCTGGATGGATTTCTTGGTCACGTCTTGTACTCCGCAGAAGTAGGCGTCATCCCCGCGAAGGCGGGGACCCAATTTTGCGTGACCGGCAAGGAAATTGGGTCCCTGCCTGCGCAGGGACGACGGGGATTCAGGCGACGGTCGCCCAGAGATCGTGCGCGTCCGCCTTGGTCACCACGACGTCGATGAACTCGCCCACGGCCGGCTTGGCCTTGCCCGGCGCGAGCGCGCGCTTGATGTGGACGACGCCGTCGATTTCCGGCGCGTCGGCGGCCGTGCGGCCGATGGCTTCGCGCGGGCCGACTTCATCCACCAGCACGCGGAGCGTCTTGCCGACCTTGGCCTGCTGGCGCTTGAGCGAGATTTCTTCCTGCAGCAGCATCACGCGCGCGCGGCGTTCCTCGCGCACCGCTTCCGGCACCGGGTTGGCGATCTCGTTCGCGGTGGCGCCTTCGACGGGCGAATAGGCGAAGCAGCCCAGGCGGTCGATCTGCGCTTCGCGCAGGAAGTCCAGCAGGTACTCGAACTCCTCTTCCGTCTCGCCCGGGAAGCCGGCGATGAAGGTCGAGCGGATCACGAGGTCCGGATTCATCTTGCGCCAGGCAAGGATGCGGTCCAGGTTCTTCTCGCCGCTGGCCGGACGCTTCATGCGCTTCAGGACGTCCGGGTGGGCGTGCTGCAGCGGGATGTCCAGGTACGGCAGCACGTGCTCGCCCATCATCGGGATCACCTGGTCGACGTGCGGGTACGGGTAGACGTAGTGCATGCGCACCCAGGCGCCGTACTCCTTCGCCATCACGCCCAGCGCTTCGGCCAGCTGCGTCATGTGCGTCTTGACCGGGCGGCCGTTCCAGAAGCCGGTACGGAACTTGACGTCGACGCCGTAGGCGCTGGTGTCCTGCGAAATGACGAGCAGTTCCTTCACGCCGGCCTTGAACAGGTTCTCGGCTTCCTGCAGCACCTCGTGGATCGGGCGCGAGACCAGGTCGCCGCGCATCGACGGGATGATGCAGAAGCTGCAGCGGTGGTTGCAGCCTTCGGAGATTTTCAGGTAGGCGTAGTGCTTGGGCGTGAGCTTGACGCCGTGGTCCGGCACCAGGTCGATGAACGGGTCGTGCGGCTTCGGCAAGTGCGTGTGCACGGACTCCATCACCTCGGCGACGGCATGCGGACCGGTCACGGCCAGCACCTTCGGGTGCACCTTGGTGATGATGTCGTCGCCGGCAGCGTCCTTCTTGGCGCCCAGGCAGCCGGTGACGATGACCTTGCCGTTCTCGGCCAGCGCTTCTCCGATCGCATCCAGCGATTCCTGCACGGCGGCGTCGATGAAGCCGCAGGTATTGACGATCACCAGGTCGGCGCCGGCATAGGACTTGGCGGTCTCGTAGCCTTCGGCGCGCAGCTGCGTCAGGATCTGCTCGGAATCGACCAGCGCCTTCGGGCAGCCGAGCGAGACGAAGCCGACCTTCGGCGGGACGGCGGTGCCGGTAGCGTCCAGGGTCGTGGGGAGGGGATTGCGGCGGAGTTCTTGCATTTGTCGGAGTGCGGCAAAAAAATTTTGGGCAATCCGCGATTTTACAGCAAGTGGGCAACGAGGGAAATCGAGGAGTCAAAATACGTCGAATGAACGACGCATCCTTATTGAGTCGACAACCTTGAAACGTCATTCCCGCGAAGGCGGGAATCCATACGCCGGCGACTTAAGTGGCTCAGCATGGATTCCCGCTTCCGCGGGAATGACGTGCTAACACTGCGTGCTGCCTTACTTCTTGTCCTGCCCCGTCGGCGGCACGAACGGAAACGCCGCCCCGAACATCGCCTTGCTCTGGTTCTGCATCTGCTCTTGCATCTGCAGGAACAGATTCTTGCTCTGGTCGATGTAGCTGTTCATCATGCCCTGCATCATCGGGCCCTGGATGTTCATGAACTGGGTCCACATCTCGGTATTGAAGGGCTTGCCCTCCAGCGCACCCGTGGATGCGTTGACGAACTTGCTCTGGATGTCCGTGAAGGCCTGGACGTTCTTTTCCAGGTAGGACCCCATCATGCCCTGCATCGCATGGCCGTAGTAGCGGATGATCTGCGCCAGCACATTACTGGAGAACATCGGCACGCCGTGCGCTTCCTCTTCCAGGATGATCTGCAGCAGGATACTGCGGGTCAGGTCTTCGTTGGTCTTGGCGTCCACGACGGTGAACTCGTCGGCGTCCAGCACGAGCTGCTTGACGTCGGAAAGCGTGATGTACGAGCTGGTCTGCGTGTCGTACAAACGGCGGTTGGGGTATTTCTTGATCAGGCGTTCGGTGCTTTTTTTCGTACTGCTCATCTCATTTCCATATACAGCGCCGTGGCGCATTTATTATCTGGCATCCACGAATGGTGCTTCGTGGCGTCTCCGATTCCAAGAGGATATTCTTAAAAATACCACGTTGCGCACTGCAACGCAGCATATTCTGCATTGTATCGCCTGCAAGTGAGTTAATTTTTTCGCAATTGCCGTCACACGGCCGTCAATCCGCCCGTTCCTTGACATACCGTCCCGGCGCGGGCTCGATGGCCGCATGCGTGCTGCTGCCCGGCTGGGCCGGCGGCGCGACGTCCGGACCGCCGTATTCCGCCAGGAACCGCGCCCATTCCGGCCACCAGCTGCCCTTCTTCTCGACGGCGCCATCGAGCCACTCGGCCGCCGTCTTCGGACGGTTCTTGCCGCCGGCCTCGTTGACCCAGTAGCTGCGCTTGTTCTTCGAGGCCGGGTTGATCACGCCGGCGATGTGGCCGGACGCACCGAGCACGAAGCGGTTCGGCTTGGGCGCTGCCTTGCCCTTTTTCGGGTTGAGCAGGCCCATCGACGCGAATGCCGCTTCCCAGGGCACGATGTGGTCTTCGCGCGAGCCGTAGATGAACGTCGGGCAGGCGATCAGGCCCAGGTCGACGGGCACGCCGGCCACCGTCAGCGCACCCGGCACCTTCAGCTTGTTTTCCAGGTAGGTATTGCGCAGATACCAGCAGTACATGGGGCCCGGCAGGTTGGTGCTGTCGGCGTTCCAGTACAGCAGGTCGAAGGCCGGCGGCGTCTTGCCCTTCAGGTAGTTCTGCTGGACATAGTTCCACACCAGGTCGTTCGGCCGCAGCGACGAGAACGTCGTGGCAAGGTCGCGTCCCGGCATCAGGCCGCCGCGCGCCAGTTGCTGTTCGCGCAGCATGACCTGGGTTTCGTCGACGAAGACGTCGAGCACGCCCGTGTCGGAAAAGTCCAGCAGCGTGGTGAACAGGGACAGGCTGGCGGCCGGATGCTGGCCGCGCGCGGCCTGCACGGCAAGCGCCGTCGCGGCGATGGTGCCGCCCACGCAGAAGCCGAACACGTTCACCTTATCCTGGCCCGAGATCTCGCGCACCACGTCCAGCGCGCGGATCGCGCCCTTGTCGACGTAGTCGTCCCAGGTCGTGCCGGCCAGGCCCTGGCCCGGGTTGCGCCAGGACAGCATGAAGACGGTATTGCCCTGCTCGACGAGGTAGCGCACCAACGAGTTTTCGGGCTGCAGGTCGAGGATGTAGTACTTGTTGATGCACGGCGGGACCATCAGCAGCGGCACGGCGTGCACGGTCGGCGTGGCCGGCGTGTACTGGATCAGCTGGAACAACGCGTTCTCGAACACGACCGTGCCCGGCGTGACGCCGACGTTGCGGCCCACTTCGAACGCGGATTCGTCGGATTGCGAGATGCGGCCCTTCTGCATGTCCGCCAGCATGTTCTGCAAGCCCTTGGTCAGGCTCTCGCCTTTTGTCTCGAGCATCTTCTGCTGGGCTTCCGGGTTCGTCGCCCAGAAATTCGCGGGCGACAGCGCATCGACGATCTGCTGCACGGCAAAACGGATCTTCTGCTTGTCCTTCGGCGGCGCTTCGACGGCGTCGGCCAGCGCCAGCATGAAGGAGGCATTCAGCAGATAGGTCGCGGCGCTATAGGCCGACATCGGATTCGCAGTCCATTCGGACGAGGAAAAACGGCGGTCGTGCAGTTCGGGCAGCTTGCCCGACATGAAATCCTGCCACAGCTTCATGGCCTTCTGCAGGTAGTCGTCGCGCAGCGCTTCCAGCTTCGCCGGCGCCAGGCTTGCCCCGACGTCGCCCAGCATCCGAAGCATCTGCCCCATCCCCGCGTCGTCCTTGCCGTTGCCGGCCTGCGGCAACTTCATCCAGGCCTGCCAGGCGTTGGGATCGCTGAACTGCGCGAACTGCGACATCCAGGGTGCGGCGAACATCTGCGAAGCGTCGGTCGAATTCATCGGGCATCCATTGTGTAGAATCGGTTGGTCAAGCAGCGGGAGAGTCGAGCATGTGGATCGTGGCCATAGGATGGATGTACGTCGTAACCCTGATGGCGGCGACTGAGCCCACTGTTGTTGGGGGCATTATGACTTTTTTCGGCTACGGTGTGTTGCCATTATCACTCGTGCTCTATCTCATGGGCGCCGGCAGGCGCGCACGCCGCAGGCAGGCGGGGAAAGAGGGTCGGGATGGCGGCGAACGTCCGGGGGAATGAACGTTCGCCGGTGGATCATTTGATCCAGATCAGGCTCGCCTGGCGGCCCGTCACGCGGTCGCGCCGGTAGGAATAGAAGGTATCGGCTTGCGTCGCCGTGCAGCGCCCGCCCCCGTGCACGCGGGTGACGCCGTCGCGCGCCAGCATGCGCCGGGCCAGCGCATTCATGTCGGCCAGGTACTTGCCCTCGCGCCCCGGATACGGTTGGAAAGCCTGCGCGGCCTCGCCCGGCAAGGCCGCTTCGAAGGCGGCCAGCACGTCGGGGCCGACCTCGAAGGCATCCGGTCCGATCGCGGGGCCGAGCCAGGCCGTGATCTCGCCGGCGCCGGCGCGGCGCATCGCCGCCACCGTCGTCCCCAACACGCCGCCCGCCAGGCCGCGCCAACCCGCGTGGGCGGCGCCGACCACCTTCCCTTCCAGGTCGGCGAACAGCACCGGCAGGCAGTCGGCCGTCAGGATGGCGCACACGATGCCCGCTTGCGTGGCGATGCTGGCGTCGCCCGTCTGCACGGGCGCATCGGGCACCACGAGCGCGGCATCGACGACGTCGCAGCCGTGCACCTGCGCGATCCAGGCCGGGCGGCCCGGCAACAGCGCCTGCACGCGCGCGCGGTTGGCCTCCACGGCCTGCGGGTCGTCGCCCACGTGGCGGCCGAGATTCAGGCCGCCGCCACCGCGGCCGTCGTCCCAGGGCGCGACGCTGGTGCCGCCGCGCCGCGTGGTGACCAGCGCGCCGATCGTGGCCGGCGCGTCCGGCCAGTCGGGCACCAGCACGCCGCCGGCGGCAACGAGGCCCGTCGTCTCCATCAGACGGCTTCCGGTTCCGCGATGCCCGCGCGTTCCAGCAGCTCGGCGAAGTCGGCGGCCAGCGGCACGACCCACTCGACGTGCTCGCCCGTGACCGGGTGCGTCAGGCCGAGGCGGCGCGCCTGCAGCGCCTGGCGGTGGAAGAAGGAACGCAGGTGCTGCTTGCCGTAGACGGTGTCGCCGACCAGGCTGTAGCCCAGCGACTGCATGTGCACGCGGATCTGGTGGGTGCGGCCCGTCTCCAGGCGGCACTGCACGAGGCTGACGGGACGGCGATCGAGCTCGCCCGATTCCAGCAGCTCGTAATGCGTGATCGCCGGCTTGGCCATCGGCGCGTTCGACACGGCCATCTTGACGCGGTCCTTCGGGTCGCGGCTGATCGGCGAATCGATCGTGCCCGACAGGCGCGGCGTGCCCCAGACCAGCGCCAGGTATTCGCGCTTGACGGTACGCGCCTGCAGCTGGCGCACGAGGTCGGTCTGCGCTTCCAGCGTCTTGCCGACCACCATCAGGCCGCTCGTGTCCTTGTCCAGGCGGTGCACGATGCCGGCGCGCGGCACCGACACCAGCTGCGGGCAATGCGCGAGCAGGCCGTTGAGCAGCGTGCCGGACCAGTTGCCGGAGCCCGGGTGCACGACCAGACCGGCCGGCTTGTTGATCACCATGATCGCATCGTCTTCGTAGACGATGTCCAGCGCCATCGCTTCCGGCGCGAACGCCGTGTCTTCCGGCGCCGGCTGCGGCTGCACGACCACGGTCTCGTCGCCGTAGGCGGTGCCCTTGCCCTTGGCCGGCTTGCCGTCGACGGTGACGTGGCCTTCGTCGAACCATTGCTGCAGGCGGCTGCGCGAGAATTGCGGGACCAGACCGGCGACGACCTTGTCGAGGCGCTGGCCGCAGTGCTCGGCGTTCAGCGCCAGGGTGATCGGAGAGTAATCCGGGGCGCCCGAGCCGGCGTCCAGCTCGGTATCAAGGTCGTCATCCAGGTCGGAGTCGAAAGGCATTTCCGCCGAATTCGGCGCAGCAGTTAATATCACGTCAGTTCCATCGGCTATAATCAGCCGTTCGTTGATTCTCAGGGCGCGCCGGATTCGGTCGACGCCCTCTCGGTAAAATTCTCTTGCAAAACGCTTATGCAAAAAAAATTGTCTGTATTGGTAGTGACTAGCGCCCTGCTCAGTTTGTCCGCTTGCGGTTTGTTACCGGAGAGAACCGACGAAAACAAGAACGTGTCAGCATCGAAATTATACGCTGACGCGCAAGAGGAAATGTCCGGCGGCCACTACGAAGCCGCGATCAAGCTGTACGAACGCCTCGAATCGAACTATCCGTTCGGCACCTACGCCGCCCAGGCGCAGATGGAGATCGCCTACGCCCACTACAAGGCCCAGGATGCGGCCGAGGCGCTGGCCGCCGTGGAGCGCTTCATCAAGCTGCACCCGAACCACCCCAGCGTGGACTATATGTACTACCTGCGCGGCCTGATCAACTTCAACGACCAGATCGGCTTCCTGAGCTTCATCTATTCGCAGGACCCGTCCGAGCGCGATCCGAAGGCGACCCGCGAAGCGTTCGCCGCCTTCAAGGAACTGGTCGACAAGTTCCCGAACAGTAAATATGCGCCGGATTCGCGCGAGCGCATGAACTACCTGGTCGATGCGATGGCCAAGTACGAAGTCCACGTCGCGAACTATTACTACCGCCGCGGCGCCTACCTGGCCTCGCTGAACCGCGCCCAGGGCGCGATCACCCAGTTCAACCAGTCGCCGGCGCGCGAGGAAGCGCTGTTCATCATGATCCGCTGCTACGACAAGCTGGGCATGCCGGAACTGCGCGACGACACGCAGCGCGTGTTCAACCAGAACTACCCGGACAGCCGCTTCATGGGCGGCAAGGGCACGGGCGATGCGCCGTGGTGGAAGTTCTGGGCCAAGTGGGGTTCGCAGCCGGGTCCGAAGGACGTGGTGAAGTAAAAACAAGATGCCCGCGCGATGCGGGCATTTTTTTAGTGCCGTCGTTCCCGCGCAGGCGGGAACCCAAGTGCGGCACGCCACCAGCCCACGTAAAACTTGGGTCCCTGCCTGCGCAGGGACGACGTCGTTACAAGCCGCTCAGGCGTCGATCCGGCGCCTAAACACCCACTCCTTCTCCGTCGACACGCCCGCGTCGTACGCATACCCGTCCACATCGAATTCCTTCAACTGCTGCGGATCCGTGATCCGGTGGTCGGCCGCGTAGCGCGCCATCATGCCGCGGGCGCGCTTGGCGAAGAAGGAGATGATCTTGTACTTGCCGTTCTTCCAGTCCTCGAACACGGGCGCGATGACGGGCACGTCGAGCAGCTTCGGCTTGACCGACTTGAAGTATTCCTCGGAGGCCAGGTTCACCAGCGCCGGCGCCTTCGCGTCCGCCAGGTCGGCATTCAGCGCCTGCGTGACGGTCTCGCCCCAGAACGTGTACAGGTCCTTGCCGCGCGGGTTCGCGAGCTTCGTGCCCATCTCGAGGCGGTAAGGGTGCATGCCGTCCAGCGGGCGCAGCAGGCCGTACAGGCCGGACAGGATGCGCACGTGGCGCTGCACGTAGTCCAGGCCCTTCGCATCGAGCGTGCGCGCATCGAGGCCCGTGTACACGTCGCCGTCGAAGGACATCACGGCCTGGCGTGCCTTCGCATGGTCCGGATGCCAGTCGGCGTAGCGGGTCACGTTCAGCACGGCCAGCTGGTCCGAAATGGACATCAGTTCCCCGACCTGGGCCGGAGAATACGGTTTCAGTACCTTGATCAGTTCGGCGGCCCGGTCGATGAAGCGGGGCGTCGTGTGCTTGTCGGTGGTGGGAGGCGAGTCGAGGTCGAGCGATTTGGCGGGAGAAAGGACGATCAGCATGGGGAAAAATACGGAAATGGCGGTGCAGCGGGTAAAATTGCCTCCATGATACTCTCTTCCGTGCAACACATCGTCATCGATACCAATGTCTGCCTCGACCTGTTCGTGTTCGAGGATCCGCGCTGGGCGCCCCTGCTGGACGCGCTGTCCTCCGGCCGCGTAAAAGCCGTCACGCGCGCCGACTGCCGCAACGAATACCTGTTCGTCCTGAACTACCCGCACCTGCCGCTGGACGACACCAGCCGCCCGCTGGCGGCCGCGCGCTTCGACGCGCTGATCGAGGTCGTGGCGCCGGATTCGCGCGCGCTGCGCCTGCCCGTCTGCACCGACCGCGACGACCAGAAATTCCTCGAGATCGCCCGCGATGCGAACGCCGCCGTGCTCGTCACCAAGGACAAGGCGCTGCTGAAACTCGCGCGCCGCGCCGCCCGCGAGAACCTGTTCCGCATCATGACGCCCGAGGCGTGGCTCAAGCTGGATGCTGCGTCCGTGGCAGAATAAGGGAAGTCCAATCAAACATCGTCGTGCCTGCGAAGGCAGGGACCCAAGTTCTGCATGCGTTTCGGTCCAGCCAGCAAAATTGGGTCCCTGCCTGCGCAGGGACGACGGTAAGCATACTGAGCCATTATTTGCCATGAGCACACCCGACCTGCAATCGCGCCTGCCCGCCGTCGGCACCACGATCTTCACCCTGATGTCGGCGCTGGCCAACCAGCACGGCGCCGTCAACCTCGGCCAGGGCTTTCCCGACTTCGACTGCGACCCGCGTCTGGTCGACGCCGTCGCCGCCGCCATGCGCACTGGCCACAATCAGTACCCGCCCATGACGGGCATCCAGCCGCTGCGCGAAGCGATCGCGGCCAAGATCGCCGCGCTGTACGGCCACGCCTACGACGCCAACAGCGAGATCACCGTGACGGCGGGCGCCACGCAAGGCATCATCACGGCGATCCTGTGCGCCGTGCATCCGGGCGACGAAGTCATCGTCATCGAGCCCTGCTACGACAGCTACCAGCCCTCCATCGTGCTGGCCGGCGGGGTGCCCGTGCCGGTATCGATGCGCCTGGGAGACGACGGCTATGCGGTGCCCTGGGACGCAGTCGCGGCCGCCGTCACGCCGCGCACCCGCATGATCGTCGTGAACACGCCGCACAACCCGACCGGCAGCATACTGCGCCGCGCCGACCTCGACGCGCTCGCCGCCATCGTCGCCGGCACGCAGATTCTCGTGCTGTCCGACGAGGTCTACGAGCACATGGTCTACGACGGCCAGGAACACGCTTCCGTCAGCCGCCACCCCGTGCTGGCCGAGCGCGCCTTCGTCGTCTCCAGCTTCGGCAAGACCTATCACACGACGGGCTGGAAGATCGGCTACGTGGCCGCGCCGAAGGCCTTGAGCGCGGAGTTCCGCAAGGTCCACCAGTACAACGTCTTCAGCGTGAACACGCCCATGCAGCACGGGATCGCCGCCTACATGGCCGACACTGCGCCCTACCTGGAGCTGCCCGCCTTCTACCAGAAGAAGCGCGACCTGTTCCGCGACGGCCTCGCGGGAAGCCGCTTCACGCTGCTGCCCGCCGACGGCACCTACTTCCAGTGCGTGCGCTACGACGGCATCTCGGACCTGCCGGAAGCGGAGTTCGCGCAATGGCTGACCAGCGAGATCAAGGTGGCCGCGATTCCCGTCTCGGCCTTCTACAGCCGGCCGACGGAATCCGGCATCGTGCGTTTCTGCTTCGCGAAGAAGGACGAGACGCTGAAGCTGGCGCTCGAGCGGCTCGCGCGGGTGTAGTACGTCGAGCTGGTGGGCACGTGGTGCCCACCCTACGGTCGTGTCGGCAGGTAGGGTGGGCACCACGTGCCCACCGGCCCCAACGTCAGCGGTCCAGCTGCTGGATGCGGCGGTCGACGAAGGCCGCCAGTTCGGCATTCAAGGCGCCGCTGGCGCGCGCCTTGCGGAACGCGTCCAACGCGTCGGCGTTGCGCTTGTCGCCCTGCAGGGCAATGCCCAGGCCCATCCACCACACGCCGTTCGCCGGCGCCCCGCGCACGGCCACCAGGTACTGTTCGGCCGCCTCGCGGTGACGCTGCTGGCGTTCCAGCGCGCCGCCCAGGAAGGCGTGATAGTCCGGATCGTTGCCGGCATACGGCAGCGTGCGCATCAGCGTCTCGATGCCGCCGGCGCCGCGCTCGATCTGCAGCCGTGCCAGCAGCATGGCCAGCGCCGGCTGGCGCGGATCCTGCGCCAGGCCCAGTTCGAGCTGATGGATCGCCTCGTCCGGACGACCATCCTCGATCAGCAGCCCCACCAACGTCTGGCGCGCCGCGTCATGGCGCGGATCGATGCGCAGCGCTTCTTCCAGCGCGGCGACCGTCTCGCCGATGCGGCCGTCCTGCAACCGGTCCAGCGCCCTTCGGTAGGCCGCCTCGGCACGCCGGGGTGCGCCCGCCTGCACGTCCTGCGGCGCGGCCGCATGGCGCTCCTTCGCCGGGACCGGACGGATGGCAGCCGCCGCGCGCGCGACGGCCTTGGGCATCGGCGCCGGTGCGCCCTGGCGCGCTGCCAGCAAGGCCATCATCACGCGGCGCGCCTCGCGGGCCTCGACGCTGTCCGGCTCCATCGGCTCGAACGATTTCGCGCGCGGGGCGACGACAGCTGCCGGCGCAGAGATTTCTGTCGCGGCATGCGCCGGCGGCGGCTTCACATCGTCGTGGCTTGGCGCTGCCGGGACCGGTTCCGGTGCGGCCCGCACCGCGGCCACGAGCGCGGGAGGCGTAACGGCCGGCACGCTGCTTGCGGCCGGAACGGGCTTCGCTGCCGGCGCAACGGACGCCGGAGCGGCTGCGTGCTGCTGCCACGCGAACCATGCGGCCGCGCCGGCGACGGCGACGCCCGCCGCCACGGCGATCGCGCGCAGCGGCAATGTCCGCTCTTCGCGCACCACCGGCCGGGCCGGCATCGGATACACCTCGCCCGCCGCCGTGCCGCGCGCGTCGAGGTCCTGCAGCATCTTGTTAATGAGGCTCATCGCATCAACACCCACGTCATGCCGGCCGCCGCCCCCGCCAGCACGACCCCGGCGGCAGCCTGCGGCCAGGCGCCAAACACGAAACGCGGCGCACGCCGGCTGGTGGCGATGGTGTCGCTCGCCGCCGCGTTCACGTGCAGGCGCTCGACCTGCTGGCGTCCCTGGCCGTAGCACAGCATCAGCGCCTTGTGCGCCAGAATGTTCACGATGCGCGGCACGCCGCCGCTGGCGCGGTACAGCCGGGCCACGGCGGCCTGCGAGAACAGGCGCGCGCCGCCGAAGCCGGCCACGCGCAGCCGGTGCGCCAGGTAGTAATCGAGGTCGTCGCGCGACAGCGGTCCCAGGTGGTAGTGGAAGGTGATGCGCTGGGCCAGCTGGCGGATCGACTGCAGTTCCAGCTTGCGGTTCAACTCCGGCTGGCCGAACAGGACGATCTGCAGCAGCTTGCGCTTTTCCGTTTCCAGGTTCGTCAGCAGGCGCAGCGCTTCCAGGCTCTCGATCGGAATGGCCTGCGCCTCGTCGATGCACAGCAGGACCTGGCGGCCCTCCCCCGCCAGCTGCATCAGCCGCTCGGTGATGGACTTGAGCAGGCGGTGCTGGTCGACGTCGCGCTCGAGCGCGATCTCCAGCTCGTCGGCCAGCGCCAGCATCAGCGCACGCGGCTCCTGGTACGGGTTCGGGATATAGGCCGTGACGAACTCCGGCCCCAGCGTGGCCAGGAACTTGCGGCACAACAGGGTCTTGCCGGTGCCGACCTCGCCCGTGATCTTGATGAAGCCTTCGCCGCTGCGCGCGGCCACGAGCAGCGTGTTCAAGGCTTCCTGCGACGTCGGGCTGCCGAAGAAGAAGCTGGTGTCCGGGGTGATCCCGAACGGCAGCTCGCGCAGGCCGAAGTGCGCCGTGTACATCAGCGCATTCCCCGCTGGCGCGGATCGAGCTGCTCGATGCGGCGGCTCGTGTCGAGCAGGTCGTCGTTCCAGTTGCCCATGCCTTCGACGATGGTCGGCTTGATCAGCACGACCAGTTCGCGCTTCTGGTTCACGCGCTTCTTCTGGCCGAACAGCGTCGACAGCACCGGCACGCTGGTGGTGCCCGGCACGGCCGCGACGTCGTTGGTCGACGACTGGCGCATCAGGCCGCCGATGGCGACCACCTGGCCGTTCGAGCCGCGCACGATGCTGTCCAGCTCCGACGTGGCCGATGCCGCCAGCGGCAGCTTCAGGCTGCCGGCCGTACCCAGGTCGATCAGTTTGGTGACGGTCGACACCTGGCTCACCGACGGGTGCACGTGCAGCAGGATGTTGCCGCGCTCGTCGATCTGCGGCGTCACGTCCAGCACCACGCCGGAAAAGAACGGCTGCAGCGTCACGCTCGGCGACGTCGTGTTGCCCGTCGTGGTCGTGTTGGTCGTCGTCTGCACGCCCGTCACGAAGAATTCGTCGGTGCCGATCTTGAGCACCGCCTTCTGGTTGTTGACGGCGGCCACGCGGGGGCTGGACAGCACGTGCACGTTACCCTGGGTTTCCAGGAACGAGATCAGCGCCGCGAAGTTGTTGGTCTGGATCGCCAGGCCGAACATCGAGCCGGCCGTCGTCGCCGCGTTCGACAGCGAGAAGCCGCTGCTGGCCGACAGGCCCGTGGTCGGATCGGTGATCGTGCCCGGCTGGCCGCCGCCGAACGGCAGCGGCGTCAGCGTGGCGCCCGGGGCGACGATGCCGCCGGAGACGCGGTTGTCGTGGCTGCTCCTGAGCGAGGCGAACGAGGCCCAGTTGACGCCGCTCTGGAAGCTGTCGTTCAACTCCACCTCGAGGATCTTCGCTTCCAGGATCACCTGGCGGTCGACGGCCAGCTGCGTCGCCTTCAGGTAGGCGTCCACGTTGCGCAGCTCGTCCGGCATCGCACGGATCACGAGCACGCCCGACTGCGGGCTGACGACCACGCTGCGGCCGCCGTCCTTCGAGCCCACGATCGCTTCGATCGATTTCTTCAGATCGCCCCAGAAGTCGTTCTCCGACGAGGTACTGACGTCGGTGCTCTCGAGCTGGTAGCCGGACTGGCCGGTCGGGTTGTTCGGATTGTTGCCGTTGTTGCCGTTGTTGTTCTGCTGCCCGTTCTGGTTCGGGAAGCCGTTGTTCTGGTTGCCGTTGTTGCCGTTCTGGCCCACCGCGTTCGCCACCGACGTCGAGGTCACGCGCGTGTTCGACGACCCCTGGCGCTTGCCGACCAGGTAGTTCACGCGGAACATCCTGGTCTGCATGGTGAGCGGCTTGATCGAGATGCGCGTGCCCTCGATCTTGTAATCATAACCGTACATCTCGCGCACGGCGTCGAGCGTCTCGGGCAGCGTCACGTCCTTCAGGTTCGCCGTGATGGTGCCGGAAACGTCCGGATGCACGAGGATGTTGTAGCGCGTGCCGGCCACGATCGAACGGAAGAACTGCTGCGCCGGCACGTTGTTGAAGGAGACGTTGAAGCGCTCTTCCAGCGCCGGGCGCGCCTTCGGCAACTGGTTCGCCAGCGCGGCGGCCGGCGGCAGCAGCGCATCGGCCACCGCCGTGTCGACGGCGGGGGCGGCGGTCGGGCGCCTGCCGGCGGCATCGACTTCCTTGCGGATGTTGTCGTAGGTGGTGTTGGCCGGCGGCGTGCCGCAGCCGCCCAGGGCGACGGCGGCCAGCAGCGCGCAGGCCATGGCGTTCGGGCGGGCGGATCGCATCGTCTTCATCGCTCGCTCCCCCTCAACGGCTCGTCGCCTGGGCCAGCGCCGCAGGACGCGACGCGGGCGTCATGCTACCCTTGGCCGCATCGACGCCATACAGGCGCAGCACCTGGCGCTCGCGCCCGCGCACGAGTTCGACCTCGTCCTCGGCGATGCGCGCCACGCGCGCACCGTGGAAGCTGTCGCCGGGCCGCACGGTCTCGCCGTCGATCACGGCCAGATGGCGCCCGCCTGGGCCGCGGCCGATCAGGACCGTCTGCAGCTGCGGACCGCTGGCCGCCGCCGACGACGCGGCGGCAACGGCGCCGGCCGGCGGACGGGTCGGATCCTGCAGCGCCTGCGCGCGCGCTTCCGCGCACAGGCACAGCACCGACACGAGCGCGGGTGCAAGCAGCAGCGCGCGGCGCGGCAGGGTCATCATCGGCTTCACAGCTTCATCCATTTCGGGTCCAGGCTCAGGGTGTACAGGGTAAGGGTGAGGCGCACGCTCGGATACTGTTCGACGTCGAGCTGGGCGCGGCCCCAGAACAGCTGGGTCGGCAGCGCTTCGAGCGCCGCCATGTAATCGACCATGTCGAGGTAGCTGCCGCGCACCGTCAGTTCGACGCCATGGCGGTACAGCAGATCGGGTGCCTTGACGTGCGGCTTGGCCTCCGGTGCATCCTTCTTCGCTTCGCCGTCCGTGCCGGCGGCGATGTCGCTCAGCGAGCCGACCGGCAGCGTCTTCATCGCCACCAGTTTCAGCTTGCCGTTGGCGCGCAGGATCGCTTCGAGCAGGGGCGCGACGCGCTCGGGCGGCACCAGGCCCTTCTGCATGGCGCGCAGCTCGTCGGCGATGCGGGTGCTGTCCTGGCGTACGCTCGCCAGACGCTCGCGCCGCGGCGCATCCGGATCGTCGCGGCCGGCGGCGACCTTGTGCGCCGTCTCGGCCTCGATGCCGGCCAGCGCATCACGCTGCTGGGCGATCTGGCGGCGCAGGACATCCTGCTGGTGCAGCGCCGGCCCCAGCGCCGTCATCCATCCGAGCGCCGCCAGCACGGCCAGGACGGCGCCCAGCACCATGATGCGCTCGCGCGGCGCCAGGGCGTCGACGCGCGCGGAAAACGCCTGCCAGCGTTGTTTGACGCTCATGGCCATGCTCATGGCTTCGGCTCCTCGGCCGCCGCCGATTGCAGGCTGAATTCGACGTAGGGCGCGGGCGCCGTCGTCTCCTTGCCGTCCTTGTCGATGCCTTTCAGGTCGGCCGCCTGGCCGATCCGCAGGCTGCCCACGGGCTTGCCCTGCATGACCGGCTCGTTGCGCAGGCGCGCCAGGAATCCCGGCACCAGCGCCGGATCGAGCGCCCTGCCCTGCACGCCCAGGTCCAGGCCCGCGCCGTTCACGCGGACGCCGGTCAGCCACAGTCCTTCGACATGCTGGCGCGCCAGCGCGCGGAAGTATTCGGCATAGCCCTGGGTATTCCCCATGTCGCCGTGTTCGATCAGGTCGCGCACGCCCTGCAGCGCGGCGCGCTGGCCCTCGGCCTCCTGCAGCTGGCTGGCGACGAGCGGGTCGGCGGCGCGCGGCGCGAATTCGGCGCTGACAGCGGCGAGGCGTTGCTGCGCCTGTTCCAGGCGCTTGGCGCCGGCGTCCGCTTCCACCTGCAGGTCGGCCGTCTTCACGTGCGCAACGGCACCGGCCACGGCGAGCACCACGATAGTGGCGCCGGCTGCGGATGCCATGCCGGTCGCCGAGAGCAGGTTCTTCTGCTTCTCGAACGCCGGGTTGAACAGGTTGATCTGCTGGCTCATGCGGCCGCCTTCTCGTCGCGCAGCGCGGCGCCCAGCGCCAGGAAGAAGCGCTGCTGGCCCGCGGGTTCGCGCAGCTCCGGCGCCGCCTGCAGGTCGAACAGCGTGCCCAGGTCGAGCGACTCGACGCGCGTGTACAGATTGCTCGACAGGTATTCCTCGAGCCCCGCCGCCCCCGTCGGCGCCAGCACGAGCTTGGCCACGCTGATGAAGGAGAACTGGCGCTCGAAGTGATCGAGCGAGCGTTGCAGCTCCAGCGTGATCTTGTCGAAGCTCTGGTGCTTGCGTTCGTGATCGGCGTCGAGCAGCTGCGTCAGCGTCACGTCGATCCGGCGCGACAGGTACAACTCGCCGCGCCAGGACACGGTCAGCAGGCCGCCATCCTCGCCGAACGACAGCATCGCGACACCGCGGCCATCCGCTTCCAGCAGGGCCGACACGTTACGCTGCGCCATCTCGGGGATGTCGATGCAGCGCAGCTTGACCTTCGCGTCGGCGAACAGTTGCTGCAGCGGCGCGATGGTGCTGTTGCGGGCGGCGATCGCGAACACGCTCTGCTGGGCACGCGCGCCGGCGTTCTCGCCGGGCGGCAGTTCGAGCACGTCGATGGTCGCGTCGGCGACGGGGAAATCGAGAATGTCCTTCAGGCGCCAGCGCATGGCCGTCTTGAGTTCTTCGCGCGGGACGTTGGGCGCCTCGGCCGTCACGAACTGGTAGGCGCCGCCGGCCAGTACGGTCGTGCAGCGGTAGTCGGTGCTATGCAGTTCCTTGCCGGCCTTTTCGAGGGCATCGACCGTTGCGGCGCCGGGAAAGAATGCCGCCACCGTTATCTTCGGCTTGCCGTCGCCGGGCAGGAGGCTGGCGGCGGTGATGCCGTCCTGCTGCAATTGCAGCGCCAGCCAGGCTCCGTTGTTCTTGGTTTTGTTGAAAAGACCCATGCGGCGGCGGTGAGTAACAGTGAGAATGAAGGAGCTGTGCTAGAGCGTTGATTATATTCAACTGTAGTCAAAAGCCGATACCAATTTTTCACTCAGGAAAAATATTTTTGGTTTAGACACATGAATCGTTGTCCATGCACCGCACCTTGAGCCGGAAATGCAAACGGCCGTGACATTGCCACGGCCGTAGTCGGATCAGCCCTCTGAGCAAGGGCGGGATGCTACCATCTCGATCAGTTGCAATCTTCAGCTGATTCGGCATTCATCGAGATGATCGGGCCAGTTGCATCTCCGATGTTGTCGTACTTCACGCTGCACTTCGCCGCATTGGTTGCGCCCTTCGGCGATACGGTCAGTGCCCTGCCGTTCACGGTCGTCGTATAGTCATCGGCCAGGCCTGCAGCCTTGCCAATGGTCTCGCTATTCGGGTAACCATTCGCGAGCTGAACGACGATCCCTTCTACCGTAACCGTGCCGTTGTTTCCGATTGCCGGATTCGCCAGCACCTTCCCATGCACCATGGCCGACGTCGCAGCCAACGCACCTTTTGCTGCCTTGACGGATGCAAACCGCGCATCACCGCTCAAGCTCACGAACTTCGGCAGCGCCGTCGCCGCCAGAATGCCCAGGATGACGATCACGACGATCAGTTCGATCAGGGTAAAACCGCCTTGCGCGCCAGCCTTGAAATTCTTGTTCATTGAGTTCTCCGTGTGGATGCGCGTTCGCCGCGCGAGCTTGTTAGGGATTTTGTCGCGCCTCAGACCAGCGCTGGTATCCCACACATTCTACCTTGATTTTCAGCAATCTTGATTCACTGAAAGTAAAGTTTTCTTTTAAAAATTACATGTAAGCAATAATCTGTCGCGTCGCGTAAACATCGGCCTCAATGACGCAGCGCCGCAGCCCCGAGGTCCCAGATCGGCAGGAAGATACCCAGCGCCAGCACGAGCACCATCACGCCCAGGAACACGATCAGGATCGGCTCGATCTGGCTCGACAGCGTCTTGAGTTCGTAGTCGACCTCGCGCTCGTACATCAGCGCGATCTCGTCCATCAGGTCGTCCAGCGAGCCGGACTCCTCGCCCACGCCGATCATCTGCAGCACGATGGGCGTGAACACGTCGGCATTCGTCGCCGTGCGCAGGATGCTCTCGCCGCGCTCGACGCCTTCGCGCATCTGCTCGATGCGCATCGACAGATAGGCGTTGTCGGACGTCTGGGCGACCACCGTCAGCGCCTGCACGATCGGCACGCCGCTGCGGATCGACAGCGCGAAGCTGCGCGCGAAGCGGGCCATGGTGGCCTTGTGGACGATCTTGCCGGCGATGGGCAGGCGCAGCTTGATGCGGTCCCAGCGCAGGCGCCCCTTGGGAGTGCGGGTCCAGTTGCGAAAGCCCGCAAACGTCGCCAGGCCCAGCGTCGCGAACCAGGGCCACTGCTGCTTGGTAAACTCCGACGTCCCGATCAGGATCCGCGTCATCAGCGGCAGCTCGGTATGGAAGGTCTTGAAGACGTTCTGGAATTGCGGGATGACCCAGATGTTCACGACGCCCATCGCGACGATCATGGCGATGACGACGAAGCTCGGGTAGCGCAGCGCCGTCTTCACGCGGGCGCGCATGTCGCGGTCGAATTCGAGGTGATCGAACAGGCGCAGGAACACCTCTTCCAAGCGACCCGTCATCTCGCCCACGCGCACCATGGCGAGATAGAACGGGTTGAAGCACTCGGGATGGCGGCGCATGGCGGCGGACAGTTCACGGCCCGCGTCGAGCGACTCGCGCAAATCCTGCAGCACGCGCGCAAAACTTTTATTGGTCGCGGATTCCTGCAGGCCGGCCAGGCCGCGCATGATCGGCACGCCGGACTTGAGCAGCGTGTAGATCTGGCGGCTGAACAGCTGCACGTCGATCGAGGTCACCTTGCGTCGCGTGAGGCGCTCCCACAAGCCCTCGCCGTCGGCGGCACCCGTGCTCTTGCGGGTCGTCAGACTGATCTCGATGGGGGTGACGCCCGTGCCGAACAACTGGTCGGCGACGGCGCCGCTGTCGGCGCCTTCCAGCACGCCCTGCATCAATTCGCCGCGTGCGTTGCGGCCTTTGTAGGCGAAAAACGGCATGCCTTATTCTTCCATCTGGTTCGACACGCGCATGGCTTCCGCCACCGTCGTGCGGCCCGCAATCGCCAGCCGCACGGCGCTGCGGCGCAGCGTCTCGCCGCGCATCTCGGCATGCGCCACCTTGAGGAAGTGCGACGGGTCCGGATGGTTCACCGCCTCGTTGACGGCGCGCGTCATCTCCAGCAACTCGTAGACGCCAGTGCGTCCGCGGTAGCCGGTGCCGTTGCAGTGCGAGCAGCCGCGCCCGTGGAACAACGGCACGGCCTCGGCCCGGTCGCCCAGTTCGGCGCGCAGCCAGGCGCGTTCCGGCGGCGGGGCCTGGTAAGGCTCCGAGCAGCTCTCGCAGATCACGCGCACGAGGCGCTGCGCCAGCACGGCTTGCAGCGAGCCGCCCACCATATAGCGCGGCACGCCCATGTCCATCAGGCGCAGCGGCGTCGATGCCGCGTCGTTCGTGTGCAGCGTGGACAGCACCAGGTGGCCCGTCATCGCGGCGCGCAGGCCGATCTGGGCGGTCTCCTGGTCGCGCATCTCGCCCACCAGCACGATGTCCGGGTCCTGGCGCAGCGCGGAACGCAGCACGCGCGCGAACGACAGGTCGATCTTGTCGTTGACCTGCACCTGGTTGATGCCCGCCAGCCGGTATTCGACCGGGTCTTCCACCGTGATCAGCTTCTTCTCGACGGAGTTCAGTTCGGACAGCGCCGAATACAGCGTCGTCGTCTTGCCGGAACCGGTCGGCCCCGTCACCAGCACCAGGCCGTTGGGACGCTGGACGATGGCGCGGAAACGCTCGACCAGGCGCGGCGCCATGCCGATCGCGTCCAGGCGCAGCGTGGTGCCGACCTGGTTCAGCAGACGCATCACGACGGACTCGCCGTACTGCGTGGGCATCGTCGAGATACGCACGTCGATGCGCTGGTTCCTCACCTTGACGGCGAAGCGGCCGTCCTGCGGCAGGCGCTTCTCGGAGATGTCGAGATCGGCCATCAGCTTCAGGCGCAGCGCCAGCGGCGTGGCGATCTTGATGTCGGCCTCCGTCTGCAGGTGCAGCACGCCGTCGATGCGGAAGCGGATCTGCAGGCGGCCGTCTTGCGGCTCGATGTGGATGTCCGAGGCGCGCACCTGCGCCGCATCGTCGAACACGGACTGCAGCAGCTTGACCACGGGCGCTTCTTCGAGCCCGGAATTGGCGCTCAGGGCGCCGAAGTCGACCGAGGTGGTGTCGCCCAGGTCTTGCTCCAGCTCGCGCGCCAGGCCCGTGATCTCGCCGGTGCGGCGGTAGATGCGGTCGATCGCCTGCAGCACCTCGGTCTCGTTGACGACGGCCAGCTCGACTCCCTTCTTGAGCAGGCGCGCGATCTCGTCGTAGGCGAACAGGTCGGTCGGATCGGACACGCCGACGAGCACCGTCTCGCTGCGGTCTTCCAGCACGATGGCGCGGAAGCGCCGCGCCGCCGTCTCCGGCAGCGTACGCACGAGGTCCTGGTGGATGTTGTAGAACTTGAGGTTGATATAAGGGATGCCGAGCTGGCGCGCCAGCGCGCCGGAAATCTGTTCCTCGGTAACGAAGCCGCTGTCCACGAACACCCGGCCGAGCTTGCGTCCACTGCGCTTCTGGTCGGCCAGCGCCTGGTTCAGCTGCTCTTCCGACAGCAGCTTCTGTTGCACCAGGATTTCCCCCAGCCGGACTTTTTCTGGCCTCGCCATGACACGCCTTCACATCAAACATATGCAATCCGGCAATTTTACGCCAGAAAACCAAAGATTGACCCAGAGAATTACTTTCAGTTCCAAACCGTATCCACGGCGCAACCCAAAATTCGGGGTCAGAGCACATTTTCAGGATCTCCGCCGATAAAATCCTAGGAGATTCAATGACTTAAAAGTTCAGCCAGGCGAAAAATGTGCTCTGACCCCGAATTTCGGGAGTGAAGGCGGCGGCGTGGTCGGGGCCGGGAGTGGCAGAATGGCATCGGTACCCGCCGGGTGCCGTACCTCATGGCGGAGCCCGCATTGCCCCTGTTACAACGACGTTCGCTTCCTTCCATCCGCGCCAAGCTGGTTTGGCTCGTGCTCGGCTGTGCGCTGCCGATCCTCGTCGGCTACTTCGTCTTCGCCACCGACGCCGACCAGCGCGAGCGCGCCCATATCGCCGAGGATGCCGAGATGATCGCGCGGGCGCTGGCCGCGGGTGTCGACCGCGACCTGGCCAACGGCGAGACGGCCGCGCGCACGCTGGCCATCGATGCAGACCTGGCGAGCGGCGACCTGGCCGCCTTCCATGCCACGGCACGCCGCCTGCTGCGCCCCGAACTGCCGGCCCACGCCTTCGTGCTGCACGGCCCGGACGGCGCCGCCCTGCTCGATACCCGGCACCCGTTCGGCGGCCACCTGGGACCGAGCGGCAACGAGGCCGACGTGCGCGCCGTGTTCGCGAGCGGGGATGCCGTCACGTCCGGCATGCACCGCGGCAGCGATGCGGAACCGTGGGTGATCTCGATCGCCGTGCCGGTCTGGCGCGACGGCAAGGTGGCTTACGCGCTGTCCGTCGAACTGCGCCCGCGCCGCTTGTCGGAACTGCTGGCCAGCCAGCACCTGCCGTCCCACTGGAGCGCGCGCATCTTTGACAACCACCGGCGCCTGGTCGCGCGCAGCGGCGAACTGCAGCCTGCCATCGGCGCGGCCATGCCCGCGGAAGTGGCGGCCGCCCTGCCGCGTACGGCCGCCGGACTCGTCGCCGTCAGGGGGCAGTTGCCGGCCGACGCGCAGCCGTCCTGGATCGCCTATGCGCGCACGCCGGCGCACGACTGGACCGTGGCGATCGGCTTTCCCCGCCACGCCGCGCGCGAGCTGCTCGGTCCCGCGCCCGGCACCACGATGGCGTGGATCGCCGCCATGCTCGCCGTCAGCCTGGTGCTGGCCTGGCGCATCGGCGGCGCCATCGCCGGTTCCGTGCGGGCGCTGACGGCGCCGGCGGCGGCGCTCGGCCGGGGCGAGCCGCTCGTCATCCCGCCGCTCGCGATCCGCGAGGCGGCGCTGGTGGCGCGGGCGCTGGGCAAGGTGGAGGAAGAGCTGCAGCAATACCGCTCGAACCTGGAGGCACTCGTCGCCGAACGCGCGAAGGAACTGCAGCGCTCCAGCGCCCTGCTCGGCACCGTGTATGCCACCGCGCCCGTCGGCCTGGCGTTCCTGGACCGCAGCCTGCGCATCGTGATGATCAACGATTACCTGGCGCGCGTGAACGCGCTGTCCGCCGACGCCCACATCGGTCGTACCCTTCCCGAGGTACTGGGCGAACGCGGCATCGCCATCGAGCGCCCCTACCGCCAGGTGCTGGCGACGGGCCGCCCGCTGATCGAGATCGAGGACAGCGGCCCGTCCCCGGCCGAACCGGACGCGATCCGCCACTGGATGTGCAGTTACTATCCCGTGTACGGGCCGGACCGCTAACTTGTCGGCATCAACGCCGTCGTGCTGGACATCACGGAGCGCAAGCGCGAGGAGCAGCGCAACCGCGACAACGAAGAACTGTTCCGCGCCCTGTTCGAAGGCTCGGGCGATGCCCAAGTGCTGGTCGCCTACGGCGCCGGCTTCGTCAGCGCCAACCAGGCCGCCGCCGACCTGTTCGGGTATGCGCACGCCGACGACCTGCTGGCCCTGTCGCCCGCCAGCACCTCGCCCGAGCTGCAGCCGGACGGGCGCCGCTCCGACGACCTCGTACACGAATACATGCGGATGGCGCTCGACCGGGGCGACTGCCGCTTCGAATGGATCCACGAGCGCCGCGACGGCAGCCTGTTCAACGCCGACGTGCTGCTCAACGCCGTCGACATCGGCGGCAAGGGCATCGTGCACGGCACGATCCGCGACATCACGGCGCGCGTCCGGACCCAGGCCGCGCTGCAAGCCTTCAGCGAGCGCCTGGAAGCGAGCGAACGCATGATCCGCACCGTCACCGACCATCTGCCCGCCCTGGTCGGCTACTGGGACGCGGAGCTTTGCTGCCGCTTCGCCAACCAGCCCTATCTCGACTGGCTGGGCCGGCCCGCGTCCGAGGTGATCGGGCACACGACGGCGGAACTGATGGACGAGGCGCAGATGGCACAGGTACGGCCCTACGTCGAACGCGTGCTGGCCGGCGAGCGCGTGTCGTTCGAGCGCCGGCTGCAGCGCAAGGGCTCCGACCAGGTGATCGATGCCTGGGCCAACTACATTCCCGATTTCGACGAGGCCGGGCGCGTGCGCGGCTTCTACATGCTGCATGCGGACGTGACGGAACTCAAGCGCACCAGTCGCGCCTGGAGGAAGCGCTGCGCGAGGCGCAGGCGGCCAACAGCGCCAAGGGCGCGTTCCTCGCCAACATGAGCCACGAGATCCGCACGCCGATGAATGCCATCATGGGCCTGGCGCAGCTGCTGCAGGAGGGCGACCTGGGGCGGCGCGAGCGCGCCCACGTGGAGCGCATGCAGATGGCGGCCAGGACGCTGCTGTCGATGCTGAACGACGTGCTCGATTATTCGAAGATCGACGCCGGCCAGCTGGTACTGGAGCGCACCGTGTTCCGGCTCGACGACATCCTTGCCAGCACCGGCGTGCTGGGCGCCGCCGGCGCCTGGAACAAGGGCATCGAACCCGTGTTCGCCGTGGCACCGGGCGTGCCCGATGCGCTCGTCGGCGATCCGATGCGCCTGCAGCAGGTGCTGCTGAACCTGTTCGGCAATGCCGTCAAGTTCACCGAGCGCGGCGAAGTGGTGCTGTCGATCGCGCCCATCGCGCAGGACGGAGAACAGGTACGGCTGGCGTTCGCCGTGCGCGACACGGGCATCGGCATCGCGCCCGAGCAACAGGCGCGCATGTTCGAGGCGTTCTCGCAGGCCGACGACTCCACCAGCCGCAAGTACGGCGGCACCGGACTGGGCCTGGCGATCAGCCGCCGCCTCGTCGATGCGATGGGCGGCGAGCTGGCGGTCGAAAGCAGCCCGGGACGCGGCACGACGTTCCGCTTTTCGGCATGGTTCGGCAGGGGATCGTCACGGGCACGGACGGATGACTGTCCGGAAAACGGCACGCAACGGATCGCGCTGGTGGCCGACGACAACGACAGCGCCCGCGCGGCGCTGTCCGATGCGCTGGCGGCGCGCGGATGGCAGGTCGACGGCGCCGCGGACGGTGCCCAGGCGCTGGCCCTGCTGCGCGCCGGGAAGCACTACACGCTGGCGTTCGTCGACGGCGCCATGTCCGACCTGGATGGCGTTGCCGTGATGTCCGCCGCGCGGGCCGGCACCGGCACCGGTGCCGCTGCCGAAACCGATGCGGCGGCGCTCCCCCGTTGGGTGCTGCTGGCGGCCGATCCGGAGCGCGCCCGCCTCGATGCGCTGTCCGCCGGCCTGCGCGTGGACGCCATCCTGGCCAAGCCGTTCGCGCCGCAAGCGCTGGCCGATGCGCTGGCCGATGCGCTGGCCGATCTGCTCTGCGCCCCCGCCGAGCCGGCAGGCGTACCCCGGCAGGCGCCGCCGCTGGCCGCCCGCCTGGCGGGCCTGCACGTACTCGTCGTCGAGGACAACGTCCTCAACCAGGAAGTGGCGAGCTACGTGCTGGCCCACGCGGGCGCGGCCGTCGACATCGCCGCGGACGGCCAGGCCGCCGTTGCGATGCTGGCCGAGGACGGGGAGCGCTACGACGCCGTGCTGATGGACCTGCAGATGCCCGTCATGGACGGCTACGAAGCCACCGCCGCGATCCGCGCCATGGGTCTGGCGGCCTTGCCGGTGATCGCCATGACCGCCAACGCCTTCGAGGAAGACCGCCGGCGCGCTCTGGACGCCGGCATGGACGACTACATCGCCAAGCCGATCGACGTCGACGCACTGGTCTCCACGCTGGAACGTGCCGGCGCGCGGCCGCGCGTGCCGGGCAATGGGGGCACGACCGCTCCCGCCGCGGCCGGCACCTGGATTCCCGCGCGCGTGCCCGGCATCGACCTGGCGGCGGCGCTGCCCCGCTTCGGCGGCAGTTTCGCCGCCTTTGCCGCCCTGTTCAAGCGTTTCGAACGGTCGCAGGGCGATGCCGTGCACGCCATCCGCGCCTTCCTCGACGCGGGCGACCGGGAGCGCGCCGGGCAAGCCGCGCACCGGCTGCGCGGCGTGGCGGCGAACCTGGGCGCCACCGACGTCGCGCGCCTGGCGCTGGAACTGGAACAGGCGCTGCGCCTCGACGACACGCCGGCGCTGGCGCCGCGCCTGGCGCGCCTGGAGGCCGCCCTGCAGCTCGTGCTGGACGCGGCGCGCGCACTGCCCGGCCCGGATGCGCCGCCGCCGGACGCAGCCGTCGCGACGCCGGCGCACGACCGCGCCGGACTGCAGCGCGCGTTGGCGCATCTGCTGGATTTACTCCACAATAACAACATGAAAGCGATCGCGCAGTTCGACACGGTAAGGCCGGCACTGGCACAGGCGGCGCCCGCGGCGCTGCCCGCGCTGGCGGATGCGGTGGAACTCCTGGATTTCGAGGCGGCCGCGTGCCTCGTGCGCGCGATACTGGACATGGAGGCGAATGCATGAGCTGGACCGACATGGCCGTGGGCGGCCGCATCCTCGTCGTCGACGACGCGATGGAAAACATCCAGATCCTGTACGGAGCCTTGCAGGACGAGCACGAGGTCCTGTTCGCGCTGGACGGCCGGCGTGCGCTCGAGATCGCCCGCTCCCAGCTGCCCGACCTGATCCTGCTCGACGCCGTCATGCCGGACATGGACGGCCATGCCGTGTGCCGCGAATTGCTGGGCAATCCGGACACGGCCGACATCCCGATCATCTTCGTCACCGCCCTCACCTCGCCCGAGGACGAAACGCGGGCGCTGGAAGCGGGCGCCGCCGACTTCATCGCCAAGCCCGTGAACGCGGCCGTCGTGCGCGCCCGCGTGCGCACCCAGCTCACTGTCAAGCGCCAGCGCGACGCGCTGCGCGCGCTGATCCTGACCGACTCGCTCACCGGCGTCGCAAATCGGCGCGCCTTCGACGAACGCCTGGACGCGGAGTGGCGCCGCTGCGGGCGCGCCGGCCTGCCCGTGGCGCTGATGCTGGTCGACATCGACCACTTCAAGCTGTACAACGACCACTACGGCCATCCGGCCGGCGATGCCACGCTGGTGCAGGTGGCCGGCGCCATGCAGCGCGCCGCGGCGCGCACCCAGGATCTGGTGGCGCGCTACGGGGGCGAGGAATTCGCGATCCTGCTGCCCCAGCTCGACGCGCGCGGCGCCGCCGGCGTGGCGCGCCGCCTCATGGACGAACTGGAGACGCTCGACATTCCGCACGCGGCATCGCCGACGTCGACGCGCCTGACCGCCAGCATGGGCATCTCGAGCATGGTGCCCGGCGACCTGAGCGCGCCCGCCGACCTGGTGCAGGTGGCGGACGCGCTGCTCTACCAGGCCAAGGCCGGGGGAGGCAACCGCTACCGCACGATCGACTGAGACGCAGCCGGGCGGCGCCCGAACATCCCCATGCCCTCGACGGTGCAGACGGTGTCGCCGTGCTGGTTGAGCGCGACCCAGGTCGACCATACGACGCCGCGGTCCGGCTTGGAAGCGGACGCCTTGACGTTCACCGTCCGATAACGGACGTTCAAGGTGTCGCCGGCACGCACGGGCGCCAGCCAGCGCACCCCGTCCAGGCCGGGCGAGCCCATGCTCGACGAGCGGCTCAGCAGGCCGTCGACCACCAGGCGCATCATCATGCTGCAGGTATGCCAGCCGCTGGCGATCACGCCGCCGTAGATCGACGCGGCTGCCGCTTCGGCATCGACGTGGAACGGCTGCGGGTCGAACGCCGTGGCGAAGGCGACGATCTCTTCCTGCGTCACGGTGCGCGTGCCGAGGTCGATGTCCTGGCCCGGATGGAAGTCCTCGAAATACCAGTCGATGCGCTTGTCGCCCGCGCTCATGCCGCCTCCTTGTCCAGACCGACGGCGAAGCCCGGCTGGGCGATGAAGCGCGCCAGGTGGTGGTCGCAATCGCCCAGCGTGAGCTCGATCGTCGACAGGCGCTTGAACCAGTGCGCGGCCGGCAATTCGTCGGTCACGCCCATGCCGCCATGCAGCTGGACGGCCTGCTGGCCGATGAAGCGCGTGGCCTGGCCGACGCGGTACTTGGCGGCCGACACGGCGCTGCGGCGCTCGTGCGCGTCGCCGCCGTCCACGCGCACGGCCGCCAGCAGCGCCAGCGAGCGCGCCTGCTCCAGGTGCACGTACATGTCGGCCATGCGGTGCTGCAGCGCCTGGAACTTGCCGATCGGGACACCGAACTGCTGGCGCGTCTTGAGGTAGTCGAGCGTGGCCGCGAACAGCGCATCCATCGCGCCGACGGCTTCCGCGCACAGCAGCGCCGCGCCGTGGTCGAGCACCTCGTCCAGGA
Organism: uncultured Massilia sp.; assembly: GCA_963529995.1. Taxonomy (GTDB): domain Bacteria; phylum Pseudomonadota; class Gammaproteobacteria; order Burkholderiales; family Burkholderiaceae_D; genus Telluria. Next base: position 41,497 of record CAUSCY010000030.1, on the reverse strand, counting down.
TCGCCCAGCCTTCGTGCTCGCGTCCTACCAGCATCGTGGCGTCGGCACGCACGCCGTCCAGCACGACGTCGGCGGCGCGCTGGCCGTCGAGCATCCGGTAGCCGGTGACGCGCACGCCGTGCGTTCCGGCCGGCAGCGCGAACAGCGTGATGCCGTCCTCGTCGCGCTGTCCGCCGCGGGTGCGCGCCGACACGATCAGCACGTCGGCTGCCGCTCCCTGCAGCACCACTTTCTTTTCGCCGCTCAGCAGCCAGCCGCGGCCGCTCGTATCGGGAGTGGCACGGGTAGCGACATCGCGCATGTCATGGCGCGACTGGCGTTCGCCGAGCGCGCAGGCCAGCTTCGCGGCGCCGGTGCCGACGCGTTCCAGCAGCGCGCCGAAACGTTCGCCCCCGTCCGCCAGCGCCAGGCATCGCGCACCCAGCACCGTGGCGAAGTACGGCTCGACCACGAGGCCGCGTCCCAGTTCCTGCATCACGAGGTACAGGTCGAGCGCGCCGCCGGCAAAGCCGCCATGCCGCTCCGGCAGCGGCAGGGCCAGCAGGCCCAGTTCGGCCATCGTGGCCCAGGCCGCGCTGTCGCTGCCCGTCTCGGACGCGACGATCGCGCGGCGCGCCTCGACGCCGTAGTCCCTGGCGATCCAGCGCTTGACGGCATCGGCCAGTTGCAGCTGTTCTTCCTTGAAGTCGAAGTCCATGGTTTCCTCACAGTCCCAGGATCATCTGGGCGATGATATTGCGCTGAATCTCGTTCGAGCCGCCGTAGATCGAGGTCTTGCGATAATTGAAGTAGTGCGGCAGCAGCGGGGCCGCATCGTCGTCGTCGATGACGCTGCGGGCCGCAGCGCCGGACAGGTAGGCCGGATCGAAAGGCAGCGCCAGCGGCCCGGCCGCTTCCACCATCAGCTCGGTCAGGCGTTGCTGGATCTCGGTGCCGCGCACCTTCAGCACCGAGGCTTCCGGTCCCGGTGCCTTGCCGGAATCGGCCAGCACGCGCAATACCGTCATCTCGAGCGCCATCAGCTCGATCTCGAGGTCGGCGACCTTGGCGGCGAACAACGGGTCCTGCAGCAGCGGGCGGCCATCCTTGTGTTCGCGCAGCGCGAGCCGTTTCAGGCGCGCCAGCTCGCGCTTGGAGCGTCCCACGGCGGCGATGCCGGTGCGCTCGTGTCCCAGCAGGTACTTGGCATAGGTCCAGCCCTTGTTTTCCTCGCCGACGAGGTTCGCCGCCGGCACCCGGACATTGTCGAAGAAGACTTCGTTGACCTCGTGCTCCTCGTCGAGCATCACGATCGGGCGTACCGTCACGCCGGGGCTGTGCATGTCGATCAGCAGGAAGGAGATGCCCTCCTGCTTGCGCACGCCCGGATCGGTGCGCACCAGGCAGAAGATCATGTCGGCGTGCTGGGCCAGCGTGGTCCAGGTCTTCTGGCCGTTGACGATGTAGTGTTCGCCGTCCGCATCGACGCCGCGGGTGGCGGTCGTCTTGAGCGAGGCGAGGTCGGAGCCGGCGCCGGGTTCCGAATAACCCTGGCACCACCAGTCCTCGCAGGACAGGATGCGCGGCAGGTAGTAATCCTTCTGCGCCTGGCTGCCGAAGGCCATGATCACGGGCGCCACCATGTTCACGCCGAACGGGAGCACCGGCGGCGTGCCGGCGCGTGCGCACTCTTCCTCGAAGATATGGCGCTGCACGGGCGTCCAGCCGGGGCCGCCGTAGGCGCGCGGCCATCCGGGAGCGGCCCAGCCCTGGCGCGCCAGGATGCGGTGCCAGCGCAAGTAGTCGTCCTTCTCCAGCCGCAGGTGACCGAGCACCTTGGCGCGCAGTTCCGGGGGCAGTTCGGCCGCGATGAAGGCGCGCACGGCATGGCGGAAGGCCAGCTCGTCGTCGCTGTAATGCAAGTCCATGTCGTCTCCCTTGTTATTGCGGTCGCTATCGGCTTCGAGAAATAGCACGACCGTTCAGAAGATTGTACATGAAAGCGGGCCCGTAAACGCCGTCGTCCCTGCGGAGGCAGGGACCCAAGTTCTACGGGCATCGCAACGATGCGCGCACATTGGGTCCCTGCCTGCGCAGGGACGACGTGGTCCGGCGGATGCCTGACGATCAGCGCTGGCGACGACGCGAGATGCTCGCCACGCCCAGCATGCCGGCCAGCATCAGGGCGATGGACGACGGTTCCGGCACCTCGGCGCTCGGACGGGTGTCGATGGGGGCATCGGTACCCGTATTGCCGCCGGCGGTATCGCCGCCGGTGATCGGGTCGAGGGCGCCCGAACCCGGGACGCTGATACTGCCGCCCGTCGAGCCGCCGGAGGATCCACCGGTCGAGCCGCCGGACGATCCACCCGTCGAGCCGCCGGAACCGGTCGAGCCGCCGGCGCTGCCGCCCACCGCACCGCCACCGCCCACCGCGCCGCCACCCACTGCGCCACCGGCCGAACCGCCGCCGGCCGCACCGGAACCGCCCGTGGTGACGGTGATGTTTTCGCCGGAACCGACGACCGACACGCTATTGCCCAGCAGAGCCGCAATCTTGGCATTGCTCATGCCGACGAGGTAGCTGCCTTCGATACCCTGGGCTACCGAAATCTGGCCAGCCGCCTGGTTCGCGCTGGCCTTCGCGTACAGCGCCTGTGCCACGGCGGCACTGCCGTAGGACACGCCGCCGATCAGCGACGCGCCGCTGCCCAGCACGCCGGAACTGACGACGTCGGTACCGTTGCCCGCGGTCCAGTTCGACAGATACCCCGATTGGGTCGTCGTCCCGGCCGGCGCCGCGGTGGCCGGCAGCACGTCGGCTTGGGCAGCGCAGGCGCTCCCGATCAGGAAAGCGGCAGCGATGAGGTGACGAGTTGACATATGTGCTCCTTGCTCAGTCTAAGAAAGTTATTTTTAATTTAACTGCTGAGTTAATGTAGCACAAGTAAAAAAAAAGCAACGTTCGTTTGCACACATACAAAAAAGCAGGGCTCCCCTGGGGAAGCCCTACTTTTTCACTGCATGCCTGCCTGGATATCCCAGGAAGGCCTCACCGGATTCGTGTTTTTAATACAACAGAACCACAGTCATTTATTTCAAAGAAGACAAGTACGGCATCGTCCGCGACGCCATGCGGGTGTCGGCACGCAGCATGCCGGACTCGTCGGCGAGGATGTGCGCAGCCTCCTGCAGATACACGTCCTTGGCGTTCTTGGCTGCCTTCTCCGCCGCCAGTTCCGCCGCCAGGCTGCGTTCATCGCCCTGCAGGCCGTCGTCGGCGCTGGGACGGCCCTTGGCCGCCAGATTGCTCTTCTTCGGCGTGGTCGGCGTCGGCACCTTGCCGCGCTGCTCCTTGCTGCCCGGGCCGGCTACCGGCTCGTCGCCCTTGCCGCCGTTGTCGGCCAGGCGGGCTTCGCGCAGCCGGGCCTTGGCTTCCTGCTTCTCGCGCTCCTTGCGGCGCACGGCCTCGTTCAGCGAGATCATGTTGTCCTTGCGGATCTTGACGGCTTCGGCAATGTCCGACTCGATGTCGATGAAGTCCTTATCGTTGGCGACGCGGGCTTCATGCTTTTTCTGCAGCGGGCCGATCAGTTCCTTCAGGTCGCCCGACGGCAGGTAGGTCGCCGGCTTGATCTGCACCCACGGCAGCGCGTTGTCGTAGGACGACTCGCCGAAGTTTTCGGCATCCGACGTCACCGGCAGCTTGATGTCCGGCGTGACGCCGCGCAGCTGGGTGGTACCGCCGTTGATGCGGAAGAACTGGGCGATCGTCATCTTCAGTTCGCCGTACTTCAGCTTGTCGTTCTGCGAGAAGCGGTCGAGGTTGATCAGGGTCTGCACCGTGCCCTTGCCGAAGCTGGGCTCGCCGATCACGACACCGCGGCCATAGTCCTGGATCGCGGCCGCGAAGATTTCAGATGCCGATGCCGAGCCGCGGTTGATCAGGACGCCCATCGGGCCGTCCCAGGCCAGGCCGGCATTGGTGTCGCTCTCGACCTCGACGCGGCCTTCGGCCGTGCGCTGCTGCACCACGGGGCCCTTGTCGATGAACAGGCCGGTCAGTTCGACGGCCTCGATCAGCGAGCCGCCGCCGTTGTTGCGCAGGTCGATCAGCACGTTGTCGACTTTCTCCTTCTTGAGCTCGCCGAGGATGCGCTGGACGTCGCGCGTGGCGCTCTTGAAGTCCTTGTCGCCCTTGCGGCGCGCCTCGAAGTCCTGGTAGAACGTCGGCAGCGAGATGATGCCGATGCGGCGCTTCACGCCGCCGTCCTTGACCTCGATGATCTGCTTCTTGGCCGACTGCTCTTCCATCGTGATCTTCTTGCGCACGAGGGCGACGGTGATGTGCTTGCCGTCCTGGCCGGCATCGGCCGGCAGCACGTCCAGGCGCACGGTCGAATCGCGTTCGCCGCGCACCAGCTGCACGACATCGTCGATGCGCCAGCCCATCACGTCGGTGAACTGGCCGTTGCCCTGTGCCACGCCGACGATGCGGTCGCCGACCTTCAGCTTGCCGGACTTGTCGGCCGGGCCGCCAGGGACGACTTCGCGGATCACCGTATAGTCTTCGCGCGACTGCAGCACGGCGCCGATGCCGTCCAGCGACAGGCGCATGGAGATGTCGAAGTTCTCGGCCGAACGCGGGCCCAGGTAGTTCGTGTGCGGTTCGATCGCCATCGCGTAGGCGTTCATGAACATCTGGAACACGTCTTCGTTGTTCAGCTTTTTCAGGCGCGTCTGGTAGCCCTCGTAGCGCTTGTCGAGGGTCTCGCGGATCGCCTTGTCGTCCTTGCCGGCCAGCTTCAGGCGCAGCCAGTCGTTCTTGACCCGCTTGCGCCACAGGTCGCGCGCCTCGTCCTCGCTCTTGGCCCACGGGGCCTTCTCGCGGTCGATCTGCAGCGATTCGTCGGTGGTGAAATCGAACTTGCCCTTGGCGACGAGCTCGCGCGCATAGGCCATGCGGTCCGAGAAGCGCTGCTGGTAGGTGCTGAAAATCTGGAACGGCAGCGTCAGGTCTTCGTTATTGATGGCGTCGTCGAGCTTGGTGCGCGCCGGCGCGAACCCGTCGATGTCGGCCTGGGTGAAATACAGCTTCTCGCTGTCGAGCGACTTGAAGTAGGCATCGAAGATCTTGGCCGACATGGCATCGTCCAGCGGCACGGCCTTGTAGTGGTAGCGTGCGAGGACGCGCGACGCCCACAGCGCGGCCTGGGTCTGGGCGACGGACGGCTTGAGCTGGGTGGACGGACCGGCCTGGCTTGCCACGGCCGGTTGAACGGCTGCCGTCACCTTTTCCGGCTGCGCCGTAACGACATGGGCGGACATGGCCAGCGCCAGCGACACCATCAACATCTGCTTCTTCATGCTTTCTTTCTCCGTGGACGGGAACGGTATTCGGCAGGTACGAGCCTGCCGCGCCAACACAACGGCGCTCCAATTCATTCTACAGGATAGCGAGCGACGTAGAGTCGGCCTGCACGCTTCTTCAGCGGAGCTTAAGTCCCGCGTAAGCCGGGGCGTTCAGGCTTTTACAAATCGAAACACACCGGGCGGCAGCCAGTACCAGGCGCCGGCGAGAGGAAGGACGAGCAGGTAGGGCCAGCTGCGTAAAGACAGCTTCCAGTCGATGGGCGATGGCCAGAACGACAGGAATTGCGGTGCCAGCACGAGGGTCAGGGCCAGGTCGAGGGGACCGAAATGCCAGGCGCCGCGCGTGCGCCACCAGGCAACGGCGAGCGGCACCAGCAGCACCAGGAACGGCGCCAGTGCAGCGGGTGCCGCGTTATACCAGCGCAGGTTGGCGAAGGTGACCGAGCCCAGCTCCCAGGTGCGGCCCGTGCGGCGCGGCACGATGGAGAAATTGGTCGGCTCGGCGCCCAGCAGCAGGCCGACGGAGAAATGCGCGAGTTCGTGGCACAGCGTGCCGACGGCGCTGAAGACGAAGAACAGCGGATGCGCCGCCGTCACGATCCACAGCAGGACCGCCAGCGCCAGCGACGGCACCAGGTACAGCGCGATCTCGCCCATGCCGCAGGCCCAGGCCGGCAGATGCGCTGCGCAACCGTGCAGCAACCCGGTCAATGTGTCCGGCGACCAGCCGTTCGGGATCATCGACGACCTCGGCCGGGCGCGTCAGCCGGTATAGAAGCAGCGGCCGCAGGCCTGGCGGTAGCGTTCGTTACCGCCGATGCTGACCTGCTCGCCTTCGCGGATGCGCCGGCCCTCCGCGTCGACGCGGATATTCATCGTCGCCTTCTTGCCGCAGGTGCAGATATTCTTGATTTCCTCGATATCGTCGGCCAGCGCCAGCAGGTAGGCCGAGCCGGGGAACGGCTCGCCGCGGAAATCGCTGCGCAAGCCGTAGCAGATGACGGGCACGCCGCGCACCTGCGCCAGCTGGTGCAGCTGCTGGACCTGCGCCGTGGTCAGGAACTGGGCTTCGTCGACCAGCACGCAAGCCACCTCCGGCGCGTTGTCCAGGAAATCCGTGTCGCGGTCGAACACGGCGGTCTGCCGGTTCGGCCCCAGGCGCGACGTGATCTTGCCGACGCCGTAGCGGTCGTCGATGGCCGCCGTGTACAACTGCACCTTCTGGCCCTGCTCTTCGTAATTGTGGGCCACCTGGAGCAGCGACGTCGATTTGCCGGCGTTCATCGCCGAATACCTGAAATAGAGTTTTGCCACGGCCCTGCCCTGCGAGAAAAATTGCAAAATTATAGCAAGCAGGACGGAGCCGGCGCCAGCGCTGGCGACACCCTTCATCGAAGCGCCGGTGCCGGGACGTCAGGACATCAGCGGCGGCGCCGCGCCGCCACCCCCAGCAGGCCGATGCCGGCCAACAGCATGCCGTAAGTCGCGGGCTCCGGCACGGCCAGCACGACGTCGTTGGCCGTCGGCCAATACAGGCCGCCGTCGGTGGCCACCGTGACCGAGGTCAGCGCCGTGTCCGACACGAAGCCGAGGAAGGTGCTCGTGGTCGTCCCGTTCAGCGCATAGTTCAGCGTGGTGCCGTCGTTGGCCGTCAGGACGAGGTTGCCGAGGACGTACTGGCCTGAGATATTGGAGCTAAAGAAATTGCCACCGAAAGCGCTGACGCCGCCGGTGAAGTTCTGGAACACGATCGGCGTGTAGGCGTTTTCGTTGGACAGCCAGTAATCGCCGCCCGTCCCGCCCGCACCCCACAGGCCGTCCGGCGAGTAGGCCTGATAGCTGTAAGTGCCGGCCGTGCGGGCCAGCGTGGTGCCGTAAGGATCGACGGTCAGGTCGTCGTAGGTGTCGTAGCCAGGGGCCGACACGGCGCTCAGGAAAGCGGCCTGGCTCGTGTACACGGTGATCGCGGCCTGGGCACCCGTACCGGCGCACAGCAGAGCGGCGGCAAGGCAAAGCGGTTTCAAGGTTCTTAGCACGGTATGCTCCTTGTTGAAAGTCCATCAACGGCCCGGATGGGCCGATCCAGTTAATCCCAACTGCATAGGAGTTGCAATCGTGCCAAGCGTGTTCTGAGGCCGCTTTGCGCTACGTATAAGTGCGCTCATTCCCCTTAAGGCTGCTTTCGATGATCCTTATTCGCCAGGATGGTATTTTCGCTCAAGATATTTCTCGATGTCTTCCTTGTAGTAGAGGACATCCTTGAACTCCCCGCGGCTGTACATCTCGGCCTGGTCGGCGAAGTGCGGCGACTTCGGATCGCTGCTCTGGCCGCCCGCCAAGATGCTCTTGGCGCGCACGCGCGGGCCGAATTCCACGGCCGCCACGAAGCTGTTGCCGCGGTCCCCGTAGATACGCTTGGTGGTCTGCTTGGCGACCATGCCGAACGATGCCAGCGAGCCCCAGTTGGCCGAGGTGAAGGCGACCGGCCAGCTCGGCTTGGCATCGTCGTAGCGCTGCTGGATGTCGCCGCTGGCGCGCTGGAAGCGGTTGATCTCGCCCCACGGCGTCTTCCAGCCGCCGAAGTCGGCCTGCAGCTTGTCCGAGGCGCGCGCCAGCGCATCGAGGCGCTCCTGCGGGGTCAAGCTGGTCTGGATGAAATCCACGACCGGCACCCGCTTCTCGCGCGCCCGCGTGGAAGCGGCCTTGACCATGTCCTGGCCCCAGTACACGGCCAGCGAGGTCGGCACCGAATTCACGCCGAAGCGCAGGTCCCAGGCGCGCAGCACGGCCACCTGTTCGGCCAGGCGATCCTTCAGGGCGTCGCCGGCGGGCAGCGCCTCCCAGTCGCGCACGACGGCCGGCACCAGCGGCTCGAAGGCGGTCAGGTAGCTGTCGTAGGACTTGGCGATGAGGCCGTCCAGCGTGAGCGCCTTCGTCCCCTGCAGCACGCGCTCGGCGTGGATGCCGCGCGCGTTCTGCGGCAGCGACCACATGTAGGCCGGGTACTTCGAGCAGTCCGGATTGCTGACCCCGAAGCCCGTGCACGGCCAGTTATTGGTGTTGGAGATATAGCCGCTGGCGGGATTGAACAGCGTGATCGTTTCCTTGATTTCGTGCAGGCCCTTCCACTCGGTGGCCGGATTGCTGCCGTCGACGGGACGGGTCCAGTCGAAGCGCGGATCGCGGCGCGGGATGAAGTTGCCGTGGAAGTAGGCGATATTGCCGTCCGCATCCGCATACACCGTATTGTTCGACGAGTTGGTGCGCAGCTGCATGACCTTGGTGAAGTCGGCGTAGTTGCGCGCCTTGGTGCGGCCGTAGGACTGCATCAACGCATGCATCGGGTCGTCCATCATGCGGATCGACACCCATTTGCCGCCCTCGCTGCGGATCACGGGGCCGTGCTGCGTGTAATAGGCGGTGACGGTGCGCGTGGCCATGGTACCGCCGGGCGTGCGGTACGGCAGCGCGATGCGTTTCTCGCGCATGGGCTTCAGCTGGTCGCCGAACTTGTAGAAGAACTTGCCGCCCTTTTCGACCACGGTCTCCAGGTACTCGTCGATGACGTCGCCGCCGCCCGAGGTATGCATCCAGCCGATGCGGTCGTTGAAGCCCTGGTAGATGAAGAACTGGCCCCAGGTCACGGCGCCGTAGGCATCTAGTCCCTCCTCGCTGACCATGTGCACCTCGGGACGGAAATAGAACGAGGTGTGCGGGTTGATCATCAGGAGCGCGCGGCCGTCCGCCGTCAGCTTGGGCGCGATGGCGAAGCCGTTCGAGCCGGTCGGCTCCTTGTCGAAGCCCTTGTCGGGCGCAGTGACCCCATTATCCAGTGCGGCCAGCGCCACCGTAGGCATCCCCGCCTGCGGCGCCTTGCCGTAGAACTCGCCCAGGCGCTTCGTGTCGATCTCCTCGATATCGCCGCCGATGCTGCCTTCGCTGAAGGTCAGCGCCATCCACGGCTCGAAGCGCGTGAGGAGCTTCGGCTTGACCTGCGGATGCGAGGCCACGTACCAGTTCAAGCCGTCCGCCCAGGCATTCATCAGCTGCTTCAGCCAGGCCGGGCTCTCGGCATACTTCGCCTTCATGTCGGCCGGATCGATGTACAGCTTCATGCGCAGGTCGGTCCAGATCTCCTTCTCTCCCTCGACCTCGGCCAGGCGTCCCATCGCATTGATGTAGTTCAGCTCGATCCGGTTGAAGTCGTCTTCCGCCTGCGCGTACACCATGCCGAACACGGCGTCCGCATCCGTCTTGCCGAACACGTGCGGGATGCCCCATTTGTCGCGCAGGATCGTCACGCGCCGGGCCGTCGCCTTCATCCGCGCCAGCTCGGTGCCGCTGAAGGTATCGGATTTTGCAGGCGCGACAGCCGCCGCAGCCGCCTGGGCCGGCGATGGAAGCGGCAGCGCGGCGAGGGATGCGCAGCCGAGAACGGTCGAAGCGACGAGACGAGGAAGCAACATCAATAGTTCTCCTGGGAGTGGGTGATGGTCAGGCGCCGGCGCCGAGCGCGGCCAGCTTTTGCTTGAGTACTTCGTTTTCGGTCAACAGCGTCGCGACGCGGTCCTTCAGCTCGCCGACCTGGCTGCGCAGCGCCTTGACCTGTTCTTCGGGCGATTCCGGCACGACTTCCTTCTTCGGCTTGGCACCGGCCTTCTGCTCGCGCACCTGGCGCGCGGCCTGCTGCAATTCCTTCCTGCCGCCGGCCACGGCCGCGACCTGGGCCTGCGGCGGCAGCGAGGCGACGGTCGCCGCGGCGCTCACCGAGATATCGCCCTTGCGCACCGCCTCGACCAGCTCCGGCGCCGCCGTCTTGCGGATGCGCTCGATCTGGCTCAGCGTATTGGCCGACACGCGCGCGGCCTTGGCCACGTCTTCGCGCGTGCTCCAGGGCGGATCGACCGGATCCTCTTCCATGTCGGGAGCGGGCTGGTCCGGCGGCGCCTCGGCCGCGCGCTGCGCCATGCGGGCCGCGACGATTTCCTTCTTGCGCAGCGCCAGCATGCCGCGCTGGAAGTCGGACACGCTGCGGCGCGCGAGATTATTGTCGATGACCCACAGCATCACATCCTCGAGCGACTCGAAGCGGTCGTTCTGGACCGTGCGGAACGGAATGTCGTGCTTGCGGCAGATGTCGTAGCGGTTATGACCGTCGATCAAGACGTCGCGCCACAACACCAGCGCATCGCGGCAGCCTTCCGCCAGCAGGCTGCGTTCCAGTGCCGCGTACTCGACGGGCGTGAGCGGATCGATGAAGGAGCGGAGTTCCTCGTTGATTGTGATATTCAATGTCATTCCTTGCCGATTTCCGGCACGCACCATAGGATGTGCGTGCCACCCGGCATGGTACAACATCGCCCGGCCCAGCCAAAGCAAGTTGTTGACGGATCGTCATTCAGGAGGGCGAACGCCCGCGCGCCTGCCCGCGAAGCTGCTACAGTGCGTGCAGGCTAAGAGCGCCTAACAAAACCTTCAGGGCAAGGGATGCGGCCTCCCGACGCATCGTCGAAGACAGTACGAATATACGGCGAGACGATGCAACGCCGCCATGGAGGTTTTGTTAGGCGCTCTAACTCTCAGGAGAACGCGATGAGCGCAATGAGCGACACGACGACCATCGTCGTCGACGGCAGGATCTACGAGATGGGAAGCAGCGAGCGCGCGAAGGAGGCCGCCGAGTGGGTGTACGAGCACCCCGACCAGGCGACCCAGTTCGAGGATCACTTCACGGATGCGAAGATCGTCGGTACGCCGGTGGGGTCGACGTTCAGGCAGCAGTGAACCGGTAGCAAGCGACGAAGATTTCGCCACTACGCGCCGCCTTTCCCAGGCGGCAGCGCCACCAGCCTCTTATAGCTCGAACAATGTCGCCCCCACATTCTCGTGTCGGGCGACGAACCCTTGCTGCCGTGCTCGAACCGCACGTCGCAGGCCCTCCGACCACCCGAAAGTATTGTTGTGTCAGGCTGATCCCACAAACCTGCGGCTCGTGTACTGGCACTATTGCTGAGCAAGCAGGCATTACATTAAGGTCATTATCTTCCAACAAGCAATTTCGATGAGAACAGCGCTGGTTTTAGAGCGTGATGGTTCCGCAAGCGCAGCCACCAAGCAACTGTTTCAATGGGTCGGGTACAACGTCATCGCCGCCCATTCGATCCAGGACGTCCTGCTCAAGATATCCGTGATCACGTTCGACGTGATCGTCATGCACAGCATTGCGATACCTGGTGACCGCAGATGCCTTCCATCCGAACTGAAGCGGCGTGCGCCGCTGACGAATCTTGTCCTGCTGACGTCCAATGAGAAAGAACTCATCCAGGCCCGGGACGACCTGTGCGGATGCATCGCGTTCGCGTTCCGGCGTCCCGTTTCGCTCGTCGCGCTGCAACGTGCGATGGATTATGGCTTCGAGGGACTCGGACCGCAGCGCACGTATGTCCCGCCGGACGTGGAACGTCGCCACAGCGTAGACGGCGGAGACCTGGCCGGATGAACCGATATTGACCCGCCCCGGCGCGCGACAGTTACATTGCGTGAGAATGCAGGAGAGCTACCGGTACTAGACTGACACGACAACATGTCCCATTAGTCCCATTAGTCCTCAATAACGATCTGGAGACGTCGCATGCAGACCTTGGAACTCCTACTAGCCTTCCAGTTACGCGGCCTGGCAGCCGATCTCCATAGCGCGGCACGCGCGAACTTCTACGCCGGCATTTTCGACAGCAGCAACGAAGCACAGCGGCGCGAGAAGCTGGCGGCCTGGGAACGGGATCATCCGATCGAGCGCTTCATTCCCGTGGCGCTCGACGAGATCGAACAGGTGGCAGAACAGGTGCGCGGCTTGCTGCAGGACCGCACCGAGCGAGGATTGGATGAGGGAAGACGCTGAAAGCGCTGGGTGCGGGAGTGTCCGTGGTGCCCGGAGCCGGAATCGAACCGGCACGCCGTTTCCGGCACCGGATTTTAAGTCCGGGGTGTCTACCAGTTTCACCATCCGGGCAGCGGCCAGGATTGTAGCACAGCCCGGGGGCAACCAGGGTCAAACTTGCAATATTGCATGCCCTGCCGGCTGCCCCGCCCCGCCCTGCGCGCAGCACACGCGGTTACGGCCGGCGGACTTGGCGGCGTACAGCGCGGCATCGGCGCGCTCCATCATCCGCGCTACGGCTTCGTTCGGCTCCAGCGTCGCCACGCCCACGCTCACCGTATAGCGGATCAGGCCGCCGTCACCGTCGCCCACGCAGCCCTGCTCCAGCGTCGTGCGCAGGCGCTCGGCGGCAACCAGCGCGGGGGACGCGCCCGTCTGCGGCAGCAGCACGGCAAATTCCTCGCCGCCCAGGCGCGCGCAGGAATCGATGCCGCGGATGACGGTCCCCGTGCGCAGCACGATGTCGCCCAGCACCCGGTCGCCCATCGCGTGGCCGTAGGTATCGTTGATGGCCTTGAAGTGGTCGGCGTCGAAGACCAGCACGGACAGTTCGCCGCCGCTGCGGGCGATGCGCTCGCGTTCGCGCTCCGCCAGCTTCGAGAAGGCACGGCGGGTCCAGGCCCCGGTCAGATAGTCGTGCTCGGCCGCATACGTCGTGCGGGCGATGATGTCGGCATTGGCCATCATTACGGCGCCCATCGTCAGCGTCGGCAGCGCCAGCGTACCGAGTGCGACGAAGACCAGGTTCATCAGCGAGGCGTCGAACACGGACACGGCGATATCGAACTGGACCACGTACAGCACGAAACGGGCGGCATAGCAGGCCGTCTGCAAGGCGGCGGACCAGAACGCGAAACGGGCCGGATAGCGCGCGCGGCCGGGGCTGGCCGAACGGCGCAGTGCCCAGGCGATGGCACCGTTGACGACGCCATGGAACAGCGAGGTCAGCGCGATCCGCAGCGCGGTGGCGTCCACCGCGTAGCGGAACCAGGCAAGTGCCAGCGTCGACAATACCGCCCAGGCCGCGAGACGCCGGACCGGCACCCGTTTGCCCAGGTGCAGCAGGAAGCCGGCGTACATGAAGATGGGCGAGCACAGCAGCAGCAGGTTGGCGGCGTCGAACGACAGCACGTCCGGGACGTGGCCGCGGGCGGCAAACAGCAGCAGCGCGACGATGGCGAGCGCGTTGGCGATCGACCACTGGCGCACGCCGGGCACGGCGTGGCGCGCCAGCGACAGCAGCACCATCAGCATCACCGCGGACAGCGCGGTGGTCACGAGAAGAAGAAGGAGGACGCTCAAATCGGTTCGGGGGCGTGTGGCGACGACGACATTCGGTCACCAGGGGAGCGGGCGACAAATTCTTGCGCCACGGAAATCAAGGGTCAATCTTATCAAACTCCCTCCATTTCGCCTATTGCAGCGACGAATATTTACAAACTTACTGTCTGTTGCCCGCACGCACAGACGCAAAAACATCGTCGGACAATCACGTCCTCGCACTGGCCACGTAACGGACGACCCGGGGATGCGGATTGCATTAATATCGTCTCATGTGTGGACGATTTGACCAGAGCCAGACCGCGCGCCATTACGCCAACCTCATCGGCTGGCTGGACGCCGTCTATGACAGCGAATCCGCCCCGACCACGAACGCGGCGCCGGGCAGTTACCACCCCGTGATGCACGTGCAGGACGGGCAGCAGCGCGTGGACGACGTGTTCTGGGGCTACCGCGCTAAATGGGCCGAGGGCAAGGTGCCGATCTCCATCAATGCACGCATGGACAAGCTCGCCAACCGCTACTGGTCCCGGCTCGTCAAGAAGGGACGCGGCATCGTGCCGGCCGAGGGCTGGTACGAATGGACGGGGGAAAAAGGCCACAAGCAGCCGTGGCACATCCATCGCAAGGATGGCGCCCCGCTGTTCATGGTGGCGCTGGCCAATTTCGGTCCGTTCGAGGAACACCGCGCCGAAGCGGGCTTCGTCATCGTCACCGACGATGCGTCCGGCGGCATGCTCGACCTGCACGACCGCCGCCCCGTCGTGCTCGAGGCCGCGGATGCGCAACTATGGCTGGACCACGAGCTGCCGGCCGAACAGGCGCTCGAGCTCGTGCGCCGCAGCGCCGTGCCGCCGGAGGCATTCGACTGGTACAAGGTGAGCACGGCCGTCAACCGCGTGGGCAGCAATGGCCCGCAGATCGCGGCGCCAGTCGACGAACAGGAAGAATAGCGCCCTGCTCTCCACAAAAAAGCCCGCAGGCCGTGAGGCGTGCGGGCTGTCCCGATCCGTGTCTGCAGCTGCCGATCAGTGTTGATAGGCGCCGATGTCATAGCCGGTCGAGGCATTGCGTGCCTTGCCGTCCAGGTCGGTCGGGTAGGCATTGGTCGCGATGCCGCGGCCGATGGCCGGCGAGCTGGCGCTCAGGTGGAAGTTCGGCGTCGCCGCGGTACGCGAGTAGCCGGCGAACAGCGGGTCCGAGCCGACGGTGCTCGTATGCGTCAGGCCATTACGCAGCGAGAAGTTGTACGAGGTGTTCTTGTAGACGAGGTTGTTCCTGTACTGGTTCGCCTTGCCCGTCGTGCCCTGCTCCGAGATCCCGTACTTGTTGTCGTACACGATATTGTTCGCCACGAACACATTGTTCGCGCCGGCCGTCGTGTAATAGAAGTCGCCGCCGCCGATCACCATGCCGAAGTTCGATGCCGCCGCCGTGTTGTTGGTGATGATCACATTGGTCGCGTCGTGCCACAGGTGGATCGCCACCGCGCCCACGCGGTACACCAGGTTGTTCTTGATCGAACCCGAGGTGCTGAAATAGATGCCCTGGACGTAGGTGCAACCGGCCGGGCCGATGTCGTTGACGACGTTGCCGACCACGTCGGTCATCACACCGTGGTAATAGCTGTCCACACCGATCGCCGAACCGCCGGCGCTGGTGCAGGCCACCTTGGTAGCGAGGTGGTGGATGTGGTTGTCCGCGATCATGCCGTACGAACCGCCGGTGTAGATGCCGTGGGTCCAGGCCTTGCCGCTGCCGGCATTGGTGCCGTCGATGTCGAAGCCGACGATGCTGACGTAATTGCCGCGGTTGTCCCAGGCGCTGTCGGTGCTGGAGCTGCTCGGCGGGACGACTTTCGCGCCCCACTTGGTGGTCGAGACCCAGTAGATGCGCGCCGCGGCGGTGCCGTTGGCGGTCGTCTTGATGCCGCCGGCATAGGTGCCCGGTGCGACCCAGACGGTGGTGCCGCCCTTGGTCGCGGCCTTGGCGGCGCGTGCCAGCGTCTTGAACGGCGCTGCCTTGGTGCCGGCCGCGGTATCCGAACCGTTCGGCGACACGTAGTAGTTATAGGTGGTCGCCGGGGTGGTGACCGTGTTAGCGCCGGTAGCCGGATGCAGGCTCGCGTACTCGGCGCTGCCACGGATCGACGCTTCGACCTGGGCGGCGGACATGCCGTTCACCATCGCCTGGCTCCAGTAGGCGAGACCGGCCGCGTCCGGCGCACGGCCCAGCAGCGATTGGTAGATCTGGGTCACCTGGGCACTGGCGACGGTGCTGGTGGTGGCGGATGCGGTATCGACCGACGTCACGCTGGCCAGCAGGCGCGGCTGCGAACCCTGGGCCGCGGCGCTGGCAAGGGCGCCGTTGGCGGAGCCGGCGGCAGCCAGCGGATCGCCTTCATAGCCATGGACGACGAACTCGTTCGGATTCGCGGCGGCGGCTTGGACGGCGCTTGCATCGGCAAGGTTCGGCGCGTTGCTGCCATTCGCGGAGGCGGTCACAGTGCTTTCGACGGTAGCAGCGGTCTGCGCTGGATTGGCGCCTAGGTCGGCGCTACCGCCGCAGGCGGTCAGCAGGACGGCGGCGCTGCAGGACAACAGGGTACCCAGGTGGAAGTCGGAAGCGAAAGTGGCGAGTTTATTCATTAGAATATTTCCTAGCATCAAAAATGAAGATAACCCTTTGAGCATAGGAAACTTCTAAAGTTCAACTTATTTGAAGAAATATTTCCGCCACTAATTGAACTCCACGCACGGAATCTCATGACAATCAATAAGTTAAAGAACGGCAATTGACAAGTTCATACACCAGCTTTTCGAATCAACCCCGAGCACATTTAACACTTGCCTAGTGGAAGCAAGGTCCGCCGCACGCTTTGAAGCAGCGCCAGCGCTCCACGTTATGAGCTAGGTCGAGTCCCGTGCCGCAACCAAGCGCAGCGATCAAGGTCATAAGGAACGCTACACATCACGAAAGGACTGCGCGATGGGCGATTACCTGAGAATCCAAGAAATGCTGAAGGAAGGCGAAGCCTATGCCGGGGTCATCCTCGGCAAGAACGGCGAGCCCGACTATCACCTGGTGCTGCTGGCCGACGAAGCTTCCGACGTCAGTTGGCCGGCCGCGAGCGAGTGGGCCGGCATGCAGGAAGGCGTGCTGCCGACCCGGCGCGAGCTGGCCTTGCTGTTCGCCAACCAGCGCGAGTCCTTCGACCGCGTCTGGTACTGGTCGTCCGAGCAGCACGAAACGCGGCCGCAACTGGTCTGGGGGCAGAATTTTGCCAGCGGCATCCAGACTGTGTACGGCCGTCCGTTCCGGGGACATGCACGGGCGATCCGGCGCATCAACGGCGGTTGAGGCCGGCTACACCTGCCCTGCCCGCCCGCGCATTCCGCCCGGGCGTGACGAAGCACGTCCGGAAGAGTGCCTGCTGCGGGGCTGGGTCGTCGACGCTCGGGTCGCCGCGTCACGCCGGAACGCGGCCTGACGCCGACCCGCCGCCGATTACTTGGCCTTGGCCGCTGCAACGGCACCGGTTGCGGTAACCGCACCCGTACCGGCAGCCGTGCCGGCGCCCGCGTTGGAAGCGGCATTGGCGCCGGCAGCGACGGCGTTGGCCGCCGGAGCGGCGTTCGCATAGATGTTGGAGCGGCCGATCGGCTGGTCCATATTGGCCAGGAACCAGGCCGTGGTCGCCATCACGGCAGCGTGACGGCGCAGGTTGTCCGGATCGACCTTGTCGAAGGTGTCGGCCGGGGTGTGGTGGTAATTGAAGTAGTCGGACGAGTCGATCCACGGCTCGAAGCTGGGCACGCCGGATTTTTCCAGCGCATGCAGGTCGCCGGAACCGACCACGTCTTCACGACGCAGTGCGCCTGCGCCCATCGGATACAGTGCCGCCTGCAACGGGGCCAGCAGCTTCATCGAGGCCTGGCTCAAGCCGGCGCGCAGGCCGAATGGGCGGCCCGAGCCGTTATCGTCTTCATAGGCGGCAAAATGCTTTTCCGCCGTCGATTTGTAGGCGGCATCGTAGCCGGTGCCGCCGCGTCCGCCGTTTTCCTCGTTCATCCATGCGACGACGCGGATGGTACGGCGCGGGCGGTAGTCGAGCTTGCGCAGCGTATTGATGACTTCCATGGCGCTGACCACACCCGAGGCGTCGTCGTTGGCGCCGGTTGCCAGGTCCCAGGAGTCCAGGTGGCCGGACACGAGCACGATTTCGTCGGCCTTGTCGGTGCCGGGCCAGTCGGCGATGACGTTGAAGCTGTCGGCGTCCGGCAGGGTCTGCGGCGTCAGGGTCAGGTGCATGGTGACGGGGCCGCGCTTGGCCAGGCGCGCGATCAGCATCGAATCCTCGATGGTGACGGCGGCCGCCGGGATGCGCGCGCCATCCTGCAGATTGGTGGCGCCGGTATGGACGATACGGTAGGCAGCGCCGCCGACGGCGCGCACCAGCGCGGCGGATGCACCCATCTCGGCCGCCATGCGCGGACCCGCGCCGCGGAACGCGACGGCCTGGCCATAGGCCGTGCCGGCCAGGCCGCGGTCGGCCATGCGCTGGTCGAACGGCACGTCGAACAGCACGATACTGCCCTTCACCTCGGCCGCCTTGGCCTTCAGTTCGTCGAAGCTGCTGACCACGACGACCTTGGCGGTGAGGCCGGAGGCCGGCGTCGCGCCCGAACCGCCCAGCGCGGCCAGGACGATCTTCTGCGTCACGCCTTCAGGGCGGCCCTTGTAGTCGACCAGCGACGCCGCCTCGGCACCGCGCACCCAGTGCGGCACCTTGATGGGCTGCAGCGTGACCTTGGCGCCCAGCTTGCGCAGCTCGTCGGCCACCTGCTTCACCGCCGCCGCCGCGCCCGGCGAACCGGACAGGCGCGGGCCGACCAGGTCCGTCAGGTCTTCCATCCGTTGGTAGGCGTAATCGCTCTGCAGCGCCGTGTCGCGCACCTTGGCGAGCGCCGCCGGGTCGTTGCCGGGCGTGGCAGCATGCGCGGCACCGGCGATGAGGCTGGCAGCCAGGATGGTCAGGACGGGAAGACGGGTACGGCGATTCATGCGCGCTATCCTTTAGTGGGGGTAGGAAAAAACCCAACGATAGCGCATTCGCCTCGGCTTTGGTAAAAATTGTTGCCGTAAACATATTATTCAAATACGGTACGTGCGCCAAAGCCCGCAGGGCAAGGCGCAACGTCGAAGACGCTGCCATGAGAACGTTGGTGGGCGCGCTTATGCTGGAACCAATTTGACGAGCGTGATCTCGGACGGTGCGCCAAAGCGCTTGGGCGGCCCCCAATACCCGGTACCGCGACTCGTATACACCCACAACGACCGCACCCGGTTCAGTCCGGCGACGAACGGCTGCTGCAGCGGCACGAACAGATTCCAGGGGAAGAACTGGCCGCCATGCGTGTGGCCCGACAATTGCAGGTCGAACCCGGCATCCGCGGCCGCCGGCGCACTGCGCGGCTGGTGCGCCAGCAGGATGCGCACGGCCACGTCGCCCGGGGCACCGGCGGCGGCCTGTTGCGGATCGCTCTTGTGCGCAGGATTGAACAGGTGGGCGGAATAGTCGGTGATGCCGGCAATCATGAGGGCGGCATCGCCGCGGCGCCGAATCACGTGCTCGTTCATCAACACGCGCAAGCCGAGGCGGCGCACTTCCGCGATCCACTGCTCGGCGCCCGAGTAATACTCGTGGTTGCCCGTGACAAAGAAACTGCCGTCCGGCGCCGACAGCCGCGACAGCGGTTCCGTGTGCAGCGCCAGGCGCTGGACGCTGCCGTCGACCAGGTCGCCCGTCACGGCGATCGCATCCGGCTTCAAGGCATTCACCCGGGTGACGATGGCATTCAGGTAAGGCCGGCGGATCGTCGGGCCGACGTGGATGTCCGAGATCTGGGCGATCGAATAGCCGTGCAGCGCGGCCGGCAGGCCCGCAATCGGCACCTCGACCCTGACCACCCGCGCGACCCGGCGCGCATTGACGAATCCGATCGTCGTCACGGCCAGCGCCAGCAGGGGCACGCCGATGGCGCTGTCGCGCGTAAAGACGGGGCCGGCGGCGCCGGCAAGATGCAATACCAGCAAGACGACGTCGCGCAGCAGCGTCAGCACGAACAGCGAGGAAAAGAATCCCATCGCCAGCAAGCCCGCCCAGGCCACCTGCTCGGACCAGCGCGTGCGGCGCAGCGTCGGCGCCACCATGCCGATGCGTACCAGCACCGCTGAGACGGCCAGCAGCGCCGCGCCCAGCACGATACCGCCCACGCCGATCCCCATTGCCGGCAACAGACGGAAAGCAATATACGCATGCAGGAGCGCCAGGATGACGAGGAGGGATATACCGGAGCGTCGTCGGGCCATGGGGTTCTATATATAGAGAGATTGGTCGAGCTAATTAGATGGGGCGAACTGTTCCTGGCGCAAGAGCAGAACGCCCTATCAAAAGACAGAGGATCCCATTTGCAACGAAACCGATACCGATTGTTACGAACTCGGGCATGGATGTAAAAATTCGTATTAACGCGTGGAAGCACGTAACGCCGGGTCTATGATACTTGCATGCCGGGCGTCGTCACGATCATTCGATCCCCGTTGCGGCAAAAGGAACAGCCATGTTGAACAAAAAATGCTTTGGTGCGGTACTCCTGGCCGCGGCCGCCGTCTCGTCCACTACGGCAATGGCTCAGGACCGCGGTGCGAACACCGTCGCCGGCGCCCTGGTCGGCGCTGCGATCGGCGGCGCTGCGAACGGCCGTAACGGTGCCCTGGTCGGCGGCGCGCTCGGCGCGGTGGTCGGCAACTCGATCCGCTCGAACGACGATTACTACTACCGCGCCCGCGGCTACTCGAACAACTATTACTCGTCGGGCTACTACCAGCCGGCACCCGTTTACGTCGAACCGCGCCCGGTCTACGTCGAATCGCCCCGCTATTACTACGATGCGCGCCCGGACGTCGTGGTGATCGACCGCGGCGGCCGCGGCTGGGATCGACATGGACGCGGCTACGACCGTGGCTGGGATCGCGGCCACGACCGCGGCCACTGGGATCACCACCGCTGATCCGACACCGCGTACCTGACACAGAACCGCGCCCCGTGCGCGGTTTTTTCATGTCCCCTCCGCTAGTCCTCCACGGCGGCATCCGCCGCGACAGACAGGAGGAGACATGCTCGAAGCGGGCGACATCATCACCCTCGGCCTCGATGCCTGGCGCCTGCGCGCGCCGCTGGCCGGCTCCAGCTACGGCATCGTGTGGGAAGCCGCATCGCTGTCCAGCGGCACCGCGGCCGCGCTGAAGCTCGTCAACCGCGAACAGATGGCGCTCGCCCTGCCGCCCCAGCGCGAGCGCTGGAGCGCCTGCGCCGCCGCCGAGATCGCGTTCCTGCGCAGCCTGCAGCCCTGGGACCGACGCCACATCGTGCGCCTGCTCGACAGCGGCACCCACGAGGGCGAGCCCGCGATGGCGCTGGAACTGCTCGACGGCGACCTGTCCTCGCACCTGGCGGCGCGCCGCGAACGGGGCGAAGCGGTCGGCGCCGCCCAGGCGCTCGACTGGATCGGCCAGGTCAACCAGGCGCTGGCCAAGGTGCACCAGTACGGCTGGCGCTACCTCGACCTGAAGCCGTCGAACCTGCTGCTGGACGCCCCCCGCAATGCCCTCAAGCTGGCCGATTTCGGCACCAACCGCCCCCTGCTCGACGCCGGCGCCCACTCGTATGCGGGTACTGCAGGCTGGCAGGCGCCGGAACAATGCATGCCCGAGGCGGACCAGGCCTACCGGACCGACGCGCGCAGCGACTATTTCGCGCTCGGCGCCCTGCTCTACTACCTCGTCACCGGCACCGTGCTGCGCTGGTGCGCACGCTGCGCCCAGGCCTACCGCGAACTGGGCGCCCCCGGCGCGGCACGGGCCCTGGCCGTCCATGCCGATCCGCTGGAGCCGGACGAGGCGGCGCTGTTCCTCGCGCACGCCACCGGCCAGGGACCGGACGTCGCGCGCGCACCCTTGCTGGCCTTGCTGCGCGCGCTGCTCGCGCCGCGTCCCGAGCAGCGCCCGCGCCACGCGCTCGAGATCAGCCGCCTGCTGGCAAGCGCCACGGCGGCGCTCGCCGCGCCGCGACTGAGGGCCGCCGCATGAACACCTTCCGACCGACTGCGCGCACGGCCGTCATCGCCCTCCTGCTCTTCGTCTGCGTACTGCAACTGCTCGCGCTGCTGCGCGCACCCGCCGCGTGGATGCCGTCCCAGATCACCGTCACGCTGGCGCGCGGCGCCGCGCTGGAATTGGGGCGCGCCTCGCTCGCCGCGCCGCTGGCCGACGACGACCAGCTGCTGCTGCGCCGCGACGCCGGCGGCGCCTGGTGGATCGCCAACGAGGGCGCCTCGCCGCTGCGCCTGATCGACGGCGAGCGCCAGCAGAAGAGCGGCAGCGTCGCCGTGGCGCGCGGCCAGCGCTTCCAGCTCGGCGCCGCCCGCTTCGCCGTCGACGCGGCGGACGGCCAGACCATGTCGTTCGCACGCGGCAATACAGACTGGCGCTACGACGGCGCGCTGTTGACGCGTGACGGCGAGGTCCAGCCGAGCTGCCCGGACGCCCGCCTCGGCACGCGCCTGGCCGCCGCCTGGAACCGCATCGCCCCAGCCCCGCTGACGATGGCCCGTCCGCTGATCTTCGGCGGCAACCTCGATTGCGGCAACCGCATCGCCATCGCCGGCCTGCCGGCACCGGCGGCGACGGTTTCACGCGACCATGGCGTGCTGCTGCTCGCCGCCGCGGGCGGTCCGGATGCCGCGCCCCTGCTGTTGCAGGAAGGCCCGGCCAGCGGCCTGCTGGCGCGCCGCGAACAGCGGCTCGACGCCGATGCCGGCCAGATGCTGGTGGCCGGCCGCACCCGCTACCTGGTGGAGCCGAACGGCGACGTCCTGCACCTGCATCCCGTGGCGGGCGTCGGACTGTATGCGGAGCCGCGCGTGCGCCTGCCGGACGGCGTCGTGTGGACATGGACGCAGCGCGCGCTGTGGCACGTGCCGGAAGCGGCGGCGCTGCCGCTGCTGGTGACGGCAGCGCTGGCGCTGGCCGCCGGCCTCGCCGCTTTCCTGCTGCGTCCGCGCGCCGCCGACCGCAACGCCACTGCCGTGCGCGCGGGCTGCGGCGTGCTGCTGGCCGGCGCCGGCATCCTGTTCCTGTGGCTGCAACGGGCCGGCATGGCGCCCGGCGCCGGCATCGCCCTGCTGCCGGCCTGGGGCGCCCTGTGGCTTGCCATCCTGTTGCCGCGCCGCTTCGAACCGGCGCTGGGCGCGGCCGTGCTGCTGCTCGCCGTCGGCCTGCTGGCCCAGCTCGAACTGGGCCTGGACGCCGCCGACGCGTCCTGGCTGCGCCACGCCGGCAAGACGGGCGCGCTGGCGGCACTGGGCACGGGCGCCTGCGTGCTGGCCGGTTTCCTGCGTCCCGCGCTGCCGCCGGGCCAGGCGCGGATCGAACTGGGCCTGCTGCTGCTCACGGGCCTGGCACTGGCGGGGCTCGTGCTGCAGGTGGCCTTCGGCAGCGAGACGGGCGTGTTCGACCTGCAGCCCGTCGAATTCGCCAAGCTGGCGCTGGCGCTGCTGTCCGCCCACTGCCTGGCGCTCGCCTGCGCGGGCCATCCGCTGCCCGGCGGCGCCTGGCGGCGCGCGCTGCGCCTGGTGGCGCCGGCCCTGCTGTTCATGCTGCTGCTGGCCGTCGCCGTGATCCAGGTCGACGATTTTTCGCCGCTGGTGCTGCTCGCCGTCTGGGGCGGCGCGATGGCGCTGGCCCAGGCGCTGGCCACGCGCCAGCGCCTGGCCGCCGGCCTCCTCGCCGGCTGCGCGCTGCTGGCCGTGCTGGCCGTGGCCGGCCTGCGTGACGCCGGCCCCGCCGAGATCGCGCGCTGGGATTTCTATGCCGACCGCTTCCTCGTCTGGCTTGACCCGGCCGGCCATCCGCACACGGGCCAGCAGCTGCTGCTGGGCGCGCGCGCGATCGGTGACGGCGGCTGGTGGGGCGCCGACGGCCTGCTGGGCCTGGGTGCACCGGGGCCGGGCGCCGCGCTGCGCATCCCCGCCGTGCAGGACGATTTCGCACCGTCGTTCTTCCTGAACCGCCATGGCCTGGCGGCGGCGGTGGCGCTGTGGCTGCTGCAGGCGCTGCTGCTGGCCGGCCTGCTGCGCCTGGCCCTGCGCTGCTGGCAGGCGGGCAGCCGCACGCGCGATTTCCGCCTGGCCTGGCTCGCCCGGTTCCGCTGCTTCTTCCTGGCCGGCGGCGCCGCCTTCCTGTTCGGCCACGTGCTGCTGTCCTGGGGTACGAACCTGGCGATCTTCCCCGTCATGGGCCAGCCGATGAGTTTCCTGTCCGCCGGCGGTTCCCACCTGCTGTTTTTCATCTGCCCCCTGCTAGGCTTCGCTGCCGCCAGCAGCCAATCTTTAGAGGAGAACGAATCATGCCCGTCTACGTGCAACACCAAGCCCTAGGCAGGATCGACGATGTGTTCGACGCCGACGCGATCTGGCAATCGCCCGGCCTCGCCCTGTTCTCGCGCCGCCCGCTGCTGCGCGACCTGCTCGAACGCGCCCCGCGCGAACAACGGGGCCGCGCCGCCACGCGCTGCTTCTCGCACGTGACGCTGATGCTGCCGCAGGAAGAGGTCGACGACGACCGCCACCTGACCCGCGGCGCCCGCGCGCGCGACCTGGCCCAGGGCCTGGCCGCGCTGCACCAGAAGGATTTCGGCGACCTGCTCGCCGGCGACGACGTGCGCTACCACGTGGTCGGCACCGAACGCCTGGAACCGGGCGAGGTGGAAGTCAAGTTCGGCCACGCCGTCTACCTGCCGTCGCCCGGCGAGCAGGTCCAGTACACGGTCGCCGTCTCGCGCGACAGCGCCGTCTGGAAGACGGCCTGCGCGATCTACCCGAACCAGCGCCTCACGGTGATCGGCCAGGACGAGTACGGCGCCACCTGCGCCGCCCCGGGCTGGCCGTTCGGCACGGAGGGCGCCGTCCTCCTCATCAACGACGGTCCCGATACCCCGCTCGAGCTGCAGGTACGCCCGAAGGATGCGTTCGAGTGCAGCTACGACGCGGCCGCTGGCTGGTACACGGTGAAGTCGCGCCGCGGCGCCGTCGACGCGGCCGGCGCCCCGTTGCGGCTGCTGCTGCGCATCACGCCGGCCCAGCCGGCACGTGTTCCGTCGGCGCCCGCGGCCCAGCGCCCGATCGCACCGGCGCCCATCGCCGCGCCGCTGTCCGCCCCGATGTCCGCCCCGATGTCCACCCCGGTGTCGACGCGGCCGGCCGTGTGGAAACCGCGCGCCGCGCCGCAACCCGAGATGACGGCCGTTCCCGTCGCCGCCCAGGCCCCGGCGCCGGCGCCGCTCACGAACGACGCCGTCTCCGAGGCCACATTCGCGCCGCTGGCCCGCCAGCGCGTCGCCCTCGCCGCACTGGCGCTGCCGCGCCTGTCGCGCTACCGCGAAACGGGTGCCGAGTCGCTGGAGATCGGCCTGGACAAGGCCTTCGCGCCGGCCGCCGCCGGACCGGACACGCTGATCGGCTTTGCCGTCGACGAGCACGACGGACTGCAGGCGCTCAGCCCAGCCGGCCGCGAGCGGATCGCCGCGCCGGCCAGCTTCAGCCCCGTCGAGGGCACCCGCATCGACCTGCTGGCGCCGGCGCCGGCGCTGGCGGAGCGCTATTGCGCGCTGCTGCGCCTGCCCCAGCCGCCGGCGCTGCCGGTGGCCGCCGGCGCCCGTTTCGTGTTCGGCCGCGGCGCACCGATGCTGGCCGCGCTGCGCGTCCTCGACTCGCCGCGCTTCCTCAAGAGCAGCGGCGCGCCGTCCAGCGCCGACCGCCTCGGCCTGTCGCGCACTGCGTTCAGCTTCGAATGCGATGCCGACGGCTGGCGCATCGCGCGCCTGTCGCCCACCCAGGCGCTGTATCACCTGGACGAGCAGCTGGGGTTCGTGGCCGCGATCGGCGATGCCACGCCGGACGCGCCCTACCGCCTGCCGGCCGGGCACCACCTGGTCGCGGGCCACTACGTGCTGCGCTTCGACGCATGAACGCTTGGCTGCCCGCCGTCCTCGCCTACGGCGCCGCCCTCGTGCTGACGCTGGCGCTGGCCGCGCGCCTCACCCCGCGCGGCTGGTGGCGCCGCGCCAACCTGCGCGCCTTGGCCGTCGTCGCAGGCGGCACGCTGGCATTCGGCAGCCTGTTCGCCGCGCTCGCCGGCCTGGGCGCCGCGTCACCCACGCTCGCCCTGGCCGAGCCGCTGCCGACTCCTGTCCCCGATTCCGCGCAGCGCACGCGTCCCAACGCGGGCGTGCGCTACCGCGTCGTCGACGACCTGAACCTGCGCAGCGATAACGGCGTGGGCGCGCCGCGCCTGCGCGTGCTGGCCGCCGGCACCGTCGTACGCGCGACCGGGGCGGTCGATGGCGACTGGTGGCAGGTGCGTGCCCGCGTGCAGGGCCAGGTGGTGGAAGGCTGGGCCAGCAGCCTGTGGCTGCGGCGCGCCGACGAGGGCGCCGTGCGCTGAACGCACGCCGGACCCGAAATGCTGGGAAATACCCGTCTAATCGTGGCTTGGCTTTTTGTCATTTGCGGTTAGAGTACTGCCATGTCCACTGCCGCCGCTTTCCCCGCCGTCCCCCTCGCCTGGCGCATCGGCGCCTTCGACGTCGCCGCCTGTTCGCGGCGCGGCGCCGGCCCCCGGCTGCGCGAGGAAAACCAGGACAATGTCGTCGTCATCGACGCCGCCGGCACGGCGACCTGGCTGCACGGCCAGCGCCTGCAGCGCCAGACGCTGGCCGGCTGGCCTGCCGGCCATGCGCGCCTGGCCGTGCTGGACGGGATGGGCGGCCATGGCCACGGACGCGAGGCGGCGGAAGCCGTCGCCGCCGGCCTGCTGGCCCTGCCGCCCTGCCTGGACGGGGCGACGCTGGCGCAGCATCTCGACATCCTGCATGCGCAATTGCAGCGCGACTTCGCGGCCTGTCCCGGGCCGCGTCCCGGCACCACGCTGACGCTGCTCGAACTGCCGGCCGGCGCCGTCCCGCTGCTGTATCACGTGGGGGATTCCCGCCTGTACGAGATCACCCGCGCGCGCGCCACGCCCATGACCATCGACCACGTGCCGGCGACGGGCTTCGCCATCGGCGGCCTGCTCGACGAGGCCCAGTGGTGGCAACAGGTGCACGGCGAGCACCGGCCCCAGTTGTCGCAGGCTTTCATCCTTGGCAACGCCTTCGCCGACCCGGCCCGCCTGGACGATGCCCTGTTCGCGCTGACACCGGAACGGTTGCCGCCCTGGCTGGCGCCGCTGGCCGACCGGCGGCCGGTCACGCTCACCCCCGGCGCCTCCTACCTGCTGGCGACCGACGGCCTGTGGTCGTGCTCCGACCCGTACGGCTGGGTCGCGCAGTGGCCGCAGCTGCTCGGTGGCGGCGCCGATGCGGCGACGATGCTGGCAGCCCTGCTCGATGCCTACGAAGCGCATCCCGGCGCTTTTTTCCATCCTGACAACGTCACGGCCGTCCTGCTGCGGATACCGGGCGCGCCGGCCGCCGACGAAACGGTGCTGCCCGGAGCGTGATCGTTGTAAATGATGCCTTTTGGAAAAAAGTCTTGTCATTTGCCGAACCATGTGCGCCACGCTGGGCTAGAATCGCGTAAGCTTTGCCCACAAACCATTCGTTCCACGCACATCCCCTTGCCGACGCCGTCATGAAACGCTGCAGCAGCCCTGCTCACCCGCATTGCACCGTCTGGGTCGCTCCCGGTACGGCGGCGTGCGCGCACGGGCATCCGCAGCCGGCACAGGCAAGCGCCACGGGCGATGCCCTCGGCTCCAGCTTCGACATGCTGAGCCGCCTGCGCGCGGACCGCCTCGCCGGCACCGCGATCCGTCCTCGTACCGAGCATGGCCTGCCCGTGCGTCCCGCCATGGCGGCGCCGGCGGCGCGTCCGCACCTGCACGTGAGCGGCTTCGATCCGCGCGCGGCCGGGGGCCGCCATGCAATCCGGCTGGAGCTGCGCGGCTTGCCGGCCGACGCGCCCGCGGACATGACGCTGCTGCTGCAATCGGACCTGCTGCCGCTAGAGCAAGGCCCGCGCCCCCTGGCACGCAGCCTGGACGGCGGCTGGCGTCCCCTGTTCCTGGAATTTTCCTCGCGCGGGCGCGAACACGGCCAATACCGCATCGACGTCGAGCTACATGCGCGCGACGCACTCGGTGGCGATACGGCGCGCACCTGGGTGGCCACGCTCGTGCTGCTGGTACCGCGCGCCGACGCCTCTCTGGGCGAGATCCACCAGACCTTCCTGTCGACCCACAAGAACGTGCGCATCAGCGCCGACGACGGCTCGATCGCACGCCTTCAGGGCCTTGGCGGCGGCGGCCCGATGGACATCGACATCCACGCACGCAACGCGGGCATCGCGCGGGTGGAATTCGACGCCGCCCGCCAGGACGGCGGCAAGATCGCAGTGGGGCTGCCGACCATCGCCTGGGACGAGGACCTGATCGAGATCGACCTGCCGGCCGCGCGCGCCCACCCGGCGCCCGCCTCGTCCGGCTGCCTGGTCTACGCCGAGCCGGAAGCGGGTTTCCAGCGCCACCTGCGCCTGTTCGCGCTGGACGAATGCGTGCTGGGCCGCCATGAAGCCGCCGGCGCCGAGGCCGACCTGCTGCTGCAGCACCACGACGAGCGGGGCGCGCACGCGGACGGCCTGACGCGGCGCCTGTCCGGGCGCCATGCGCTGATCCGCGCCGGCCGCAACGGCTTCGAGATCGAGGACGTGTCGCGCTATGGCCTGCTGCTGGACGGCGTCTGGCCGGGCAAGCACGTGCCCGTGCAGTTGCGTCCCGGCATGCGCATCGAACTCACGGCCAGCATCCGTGGCGTGGTAACGCTCGTCGTCAGCGCCGTCCTGGCCCATGCCGTCGTGCTGCACCGCGTCGACGCGGGCGGTGCGGCCGAGGCCTTCATGCTGATGGCGCCCGGCGTCGCCCCGGAGACTGTGTCCGCGGCGGGTGCCAGCCTGCCGCGCGCTGCCCACCTGCCGCTGCTGTTCCACCGCGACGGCGGCTTCTGGCACCGCGATCGGGCCACGGGCCAGGACACGCCGCTGTCCCCGGCCACGGCGCTGGAGCGCCTGTCCGGCTTCCACGGCCGCGTGCGCTTTGCCGCGCAGCCGCGGCCCGACGACGCCCACCGGCGCGGCAGCGTCGGCGAACGCCGGCGCGCGCCGCCGTCCGTCCTGTTCGGCTGAACAGGCGCGAGCGATCGCACGATCCGCTACTCAGCGCTGCGCCAGCAGCAGGAACACCAGGCCGCATCCGGCCAGCAACGCGAACTGCAGACCGAAAACGATGGCCGGTGCCCGCAAGTGCTCGGGAATCCGCACGGCTGCCTCCCATGACGTGATCATTAAGCAAACATGGTATACGCGACATGATAACCAAATGTCATTATACCATCCGCATAGAAGTTGTGATTTTGTATCGTGTTATTCGGAGATCTGGTCGTTTTTGTTGGTTATATGCAACCCGCAATAAGGAAACCCGGCACAAAACTCACCCAATTATTGCAGTGCGGAAATTAAGCAGATAAAGTGCGAACCTAGCCCGTGCCGAACCAACAGTCAGCATGTGAGTGAGAGCAAGTATCGTTCAACCGGCGCGCCTTCGGCGCCGTCACCTTCCAAGACACTATGTTCAGTAAATTGACGCTTCGTTTCCGCCTGATCGCCACCATGGCGCTCCTCGGCCTGATCATCCTTGCCGTGGGCCTGCTGGGCATCTATGGCATCAAGTCGACCAGCGCCGCGCTGGAGGACACCTACACCAACCAGATGCAGTCGATCATCCATCTGGGCGATTCGAAGAATTTCCTGAGCCGCGCGCGCTTCAACTTGGACCGCGCCGTCCTGCACCCGGACTCCCCCGACATCGAAAAGACGATCAGCCGCATGGAGAGCTTCATCAAGGATGCGGACAAGTCCTGGGGCAACTACATGGCCTTGCCGCGCGATGCCGAAGAAGACGCGCTGGCCAAGGCCGTGGGCGAAAAACGCACCGGATACATCAACGGCTTCAAGGACCTGACCCAGGCCATCCGCGCCCAGGACAAGGACAAGATGGAAGCGCTGTTCATGAAGCAGATGCAGGCTGCCTACGGCGAATTCAACACCGCCTCGATGAAGCTCGACGAGTACCAGGTCGACGGCGCCAAGTCCAGCTATGAAGCGAGCCAGAAGCTGTCGGGCCGCATCTACACGGCCGCCATCACCGCCATCGTGCTGGGCGCCCTGCTGATCATCGTGTCGTCGGCGACCCTGCTGCGCGCCATCATGAATCCGCTGAACCGCGTGCTGGAACACTTCGACGCCATGGCGAAGGGCGACCTGTCGGCCCGTATCGACGTCGACCGCCACGACGAAATGGGCAAGCTGCTGCAAGGCCTGTCGGAAATGCAGGGCCAGCTGGCCGTCACCGTGCGCAGCGTGCGTGACAGCAGCTCGTCGATCGCCACCGCCAGCAGCGAAATCGCAGCCGGCAACCTGAACCTGTCCAGCCGCACCGAAGAGCAGGCCGGCAGCCTGGAAGAAACCGCGTCGTCGCTGGAAGAACTGACCTCGACCGTCAAGCAGAATGCCGACAATGCACGCCAGGCCAACCAGCTCGCGCTGAGCGCGTCGGAAGTCGCCGTGCGCGGCGGCCAGCTGGTGAGCGAAGTCGTCCAGACCATGGGTTCGATCAACGACTCGTCGAAGAAGATTGTCGACATCATCGCGGTCATCGACGGCATCGCGTTCCAGACCAACATCCTGGCGCTGAACGCGGCCGTGGAAGCGGCCCGTGCGGGCGAACAGGGCCGCGGCTTCGCCGTCGTCGCAGGCGAGGTGCGCAACCTGGCCCAGCGCTCGGCCGCCGCCGCCAAGGAAATCAAGGAACTGATCACGACCTCGGTGAACAACGTCGACACCGGCGCCCAGCTGGTCGACAAGGCCGGCGCCACGATGGGCGACATCGTGTCGAGCGTGGCCCGCGTGACCGACATCATGGCCGAGATCATGGCCGCCGGTGAAGAGCAGAGCTCGGGCATCGAGCAGATCAACCAGGCCATCGTGCAGATGGACCAGGTCACCCAGCAGAACGCCGCCCTCGTCGAGGAAGCCGCCGCCGCCGCCGATTCGCTGCAAGAGCAGGCGCAGGCGCTGTCGCACCTGGTCGACACCTTCCGCCTGGATGCAGGCCAGCAGCGCCTCGAACAGCGCCGCGTGCCGGCACTGACGGCCGCTTGAGCGAGCAGTAGACGACACGGCGCGCCCGCGCCATCGACACGTCGCCCCCGCGCAGGCGGGGGTCCAATTTCTGTACGCGTCACGATAACGCATGCAAATTGGACCCCCGCCTGCGCGGGGGCGACGCTTTTGTGGCTGCCCTTACAGCTCGCGCACGACCCTGAATCCCACGATGTCGTTCGACAGCACGGCTGAAAAGCCGTTGCGCAGCGCCGAGCGCAGGTAGCGCGGGTTGTACAGCCACGAACCGCCGCGCAGGATGCGGCGGGCCTGGTCGCCGCCCTCTTCCCAGGCGCTGCCGTCGATCGGCGCGCCCTCGTAGTTGTCGTGCACGACGTCCTGCACCCATTCCCACACGTTGCCGTGCATGTCGTGCAGGCCCCAGGCATTGGCGGGGAAGCTGCCGACCGCCGTCGTGCCGCCCCGGTACTCGCCGCGCGGGCCGCCGTTGTAGCTGAAGTTGCCGTCGTAGTTGGCCTGGTCGCTGGTGATCGTGTCGCCGAAGGCGAACGCCGTCCTGGTGCCGGCGCGGCAGGCGTACTCCCACTCCGCTTCGCTGGGCAGGCGATACGTCTTGCCGGTGACCTCGGACAGCCAGCGCGCATAGCGCACGGCGTCGAACCAGTTCACGCCCACGACCGGATGGCGTTCGTCCTGCGGGAATCCCGGCGCTTCCCAGTCGACGTCGCCGCCCTCGATCCAGCCGGTGGCCCGCACGAATTCGCCCCACTCGCCCACCGTCACCGGATAACGCCCCATCGCCACCGCGCGCTCGATGCCGACCCAGTGCTGCGGCAGCTCGCGCGCCAGCCAGCCTTTCTGGGCGCCGGCCTGCGTCGCGACCTTGCGCTCGCGCTCCGGCGATCCCATCTCGAAACGGCCCGTCGGCAGGAGCACCAGTTCGGGTCCCTTCGACGAGCCGTCCAGGAAGCGGTCGCGCAGCACGCCTTCGGTGTACGGGGGCGCCGCGGCTGCCGCCACCGGCGCGGGCGCATCCGGCACCGCAGCGGGGACAACAGCAGCGGTGGCACCAGCAGCAGGAGCAGCAGGAGCAATTGCGGCGGCCGCGGCGGCTTCCTCCTGCCCGGCGGCCTCCAGGCGCGCGCGCTTCTGCTGCGCCAGCTGGGCTGCCGCAGCCTTCGCCAGGGCCGCCTTGCGCAGCGCCTCCTCGCGTTCCACGCGCGCCTTTTCCGCCTCGATGGCGCGGCGCTCGTGCAGCTGGCGCCGCAGTGCTTCCTTGCGCGCCTCGCGCGCCTCCTCGGCGGCGGCGCGCGCCAGCCGTTCCTGTTCGCGGCGCTGGCGTTCGATGGCGGCGCGGGCCGCGGCCGTCGCCTCGGCCTGCACGCGCGCGCGCAATTCGGCGCGCCGCGCCTCTTCCTGTTCGCGGCGCGCGGCCTCCACGCTTGCCGCCGCCTCGGCGGCGGCACGGCGCTGCCGTTCGGCGTGCAGGGCCGCTTCGTCGCCGGCCGCCAGCAGGCGCTCCAGCAGTTCCGCCACGCTCGCGGGGCGTGCCTGCGGATCCCAGGCGAAGCCGGCCTGCAGCGCATCCCACTGCGCATCCAGCAAGCCGTCGGGACGCGCGGGAACGTCGCCGGCGGCGCGGCGGTCGGCGAACGGCATCGCTCCGGCGATCGTCTGGTACAGCATCACGGCGGTGGCATACACGTCCAGCGAGCGGCCCGGCGCGCCCTCCGCGCGGCCCGCTTCCGGCGCGCGGTAGCCGGCCGTGCCCGAGGTGGCCGGTGCTTCCATGCCGCCGGCCGTGCTGGCGCGTGCGCGCGCGGCAATGCCGAAATCGAGCAGCTTGACGTCGCCGCCGGCCAGGAACACGTTGGCCGGCTTGATGTCGCGGTGGACGAGATGGTGCTTGTCCCAGGCGTAGTCGAGCGCATCGGCCAGCGGCGCCAGCAAGGCCAGCGCACGCGCCAGCGGCAGCCGCCGTTCGCGCGCCAGCAGGCTGTCCAGGTCCTCGCCCTCGAGGCACTCCATGATGATGAAATAGCTGGCCGTGGCCGGATCGCGCGCCCAGTCGTAGACGCGCACGATGTGCTGGTGCGCCAGCTGGCGCGCGCGCGCGGCTTCCTCGACCAGCAGCTTCGCCCAGGCGCTCTGCTCGGTCAGCTGCGGCGGCAGGATCTTCAAGGCGACGCGCGCGCTGTGCCCCAGTTCGGCGTGGGTGGCGAGGTCGGTGGCCTGCCACACCTGCCCCATGCCGCCGTGCGCGATCAGGCCTTCGAGCCGGTAGCGGCGGTTCGGCGGTCCCACTTCCTGGCGCGCCATCAGGCCGATCTCGGTACCGGCGCGCGCGAACCCCGGGTCCGTCGCGGTAGAACTGGCGCCGGATGCGGACGGCGCCGCCGCATAGGCCGCGTCCAGGATCGCGTTCTTGCGGCTGTCGAATTCCTGGCGGCTGAGCAAGCCGTCTTCGTGCAGCGCGCGCAGTTCGCGCAGCTTGTCCATCGCCGTCTGCATCATCCCCTGGCCGGCAGCGCCGCGCCGCAGTCGGCGCAGAAACGGTCTTCGGGGCGCGCACTGGCATGGCCGCAATGCGCGCCACTGCGCGCCGCAAGCAGGCCGGCGCCGAGGCTGGCCTGGGTCGCCAGCGCCGCCTTGTTGACGTCGTTCTGGCGGTCCAGCAGGTCGAGCTGGTGGCGCCGGTCCTTGTCGACCTCGCGCTCGCGCCGCTGGCGCTCTTCCTCGACCTGGGCACCGGCCAGCGCCATCGCCTCCTGCGGCGTCATGCCGGCCAGCGCCGCGAGCTGGTCCGCGTCCATGCCGGCATGCACGCGCGTCTTGAGCAGCTCGGCCAGCAGCGCGGCATTCGGTTCCGGCGCGAAGGCCAGCTTGGCGGCATCGTCGAGCGCGCCCAGCGTCTCCATGCGCTGCAGTTCGTGGCGACGTCCCGCGTCCTCCTCTTCCAGGCGCAGGCCCGTCCGCGTCCGTTCGGCATCGAGCAGCACTTCCTGCTCGCGCCGCGCCAGCAGTGCGTCGGCTTCGATCGTGCGCAGCAGTTTCTCGTGGCGCGCCTCGGCGTCGAGCGCCTCGATGCGCTGGCGCAGCTGGGCATCGTCCCATTCGATGCCGCGTTCGGCCTCGCGCCGGCGCATGGCATTGGCCAGTTCCAGCTGCTTCAGGCGGCCCGCGTGTTCCTCGGCGTCGATGTCCCTGGCGCGCCGTGCCGCATCCTGCTCGGTCTCGTGCAGGCGCGCCAATTCCGCACGCTGGCGTGCGGCATCCTCGATCTGCCTGGCCTGTTCGATCTTGTTGCGGATCTGCTGCTGCAGCAGCTGGTGGGTAAAGCGCTGGGCCGCCACGGTGCGCGTCTGCGCGGCATCGGCCTGGGCCAGCGCGACTTCCTCGCGCATGCGCAAGCCGGCCAGCTCGCACAGGTGCGCCCATTCCGCTTCCTGGTCCACGCGCGCGCCGCGCTTCTGCGCCAGTTCGTGCTCCAGTTCCGCGACGAGGTCCTGGGCGCCGCGCTCGATCGCCTGCTTGCGCGTGCGCGATTCGACGATGCGGCCGTACAGCTCGATCTCGCGGGCACGGATCGCGTGAGCCCGCTCGGCATTCTGCAGCGACAGTTCGGCACGCTCCAGCCCGTGCTCCTGGCGCAGCTCGGTGCGCTTGTGGCGCAGGCGGTAATCCTGCTCCTCGCGCCGGATCTTGCGCCATTCCTCTTCCGTGTACAGGGTGTCGAGCTGGCCCGCGTGCTCGATGCGCACGCGCGCCTCGTCGGCGGCCAGCCACAGGCTGGCGATGCGCTGGCGGTTGGCGTCGAAACGGTCGTGGCGCAGCGCCAGCGTCTCTACGCGCACGACGGCCAGGCCGTAGTCGGCCAGCAGCAGCGCCAGGCCGCCCTGCAGGTGCTGGTCCAGTTCCGGACGCAGCTCGGCGCGGCCGGCCATGTCGCGCAGCGAGCGCGCCGCCACGAACTCCGCCGCCAGCTGGCGCAGCGGAGATGCGAGCAGCTCGCGCAACTGGGCGGCGCCGATGGTGCCCGGCATGGTCATGAAATGGCGTGCGAACGCAGGCACGTTCTCGATGCGCAGCTGCAGCACGAGGCGCGCCGTCACGTCCAGGTGCTCGGCGCTGGGCAGGTCGTCGAATTCGAATTCCACCGGCAGCGCGCTGCTGCGCGTGACCAGGATCTCGGCATGCTGGTCGCGCAGCAGGTGGTTCAGGCGCGTGAAGAACCCTTCGATCTCGTACTCGCCCTGGGGCACCTCGGTGGTCTTGTCGCCCTGCAGGATGAAGGCCCTGGCGGTGGCCGGCACCCGCAACGTCTTGACGAACACGCCGGACAGTTCGCGCACGCCGAAGAACACGGCCAGCTCGTCCGGGCCCGGCGTCCAGCGGTTGTCCACCAGCACCGGAGGATTGCGCGGCGCGCCCAGCGTCAGGCCGCAGCCGGCGCAATAGCCGTCCGCCGCCTGGTGCCTGCGGTCGCAGCGCGGGCAGCTTGCGCCGCCGAATCCGAACATCTTCACCATCACCGTCTCCTTGTTGCCCTGCGCAACCGGCGGATTCTAGCAGCCGGCCGCGAAATCCGGCGTACGCGCCGCGGCGCGCACACCCGCTTGTTTCCTGTTTATTGCCTGCTTATTGCCTGCTTATTGCCTATTTATATGATGCCGATCCGCTCCACGCACGCCAGGCTGGCCCCGGCCGCGGCGATGCCGGCCGCAAAGCCCTGCGGCAACCCCTCCTGCCAGGCGCGCGGCAGCAGGATGCGGTCGCCCGGCGCGGCCTCGCGCAGCAGCAGCGCGCATTTCGGCGCCAGGCCGTCGACCGTGTCGACATGGCCCGCGTGCCAGGCGTCCGAGCATCCCGTGGCGAGCAGGCGTCCGCGCGGGACGAACTCGCGCCCGCGTGCGATGCGGTCGGCCAGCACCAGCGCCAGTTCGTAGGAACGGCCCTGGAAGCGCTCGGCGCCGAAACGGACGGTGGTGCGCCAGCGGCCCAGGCCGCGGCCATCGAAATGGCGCGCCCCGGCGAGCGCCTGGCGCACGGCCAGCTGGCGTGCCGCATCCTGGCCCGGCACGGCGATGGACTGCTCTTCCTCCTCGGCCGGCTGGCCGTCGCGCGCCAGCGGATGGACGCTCACCTCGACCCAGCACAGGCTGTCGGCC
Source organism: uncultured Massilia sp. (assembly GCA_963529995.1). Classification (GTDB taxonomy): domain Bacteria; phylum Pseudomonadota; class Gammaproteobacteria; order Burkholderiales; family Burkholderiaceae_D; genus Telluria. The sequence goes on along the minus strand of CAUSCY010000030.1, from coordinate 5,465 downwards.
GCGCCGCCGCTGTGCAGGGGGAACCAGGCGCGCGCACTCGACACGGCCGCCGCCGGGTCCGGATGGCCCAGCAACTGGCCCAGGTGGGCCAGCCCGTCCGGGCCGCCCAGCAGCGTGCCGGCTGGCGCGTCCGCGATCTTGTGCCCATCTATCCGTCCCAGCTGCCAGGCGTCCGACCAGCCGTTGGCGACGATCTCGCCGCGCGGCTGCCACAGGCCGCGCACCATGCGGTCGGCCAGGACCAGCGCCAGTTCCCAGTCGCGTTGCACGTCCCGCCCGCCGGACGCGGGCAGCCGGTCGATGCCCAGCACGACCTGGTCGCGGCTGTCGAAGCGCGCCTCCGTGTGGCGCGCCAGTCGCACCACCTCGGCCATGCGCTCGGCTAGGCGGGCGTCGCCGGGCGCATTGCACTTGACGTCGGCGCGGCCGTCGCGGGGCCGCCGCGTGGCCGTCACGGTCAGCACCGTGCCGTCGGCCAGCCTGCTCCGGCAGGTCGCCTGCGTCGGCCCGGCGCTCATGCCACCTCTCCTGCCGGCACGTCTGCGCGCACCTGGCGCCGGCCGGCGCAATCGGCTTCCAGGTTGGCGACGATACGTTCGGCCTCGTCGTACAGGGCACCCAGCGCGTCATCGGCCATCGGCGTGCCCTGGCCGCCCTGGCGCATGCGCGCCAGCAGCGCCCAGGCCTCGTCCAGCGCCACGGTGGCGCGGCGGCTATGGCGCGCGCGGCGCAGCTGCGCGCCCGCGTCCAGCGCCTGGCCCGGCGCGGCCAGCGTCAGCGCCGGCATCGCATTGGCGCCCACGCTGAGCAGGTCGAGGCGCTGCAGCAGCGCCTGCTGGCGCCGGAACAGGTCCTGGCCCGACGGCAGCGCCGCCCCACGCAGGCCGCACATCAGGCAGGGCAGCTCGAGGAACAGGCGGCGCAACGCGCGCGCGTCGGCCACGGCCGGCTCGAAGCGCTGATGATCGAACGCGGGGTCGAACGCGGGGTCGAGCGCGTGCATGGGCGCCACGCCCGGTGCGGCCGGCGGCGCGCCGTCGATTGCGCGCGTGGCCGGCTGTTCGGCTGCACGCGCCGCCAGCAGCGCCGCATGGTCGCGCGTATCGCCCAGGTCCACCGGCACGCAATCGTCCACGGTGAGGCCGAAGCGCATGTACAGCAACTGGTTCAGGCCCTGGCGGAAGGCATTCCATTCCTCGATCGTCGTGCACGGCGGCAGCGCGAGGCCGCCGTGCGCCAGCTCGCGCTGCAGCGCGGTTTCCACCGCGCGGCCCAGCTCCGCCAGGTCCAGCCGCCCCGACGCCTCGGCGGCCAGGTACAGGTCGAAGCGCTGCTGCGCCACCGGCTCGCTGGCATCGACGGCGAAGGTCGTGCGCAGCCCGAGTTCCGGCGCCTGGGTGAACGGCACCAAATCGACCGTGTACGGCCCCGGGTGATAGAGCCAGGCCAGCTCGCCGTCGCGCACGGCGACCGGCTTGCCGGCGGCAGCGGTGGCGCGGCGCGTGCGTCCGCCCGCATCGACGATCACGACCGGACATCCCGGCGGCGCGGCGCAGCCGGCGCGCAGCGGCAACGCGACCGCCGAGCGGCCCAATTCGCAGGCTTCGGCGGGCGGGGTGGCGCGTTTGAAGAATCCGATCATGCTGTCCTCGTGGGTTCAGGCGGGAGCGACGGAAAAGGCTGCACCGTGCTCCTGCAGGTGGTCGACGGGCGCGCCGTCGAACGGCCAGGCGGCCTCGCATTCGCCGTCGGCGTCCAGGCTGCCTTCCAGCAGCGTCCGTCCCGCGCCGTCCAGCACCCGCAGCGGCGCGCGCTCGGCCAGCAGCGCGCCGGCGAACGGCGCCTGCGGCGCCAGTTGCAGGATCGCCCGCCAGCCGCCGGCATCGTTCACCAGGTGCAGCGTCCACCAGCCGTCGTCGGTATGGAGCAGCACGTTGTCGCGCCCGCCCGTGCTGGCGGCGCGCAGCATGCCGCTGCTGCCGTGCCAGCGTGCCGGGGAGCGGCGCACGTGCCGTTCCAGCGCCAGGTGGCGCAGCCGGCGCGCCGTCAATGGCGACGCCTGCAGGGCCGCGCGTTCCCCGGCCGTCAGGGGACGGCTGCCGTCCAGCGCGGCGCCCAGCGTCGCGTCGTCCAGCATCAGCCGGTCGCCTTCGACGCGGCGTCCCAGCAGCAGGCGCTCTTCCAGCCTGCGCGCCATCGTCACTGTCTTGCTATCCATTCGCATCCACCTCCTCACGTCCCTCACTTGCCGTCGACCGTCCCAGGGCCGCCTCGAGCCGCGCGATGGCGGCGTCGCGGCGCTTGCGCAGCGTCGGCAGCGATACCCCGGCCAGTCCCGCCAGCTGCTGCATGGTCGGCAGCTCGCCGGTGGCCGGATCGCGCCAGCCGTCCGGATACGATTCGTCGTCCGGCCCCAGCAGCTTCGCATACACGGCCAGCCGCACCGGCACGCCGTCGTCCGCCAGCAGGCGCTCGACCGGGCCCATATCGGCGCCGGGCGTGCCCGCCGCTTCCATGAAGCCGGGGGGCAGTGAAACGGCAGCCGCCAGTGCGGGCCAGGCCGGATCGATGGCCACGGGCACCTGTGGGTCTTCCGGTTCGGGCTCCGCCGCGTCGAGCGCGTCCTGGGCCGCTTCCAGGATGCGGTCCGGACCGGGGACGGCGGCGTCCTGCGATTCCTGGATCACGCGCCAGTAATCTTCCACCCAGACGGACGCGTCGTCCAGATCCTGCAGCCAATCCTGGTCACGATTCGCCGACAAGGCTTCGTATTCGCCGATTTCGCGCAACATCGCGCCGATCTTGTCGGGATTCGTCTTCAGGCTGGCGAAGCGCTTGGACCGGGTATGCAGGGGGCCGGGTGCGCCGCCGAAGTCCTCCAGCGTCGCGCTCCAGCGCAGGATCCACTCGGGACGGCAGTCGGCGATGGAACGCAGGCGGCGCACCTCGATCGGGGCGATGCCCGGCGCGACCTCGCGACCGAGGATGGCGCCGACCTGGGCGCGATGCTGCTCCCAGTCGGCAAACAGGCGCGCCACCTCGCCGTACGCGGTGTCCAGCATCCGGTAGGCATACATGCGGTTCGGGCTGCACGTGCGGCCGCAGGCGGCCTGGTAATTGTCGGCGTCGACCTTGTCGCGCAGCTGCGCATACATGTCGTTCACCTTCTTGCGCAGCAGGCCCTCGCCGGCCGCGCCCCAGAAGGCCGGGTCGCGTGCCGTTTCCGCCGCAACGGCGGCGCAGAACGCCTCCCAGTCGCCAGTCCTGGCCTGCAGTTCGAACAACAGGCCCGTGGCCAGTTCGAGCACCGTGTCGCCGTAGCCGTTGCCGGCGGCCAGGGCGCGGCCGCTCGCGCGCAATGCGTGCAGTTGCACGCCGGCCGCGTCGACGTAGTCGCCCAGCAGTGCGGCGCGCCCGTCCGGGTCCAGCAGGCGCGCGGGATCGCAGCCGCGCAAGGCGGCCAGCGAACACTGCCCCAGCAGCTTGCGCACTTCTTCCCAACCAGGTTCCTGGTACCGGGTGCCCGGCAAACGCATACTTCCCTCTTCGATGCGCCGGCGCAGATGCCGGCATGGCCCACTTGCATGACTTCGTTGCATTAAATCATGCCACACAAACACATCGTCGAGGCGCGCAGCTGACGCTTATTTACCCCTCAGTTCTTCCTTATGCCCGCGCTGCGCCATCCAACGCAGCACCGATGCCGCCACCGGCGCCGCGTGCCCGCCGCCCGTGCCCTCCGAACGGCTGACGAAGACGGCGACGGCCAGCCGGTGCGGCTGGTCCGGCAGGCTGTGGGGTTCAAGCCAGCCCGTAAACCAGACGGTGGCGAGATCGCCGTCGCCGATGGGGGCCGTGCCCGTCTTGCCGGACAGGCCGCGGCGCACGCTTTGCAGGTCGGCGCCGCGGAAGGCACCGGACGCGGTACCGGCATCGACGACGCCCTTCATGCCGGCGCGGATGCGGTCCAGGCGCACCCCCAGTTCCGAACCCTTGCGCTGGGCGGCAGGCTTGCCGTCCAGCTCCGCCAGCAGGCGCGGCACCACCGCGCGGCCCTGGCCGACGGCGCCGGCGACGAGCGCCATCTGCAGCGGCGTCGCCTGCATGCGCAGTCCGATCGCCATCTGGCGCAGTTCGTGGCGCGTATGGACGGGATCGATGCCGGCCGGGCTGGCCTGCAGCGCATCCCAGGTCGACCAGCGGTAGTCCTGCGGCAGCAGCCCCCCGTCCAGGCGCAGCGCCTCGCCGAAGCCGAGCCGGCGCGCCATCGCGACGATGGGGCGGACGCCATCCAGGCTGCCGGCCGCCAGCGGCTGCAGGTCCGGGGCGCCGCCGTCCGGCTTGCCGAACAGGCTGCGGTCGGACAGTTCTCCACTCCAGGCGAACCAGGTGTTCAGGCTGTAGGTCAGCGCCTGGGCCAGCCCCAAACGGCCGTCCTGGGCGCGCCGGTCCAGCCCCTGGTCGCGGAAGTTCGTGATCTTCGCGCCCTGCCCCAGCGGATAGACGGGGGCGTCCGTCCGAAATGCATAGCCGCGGCGCGCGGCCAGGGCATTGATGCCCGGCAGCGGCAAGCCGTCCAGCAGCGCGTCCAGTTCGCGGTCGCGCCGGGCCGCCAGCTCCAGTCCCAGCGCGCTGACGATCTTGAACGTCGAGCCGGGGCTGCGTTCGGCGCCACCGTCGTGCTGCCAGGCCGGCAGGCGCAGCGGGCTCGCGGCCGGGTCGATGCGGTCGAAGTCGCGCGCCTCGCGCCAGTTGGCAGCGTCGACGCGGCCATTGCCGGCGCCCGCCGCGGCCAGGATGTCGCCTGTCTCCGTGTCCAGCACGACCATGCCGGCCTGGCGCCCCGCCGGCACGGCGACGGCGCCGCTGCAAGCCTTGCCATCCCACTGGCCGCCGCGCAGGCCGATGCAGTCGATGGCGTCGCGGGCCGCGCGCTGCAGCTCCAGGTCCAGCGTCAGGCGCGCCTCGTGGCGCGGGCCGCGCAGGCGTCCCAGCATGCCGGCGACGCTGGCGTCCTGGCCCGCGTGCACGCCCAGCAGCGTCGCAAGACCCGCATCGCGCGCCGCGTCGACCGGCGCACCGTCGCGCCACAGGGGCATGCCGTTGCGGTCGGCCAGCGCCACGTCCGCCGTCGCGGGCCGCACGGTACCGGCGCCCGTGGGCAGCGTTTGCCACGCCAGGCGGCCATCCTTGACGGCCAGGTGTCGGTAGCGGGCATCGCCCGGCGTCGCCAGCGCGTCCATGCCCAGCGGCGCAACGTCCAGCACAATTTCGCGGCTGCCCGCATCGCGGCTGCCCCCATCCGGCACGAGGTCGAGCACCTGCACTTCGTCCGGACGGCGGCAGGCGCGCCCGTCGCAGGCCGGCGCCGGGGTACCGCGCAGCTGGGCACCCTGCACGCCCAGCAGGCGGCCGGCCAGCATCAGGCGCACTCCCTGCGCGCCGTCGGCCCGCAGGTGCAGGCG
>CAUSCY010000029.1:0-76151 GCA_963529995.1 uncultured Massilia sp. | reverse complement strand
GATGGTGCCGACGTTGACGTGCGGCTTGGTCCGTTCGAATTTACCTTTTGCCATTTTTTTCTTCCTTTAAGAATGACTATTTGTTTGCGGGACAGGGCAGGGTTCATCGCCTTTGCCCTGTCCTCAACTAACTAGATTTTACTGACTAAGCCTTTATTTCGATTTCGCGGTGACGATTGCGTCCATCACGTGCTTCGGAGCTTCAGCGTAGTGCTTGAATTCCATCGTGTAGGTCGCACGGCCCTGGGTTGCCGAACGCAGCACGGTCGAGTAACCGAACATTTCCGACAGCGGGACTTCGGCCTTGATGATCTTGCCGCCGCCGCCCGGGATTTCGTCCATGCCCTGCACCATACCGCGGCGGGACGACAGGTCGCCCATCACGGTACCGGCGTAGTCTTCCGGCGTCTCGACTTCCACGGCCATCATCGGCTCGAGGATGACCGGGCTAGCGCGCTTGCACGCTTCCTTGAACGCCATCGAACCGGCCATGCGGAACGCGTTTTCGTTCGAGTCGACGTCGTGGTACGAACCGAAGGTCAGGGTGACCTTGACGTCGACGACCGGGTAGCCGGCCATCACGCCGCTGGTCAGCGTTTCGCGAACACCCTTCTCGACTGCCGGGATGAATTCGCGCGGGATCACGCCGCCCTTGATGGCGTCGATGAACTCGAAGCCCTTGCCCGGTTCCTGCGGCTCGACCGACACGACAGCGTGGCCGTACTGGCCGCGACCGCCCGACTGCTTGACGAACTTGCCTTCGACGTCGCTGACTGCCTTGCGGATGGTTTCGCGGTAGGCAACCTGCGGCTTGCCGACGGTCGCTTCCACGTTGAATTCACGCTTCATGCGGTCGACGATGATCTCCAGGTGCAGCTCGCCCATGCCACCGATGATGGTCTGGCCCGATTCTTCATCGGTACGCACGCGGAACGACGGATCTTCCTGTGCCAGGCGGTTCAGTGCCAGGCCCATTTTTTCCTGGTCGGCCTTGGTCTTCGGCTCGACTGCCTGCTGAATCACCGGCTCCGGGAACACCATCTTTTCCAGGATGATCGGTGCCGACGGATCGCACAGGGTTTCACCCGTGGTCGCTTCCTTCAGGCCCACGGCTGCGGCGATGTCGCCTGCGCGGACTTCCTTGATCTCTTCGCGCTGGTTCGCGTGCATCTGCAGAATACGGCCGACGCGTTCCTTCTTGCCCTTGATCGGGTTGAAGACGGTGTCGCCCGACTTGATGACGCCCGAGTACACGCGGAAGAAGATCAGCTGGCCGACGAACGGGTCGGTCATGATCTTGAATGCCAGCGCAGCGAATTTCTCGTCGTCCGACGCCTCACGGGTAACCGGCTGGTCGTCTTCGTCGGTACCGCCGACCGGCGGAATGTCGACCGGCGACGGCAGGTACTCGATGACCGCGTCCAGCATGGCCTGCACGCCCTTGTTCTTGAAGGCGGTGCCGCACATCATCGGAACGATTTCCGAAGCGATGGTGCGCTGGCGCAGTGCCTGCTTGATCTCGGCTTCCGACAGCTCGCCCTCTTCGAGGTACTTGTTCATCAGGTCTTCCGACGCTTCAGCGGCGGTTTCGACCAGCTTCTCACGCCATTCGTTGGCGGTGTCCACCAGTTCGGCCGGGATGTCGCGGTAGTCGAACTTCATGCCCTGGGACGCGTCGTCCCAGTAGATCGCCTGCATCTTGACCAGGTCGACCACGCCGAGGAAGTTGTCTTCGGCGCCGATGGGGATCTGCAGCGGGATCGGGTTGGCCTTCAGGCGAGCGCGCATCTGCTCGTACACCTTGAAGAAGTTCGCACCGGTACGGTCCATCTTGTTGACGAAGGCCAGACGCGGGACTTTGTACTTGTTAGCCTGACGCCACACGGTTTCCGACTGCGGCTGCACGCCGCCGACTGCACAGTAGACCATGCAGGCGCCGTCCAGGACGCGCATCGAACGTTCCACCTCGATGGTGAAGTCGACGTGGCCCGGGGTATCGATGATGTTGAAGCGGTGCGGCTCGAAGTTGTTCGCCATGCCCTTCCAGAAGCAGGTCGTCGCTGCCGAGGTAATGGTGATGCCGCGCTCTTGCTCCTGCTCCATCCAGTCCATGGTAGCGGCACCGTCGTGCACTTCACCGATCTTGTGGTTCACGCCGGTGTAGAACAGGATGCGCTCGGTGGTGGTGGTCTTACCGGCGTCGATGTGAGCGGAGATACCGATGTTACGGTAGCGCTCAATAGGGGTAGTGCGTGCCATAAATTTTCCTAACTTTTGAATGGACAAAACCGAGCAGCATTCTGGTGATCAAAATGAGCTCGGCCTGAACAACGGGTACTGCTGGGACGTACCCCCGCGCGGGATCGAGCCCGCGCCGGTTTTGTCCTTCTTGTTTGCTTAGAAGCGGAAGTGCGAGAACGCCTTGTTCGCTTCAGCCATGCGGTGCACTTCGTCACGACGCTTCATCGCGCCGCCGCGGCCTTCCGCTGCTTCCATCAGCTCGCCACCCAGACGCTGCGGCATGGACTTTTCGCTACGCTTGTTTGCGGCTTCGCGCAACCAACGCATAGACAGAGCCATACGGCGGACCGGACGCACTTCAACCGGCACCTGGTAGTTGGCGCCGCCGACGCGGCGGGATTTCACCTCGACCATCGGCTTGGCGTTGTTGATCGCGGCAACGAACACTTCCAGCGGGTCCTTGCCCGATTTGGTCTGGATGTAGTCGAACGCACCGTAGATGATCTGTTCTGCGACCGACTTCTTGCCGGACAGCATCAGAACGTTGACGAACTTGGCGACATCGGTGTTGCCGAATTTCGGATCCGGCAGAATTTCGCGCTTGGGTACTTCACGACGACGTGGCATTTCAATTCCTTCCTGTCTTCAGTTGAGTGCTGGATCGCACTCGCGAAAAACCCTCATGGTTTTTCACTTACTCGGCCTTCCGGCCGGCTCAACTCAACAAATTAATTAGCGAAAGTGGCTAAGAATTACTTCTTGGCTGCTTTAGCGCGCTTGGCACCGTACTTCGAACGTGCCTGCTTACGGTCTTTCACACCCTGGGTATCCAGCGCGCCGCGGACCATGTGGTAACGCACACCCGGCAAGTCTTTCACACGGCCGCCACGGATCAGGACGACGCTGTGCTCTTGCAGGTTGTGGCCTTCACCGCCGATGTACGAAATGACTTCGAAACCGTTGGTCAGGCGAACCTTGGCCACTTTACGCAGTGCCGAGTTCGGCTTCTTCGGAGTGGTGGTGTAGACACGGGTGCAGACACCGCGCTTCTGCGGGCAGTTTTCCAGTGCCGGCGACTTGCTCTTCACAACCGCGGCTTCACGCGGCTTGCGAATCAGTTGATTAATGGTTGGCATCGATCTAAATCCAACAAAATACTACGTTGATGACCCGGGCCCTTGCTAGCTGGCCCGGGGACTGAAACCTAGTCCCGCGCTGCAGTACAGGCGACAACAGCCGCTCGCCGAGGGGAGCAGCTTTTGATGCGTATACGATGTGCAGAATAAAACGAGAACTCGCAAGTATAGACTTGAAGTGGTACAAGGTCAACCGACTCGCAGACCTGTCACCCCGACAATGGCGGAAGGATGTGTAAACGCCAATAGAGTGTAGCGTTGACGATACATCCAGTGTAAGCCGAAATGCATCCATTGTGGAGGGGCGCGTTTCTTTCGACAAACACTGGATAATAGCCGCCTCTGCTTTCAGCCCCGGCCCCCGCTCGTCCAGATGGTATTCCTGCTGCGCCCGCGCAACCTGTATGTCGCGCTTACCTATTTGCTGCTGTCGTGCACACCGCTCGTCGGCCTGCTGTCCGGCGAACCGCTCGCGCATCCGGGCACGGTCGCCGGCATCACGCTGCTGGCCTGGCTGGGCGTCTGGGCCGTGTTCCGGCGCCCTGCCTGGTTCCACTGGCTGCTGCTGCCCGCCTTCCTGGCGCTGCCGGTCGAACTCTATTTATATGTGTTCTACGGCCAGGGCATCTCCACGCACCACCTTGGCATCATCGCCGAGACCAGCCCGGCCGAGGCTGCCGAATTTTTAGGCAGCAAGATCTGGCTGCTGGGCGGCGTGGCTATCGGCGTCCTCGCCTGGTTCGTCACCAGCTGGATCGCGGCCTGGCGCACCCGCGACATGGACTGGCGCGGCGCTGGCCTGCCCGCGATCGCGCGCTACGTCGTGCTGGGCGTGCTGGCGCTGGCGGTGGGTGTGTTCGCCTACGGCCTGCAGTTCGGCATCGCGCCGCCGGCGCCGAAAGCCGTCGCGGCACGCGCGCAGCCGTCCGCCGTCCCCGTGAAGGTGGCGGGCAAGGCGTCCGAGGAAGACGAGGAAGAAAAGGAAGAAGCAGCGGCGCCACCGCCTGCCGCCGGCACCGCGCGCCGCGGCGCCCTGCCCCCGCTGGCGCACTGGGCGCAACTGCCGTTCGACGTCGACGGCTTCGCCCATTCCTGGCCGTTCGGCATCGTCGCGCGCGGCGTCGATTTCTACAAGGAGCGCGTCTATCTCGCCGACCTGAACCGCAGCAGCGCCGCGTTCCGCTTCCACGCCCGCGCGGCCGAGGACAGCCAGGGGCCGCAGGTGGTCGTGATGGTCATCGGCGAATCCTCGCGCTACGACCGCTGGAGCCTGAACGGCTATGCGCGCGAGACCAATCCGCTGCTGGCGCAGCAGGCCAACGTGGTGCCGCTGGCCGACGTGATCACCTCGGTCTCGGCCACGCGCCTGTCGGTGCCCGTGATCATTTCGCGCAAGCCGGCCACCCAGAGCCTGAAGGACGGCTTTTCGGAGAAATCCTTCATCAGCGCCTTCAAGGAAGCCGGCTACAAGACCTTCTGGCTGTCGAACCAGATCTCGTTCGGCAAGTTCGATACGCCCGTGTCCGTGTTCGCCAAGGAAGCGGACGTCGTCGACTTCCTCAACCTGGGCGGCTTCACCGACAATTCGAACTACGACGAAGTGCTGTTCGCGCCGCTGGCGCATGCGCTGGCCGATCCGGCGCCGAGGAAGCTGCTCGTGCTGCACACACTGGGAAGCCACTGGAACTACAGCCACCGCTACCCCAAGCAGTTCGACAAGTGGCTGCCCTCGCTATTCGGGGTGGACAAGCCCGTGTTCACCGACATCGGCATCCGCGAAAAGCTGAACAACAGCTACGACAGCTCGATCCTGTACACCGACTGGTTCCTCGACCGCGTGATCGAGACCTTGAAGGGCACCCGCCAGCCGGCCTCGATGCTGTACGTGGCCGACCACGGCCAGACGCTGTACGACGGCACCTGCAAGCTGGTCTTCCACGGCCACAATACGCAGTACGAATTCCACGTCCCCGCGTTCGCCTGGTATTCGGACGAATACGCCGAGCAGCACCCCGACAAGGTCGCCCAGCTGCGCCGCCACCGCAAGGCCAGACTGGCGACCGAGAACATGTTCCACACCCTGCTCGACCTGGGCGGCGTGCGCTACCCGGACGAACGCCTGTCCTGGAGCTTCGCCAACCCCGCCTTCCGCCGCCACAAGCGCTACGTCGACAGCTACGGCTGGACCGACTACGACAACGCCACCATCAAAGGCGACTGCCACGAAGTCATCGCCAAGGGCAAGCCGCTCCCGCGCAGCTGATGCGCCCCATCAAACCGGGGTCAGAGTCCGATTTTTGGCAATTTCCCAAAATCGCACTCTGACCCCGGTTTGATACAGATTAGGTCTGCGCCAGCAAATCCGCTCCCGCATCGCTCCTGCGCTGCTGCGCCAGCCACCCCGCCACCCGTTCCGCCTTGCGCTGCACGGCCGCGTCGAAGCCGCGCTCGGCCAGCAGGGACACGCCATTGGTCCGCCCCAGCACGCCCGGCTCAAGGCGCAAGCCGCCGTCCGGCAGGTGCACGATGCGCCACGGCGCCAGCCGGTGTGCCAGCAAGGGTCCCAGCACCAGGTTGTGCGACGACACCACGACCAGCGCGTCGCGCGCCAGCTCGTCCACCACGGCGGCCGCCGCCGACACGGATTCCTCGTGGTTGGTGCCGCGGAAGATCTCGTCGACGAGGCACACGACCGCACGTCCGCCGGCGGCGAGCGCCAGCAGTTCGCGCGCCCGCGCCAGTTCGGCGATGTACAGGCTGTGACCGTTCAACAGCGAATCCTCGTTCTGCATGCTGGCGACGACGGGCAAGGCCGGCAAGGCGGCCCGCTGCGCGTAGCAGAAGCCGAAGGCGCGCGCCACGGCCAGGTTCAGGCCCAGCATGCGCAGAAACGTGCTCTTGCCGACGCCGTTCTGCCCCGACAGGAATGCCCCCTTGCCGTCCAGCGCGATCGACAGCGCATCAGCGCCGTCGAGCAGCGGATGCACGCCCGCTTCCAGCACCAGCGAGCGTGCGCTGCTGCGCTCCGTCCAGCACCAGTGCCCGCGGCCGTGGAGGTGATGGGCCAGCGCGAGATCCGCCTCCAGTTCCGCGCACAGGTCGAAGCAGCGACGCAGGAAGCCGCGTTCGCGCGCGACCAGCGCCAGCGTCGCAAAATAATGGCGGATGTTCGACGCCACGAACCAGTCGCCGTATTCGCTCGCACCCGGCACGATCGATGACAGGGGCGAACGCGCCAGTGCCCGGTTCAGGCGTCCGGCGTGCTGACGCAGGCCATCGAATTCCGCGGTCAGCGGCAGGCTGCTCCCGTCCAGCAGCGAACAGGCGCGCAGCAGCATCTGCAGCGCATGGGTCGACTTGTTCCACTCGACGGCGCGGTCGCGCCAGCGCATCTGCATGGCCACCAGCAGGTACATCGCCACGCCCACGCCGATCCAGCCCAGCGGCGAGACCGTCAGGGCGGCGGCGATCGACAGCACCAGCAGCAGCGTCAGGAGCGGCGCGCGCGCCACCAGTGCGGGCTGCGGCGGCGCGGGCGGCGCGTCCTCGTCGAACAGCAGCGCCGCCGTCTCGGTCTCGGCCGCACGCAGCGCGACGAGGTTGCGCCGCAGCGGCGCAATGGCCGCCGGGTCATCCAGCAGGCGCTGCACGCGCGTGCGCCGGACAGCGACGTCGGATGCGGACACGCCCGCGCGCAGACTCCGGTACAGCACCTGGCGGCCGAAGATGCTCACCTTGCCGGTCTCCTCCTGCGACAAGGTCTCCAGGTAGCGCTCCAGCAGCAGGTCGCGCCAGGTCTGGTCGTCGAGGTCGTCGGCCCGGTCATGGTGGCCCAGGCCGTGCAGGCGGGCGACGTCGCTCGGCGCGAACGGATAGTCGAGCGGCTCCGGCTCTGGGACTTGCGCCAGGCGGGCGAACCAGGACTTCACGGCGGACAGGGTCATGCGGCGCTTCCTCGATCGGTAAATGGGCACAGGGATTGTGAACAGGAAATGCGTCCGCCGTCCAAAATATCAATAGAGCAAGTGTCCGCACTGTCCGCCGCCCGGTCCGCCGGACAGTGCGGACACGTCCGACGCACAGTGGACACCGTGTGGAATCAATCACTTACGCTCTGGCACGCTTCCTGCAACGCATGTCATGTCCATTACTGTCCGAGTCCCACATGATCCGCGATACTTCCCACCAGGATGCCGTCCTCGCCCCGCCGCCGGGCTTCAAGCTGAAGCGCCGCGCCGTCTGGATCGGCGCCGCCGTCGCCGTCGCCGTGCTGTGCGCCGTGCTCGTGAATAGCTGGCGCAGCAGCGAAGCCTCGGTCAGCGCGGCGCGCCTGCGCATCGCCGAAGTCACGCGCGGCACGCTGGTGCGCGACGCCTCCGTCAACGGCCGCGTCGTCGCCGCCGTCAGCCCGACGCTGTATGCCAAGGCCCCGTCCACCGTCAACCTGAAGGTCGCCGCCGGCGACACTGTCAAGAAGGGCCAGGTGCTGGCCGTGCTGGAGTCGCCCGACCTGTCCGACGCCCTCAAGCGCGAGCGCTCGACCTACGAGCAGCTGAAGGCCGAGGTGGCGCGCCAGCACATCCTGGCGGACAAGCAGAAGCTCCTGGCGCGCAAGGAAGCCGACACCGCCGAGATCGAGCGCCTGTCGGCCCAGCGCACGCTGGAACGCTACGAGAGCGTGGCGCAGGTCGGCGTCATCGCCAAGATCGATTACCAGAAGGCCAAGGACGCGCTGCAGTCGGCCGAGATCCGCGCCAGGCACGCCGGCCAGGCCGCGGGCCTGGAAAGCGAAGACGTGCAGCTGGCCCTGAAAACCAAGTCCAGCGAACTGGAACGCGCCGCCCTGTCGCTGGGCGAGGCGCAGCGCCGCGTCGACGACCTGACGGTGCGCGCGCCCGTCGACGGCTTCATCGGCACGCTGAACGTGCAGGACCGCATGGTGGTCGCGGCCCATGCGCCGCTCATGACGCTGGTCGACCTGTCCAAGCTCGAAGTCGAGATCGAGGTGCCGGAAACCTATGTCAACGACCTGGGCATCGGCATGAACGCGGAAGTCACGCTGCCGTCCGGGACCGCCACCGGCAAGCTGTCGGCGCTGTCGCCCGAAGTCGTGAAGAACATGGTGCTGGCGCGCGTGCGTTTCGATGGGGACCAGCCGAAGGGCCTGCGCCAGAGCCAGCGCGTGACGGCGCGCCTGCTGATCGAGGAAAAGCCGAACGTGCTGATGGTGGCGCGCGGCTCCTTCGTGGAGAGCGAGGGCGGGCGCCATGCCTACGTGGTGCGCGACGGGATCGCCGTGCGCACCCCGATCAAGCTGGGCGCCACCAGCATCTCGGCCGTCGAGATCCTCGGCGGCCTGAAACAGGGCGACCGCATCGTGGTCGCCGGTACCGACGCCTTCGAGAACGCCGAGCGCATCTCGATCAACCAATAATCATCACTGAACCCGAAAGGACATGACCATGCTGCGCATGACCAACCTCTCCAAGGTGTACCGTACCCACATGATCGAAACGCACGCACTGCGCGGCTTCGAGATCGACGTGCGCGAAGGCGAATTCGTCACCGTCACCGGCCCGTCCGGCTCCGGCAAGACCAGCTTTCTCAACATCGCCGGCCTGCTGGAAGAATTCACGGCGGGCGACTACGTCCTCGACGGCGTCAACGTGAAGGGCCTGGACGACAATGCCCGTTCGCGCCTGCGCAACGAGAAGCTGGGCTTCATCTTCCAGGGCTTCAACCTGATCGCGGACCTGAACCTGTTCGACAACGTCGACGTCCCGCTGCGCTACCGCGGGTTCAATGCGGCGGAACGCAAGAAACGCATCGAGGACGCGCTGGCCAAGGTCGGCCTGGCCTCGCGCATGAAGCACTACCCGGCCGAACTGTCCGGCGGCCAGCAGCAGCGCGTGGCGATCGCGCGCGCGCTGGCCGGCTCGCCCAAGCTGCTGCTGGCCGACGAACCGACCGGCAACCTGGATACGCAGATGGCGCGCGGCGTGATGGAACTGCTGGAAGAGATCAACGCGGCCGGCACCACGATCCTGATGGTCACGCACGACCCGGAACTGGCCGTGCGCACCAGCCGCAACGTGCACATCGTCGACGGCCAGGTGTCGGACCTGGTGCGCAAGGGCCCGACGCTGGTCGACACCCGCGCCGTCCCCGCCTGAGGAGCCGCTCATGTTCTCCTACTACCTGACGCTGGGCGTACGCAGCCTGCGCCGCAACCGGGCCCTGACCATCCTGATGGTGCTGACGCTGGCCGTCGGCGTGGCGGCCAGCGTCTCGACGCTGACCATCCTGCACATGATGTCGAACGACCCGATCCCGCAGAAGAGCGAGCGGCTGTTCGTGCCGATCATCGACAACGGGCCGCTCGACAATGACTACTCGCCGGAAGAAAAATACGACAACACGCAGATCAGCTACCAGGACGCGATGAACATCGTGAAGAGCGGCCCCGGCGTACGCCGTACCGCCCTGTTCGCCGTGGCCGCGTCGGTCGAACCGGCGCGCAAGGAGATGCCGCCCTTCTTCCAGTCGGGACTTGCCCCCACGCGCGACTTCTTCGCCATGTTCGACGTGCCCTTCCTGCACGGCCAGGGCTGGAGCGAGGACGACGAGGCACGCGGCGCGGACGTGGTGGTCCTCAGCCGCAAGCTGGCCGGCAAGCTGTACGGCGACGAGAATCCCGTCGGCCGGCGCGTCACGCTGATGGGGTTTCCCTATACCGTGATCGGCGTCACGGACGACTGGCAACCGCTGCCGCGCTTCTACCAGCTGGCCGGCGGCCCGCGTTTCGGTAACAGCGAAGCGTTCTTCATCCCGATGGCAAACGCCGTCCGCCACGAAGCGGCCATCAACGGCGGCATCTCCTGCTCGACGGCCGTCCCGCCCGGCTACGCCAACTTCCTCGCCTCGGAATGCACCTGGATCACCGCCTGGTTCGAGACGGCGTCGAAAGGCGACCGGCGCGACCTGCAGGCCTGGCTGGACGGCTATGCGGACGAGCAGCGCAAGCTGGGTCGCCTGAAGCGCCATGCGCCGAACATGCTGTACGACATGGGCGAGTGGCTCGAATACGGCAACGTCGTCTCCAGGGACAGCAAGCTGCAGGCCTGGCTGGCGTTCGGCTTCCTGCTGCTGTGCCTCGTGAATACCGTCGGCCTGCTGCTCGCCAAGTTCTCGGTACGCGCCTCGGAAATCGGCGTGCGCCGCGCGCTGGGCGCCTCGCGCAAGGAGATCTTCCGCCAGTTCCTGATCGAGACGGGCGTCGTCGGCCTCATCGGCGGCGTGCTCGGGCTGGTGCTGGCCTTCACCGCCCTGGCGCTGCTGCGCATGACGAACAAGGAGATGGCGGCCGTCGCCACCATGGACGTGCAGATGCTGGCGCTGACCTTCGTGCTGTCCGTCGGCGCGGCCGTCCTGGCCGGCCTGCTGCCGACCTGGCGCGCCTGCCAGGTCACGCCCGCCATCCAGCTCAAATCCCAATAAGCGCAGCAAGGAGAACACAATGGAAATCCGCCCCATCCTGTCCGCGCTGTTGCGCAACAAGACCGGCCCGGTCCTGGTGGCGCTGCAGGTCGCCCTCAGCCTGGCCATCCTGGCCAATATCGGTCACATCGTCGAAGAGCGGCGCGGCGTCGTCACGCGTCCGTCGGGCTTGTCCGACGAAAATTCGACCTTCTATGTCGGCGTCTACCCCATCGGCAAGGAGCTGCCGGAAAAGCAGCTGGTCGACACCAAGCGCCAGGCCGACCTGCTGCGCGGCGTTGCCGGCGTGGCCGCGGTCGCCCAGGTGAGCCAGATGCCGATGTCGCGCAGCGGCTGGATCTCCACCGTGGCGCTCGACCGCAACCAGGACACGTCGAGTATCGATGCCGCGGTCTATCGCTCCGGCGATTCCCTGGTCAAGACCTTCGGCCTGCAGCTGGTCGAAGGCCGCGACTTCCTGCCCCAGGAGATCATGGACGTCAACGACGGCGTCGAAGACGTGACGCCGCAGGCCGTCATCATCAGCAAGGCCCTGGCCGAGCAACTGTGGCCGGGCCAGCCGGCGCTTGGCAAGTCGCTCTACGTCGGCACCGATCCGGCCGCCGGCAGCAGCCGTGTGGTAGGCGTCGTCGAACGCCTGATCAGCGCCCATGCCGAAACCACTGCACGCAGCATGCGCACCGTCATCCTCCCGCAGCGCATCTATGGCGGCGGTCGCACGCTGTTCGCGATCCGCACGGAACCGGGCCAGCGCGACCGCGTGATGAAGGAAGCGGAAGCCGTGTTGCGCAAGTCCTCCGCCCTGCCCCTGATCATGGACCAGACGACCGTCGAGGAAGACCGCAAGCAGCGCTACCGCAACGACGTCGCGCTGCAGTGGACGCTGGTGACGGTCAGTGCCCTGCTGCTCTTGATCACGTCATCCGGCATCGTCGGCATGGCCAGCCTGTGGGTGACGCAGCGGAAAAAACAGATCGGCGTACGCCGCGCCCTGGGCGCCCGTCGCATCGACATCCTGCGCTACTTCATCACGGAGAACTTCATGATCACGAGCGCCGGCGTGTTCGGCGGCGTGGCGCTGGGGCTGGCGCTGAACCAGCTCCTCGTCAGCAAGCTGGAACTGGCACGCCTGCCGGCCGGCTACCTCGTCGCCGGGGCCGCGATCTTCTGGGCGCTGGGGGTGTTCGCCGCCTACGGCCCGGCATGGCGCGCGGCCAGCATCTCGCCGGCGACGGCGACGCGCAGCGTCTGACGCCTGTTCAACAATGCTATGCTGGCGGACATGCCTACCGTACTGATCATCGATGACAACGCCGCCGTCGGCATCGCACTCGACGTGCTGTTCTCGCTGCACGACATCGCGGCGCTGCGCGCGGCCTCGCCCGAGGAAGGCCTGGCCATCCTCGCGCGCGAACCCGTCGACCTGGTCATCCAGGACATGAACTTCACGGCCGACACCACGTCCGGCGAGGAAGGCACGGCATTGTTCCGCGAGATCCGCAAGCGCCACCCGGACCTGCCCGTGATCCTGCTGACGGCCTGGACCCACCTGGACGCGGCCGTCGACCTGGTCAAGGCCGGCGCCGCGGACTACCTGTCCAAGCCCTGGAACGACGACCGCCTGCTGGCGACGGTCACCAACCTGGTCGAACTGGGCCAGGCCAACCGCGCGCTGGGCACGCGCCTGCAGCAGGAACGCCAGGCGCGGCGCGAACTGGAAGAGCACTACGACCTGCGCGGCCTGGTCTGGGCCGACCCGGCCATGGAGCGCGTGCTGAACCTCGCCTGCCAGGTGGCGCGCGCCGACGTGCCGGTCCTGATCACGGGCCCGAACGGCACCGGCAAGGAGCGCATCGCCGAGATCATCCAGGCCAATTCGCAGGTGGCGGGCGGTCCTTTCGTCGTGCTCAACTGCGGCGCCCTGCCCTCCGAACTGATCGAGGCCGAGCTGTTCGGCGCCGATGCCGGCGCCTACACGGGCGCTTCGAAGGCGCGCGAAGGCAAGTTCGAGGCGGCCGACGGCGGCACGCTGTTCCTCGACGAGATCGGCAACCTGCCACCGGCCGGGCAGATGAAACTGCTGCGCGTGCTGGAAACGGGACGCTTCGAGCGCCTCGGCTCGAACCGCGAGCGCCAGGTCAAGGTGCGCGTGATCAGCGCCACCAATGCCGACCTCTCCGCCATGATCCGCGCCGGCACCTTCCGTGAAGACCTGTTCTACCGCCTCAACGTGATCGAAGTGAAGCTGCCGCCGCTGGCGTCCCGTCGCGGCGACATCCTGCCGCTGGCGCATGCCTTCCTCGCCGCCGGCAAACGCCTGCATCCGAGCACCGAAGGCGCGCTGCTGGCCCACGCCTGGCCCGGCAACGTGCGCGAACTGAAGAACGTGATGGCGCGCGCCGGGCTGCTGGCGCGGCACGACGTCGTCATGCCGGCCGACCTCGGCCTGCCCGAGGGCAGCACTGCCATCGCCGGCGTCGCGGCCGACGCGGAACCGGACCGCGACGCCATCGTGCGCGCGCTGGCGCGCGCCGGCGGCGTCATCGCCCAGGCCGCGGCCGAACTGGGACTGTCGCGCCAGGCGCTGTACCGGCGCATGGAACGCCTGGGCATCGAACGCACGGCATGAAGGACGACGCTGCACGGCCGCGTCGGACGCCGCGCTTTTCCCTCGTCACGCGCTGGTCGGCGCTGGTCGGCACCCTGCTGGCCGTCGGCATCCTGATCGCCCTGGGCCTGGATTACCTGATGCCGAACCGTCCGCTGGCCGTGCTGGGCATCTGCCTGGTGTGCGTGGTACCCATCGCCGTCATCACGATCCGCGCGCAGATCCAGCCCGTCCTGTCGCTGTTCCGGGCGCTGGAAGGCACGGTGACGAGCTACCGCGACGGCGACTTCTCCTTCAGCCTGCACTGGGCGAAGAACGACGAACTGGCCGACCTGGTGCAGGCCCACAATGCGCTGGGCGAAGTGCTGCGCGAGCAGCGCCTCGGGCTCGTGCAGCGCGAGCTGCTGCTCGACACCATGGTGCAGAACACGCCCGTGGCGATGCTGCTGGTGGCCGACGCGACGCATACGCGCGACCCGCAGGCGCGCACCATCGTGTACGCCAACCTGGCCGCGCGCCAGCTGCTGTTCGGCGGCCGCAAGCTCGAAGGCCATGCGCTGGATGCCGTCCTGGCCCAGTCCGTGCCGGCCCTGGTCGAGGCCCTGGCACGCGGCGGCGACGGCCTGTTCACGGCCGGCGACGGCGAGGACGAAGAGGTCTACCACCTGGCGCGCCGCCAGTTCAGCCTGAACGGCCGGCGCCACGAACTGCTGCTGCTGCGCCAGCTGACGGCCGAGCTGCGGCGCCAGGAAGTGCAGACCTGGAAGAAGGTGATCCGCGTGATCAGCCACGAGTTGAACAACTCGCTCGCCCCCCTCGCCTCGCTGGCCAACTCCGGGGCCGAGCTGGTGCGGCGCGGCCAGACCGAACGCCTGCCGCAGATCCTGCAGACCATCGGCGAACGCACGCGCCACCTGGAAGGCTTCATCCTCGGCTACGCGCGCTTCGCCAAGCTGCCGGCGCCGCGCCTGGAAGCCGTGTCCTGGCCCGACTTCACGGCACGGCTGGCGGCCCAGGTCGAATTCACGCTGGCCGGCAGCCTGCCGGAAGAACCGGCCCGCATCGACGTCGCCCAGATGGAACAGGCGCTGCTCAACCTCATCAAGAACGCCCACGAATCCGGCTCGCGCCCGGACGACGTCGAACTGCAGGTGCGCCGCGTGCAGGACTTGCTGCGCATCGACGTGCTGGACCGCGGCAGCGGCATGAACGACGCCGTGCTGACCAATGCCCTCGTCCCATTCTACTCCACCAAGCGCAGCGGCACGGGGCTGGGCCTGGCGCTGGCACGCGAGATCGCCGAAGCCCACGGCGGACGCATCTCGCTGTCCAACCGCGACGGCGGTGGGCTGGCGGTCACGCTGATCCTGCCGGCCTGACCGCCGCACGACAGCAACGTCGTCCCTGCGGAGGCAGGGACCCAATTTTGCCCGCGCTGCGTTATCGCACGCCACATTGGATCCCCGCCTGCGCGGGGATGACGGGTTGTTTGGTAAGATCGCCGCCATGTCAGCCCACGATCCCCGCTTCTCCCTCCCCGGTCATCCGCCCGCCACCATCACCGAATTCGAGGGCGTACGCTCGCTGCACCTCGGCACCTCGTGGGAACAGGGGGCCATGCGTATCGCGCGTCCCGATGCGATCGAGCTCGAATACGTGCAGATGATGATGTCCTGGATGCTGTTCAAGGACGATCCGCGCCGCATCGTGCAGCTGGGCCTGGGCAGCGCCGCGCTCACCAAATTCTGTTACCAGCGTTTCCCGGAGGCGCAGGTCACCGCGGCCGAGCTGAACCCGAACGTGATCGCGATCTGCCATGCCCATTTCGGCCTGCCGCCGAACGATGCGCGGCTGGACGTGCGCGAGATGGATGCGCTGGACTTCGTGACGGACCCCGCCAACCACGGCACCGTGGATGCGCTGCAGGTGGATCTGTACGATGAGGAAGCGCGCGGCCCCGTGCTCGACACGCCCGAGTTCTACCGGGCCTGCGCCGACTGCCTGGCGCCCGGCGGCATCATGACGGCGAACGTCTTCGGCGACTTTTCCAGCTACGACAAGAACTTCGTGGCGATGGAAGGCGCCTTCGACGCCGTCGTCTGGCTGCCCGAGGTCCACGACGCCAATATCGTCGTCATCGCCTTCAAGGAAGCGCCGCAGATCGATTTCGCGCACTTGTACGAGCGCGCGGGCGACATCAAGCGGCGCTACAACCTGCCGGCCAAGAACTGGGTCAACGGTCTGAAGGAGTGGATGCGCGATCACGCCGGCTGACATCCAACCAACGAGGGGAACCGGCATGTCCGAACTGAACAAGACTACCCTGCAACGCGCGAACGCCGCGGTCGCCGCCGGCGACAACGAAGGCTTCCTGGCATGCTGCACCGACGACATCGTCTGGTCCACCGTCGGCGGAGAAACCCTGCTGGGCAAGCAGGCCGTGCGCGCCTGGATGGCCAGCGAATACGTGGCGCCGCCCGCGTTCACGGTGCAGCACCTGGTCGCGGAGGGCGACTTCGTCGTGGCGCTCGGCGACATCGCGAGCAGGGACGTCGACGGGCGCGAGGTGCAGAATGCCTACAGCGACGTCTGGCGCTTCAGGGACGGCAAGATGGCCGAACTGCGCGCCTTCGTGATCCCCACGGGAGCCTAGGCCCGCGCCCCGGCACGGCCCGGGTCGCCATGCAGTCCTGGGACGCGTTCGCCCCCGTTCACGCCGTGCGCGATCACGTCGGGTGATCAATGCTCGACGGCGGCGTGATCGACAGGCGACGCTGTCTCCGTCTCCGTCTCCGCCACGGCGGCGCCTGTCCGCGTTTTTCCCGCCATGAGGTAGCGCATCATGGCTTGCGCGGCAACATCCGCTTCCTCATCCGTGACGGGGCGATCGGCATCGAGCAGCGCATGTTCCAACGCTGCCTGCTGGTTCCGTTGCTGGTACTGATGATAGGCCGGGATGCCCACCGCGGCCACCAGCGCAATCGCGAGTACCGGCACGACGGCCACGAAGCCGCTGCCCACGCCGGTACGCGGCACGCACAACGCCAGCATGGCGGCCAGCTTGTTGCGCGCAGGCTGGCGCAGCTCGTGGCCTGCCGCCAGGGCGCGCACCGCCGCCATGCGCTTGACCAGCCAGGGATAGTCGCCCACCAGTTCATGGAACGACATCCAGAACCCTTCGGTCTGGCGCGCCTGGTCGACGTAGGCGCTGTTGTTCATGGTACGCGCCCGCTTGCCGCCGGCCGCCAGCACGGCCAGCCCATGTTCGGCATTGAGCGGATTGTCGCAGGCCGCCAACCCATGACGATCGCAGGTGTACTCGCGCGCACGCGCATAGGCCGGACCAATCAGCGGCAACGCCGCGGCCGGCATCAGCACCGTCGACCAGCTCAGGTGCTTGCGCTTGATGTGGCCGATCTCGTGTCCGATATAGAAATTCAGCGCATCGGGATTTTCGACCAGGCCGTCCACCACGTCCGAATACAGCACCAGGAAGTGCCGCCCCAGGAAACGGGTGGCGAAGGCATTCAGCATGCCGCCCATCTGCATCAGGTAGGCCTGCGGCTCCTCGTCCAGCCCGAGCTTGCGGCAGCAGCGTGCGATCTGTTGCTTCAGGTCCGGGAATTGTTCTTCGGTGATGCGCACGCCATTACCCTTGATATAGGAGATCAGCGCGGATTGGACGAAGCAATACACGAGGAAGCCGCCGAGCAACCACAGCAGTACCATGCCGAACGTCCCTATCAGCAGCAGGGTCCAGCAGAAGATCGACCAGCCCAGCATCAGTTTGAACAGCCGCGTTTCGTTGCGATACACCAGATCCATGATGGCTCCATTTCTGTTGTTTTAAGGAAAGTTTGCTCATCTAAGTGCACTTTCCTCATTGGAGTCATGATCTGGATGCGGGTCCGATCGCGGCCTTGGCCAAGCACAAAATGGCGGCTGCGCGAACACAACGCTGCGAACGCTCAGCGCCGTTCGCGCCACCACAGCCCGAGCAGCGCCACAGCGAACGCGAGGCCGAAAGGCCAGGCCGGCAGCGCGCGCGGCACGGCGGCCACCGGCTCCGGCGTGCGCGCCGCATAGCGCGCCGTGGCGTCGCGCCGCTCGCTGCGTTGCCACAGGGGCCAATCGCGCTCGCCGTACACGTACACCTGGCTCTCGACCGGTTCCGCGGCCTGCGACTGAGTCCCCATGTGCAGCCAGCCCGTCCGCTGCGGCCAGACCGCCACGCAGGACGCATCCGGGTATTCCGCGCGGCGCTGCCAGGCCAGCGTCTGTTTCAGGTCGGGGAAGCCGACGTCGCCCTTCACGCCTTGCGCGCACACGGCCAGGCGCCGGCGCGGCAGCGGCATCTCCTGCGGCGCCAGCCAGGCGACGTCGCGCGCGCGCTGCACGCGCAGGCGGTCGAGCACCTGCTGCCACCACAGGGCGAGCTGGCGCGGTTGATTGATGGCGTAGCGGTGCCAGTCGCCGGCGCCCAGCCAGGCGATCCTTCCGCGCTGCCAGTCGCGCGTCCACACGCCGTCCGTCCCCGTCCATTCGCCCTGCTTCGCCGCATTCGGCGCCAGCGCGGCGGAGGTCATCGGCAGCGCCGTGCCCACCGTCCGGTCGGCCGGCTGCGGCGCCAATCCCAGGCCGACGCTGCGCGACCATGCGCCCGCATCCCGGGCATTCGCGCCCAGCACCAGCAGCGCGGCCCCCTGGGCCACGCGCGCCAGCACGGCCTTGCGCTCCGCTTCTCCCGCGCGTTCGAACCAGGCCGCATCGACGATGTCCAGGTCCGGCCGCGTCACCTCCTCGCGCGCCGTTTCGGTACGGCTCAGGTTCTTGCCGAGATCGACCTGCCAGTCGATCAGCGCATGGCTGCCGGCGAGCAGGTCGTCCAGCACGCGCAGGTCGAACGACGGCGCGCCGAAGCGCCCGCGCACCTGCAGCGGCAGGGGCTCGTGCACGACGACGGGCACGGGGCCCTCGTCGACGACCTTGCCGCCGGCGTCGAGCAGGCGCGCGCGCAGCACGAGCGTCTCGGCCAGCGGCGGCAGCCATTGCACGGTCAACTTGCCGTCTCCCTTCGCTTCCGCCAGCACCTGGCCGTTCTCGGCCAGCAGTTGCAGGCGGCCGGGCGCCTGCCAGGAGCGCTCGAGCGCCAGCACGAACACGCGGCCCAGCGCCAGCTCGCGCGGGAAGTCGAGACGGATGGCCGGCGTCCCAGGCTTGCTCCATGCCAGCGGACGCGCCGGCAGGTCGTCCCATTGCGCGGCGCGCAAGCCGTCGCCGTCCAGGCGCAGCGAGCGCACGCCCGCCAGCGAGGCCGGCGGCGCGCCGTCCGACACGGTCAGCACCGTCCCCGCCGTGCCGGGCAGCGCGAAGTCGCCGACGGCGCCCGCCAGTGCAATGCCGGCAACCAGCGCCAGCAAGGCGTCGGGCACGCGCCGGCGCGCGAGATAGACGGCCGCGCTCAGGATGCCGACGGCGATGGCGGCGATAGCGACATGAGTCATTGCGCGCCTCCCCGCAGCGCCTTCGCGAACGGCGTCTCGACCCGCGGCGCGGCCTGCAGCAGCACTGGCGCATCCTGCACCCCGCCGCGCAGCCAGGCGCGCAGCACCGGACGGGCGTCGAGCTTGCCGTCGGCCACGTCCTGGATCGCGCGCTGGGCCGCCAGGCGCTCCTCGTCCCTGCCGATGCGCTCGCGCACCCAGTCGTGCGCGGTGCGCGTCCATAGGGCCGGCAGCGGACCGTCGCCGCCCAGTGCCTGCACCAGCTCGCGCAGGCCGGCCGGCACGACGTCGTCCGCGCCATCCTGGGTGCGCTTGTAGCTCTTCGTACCGGCCATGTCGCCGCTCATGCGCTTGTCTTCCTTGATGGCGGGCGGCGTGAAGGCCGTCTTGTGCAGGTAGATGCGTTCGGACTGCTGCAGTTCCTTGATCGCCTCGAGCGCCTTGTGCTCGGGCGGCAGCGCCGTCTTCGGCGTGATCGCGCGCAGCGCCTTTTCCGCATCCCACATGGCGACCAGCGCGCGCCGCAGGATCTTCTTGGTGGCGTCGTCGAACAGCGTCGCGTTCTCGGCCTGGTCGTGGGCGTGGCCGAATTCGTGCAGCACGTCCTGCTTGCCATGGCCTTCCGCGCCGTGGTCGTCGTGTTCCTCTTCGCCGAACAGCGTCGATTCCTCGCCCAGGAACTGGCCGTAGCGGCGGCGCAGCGCGGCCTGGTCGGAGGCGATCGACTCGCTGCGCTCGCGCACTTCCGCTTCCTTGGGCTTTTTGTTGCGCATGTCGGCCACCAGCTGCTCCGTGTCGATGATCACCTGGCGCTGGCTGCGCAGGCTTTCCGGCTTGACCAGCATCGGCAGGGCCGACGTCTCCTCTTCTTCCTCGGACGGCGGCGCCGGCAGGCGCAGCGTGTAGGTCGGCGACTGCACCGTGTGCGGTTTCGCCGCATTGTCGGCGGCGCGCACGAAGAAATACAGTTCGTCGCCCGGCTCCATGCCCAGCTCGGCCAGCGACCAGTTGCGGCTCCAGGTGCGCCGGCGCGGATCGTTCGCGACGGGCAGCGGCATTTCGCGGTCGCTGAAGCGGATGTTCTCGCCGCTGCCGCGCGCCAGCGTCAGGTGCATCGTGGCCTGCACGATGCGGTAGTCGTCGCGCACCTCCACGGCGATCGTGGTGTCCTTCGCATCGCGGGCCAGCTCCTTGACCATCTCGTTCGGCTGCGTGACCGTGATCTCGGGCGCGCCGTCCGGGATCACCTTCAGGGTGTAGCGCGCACCGCGCCAGCGCCAGAACACGGATTCGGTGGCAGTCCACCGCGCGCATTCCTTGCCGGCCTGCAGGCGCTGGCCGTCGCTCAGCTCGATGGTTTCCGCCGCGGCGGCCGGGTCCTTCAGGCACCACGCGACGGCCGTCTGCTCGGGTGCCTGCAGGTCGCGCGGCGCATTGGTCGTCGCGTCCACACCCGTGTAGCGCGGCGGCGTCAATGTCACCGTCAGCTCGGCGCGCGCCGTGGCCGCGGCGGCGGACGGGCCGCCAGTGCCGGCGGCGCCACCCTGCGCTGCCACGGGATGCTGCAAGGCGTTCGCGCCCCAGGCGAGACCGGCCAGCAGCACGCTGCCGGCCAGCCAGGGCAGGCCGAAGCGCACGCGCTCGAAGGCGATGGCGCGCAGGCGCCGCGGCGGCAACGCGGCATCGAGGCGTTTGACGAGGCGGCGCTGCTGCAACTGCGCCAACGGAGACTCGGCATGCACGAGCAGGCCGGCGCTGTCTTCCATCTCGGGCACGGCGGCATCGATCCAGCCGGTCCAGCCTTGCGCCACTTGGCGTTGCAGGCGCAGGCCGTCCCAGGCGCAGAACGCGGACCAGGCCAGCAGGCCCGGCGCCGAGCGCAGCGCCAGCCAGGGCACGCTGCCCGCCGCCCACATGGCGCCGCGGCGCAGCAGGGCGGCACGCCACAGGCGACGGGCGATATCAGCGTCGGCGGACATGGGTCAGGATCCTCTCGAGGGCAAACAGGACGATGAGCAGCAATGCGAGCCGGTCGCGCAGTGCGCCGGTCGCGGCGCCTGCTGGTGCGGCGGCGTCGGGCGCCAGCGCCTGGGCCGGCATCGCGTACGGCTGGACGCCGGCATGCAGGCGCTGCCAGTCCGCGACCAGGGTGCGGGCCGCGTCGGCGTCGCGCGGCGGCCAGGCGGCGCTGCTCCACAGGCGGCCGCGCGGACTGTCCGCGTAATGCAGGCCGCCGACCTGCGGCGCCTGCGCCAGTTCGGGGAACGCGGCGGCGTTCGCAATGAGCCACAGCGGCGCGCGCAGGTTCGCGGGCGGCGCTTCCGGCCGGTCCCACACGATGAGTTCCGTGTGCGCGTCCGGCCTCGCATCGACGATGACGTGCAGCGGGCCGTCGAGCGCCGCGAACAGGCGGCGCCATGCGTCGGCATGGTCGCTGAAGATGGCCACGTGGCGCTGGAGCGGCGTCGAGATCGCCGGCGCGGTGCGCAGCGTTACCGGGTGGCGGAAACGGGGCAGCACGGCCGGCATGGCGGCGTCGCCCACCACCAGCAGACGCGCCTCCGGCTCGAATTCGCGCTCGTGGGCATGGATCCAGGCGCTTGCATTGCGGTCCGGCAGGGCCAGGCGCGCCGCGTCGGCGAAGCCGGCCGCCTGCGCTTCCTTGTCCACGGCCGCCGCCGCGCTACCTGGCACCACCAGCACCGTATCGCCGCGCCAGGGCAGCACCAGGTCGGCCAGCAGCGCGATGAGCGTGGCCAGCAGCATGCAGCGCAGCAGCAGAAGTAACGGGTCGCTCCAGCGCCATACGCGCAGCTGCAGGGGCTCGCTCCTGGGCAGGAACCTGGCCGTGGCGAGCGGCAGCGTCTGCGTCTGCTCGCGCTTCTTGCGGTGCCACAGGATCGGCAGCAGCAGCACGGGCAGCGCCCACCACCACAGCGAAGCATTCATCGACCGCCTCCCCGGCGCAATGATGGACGCAACAGCGTGCGCAGCACGTCGCCCGGTGCCTGCTCGATGCGGGCCTGGACGAACGGCAGGTCATGGCGGCGGCACTGCTGCGCCACCGCGTCGAGGTGGGCGGCGCGGTTGCGCAGGTAGCCGGCGCGCAGGTCGCGGCCGAAGCGCACCATGCCGCCATCGCCCTCGGGATCCCGGTACGAAGACGCGGTGTCGAACTCGCCGTCGACTTCCGCCTGGGTCTGCAGGCACACGGCGCGCACGTCGTGGCGCATGCTGCGCAGGCGGATCAAGGCTTCCGACAGCGGCGACGGCCAGTCGAGGAAGTCGCCGGCCACGCACACGACGCCCGGAGAACGGGTGAAATGCAGGCTGGCGCGCAGCGTGTCGCTGGCGGGCAGGCTGCCGTCCGCCTGCGTGGCCTCCAGCCGGGCCAGCACGCGCTGCAGCTGGCGCGGTCCGCGCGCGGCCGGCGTGAAGTGGGCGCGCTCGCCCTGGCACACGACGAGGCCGAACGCATCGCCCTGGCGCTGGGCGATGGCGCCGATGCAGGCCAGCAGCAGCCGCGCATACTGCAATTTGTTCAAGCCGTCGACGCTGCGGCTGGGCTCCAGCATCGATGCGGTGGCGTCCAGCACCAGCCAGACGGCGACATGGCTGTCGCGCTCGGCCTCGCGCACGAAGTATCGGTCGGCCCTGGCCAGCAACTTCCAGTCGACGCGGCGCCATTCGTCGCCGGGCGCATAGGCGCGGTATTCGGAAAACTCGACGCCGGCGCCCCGTTCGCGTCCGACGTGGATGCCGTGGCCGAGCCCCGCCAGCACGTGGCGCACGGCCAGCGACAGTTTGGTGGTATGGGCGGCCAGCGCCGCGCTTGCCGACACCTGGCCTACTCGGCGCGCACGCCGGCGGACAGCGCGGCCAGGATGTCGGCGATGGCGATACCGTCCGCTTCCGCCTCGAAGTTGCGCAGCACGCGGTGCGCCAGCACGGGCAGCAGCATGGCCTGGATGTCGTCGCGCGTCACGGCCAGGCGGCCGTTCATCAGGGCCCTTGCCTTGGCTGCGAGCACCAGGGCCTGGCCGGCGCGCGGACCGGCGCCCCAGCCGATGTGCTTGCGGATGGCTTCCACGGGCGAGTCGGCAGGACGGGTGGCGCGCACCAGTCGGGTCGCGTAGCGCAGCATCGGCTCGGCGATCTCGATGTCGCGCACCAGCTGCTGCAGGCGCAGCAAGGCCTGCAAGTCCATCGCCGGCGTCGCGTCGCGCAGGCCGGCGTGGGTGGTGGCGCCGACCATCGCGATCTCCTCGTCCTCGCTCGGGTAGTCGACGTCGATGCGCAGCAGGAAGCGGTCGAGCTGGGCCTCGGGCAGCGGGTAGGTGCCGGCCTGCTCGAGCGGGTTCTGCGTGGCCAGCACGAAGAACGGCTGCGGCAGTCTATGGGTCTGGCCGGCGAAGGTGACGGAGCGTTCCTGCATCGCCTCCAGCAGCGCCGACTGGGTCTTGGGCGGGGCGCGGTTGATCTCGTCGGCCAGCAGCACCTGCGTGAATACGGGCCCCGGCTGGAAGCGGAACACGCGCTGGCGCGTGGCCTGGTCTTCTTCCAGGATCTCTGTGCCGACGATATCGGACGGCATCAGGTCGGGCGTGAACTGCACGCGGCGGAACTGCATGTCGGTGGCCTGGGCCAGCGATTTCACCAGCAGCGTCTTGCCCAGCCCCGGCACGCCCTCGACCAGCGCGTGGCCGCCGCCCAGCAGGCAGGTGACCAGCAGGTCGATCACGTCCTTCTGGCCGATGATCACGCGGCCCATGCTCTCCTTGAGCGCGCCCACCTTCGCCACCAGATCGGCGATCTCGTTTTCAGTCCATGCGTTTGCTTCTGCCACTTCGCATTTCTCCTTCTTATGCTCCTAAGGCATATTGAATGATGTTGACCGCAAACCGCGTATTGTCGACCGCCAGCCAGCGCTTGTTGCGGAAGTCGTAGTCCCACTCGCAGCCGTAGTCCTTGTTCGAATACAGCACGCCGATGCGCTTGCCCACTTCGATGCCGCGCAGGTACTCGTGCACCAGGTCGTCGCCCCAGCCGTTGAGTTCCACCGCCGTGTTGGGCGGCCCGTCGAAATGGAAGAAGCTCGAATACAGGCGGTGTGTATTCGGGATCTTCTGCATCGCGTGCATGCCGAAGATGCGCGTCATCTCGGCCTCGAAGGACTTGGCGAACAGCCCGTCGATGTCGTGGTTGCAGTCGTCGACGAAGACGAAGCCGCCGCCCTTCACGTAGCGCTCGAAATTCTTCCGTTCGGCCGGCGTGAACTGCACCAGCTTGTGGCCCGCCAGGTAGCAGAACGGCGACTCCAGCATCTTCGGGTCCGACAGCGCGATCACGCGCTCGGCCGGATCGACCCGCAGCGTGGTGTACTCCACCAGGGAGTTCAGCACGTTGCTGGGCATGCGCTGGTCCACGTCCCAGTCGCCGGACTCGTACATCAGCCGCGTGAAGTAGAAATCGAAGGTGGCCATCGAATCTCGTGATTACACCGCGTCCGACAGGGACGTGAAATTGAAGTCGCGGATCCGCATCGGCGGAATCACCAGCTGGAACCTTCCTTCGTCGCCGCCCAGGATCACGGGCTTGCCCAACGCGTCGACATTGTTGAGCATGGTGATCGGACTCTCGTTGAAGCGGAAGTTCTTGATCGGGTACTTGATCTTGCCGTTCTCGACGTAGAAGGTGCCGTCGCGCGTGAGGCCCGTCAGCAGCACCGATTGCGGGTCGACCATGCGGATGTACCAGGTGCGGGTGACGACGATGCCCTTCCTGGTGCCGGCGATCAGCTCTTCCAGCGACTTGTCGCCGCCGCCCATGATGATGTTGCCGTGGCGCGCCGTCGGGCGCACGCCCTGCTTCTGCGCCCAGAACTGGGAGTAGTCGAGCGAGGCCACCTTGCCGTTCCTGATGATGTCGGTGCGCTGGCGCGCCAGCATCGACTGGCTGTCCCACGGGCTGGCCGGCACGTCCTTGTCCCACGGGTCGGCCCACACGTTGACCTGCTCGTCGAACAGCTTCTCGCCCAGGCGGTTGCCGCCGCCCTTCTTCGCCAGGAAGCTGCGGCCCTCGTCGGCCTGGCGCGCGCCGAAGGCGCCGAACATGCGGCTCAGCAGGTCGGACGTGGCGGCCGGCTCCAGGATCACCGTGTAGCGGCCCGGCTCCAGCGCCTTGGCCTCGACCGAGCGCAGCGCCTTCTCGATGGCGACGTCGGTCGCCTCGCGCGCATCGAAGCGCTTGGCGTCGACCACGCCGCGCGTCACCCAGCCGGAACCGCGGCCATCCTCGGTGCGCGCCGTGCAGGTATAGCCCAGGTTCGTGTATTCGCGGTGGCCGAACACGCCTTTCGAGTTGGCGATGGTTTCGAAGCCCGTGACGTCGTTGAAGAAGCCGGCCGTTACCAGCTTGTTCTTGCGTCCCGCCAGGATCGCGTGCGACGCCACCTCGGCGCGGTACTCGGGATCGATGGCGGCCGTCGCCGCGAAATACTCGGTGCTGGCCTTGAATTCCTGCTTGCCTGGGGCGGGCATGAATTCCGGATTTTCCGGCGCCAGGCGCGCGATGTCCTCGGCACGGCGCACGGCTTTTTCCAGCGACTTGTCGTCGAATTCGTTGATGGTCGCCGTGCCCTGGCGCTTGCCGAAGGCGACGGTGACGGTCAGGCGCCGGTCTTCGTTCAGGCCCGCCGTCGACACGCTGTTGCGCGCGAAGCGGATATTGCCGGCGCGGCTGCCGGCGATGGAGACGCTGCATTCGTCGGCCTTGGAAAAGCCGAGCACGCGCTCGCAGATGGCACGGGTATCTTCCTGGTTCAGCTGTTTCATCGCATCTCCCCCCTCAGCCGATCTTGCGGCCGGTATTGATCACGTTGATGCCGTTGAAGCGGGTCGTCGACGCACCGTGCGACACGGCGCTCACCTGGCTCGGCTGGCCCTTGCCGTCGAAGAAGGAGCCGCTCATGCGCCAGTCGCGCTCGTCGCAGATCGCCGTGCAGGCGTTCCAGAAATCCTGCGTATTGGACTGGTACGCGACATCCTCGAGCATCTGGCCGATCTTGCCGTCCTTGATTTCGTAGTACAGCTGGCCGCCGAACTGGAAGTTGTAGCGCTGCTGGTCGATCGAGTAGGAGCCGCGGCCCAGCACATAGATGCCGCGCTTGACGTCCTTGACCATCTCGTCCGGCGTCATGCGCTTGCTACCCGCCTGCAGCGAGACGTTGGGCATGCGCTGGAACTGCACGTTGCTCCAGCTGTCCGCGTACGAGCAACCCTGCGATTCCTTCTCGCCGATGATGTGGGCCTGGTCGCGCGTGACCTGGTAGTTGACCAGGATGCCGTCCTTGACGATGTCCCAGCGTTTGGTCGGCACGCCCTCGTCGTCGTAGCCGACGGCGCCCAGCGAGCCGGGCGTCGTCTTGTCGCCGACGAAGTTGACGATGTTCGAGCCGAACTTGAATTTCTTCGATTCCCACTTGTCCAGCGTGCAGAAGCTGGTGCCCGCGTAGTTGGCCTCGTAGCCCAGCACGCGATCCAGTTCCGTCGGGTGGCCGACCGATTCGTGGATCGTCAGGAACAGGTTTTCCGGCGCGATCACGAGGTCGTACTTGCCCGGATCGACGCTCTTGGCCGTGAGCTTCTCGCGCGCCTGGCGGCCCGCGTTCTTCGCTTCCTCGACGATGTCGTAGCCGCCCTTGTACAGCGTGGTCACGCCGCCCGCCGCGCGGATCTTGTGCTCGGGCTTCGCATCGAAGTATTCGTAGCCCATGCCCACCGGCGGCGCCAGGCCGGCGCGCGAGCGGAACTTGCCGGTGGCCTTGTCGACGGCCGTCGCCGTGATCGGCGCCCACAGGCGGTGGACGTCCTGGTCGATGTAGGAGCCGTCGGTCGAGGCGAAATACTTCTGCTGGTTGATCTGGAAGAGATTGGCCGTCATGAAGCTGGCGCCGGCGTCCAGGCCCGCCTTGTTGGCGGCGACCAGCATCTCGGCCTTTTCCTTGACGGGGACGGTGCGCCAGTCGCGCTTGATCGGCGTGGCCCAGGCCACCTCGCCCACGCCCTTCTGCGGCGCCAGCTGCACGGGTTCCGTCTGCAGGCGCGCATTGGCCTTGGCGATCGCCACCGCCTGGCGCGCCGCATTGGCGACGGCGTCCGGGTTCAGGCTGTTGGTGGCGGCGAAGCCGTAGGCGCCGGCCGCGATCACGCGCACGCCGACACCGGTCGATTCGGTATTCGTCACGCTCTCGACGTTCAGGTCGCGCGTGGTGATGTACTGGTTCAGGTAGCGCCCGATGCGCACGTCGCAATAGGACGCGCCGGCCTTCCTGGCGGCGTCCATGGCGGTATCGGCGAGCGATTTCTTGACGCTGGCGGCCAGCGGCGCGAGCAGTTCCTCGGCGGCGACGGCGTTGCCGTGGATGGGCACCAGCATGGCGCCGGCCGTGCCGGCGCCGATTTTCAGGAAAGTACGGCGTTCCATCGTTCCTCCAATGCACCCGCCGTCGCCCCTGCGAAGGCAGGGGCCCAATTTTGTTGGTGTCGCACGAAAATTGGATCCCCGCCTTCGCGGGGACGACGGTGTTTTATTTCGTGTCTGTCACACCGCGTCGGACAGCGAGGTGAAGTTGAAGTCGCGTACCTTCATCGGCGGAATCGACATCTGGAACGGCACTTCGTCGCCCCCGATGATCACCGGCTTGCCGATTTCCTCGATGTTGTTGAGCATCGTGACGGGGCTCTCGTTGAAGCGGAAGTTCTTGATCGGGTACTTGATCTTGCCGTTCTCGATGTAGAAGGTGCCGTCGCGCGTCAGGCCCGTCAGCAGCACCGATTGCGGATCGACCATGCGGATGTACCAAGTGCGCGTGACGAGGATGCCCTTCTTGGTGCTGGCGATCAGGTCGGCGGTCGTCTTGTCGGTGCCGGCCATGATGATATTGCCCGGCATGGCCGTCGGCTGCACGCCCTTCTTCTTGGCCCAGAACTGCGAGTACTGCAGCGCATTCACTTTACCGTTCTTGATCAGGTCCATGCGCTGGCGTGCCAGCAGGCTTTCCTGGTCCCAGGGCAGCACCGGCACGTCCGTGTTCCACGGGTCCGCCCAGATATTGACCTTCTCGTCGAACAGCTTGTCGCCCAGGCGGGAGGCGCCGTCCTTCTTCGACAGGAAGCTGCGGCCTTCGTCCGTCTGGCGCGCATTGAAGCCGAACAGCATGAAGCCGAGCAGCTCGGACGTCGCGGCCGGCTCCAGGATCACGGTGTAGCGGCCCGGTTCCAGCGCCTTGGCCTCGACCGAGCGCAGCGCCTTCTCGATGGCCACGTCGGCCGCTTCGCGCGGATCGAAGCGGGCGGCTTCGGTCGCCGAACGCTTGACCCAGCCGGAGCCGCGGCCGTCCTCGGTACGCACGGTGCAGGTGAAGTCCAGCATGGTCTGGTCCTGGTGGCCCCACACGCCCTTCGAGTTGGCGACGCTGGAGAACGAGGTGCCGTCGGTGAAGAAGCCCGCAGCCACCAGCTTGTTCTTGCGGCAGGCCTCGATCGCATAGGCGGCGGCCTGGGCGCGGTATTCCGGGTCGATGGCCGCGGTCTTGGCGTTGAAGGTGGCGGACGGCTTGTAGTCCTGCTTGCCGACGGTCGGCATGAATTCCGGATTTTCCGGCGCCAGGCGCGCCAGGTCTTCCGCGCGGCGCACGACTTTTTCCAGCGACTTGTCGTCGAATTCGTTGATGCTGGCCGTGCCCTGGCGGTTGCCGAAGGCGACCTGCACGGACACGGTGGTGTCTTCCGCCAGGCCGGCGGTGGACACGGCGTTGCGGGCAAAGCGGATGTTGCCGTTGCGGCTGCCGCTGACGCCCACGATGCATTCGTCCGCCTTCGAGTACGACAGGACGCGGTCGCAAATACGCTTGGTTTGTTCCTTGGTCAGGATGGTCATGTTCTGGGTTCCCTGCCTTAGCCGATCTTGCGGGCGGTGTTGATGACGTTGATGCCGTTGAAGCGCGCGGTCGACGAACCGTGCGAGACGATGCTGACTTGCGGAGGCTGGCCCTTGCCGTCGAAGAAGGAGCCGCCCATGCGCCAGTCGCGCTCGTCGCACAGCGCCGTGCAGGCATTCCAGAAGTCCTGGGTATTCGACTGGTACGCGACGTCTTCCAGCATCTGGCCGATCTTGCCGTCCTTGATCTCGTAGAACAGCTGGCCGCCGAACTGGAAGTTGTAGCGCTGCTGGTCGATCGAGAACGAGCCGTCGCCGACGATGTAGATGCCCTTCTTGATGTCCTTGACCATCTCGTCCGGCGTGAGCTTCTTGGCACCCGCCTGCAGCGACACGTTGGGCATGCGCTGGAACTGCACGTTGCTCCAGCTGTCCGCGTACGAGCAGCCGTCCGATTCGGTCTTGCCGATGATGTGGGCCTGGTCGCGCGTGGCCTGGTAGCTGACCAGGATGCCGTCCTTGATGATGTCCCAGCGCTTGCACTTGACGCCTTCGTCGTCGTAGCCGACGGCGCCCAGCGAACCCGGGGTGGTCTTGTCGGCGACGATGTTCACCAGCGGCGAGCCGTACTTGAAGTTCTTGCTCTGCCACTTGTCGAGCGTGGCGAAGCTGGTGCCGGCGTAGTTGGCCTCGTAACCCAGCACGCGGTCCAGTTCCGTCGGGTGTCCAACGGATTCGTGGATCGTCAGCCACAGGTGTTCGGGCGAGAGCATCAGGTCGTACTTGCCCGGCGCGACCGATTTCGCGGTCAGCTTGCGCTTGGCGTCGCGGCCGGCCGCGCGCGCATCCTCGACGATGTCGTAGGAACCCGTGTACAGCGTGGCGACGCCGCCGGCGGCCTTGATCTTGTGTTCCGGCTTCGGCTCCAGGTATTCGTAACCCATGCCGACGGGATTCGACAGGCCGCCGCGCGAGCGGAACTTGCCGCTCGCCTTGTCGACGGCGGTGGCCGACAGCGGCGCCCACAGGCGCTGGATGTCCTGGTCGATGTAGGAACCGTCGGTGGACGCGAAATACTTCTGCTGGTTCACCTGGAACAGCATCGACTGCATGAAGCTGGCGCCGCCGTCCATGCCGGCCTTGTTGGCGGCGATCAGCAGCTCGGCCTTGTCCTTGATGGGCACCGTCCTCCAGTCCTTCTTGACCGGCGTCGCCCACGACACCTCGCCCACGCCCTTCACCGGCGCCAGCTGCACCGGTTCGCTCTGCAGCTTGGCGTTCGCCTTGGCGATCGCCACCGCCTGGCGCGCGGCGCCCGCGATGCCGTCCGGCGTCATGTCGCTGGTGGCCGCGAAACCGTAGGCGCCGCCGGCGATCACGCGCACGCCCACGCCGGCCGACTCGGTATTCGTCACGTTCTCGACGTTCAGGTCGCGCGTGGTGATGTACTGGTTCAGGTAACGGCCGATGCGCACGTCGCAATAGGTGGCGCCGGCCTTGGTGGCGGCATTCATCGCGACGTCGGCGAGCGCCTTCTTCGCCGTGACGGCCATCGGGTTGAGCAGGTCTTCGGCGGCGATCGCGCGGCCGAACACGGGAACCAGCATCGAGCCGAAGGCCAGGCTGCTGATATTGAGGAAGGTGCGGCGTTCCATAAGTCTCCTGAAATCACACTACGTCTTGGACAGCGGCCCGGCGACGGACCACACGTTCTTTTTACTGCGGTGCGCCAATGAAAACTGTTAAACATTAGCAGCAAGTTGTAGTTTTGAATAGGCAATCTTTATGCCAAGCACGTAAAGAAGTGCGCGACACGCTTTTCGAGGGTTCCCATGGCGCCAGGACAGTGCACGACACCTTTTCGGCGCGTTTTCAGTGCAGCGCCGTGACAATTCGCGCATTTTTTTGGGGATGCGACGTGTATATTCGCGACAAAATAAAGTTCACATTTCATCGACCGACACCAGGCACCCATGCACATCGTTCGTCATCTGGCGGTAGCAGCCGTGCTGCTGAACGGCGCGGCCGTCCACGCGGCCACGCCTTCATCTGCTTCGCTGCCGGCACCGACGCAGTTGGCGCCCCTCGCCTTTCCCGGCTGGAGCGCCACCGGACCGGGCCGCGTACATACGGTACAGATCCCGTTCGGCACGGCCGAACACGATGGATGGCGTAGCGGCCAGGTGCGCGTGCTGGTCGAGCCGCAGCTGGTGCTGCGCGTCGATGCCGGACACGTGATACTGATCGCCGGCCTGGTGCCGGCGGGCGACGACGGCCGCGCCAGCGCGGCCCAGGCCACGCCGATGGCGCTGGCCGCCTACCAGTTCGAAAAACGGGGAAGCACATGGCATCCGGGCGTGAACCAGGGCATCTTCGCCTGGCGCGGCTTCGGCGGCAACGCCACGCTGCATGCGGTGGCGCTGGGCGGCCAGCGCCAGGGCCTGGGCGTCGAATACGGCAGTTGCTGGGATGGGTATTGCGGCACCTGGCTGGCGCTGTATGAGCTGGACAAGGCCGGCATGCGGCGCGAACCGGCGGTGGAACTGGCGCTGTCCGGCGCCAACACGGGCGGCGCCGACGATTGCCCGCGCCGGCTGCAGCTATCCGGCAGGGCGCTGCCGGTAGCGGCGCAAGTGAAGGCCCAGGCCCGAGCCGGCGCCGATGCCCACGACTGCTATGCGATCGACGGCAGCTGGGCGGTGGATGCGGCCCAGGACCAGCCGGGCGACCTCGTCATCCATTACCAGGGCAGCATCAACCGTGCCGAATCGCGCCTCTCGCCGCCGCTGGCCGTCGACCAGCGCCAGGTGCTGCGCTACGGCGACGGCAAGTACCGCGCCGTCTCGGGCTTCAACCCGGTGCCGTCGCTCTGAGCGGCCGCACCGGAGCCGACGGCTTCAGGACTTGGGCGGTTTCACCGGCGTGAAGTTCAGGTCCTGGAAGTCGTAGCTGAAGTCCGTCTCGGTGGAAATCGGCTGCATCTTCATGCGCTCGATGCTGCCGTCCGGGTTCAACGCGAAGGTCACGTAGGCGTCCGCATTGAAGTTGCGCTCCTTCCAGCGCACGATGAAGGTGTCGTGCTGGAAGTGCTCCAGTTCCCCCGTCAGGTCCGGCGTGCGCGCGAACGTCAGCACCTGCTTGTTCCCCACGTGCTTGATGGTGGCGCTGCCGTACCACGGATCCTGGTACTCGCCGTCGTAGCTCGCGCGCGGCAGCGATGGTTGCGACTTGGCCGCGCGCACCCCGGCAGCCTTGGCCAGGCGCGTTTGCTCCTTGGCGTGCATCTCGTCCTCGACGGCCTTGACGGCGCCGATCCAGTCGGTCTTCGCCTGCGGTTCCAGCATGCGTTCGAGCAGCTGCCACTGCAGCGCATTGAGCGAGCCGCCGCTTTCCGCATTGGTCAGGATGGCGATGCCCAGCTTCGCTTCCGGCACCAGCACCACTTTCGAATAGAAGCCCTGCAGCGCGCCGCTGTGCATGGCCAGCAGCCGGCCCTGGTAGTCGCGCAGCTGGAAGCCCAGGCCGTAGGCGGAGAAATTCGGACGCGTGGCGGCCAGCTTCGGATTCGGCTCGCTGATGCGCATCGGCGTCTGCGCCGTCCACATCTCGCGCGCCTGCTTGGCGCTGAACAGGCGCTGCTCCTTGCCGTCCGGTCCCGTGCCCAGGCTGCCCTGCGCGAGCAGCACGTTCATCCAGCGCGCGATGTCCTCGGCATTGGTGTTGATGCCGACGGCGCCGACGGCGTTCGGCACCGGCATCGCCTTGACGGCGGCGATCTTGCCGTCGATCTTGCTGTGCGCGTTCGCCACGTCCGGATTGCCCGCGTTTTCCGCCAGGCTGGTCGTCGTCGTCGTCATGCCGACGGGCGCGAGGATGCGCTCGCGGATCGTCTCGCCCCAGGTCTTGCCGGACTTGGCCGCGATGATCTTGCCGGCCACGATGTACAGCAGGTTGTCGTAGGCATAGCTGCTGCGGAAGCTCGTCGCCGGGGCGATGAAGCGCAGCTTGTGGATGATCTCGTCGGTCGAGAACTGCGTGGTCGGCCACCACAGCAGGTCGCCGGCGCCCAGGCCCAGGCCGCTGCGGTGGGTCAGCAGGTCGCGCACCGTCATCTCGTGGGTCACGTAGGCGTCGTACATCTGGAAGTCCGGCAGGTGCTTGGTGACCGGATCGTCCCAGGCCAGCTTGCCCTCGTCGACCAGCATCGCCAGCGCGGCGGCGGTGAACGCCTTCGAATTCGACGCCACCTCGAACAGCGTCTTGCCGTCGACCTTGTCCGGCGCGCCCAGCTTGCGCACGCCGAAGCCCTGGGTCGCGACGACCTTGCCGTCCTTGACGATGGCGATCGCGATGCCGGGCACGTCGAACAGTGTCATCGTGCGCTGGACGTCGCCGGCGAGCCAGGCCTGCACGGCAGGGTCGGCGGCGGATGTCGCGGGAGCGGCGGCCGTTGGAACAGTCTGGGCCTCGGCCAGGGCGATACTGGAGAAAGCGAGCAGCACGGCTGCTGCGATGCGGTTCATGGATTGCACTCTTGGTTTCCTCGGTATGGCGGCGCCGCGTCCACCGACAGGTCAATACGGCGCCCGATGTCAGGGCGGCACGGGCAAGCCGTGGGCGCCAGCAGGATAGCACTTCATCCGGCGGCCGTCATCGGACGCCCGCCACGGGCTTCTGCTATGATCCGCGCCTTGCTCTTTCTGCCCTGCCCCACCGATGGACGCCTTCCTCATCTCCACCGGCATCGTCGCCCTCGCCGAAATCGGCGACAAGACCCAGCTGCTCGCCTTCCTGCTCGCCGCGCGCTTCCGCCGCCCGCTGCCCATCGTGCTCGGCATCTTCGTCGCCACCATCGCCAACCACGCCTTCGCCGCCGCGGCAGGCAGCCTGGTGGCGCGCCTGCTCGGCCCGGACGCGATGCGCTGGGTGCTGGGCATCGCCTTCCTGGCGATGGCGGCCTGGATCATGGTGCCGGACACGATCGACGAGGACGATGAACCGGCCCCCGCGCGCCTGGGCGTGTTCGCCACGACGGTGCTGGCCTTCTTCTTCGCCGAGATGGGCGACAAGACCCAGGTCGCGACCGTCGCGCTGGCCGCGCGCTATGCCTCGCTGCCGCTGGTCGTCGCCGGCACCACGTTCGGCATGATGCTCGCGAACGTGCCGGCCGTGCTGTTCGGCGACCGCATCGCCGGCCGCGTGCCCCTGCAGCTCGTGCACGGCTGCGCCGCCGCGATCTTCGTCGCGCTGGGCATCGCCACGCTGCTGGGCGCGGGCAGCAATCTGGGGTTCTAGGGAGTCTGCTCGACCCACACCGGCGCCGACCACAGGATGCGGCCGTCGTCCTGCGTCACCTTCGCATAATAGAAATGCGGGCCCGGCGCCGGCACCAGCTGCACGTCGGCCTTGCCCGGCAGCGTCGTTACCTCGCCGCCCCGGCCCGGCACGCCCTCGACGATCTCCACCGCCGCCGCGCTCCTCCCAGGCGCACCGGCGAAGCGCACCTGCAGGCGCAAGGGCCCGCTGTTGGCGAAGCGCTCGCCCATCAGGTGGCCGTTGGCGGTGAACACGAGTTGCGCATCCTTGTCCATGGTGGCGAACACGCGGCGCGCGCGCAGCGCCTCGACGAAACTGTCGCGCGTGATCGGCACGCCGTTCGGCACCAGCACGGCGGTGCGGTTGCCGGCCGACGCGCCCCAGTTGGCGCAGTGGTTGTCCTGGTTACTGCTGAAGGCGACGTGGTAGCCCGCTTCGAGCAGCTTGTTGCAGGCCTGTTCGAAATTGCTGCGCCGCGTTTCGCCCTCGTCCTCGCTGGTCGAGAACGCCGAACTGTTCATCACCTCGCACAAGGCCATCGCGGCGTCGCCCTCCGGCGTGTAGGCCAGCGGCTTGCCGCCGACGGCGAACTGGCCCGTCAGCGCGGGATGGTTGAACTGGCCGATCCAGCCGCGCCGCTGCATCAGCGCATACAGGGCGCCGTAGTCACCGCGCGCCGTCTCCACGTCCGCCAGCAGGTCGCCCTTGGCGGTTTTTTCCCAGCCCAGCAATTCGTCGCCGTTGAAGATGTTCAGGTGGCCGCCGTTGCTGATCACGCCCCATTCGAGGCCATACAGCGCGAGGAAACCCTTGTGCGCGTCGTTGAAGGCGCGTGCGCTGTCCAGGCCGGCGCGGTACAGCGCCCTGGCCGCCGCCGGATCGGCATCGGTCTTCGTGGCGCTCGAGCCGTCGTACATGTGGTTGTGTTCCGAAACCATCAGGATGTCCAGGCCGTGGCGCAGTGCGTAGGGCCAGGCGGCGTCCGGTCCGAAGGGCGCGCTCTGCGGCTCCTGCGCGCCGTGGCAGTCGTCGACGGGTGCGCCGCCGTCGCTGTGGCTGGTCTGGCTGTGCAGGTTGCCGTAATAGACCGTGTACGGCAAGCCGTCCGGCGCCGGTGCCGCGGGCACTGTGTCACGCAGCGGCGTGCGCCGCGTCGGCAGGCCGGCAAAGGGGGGCATGGACGGCGCCGCGACCTTGCCGACGGCGATGTCCCATGCCTGCTCCACTTCCTCGCCGCCGGCGCGGGCATGCAGGCGCACGCGGTAGGTGCCGGCGGCGGGCCGCGCGCCGCCCACCAGTCCCCGCCAGCGCACCGCGACGCTCGCCGGGCTGCCCGTCAGCGCCTTCCGGCCCTGCCACTGCGCGACGCGGCGTCCCTTGGGCGCCAGCAGTTCGAGCCGCCAGGCGACGTCGCCGCCGCTCAGGCCGGGATAGTCGAACGCGAGCG
Source organism: uncultured Massilia sp. (assembly GCA_963529995.1). Lineage (GTDB taxonomy): Bacteria > Pseudomonadota > Gammaproteobacteria > Burkholderiales > Burkholderiaceae_D > Telluria. Next base: position 40,463 of record CAUSCY010000029.1, on the reverse strand, counting down.
CGAACGTGCGCGCATCCGGCTGGCCGCGGCCGTCGCCACGGTAGGGCGCGTACAGCGTCGCATCGAGCTCGCGGTGCTCGTGCCGGGCCGCTGCCGCGACGGGCGCGGCGGCCGCAGTTGCAGCACCAGCGTGCAGGTTGATCGAGCCGGCCGCGGCCAGCGCCAGGGGAAGGAGGAAGGAGATGGTTTTCATGATGCAATTTTTGCAATTGCATCGATTCCATCCTTGATCCGAAGATCAAGACCTTGCCATTATTTTATTATTTTATTGACAAAGATAAAGTGATCCTGGGTATCCTCTAAAAATGGTACTCCGCCCGGACCATCGGCGTGCTGGCGCGTTGTCCCCGGTTGCCGGTCGTGGATGCCCGGTTGCCGAACTTGTTGTTCCAGAACTGGTATTCGATGCCGATCCGGAAGCGGTTCTTCGGCTGGCCGAAGCGCACGCCGACGTCATACATCAGCTGCATGTCGAGGTTGGTTTCGGCGCCCGTGCCGTTGCCGACCTCGTCCGTTCCCTTGGCGGCGATATAGTTCAGGTAGCCTTCGAATCCCCACCCCTCGGCGACCGGAATGCCCCAGCTGGCCGAGAACATCGGGTGAGTGTCGTAGGTATAGCGTCCATCGACCTCGGAGATGGGCGGAAAGGCGCCGCTGGGCGCATTGCTTTCGCGGACGAGGAAGACGCCCGTCGACAGGAAGCCGGGGATATCCCAGAACAGGGTCGGCCCTGCCACCAGCATGCGCTTGCGCGAGTTGTAGCCGACGTCGTTCTTGGTGTTCCAGTCGAAGCCCAGCACGAGGCCGACGCCCTTGACCTTGCCGAAGCGGATCGGCTCGCCCCACAACGCGCCGATGTCGAAGGTATGGCGGTAGACGACATACGCTTCCTGCGCGCCTTCGTGCTGGTTCAGCGAGGCCGGGTCGTTGTGGTCCGATTCCAGCAGGTCGAGGTTGAAGTAGTTCGCGCCATACCGGTAGCCGCTGGAATGGGTCAGCGCGAAGATGTGCTTCTTGATGTCGGACGGATTGACGGGTTCGCGAAAGCGGGTCCCGTAGCGCCAGCTGATGGCCGTATCGCTCCAGTCGGCGGCGCGGGCTTCGCGCTCCGGCACCAGCATGGCGGCGGAGCCGGCCGCGGCCAGCGCGGCCGAGCAGGCCACACCAGCCACGGCATTCACCCTTCTCGTCATCGGTCGATCTCGGCCCGGTTCTCTTTCTCCGCGGGAAGCGCCCCGCCGTCGTCCGCCACCCGCAGTTCCACGCTGTGCGGCCTGCCGTCGTCCACCAGCACGATCGCACCGCCGTCCTGCGCGACGCCATCCACGACAAGGCCGGGCTCGCTGCTGCGCGTCACGGCGATCGTGTAGGGCGTATCGCGGTAGCGGTAGTGTAGCGTGAAGCCTGGCCACGCGCGTGGCAATTGTGGCGCGAGCGCCAGGCGCTCGCCGCTGCGTTCGACGCCGAGCAAGGATTCGACGATCAAGCGGTACATCCAGCCGGCCGAGCCCGTGTACCAGCTCCAGCCGCCCCGCCCCACATGCGGCGCCACGGCATAAATGTCGGCCGTCATCACATACGGCTCGGCCTTGTAGACGGCGCAGGCGTCCGGCGTGCCCGTGTGGTTGGCCGGATTGATCATGCGCAGCAACTCCCAGGCGCGCTCGGTCTCGCGCAGGCGGGCGAACGCCATTGCCGTCCAGATCGCCGCATGCGTGTACTGGCCGCCGTTCTCGCGCACGCCGGGCACGTAGCCGCGGATATAGCCCGGGTCCAGCACGCCCTTGTCGAACGGCGGATCGAGCAGCTGGATCAGGCCGGCGTCGCGCCGCACCAGGTGCGCATCCACTTCGTGCATCGCCTGGCGGGCACGCTGCGGATCCGCGGCGCCGGACAGCACGCCCCAGCTCTGCGAGATCGAATCGATCCGGCACTCGTCGTTCTGCTGCGAGCCGAGCGGCGTGCCGTCGTCGAAGTAGGCGCGCCGGTACCAGCTGCCGTCCCAGGCGTTTTCCTCGATATTGTGGGACAGCACCTGGGCCGCGCTGCGGCAGGTGGTGGCGAAGCCGTAGTCGGCGCGGCGCTCGGCCAGCTCGGCAAAGCGCTGCAGCACCTCGAACAGGAAGAAGCCCAGCCACACGCTTTCGCCGCGGCCCTGGTTGCCCACGCGGTCCATGCCGTCGTTCCAGTCGCAGGTGCCGATCAGCGGCAGGCCGTGCGTGCCGAACGTCAGCGCGCGCCGGATCGCGCGCACGCAGTGTTCGTAGATGCCGGCCTGCTCGCGCGACTGGCCCGGCAGGTCGTACCACGACTCCTCTTCCTGCTTGAGCGGGCGGCCCTCGAGGAAGGGCGCGACCTCGTCGAGCAGCGACTGGTCTCCCGTCACGCTGACGTAGCGGTGCACTGCCAGCGGCAGCCACAGGTAATCGTCCGAGCAATGCGTGCGCACGCCGCGCCCGGTGGGCGGATGCCACCAGTGCTGCACGTCGCCCTCGACGAACTGGTGGCCGGCGAACAGCAGGATGTGGTCGCGCAGCAGTTCCGGACGCGTGTGCACGGTGGCCATCGCATCCTGCAACTGGTCGCGGAAGCCGTAGGCGCCGCCCGACTGGTAATAGCCGCTGCGTGCCCACATGCGGCAGGCGATGGTCTGGTACATCAGCCAGCCGTTGGCGATGGCGTCGAGGGCCGGCTCCGGCGTCTCGATGCGGACCGCGCCCAGCGTCTCTTCCCAGTACTCGCGCACCTTGGCAAAGTCCGCCGCGGCGATGCCGCCGCCGCTGTGGCGCTGGACCATGCCCGACGCATCCAGGTTGCGGCGTCCGCCCACGCCCAGCATGAACACCAGCTCCTGCTCTTCGCCCGGCTGCAGCTCGACTACCGTCTGCAGCGCCGCACACGGATCGAGCGCCGCGCCGCTGCGGCCGGACAGGCCCTGGCGCTCGAGCGCCGCCGGATTGGCCAGGCTGCGGTTGCGGCCGACGAATTCGGCGCGGTCGCAGGTGTAGGACACGTGCTCGGCATCCAGGTGGAAGAACGCGACGCGGCCGGAGAAGTCCGTGTTGTAGGCATTGCGCGCGAACAGCGCGCCGCTGACCGGATCCTGTTCCGTCACCACGTGCATGGCCGACTTGGCGCGCAGGTCGCCCAGCACCCATTCGACGTAGCCGGTGACGGACAGCCGGCGCACGCCGGATCCCTCGTTGCGCAGCTTGAGCGTCACGTACTTCAGCGGCGCATCCAGCGCCACATAGGTCAGCAGCTCGCTGCGGATGCCGTGGGCGCTGTGCTCGAAGGCGCTGTAGCCGAAGCCGTGGCGGGTCAGGTAGCCGCCGCCGGACGGCGCCGGCAGCGCCGTCGGCGACCAGAATATGCCGGTGAGCTCGTCGCGCAGGTAGAACGCTTCGCCGCCGCGGTCCATCACGGGATCGTTTTCCCACGGCGTCAGGCGGAACTCATGGGCGTTCTGGTTCCAGCTGTAGGCCGTGCCGCTGTCCGAGACGACGCTGCCGAACATGGGGCTGGCCAGCACGTTGACCCAGGGCGCCGGCGTGTGGCGCCCGGAACCCGTGCGTATCAGGTATTCGCGGCCGTCGGCGCCGAAGCCGCCGATGCCGTTGTCGAGGACCGTGGCCGGCGCCGGCAGCGCGGCCACCGTGTCGACCGGGATCCCGTCCTGCTGCTGCGGCACCAGCATCGGCGGCAGCTGGCATTTCTGGGCGGCGGCGCGGCGCAGCTGGTCGGCCAGGCTGCCCGCCTCGTCCGACAGCACGATGCGCGCCACCGACTGCATCAGGATGCGGTCCTCGTTCGGGATCTGCTCGAGCAGGCGCACGAACACACCGCCCGGCCGGTCGACCGATTGCGCATCGCTGCCTGCCGCGATCAGGCTCATGATCTGGTCGTACAGCCCCTGGCGGTAGCCGCTGGTGTTCTCCCTGCGCTCCTCGCACCAGATCACGATGTCGACGACCAGGCCCTTCAGGCGCCAGTAGGCATGCGCCTGCACCAGCTGGCGCGCCAGCTCGATGTTGGCCACGTCGCGGATCTGCAGCAGCACGATCGGGAAGTCGCCCGAGATCGCGTAGGCCCACAGGCCGGACTGGCCGCGCGCATTGCGGGCGATGATCGCCGCGTCGGCGCGCAGGCCCGCGTTCGGATAGATCACGCTGCCGGCCAGGCGGCTGTACAACTGGGCATCGGCCTCGCTGGCGTTCAGCTGGCGCAGCACGACCTGGCTGTGGGTCCAGGCCAGCTCGAACACGCGGTCGGCCAGGTGGCGGTCCTGGTACTTGTCGACCAGGTGCAGCGCTTCTTCGCGCGTCCCGGCGGCGCCCATCACCACGTCGAACACGACTTCCTCGTGCGCTTCGAGCACGAACACGCGGCGGATCGCCGCTACCGGGTCGAGCACGGAGCCGTCCTGGCCGCCGAGCGGTGCGCGGTTCATGGCGGCCAGCGCCTGCGGCAGCGCATTGCCGTTGCCGCGGCCGATGAAGTCGGCGCGGCTGGTCTCGAATTCCGGCGCGGCCAGTTCTCCGCCTTCCTGGCGATAGGCCGTCATCAGGTTCAGCATCCAGGGCGTGCGCTCTTCCTTGTGACGCGGACGGCGCGTGCACAGGATGGCGCCGCGCTCGCGCAGGATCTCGGTCTGCACGAACAGCTTCGAGAACGCCGGGTGCGCGGCATCCGCGTTCGGGGCCGCCATCGCGATCTCGGCGTAACTCGTCACCTCGATGGTGCGACGCACGCCGGACCGGTTGGCGATGCGCGTGCGGCGCAGCTCGATGTCGTCCTCGGGCGAGACGACGATTTCCGTGTGCAGCTCGATGCCGTGGTCGCGGCGCCGGAATTCCGCCCGTCCTTCGGTGAAGCTGGCTTCGTAGTGCTCGGGCTGCGCCTGGGTCGGCTGCCAGGCCGTCGACCACAGCTGGCCGTTGTCCAGGTCGCGCACGTAGCAGAACTGGCCCCAGTCGTCGACGGTGGGATCCTCGCGCCAGCGCGTGACGGCCAGGTCGCGCCACAGGCTGTAGCCGGAGCCGCTGCCCGTCACCATCACGTGGTAGCGGCCGTTGGACAGCAGTTGCGCTTCCGGGTGCGTGCTGCCGGGCCGACCCACCGTGCGCGTCGGCATGGCCGCTTCCGGCGCCGGCAGGCGCAGCGCTTCCGCCTCGGCGCTGGCGGACTCGAAGGCGCCGGACTTCGGCACCCGCTCCTGCAGCAGCAGCAGCGTGGCCTGGAACTGCGGGTCGCCTTCGAAGCGGCGCTGCATCGGGCGGTCGTGCAGCAAATAGGACAAGGCCAGGAAGCCCATGCCCTGGTGGTGCACCATGAAGGAACGGACGATCGCGAAGTCCTGGCCGCGCGGCACGCGCGCCGGCGTGTAGTCGACCGCCTCGTAGAAACCGTAGCTGCCCATGAAGCCCAGCTTCGCCATGCGCTCCAGGTTCTCGCACGCCAGTTCCGGCTCCACCATCAGGCCCATCATCGTGGCATACGGCGCGATCACGAGGTCGTCGCCCAGGCCGCGCTTGAGGCCGGTGCCCGGCACGCCGAAGGCGCGGTACTGGTAGTTCATGGCCGCGTCGACCGTGTTGTAGCCGGACTCGGAAATACCCCAGGGAACGTTGCGGCGGCGCGCGTAGTCGACCTGGGCGTGGATGATGCCGTGGTAGGTCTGGTCGAGCAGCGTGTCGCGGTAGCTCGGCATCACCAGCAGCGGCATCAGGTATTCGAACATCGAGCCGCTCCACGACAGCAGCAGTTGCTGGCCGCCGACGAGGCACAGCTGGCGGCCCAGCGCGAACCAGTGCTCCTGCGGGAACTGGCCCTGGGCGATGCCCACGAAGGACGCCAGGCGCGCCTCCGAGGCCAGCAGGTCGTAGGTGCTGCCGTCCAGGCGGCGCTCGTTGACGTTGTAGCCGATCGCCATCAGGTCGAGGTCTTCCATGTACAGGAAGCCGAAGTCCATCGTCCCGTACTCGCGCGCCTGGCGCGCCAGCAGCGCGATCTCGTCCAGCCGTGCGCGCGCATTCGCGCTGCCCTCGGCCACCAGCTTCGCCAGCTGCTGCCGGCGCGCCTGTTCGTCCTCGTCCATGTCCGCATCCGGTGCGCGCATGGCAAAGGCGGCCAGCTCGCGCAGCGTCGGAATGCGCGTCAGCGTCGAATCGATCACGAACTGGTGCACGGCGCGCATCCACGGCGCCATCAGGAGCAGGTCGGCGTGGGCCGCCTCGCATTGCGCGAGCAGCTTGCCGGTCCAGGCGCGCAAGGCGGGATCGGCATCGTCCGGCACCGCCTGCTGCGCGGTGGCCGCCAGGCGCGCCAGCGCGCCCAGGCATTCGACCAGGCCGGGCAAGGTATCGACGTTGCGGCAGTGCTCGGGACGGAGCTGCTGCCACAGCGCGCCGACGGCTTGGGCCAGCGCCGGCAGGGTTTCCGCCCCCTCTTCGATCACGCGCAGCGTGTCGCGGATGCCGTCCAGCGTGCGGCGCGACGCGATCGGCTGGTCGCCCAGCTGTTCCAGGCCGGCGGCCAGCGTCAGCAGGTGGCCGGCCAGGTTGCCGCTGTCGACGGCCGAGACGTACATCGGCTGCAGCGGCGCCATCGTCTGGGTGTCGTACCAGTTGTAGAAATGGCCGCGGTAGCGTTCCAGGCGGCCCATCGCGCCGAGCGTGGCGCGGGTGCGCATCAGCAGTTCGCCGGCGGCCACGTAGCCGAAGTCGTAGGCCGTGAAGTTGGCCAGCAGCGCCAGGCCGATATTCGTCGGCGACGTGCGGTGCGCCACCACCGCGGCCGGATGCTCCTGCATATTGTCGGGCGGGAGCCAGTTCTCGTCGGCCGTGACGTGGTCCTCGAAGAAGGCCCAGGTGCGGCGCGCCAGGCGCTGCAGGAAGCGATGCTGGTCGACGCCCAGCGCCGGCCTGGCACGCTCGACCGGCAGGCTGACCCACCATGCCACCACCGGCGACAGGAACCACAGCAGCAGCAGCGGCGCCGCGGCGAACAGCGCGAGCGGATTGGCGAAGGTCAGCAGCACGGCCGTGCCCACCGCCAGCGCGGGGGCGAACCACATATTGCGCCAGTTGCTTTCCATGTCGGTGCTCGAGCGCGACAGGCTCGACGCGCGCCACTCCAGCAAATGCCGGCGCGAGACCAGCATGCGCCATGCGGTGCGCGCGATCGCGTCGACGCTGTACCAGGCTTCGTGCGGCAGGAAGGCCGTGTTCAGCACGGCGTGGCCGAGGCCGATGCGTGCACCCTGCGCCCAGTTCAGCAGGTGCTGGCGCAGCGTGATGTCGTGGGCCTTGTCGGCCAGGCCGATCAGGCTGCCCATGAAGAACGGGAGGAAGAACACGGACAGAATCGCCGCGCTCCAGAACGCCGGCGCCGGCAGCAGCGCCCAGCACAGCAGCAGCAGGATCGTCAGCGCCGGCGCCACCAGGCTGCGGCGCAGGTTGTCGAACAGCTTCCAGCGCGCCAGCGGCGACAGCGGATTCGGTCCGCGCTTGCCGTCCGGGAGCGGCACCTTGTTGCGCAGCCAGCCGGCCAGCTGCCAGTCGCCGCGGATCCAGCGGTGGCGGCGGCTGACGTCGTCGCTGTAGCGCGGCGGATAGGCTTCCACCACCTGGGCATCGCTGAGCAGGCCGGCGCGCACGTAGCAGCCTTCCAGCAGGTCGTGCGACAGCACGCGGTTGTCCGGCAGGCGATCGCGCAGCACGGTCTCGAAGGTCTCCAGGTCGTAGATGCCCTTGCCGGTGAACGAGCCTTCGCCGAACAGGTCCTGGTAGACGTCGGACACGGTGCGCGTGTACGGGTCGATGCCCGGCTCGCCGCTGCACAGGCGCTCGTAGCGGGACGCGTTCTCCAGCGGCAGCGAGGTCGTCACGCGCGGCTGCAGCAGGCCGTAGCCGTCGACGACGCGGCTGCCTTCGGCGTTGAGCACCGGGTGGTTCAGCGGGTGCGCCATCGTGGCGACGAACTGGCGCGCCGCATCGCGCGGCAGCTGGGTGTCGGCGTCCAGCGTGATCACGTAGCGCGTCTCGGCCAGTCCATCCGTCACGCCCTCGACGACGGCGAAGCGGTCCGCCGCGCCGCCGCGCAGGAAGGCGTTGAAATCTTCCAGCTTGCCGCGTTTGCGCTCGCGGCCGATCCAGGCCTGTTCGCTCTCGTTCCAGCTGCGTGCGCGGTGCAGCAGCAGGAAGGGCGCGCTTTCCGCGCTGCCGTACTTGGCGTTCAGGGCCGCGATGGCGGCACGCGCCTGCTCGACCAGTTCGGCGTCGCCGTACATCTCCTGCTGGGGCGCGTCGGCCAGGTCGGTCAGCAGGCAGAAGCGCAGCGCCGGATCGCGGTTGGCCAGGTAGCGCACCTCCAGCGCGTCGCACAGCGTGGCCACGTTGGCGCGGCTGTACAGCAGCGAAGGGACGACCACGACGGCGCGCGCATCGGGCGGAATGCCGTCGCTGAAATCCATGCGCGGCAGCGGCGCCGGCATCACCAGGCGCGTGGCCAGCAGGTTCACCAGGGCCAGCGCCAGCTGGCTCGCTCCCAGCGCGCCCAGGATGCCGACGACCACCATCAGCCAGTGCGGCGCGCCGTTCTGCCACGAATGGACGACGGCGGCGGCCGCGAACAGCGCCGTGAACGTGAGGATGCCGCCCAGGTAGGACAGCAGCGGCCAGGCGCGTCCCGTGCGGCGCAGCGAGGCGACGAAGCCGGGCCGCATGTTCAGGCGCCGCTCCAGGCTCGGGTAGCCCTTGCCGGCCAGGTAGTAGCCGACGTGGCGCAGGCGCGGATCGTGGCCCGCCTCCATACCGCTATCGACTACCTGCGCCGCGGCCAGCGCGATCGCCTCGGTCGCGACCTCGATCTCGCTGCGGCCGCTGGCGCGCGCCAGGCGTTCGACCACGTGGCGGTAGTGGTCGCGGGTGGCGAAGTCCATGCGGCCGTAGACGCCGGCCGGGTCGCCGCGCAGCGCGTGCTCGACGGCGCTCATGGTCTCGACGAATTCGCGCCAGTCGGTGGTGCCGAGCAGGCGCAGGCTGCCGATGCTGTTGGCCACCGAGACCTGGTCGCTCGACTGCTGGCCGATGTCGGCCTGCACCGCCTGGTCGATGGTACGCCCCTCGTCCGCCAGGCGCGTGGCGATCCACTGCAGCGCCTGAGTCAGCGGACCGCTGCGGCCCTGCAGGCGGCGGGTCAGCTCGGCCACGAAGCTGGAGCCCATCGGCTGCACTGCGCGCGCCATGTCGGCCACCAGCAGGATCAGGTCGCCCGGCCGGTCGTCGGCCTTTTCTGCCATGCGGTCGGCCCAGCGGTTGGCCTGCTCGCGCTGGACGCAATTGTCGGCCTGGCGCGCGGCGATGCGGCGCAGGTTCTCGATCAGCGCCAGGCGCAGCATGATCGGGATGGCCCACAGTTCGCCCAGCGCCAGCGGCGCGCCTTCCTGGTAGGCGGCGACGAAGCGTGCGAGACTTTCCGGTTCGAGGCGGCCGTCGCCGTGGGCGACCATCTCGAGCGCCAGCTGGTACACGCGCGGACGGCCGCGCGCCTCCGCGTCCGCCAGGCAGGGCAGCTCGCGGCTGTAGTCCTTGGGCAGGTGACTTTGTGCGAGGTGCACCTGCTCTTCGATCAGGTAGTAGTTATCGAGCAGCCATTCGGCGGCCGGGCTCAGGCGCACGCCGGCCTTCGCGGCGCGGGTCAGGCCCGCGCAGGCATCGGCGATGACGGCGGCGTTGTCGGCCAGGCGCGCCAGCAGGCGGTCGCTGCCCGGCTCGCTGCCGACCTGATGGCGCGCCGCCAGGCGGCGTCCGTGCACCGCCATCTGGGCGGCGGAATACAGTTCGGCGCGCAGCGGCGCCTCGCCATTGGCAAGGCTGGCAGGTGCGGCGGAAGGTCCCGCGCCGGTATCCGCGCGGGATAAGTCTTTTTCTTGTTTCAACAGGAACCTCGATGGTGGCGTGCGCGGCGAACCGCCGGGTGGGCGCGCAAGCGGCCAGGTCGAGATGGGGCGGGGTGGGCTGGGAGGCGCACGGCTGATGCCATGCTAAAAGATCATGCCTGGGGAAACTGTGCGCTAGCGTACAGTTGGTGCGTGAATATACACGCGATATCGATCGGTGGGCACGTGGTGTCCACCCTTACGAAGCAGCCGTAGGGTGGGCATCACATGCCCACCGCATTCGACGCCGAGTTACAGCAGCGCCAGGCCGCCCGCCAGCGTGAACGCCTGCGCATGTCCCAGCCGCCGCAGGCACAGGGCCGCACGCGCGCTGCGGTTGCCGCTGCGGCAGAAGAACACCAGCGGGCGCGCCGGCTGCGCCATCAATCCGGCGGCGTGCTCGGCCAGGCGCGACAGCGGCACCGCCAGCGTCGCGCGGCCCGACGGCAAGCCTGTACAGACGGCCGTCTCGCCCGCTTCGCGCACGTCGACCAGCAGCGCATCCGGATGCCGGCGCAGGAAGTCCTCCAGCGCCTCCGCCGCCAGCTGCGCGGGCGCATCGTCGCGGCGCGGCGCATCCTGGGCCGATGCAGCTCCGAACGGCACGCCGGCCGTGTCGACCGCATGGCACAGCAGCGTGTCCTTCCCGACGATGCCCGCGAGCGCCGGGGCGGCGGCGCTGCCGGTGAAGGCCATGCGCACCGCATCGGCCGGCAGCTGCGATCCTGCCGTATCGCCCAGCAGGTATAGCGCCGTACCGTCCTGCGCATCGACGCGCGCCAGCGACGCGGCGCCGATCGCCAGCACGGGCACGCGGCTGCCGTCGCCCAGCACTGCTTCGCCATCCGCATGCGTCCAGCCCAGCGGTCCCGGATCGGCTGCATCCAGTCCCAGCGCCGCGCGCAGCAGGCCACGCGCCTGCTCGCCGTCCGGATCGGCACCCGTGCCCAGCACGGCCTCCACGCGCAGGTCCTGGCCGCGCAGCTGCGCCGCGATGCGGCCGGCGAGCGGCGCCGGCGGGTCGATCACGACGGCGCGGGACGCGCGGCGGTCGAACACGATCCAGCCGTGGCGCCCTTCGCTGCTGAGCTGTAGCACGCCGGGGCCTTGGTCCGCATGGTCGAGGGCTTGATGGCGCAGCGCTTCGCCGCAATGGCGGATGCGCGCGCAGGCGGCGTCGATGAAGGCGTCGTCGGCCAGCGGCCCGAACGACAGGCGCACGGCGCCGCTGCTGCGCCACAAGGGCAAGCCCATCGCCGCCAGCACGTAGCTGGGCGCGGCCTTGGCGGCCGAGCAGGCGGATCCGGCCGAGACACGCAGGCCGGCCGCGTCGAACAGGTCGAGCACGTCCTTGCTGGCGAGGTCCGGCACGGCGAAATTCAGCGTGGTCGGCAGCGCGAGGTCGAACGGCGCATTGAACACGATGTTGGGGAAGGCGTCGCGCAGGGCGGCGGCGACGCGCTCGCGCAGGGCAGCCAGTTGCGCGTGGCTGCGGAAGGTCGTGCCCTCTTCCAGCGCGGCCAGCACGGCGCCGATGGCAGCGATGCCGGCCATGTTCTCGGTGCCGGAACGCTGGCCGGATTCCTGGCCGCCGCCGATCATCAGCGGCGTGTACGGCGCGCCGTCGCGCACGTACAGGATGCCGATGCCCTTGGGCGCGTGCAGCTTGTGGCCGGAGAACGGCGCATAGTCGATGCGGGTATTCGCCAGATCGAGCGCCAGCTTGCCGAGCGCCTGCACGCAATCGACCATCCAATAGGCGCGCGGTCCATGTTCGCGCAGCACCTGCGCGATGCCGTCGAGGTCCGAGACGACGCCCGTCTCGTTGTTGGCCGCCATCGTGCAGACCATGGCGGCGCGCGGCGCGAGTTCGCGCAGCACGTCCAGGCGGTGGCGGCCGTCGCCGTCGACGGGCAGCGCCTGCAGCGTCAGGCCCGTGCCCAGCAGGCGGTTCCAGTGCGCCAGCGCTTCCGATACGGCCTTGTGCTCGGTGGCGCCGTAGAGCAGCAGGTCGCCCACCGATTCGCCGGCCGCGCGCCGCTCGCGGATCGCGCACAGCGCCGACAGCACGGCGGTCTGGATGCCTTCGGTGGCGCCGCTGGTGAACAGCACGCGGCCAGGGCCGGCGCCGAGCACGCGGCGGGCGCGGGCACGGGCCGTATCGAGGATCTGTTTGGCGCGCAGGCCGGTCGCATGGCTGCTGCTCGGATTGCCGTATCGCCCGTCCATCGCCTCGACCGCCGCGGCGAGCGCGGATGGCAGGATCGGCGAAGTGGCGTTTGCGTCGAGGTAGATGTCCGGGGTCATGAAATAATTGCTAAAAGTCCAAAAATAGTTGAGCCATCCGCGTGATTGTTGAGTAATATGTTACGGACTCATGCCGAATTGAACGTACTAAAGAATCTTTGGTTTTTCCACGACAGAAGAACAAACATTCTTAAAAACTCGGGACGGAAACAATGAACTCACTCGACAAATACGATTGTGCGATTCTGGCCGCCCTGCAGGCGGACGCTACCCTGTCGATTTCCGGATTGAGCGAGAAAGTGGGCCTGTCCAGCACCCCCTGCTGGAAACGGGTGAAGCGCCTGGAAGAGGAAGGGTATATCGAGAGCAGGGTCAGCATCGTCAACCGCCACAAGGTCGGCCTGCCCGTCACCGTGTTCGTCAGCGTGCGCACGACGGAGCACGACGACAAGTGGCTGGAAAAATTCGCCGCGTCCGTGATGGCCCTGCCCGAGGTGCTGGAATTCCACCGCATGAGCGGCGACGTCGATTACCTGCTGAAGGTCGTCACCACCGACATCGACGGCTACGACCGCTTCTACAAGAAGCTGATCAAGACCGGGCATCTGTCCGGCGTCTCGTCGGCATTCTCGATGGAGCAGATCAAGTCCACCACGGCGCTGCCGCTGGAGCTGATCTCGCACGGCGTGGCCGCCTGAGTCGCCATCCTGTTTGCATGCGCGCGTGATCGTGCGATGATGGCAGCCGTTTGCATCGAACGGAGACATCAAGGAATGCCATCGAAATTCACCATCGCGCTGGCCGCCGGCATGCTGGCGCTGGGCGCGCAGGCACAAGGACAGGCACAGGAACAGGTCGTGCGCATCGGCGTGAGCGGCCCGCTGTCCGGCGCCAACGCCTTTGCCGGCAAGGACAACGAGAACGGCGTGCGCCTCGCGGTCGAGGAACTCAACGCCCAGAAGATCAAGGCGGGCGGCAAGACCCTGCGCTTCGAACTGCTGTCCGAAGACGACCAGGGCGACCCGAAGGCCGGCGTGAACGTCGCGCAGAAATTCGCCGACGCCGGCGTCAAGTTCGTGCTCGGCCCCTACAACTCGGGCGTCGCGATTCCCGCTTCGCGCGTCTACAACGATGCCGGCATCCTGATGTCGACCGTGGGCACGAGCCCCAAGATCACGCAGGCGCGCTACCCGAACGTGTTCCGCATCGTCGCCAGCGACACCCAGGTCGGCGCCTCGATGGCGTCCTACGCCGCCAGGGAACTCAAGCTCAAGAAGGTCGGCGTGATCGACGATCGCACCGCCTTCGGCCAGGGCATCGCCGACGAGTTCGCGCGCCAGGCACGCAGCTCGGGCCTGGCCGTCGCCGGCCGCCAGTTCACCACCGACAAGGCCAGCGATTTCTCCTCCATCCTGACCGCCTTCCGCGCCCAGAAGGTCGATGCGATCTTCTTCGGCGGCTACGCGCCCCAGGGTGCCCCGATGGCACGCCAGATGAAGCAGCTCGGCATGGCCAATGTCCGCCTGCTCGGCGGCGACACGCTGTGCAGCCCGGAGATGGCCAAGCTGGGCGGCGACGCTGTCGGCGACAACATCCTGTGCGCCCAGGCCGGCGCCATGCTCGACAAGCAGCCCGCCGGTACCGCGTTCAAGGCGCGCTACAAGCAGCGCTTCCAGCGCGATCCGGACGTCTACGCGCCGGCCTTCTACGACCAGGCCATGTTCATCGGCCGGGCCATCAAGGATGCGGGCAGCGTCGATGCGGCCGCCGTCTCGAAGGCACTGCACACGAGCAGCTACCAGGGCGTGGCCGGCACCTACGGCTACGACGAGGGCGGCAACCTGAAGAAGACGGCCGTGACGGTCTATACCTTCAAGGGCGGCCAGCTGGCGCCCCTGGCAAGCTATTGAACACCGCCCGGTAAAGACTGGGCATCCTGGCGGCACCCGCGTATGCTGGGCGCCGCCTTTTCTTTTCCCTGACAAGCACACCCGAAATGAAACACCTCCTGAAGCTGGGCGCGATCGCTTGCGCCGCCATGATCGTCTGCGCCCCGTCCGGCGCCGCGGACAAGACCAAGCCTGCCGCCACCACATCCGTCGCCGCCGCCAGCGCCGCCGCGAAGGCGCTGAACCGGCTGGCCGACGACTACTGGGATGCGCTGGCCCGCTTCGACCCCGTATCGGCCGGCGAGAGCGGCGACAACCGCTTCGACGACCAGATCGGCATGTCGATCGCGCCGCAGAACCGCGCCGCCCAGTTCGCGCTGTACAAGGACTACCTGAAGCGCCTGCACGCGATCCCGCGCGCCGGCCTCGCCCAGCGCGACCAGACCAGCTGGGACATCCTCGACTACGAACTGACCACGGCGCTGCGCTTCGAGCCCTTCCCCGAACACCTGCTGCCCATCAACCAGATGGACAGCCTGCCGGTGACCCTGGCGAACTACGCCAGCGGCCAGGGCGCGCAATCGCTGACGAACGCCAAGGGCTACCAGGACTACCTGAGCCGCCTCGCCCAGCTCGGCCCGTGGATCGACCAGGCCATCGCGAATATGCGCGAAGGCATGCAGCGCGGCGTCGTGCAGCCGAGGGCGATCATGCAGTCGGCCCTGCCGCAGTTCAAGCAGCTGGTGGCCGCCAAGCCGGAAGACAGCATCTACTATTCGCCGGTGAAGAACTTCCCGGCCGGTGTTACCGACGCGGACAAGAAGCTGCTGACGGAGCGCTACCGCGTCGTCGTCGAGGCCAAGCTGAACCCGGCGCTGCAGCGCCTGGCCGACTTCCTGGAAAAGGAATACATCCCGGCCTGCCGCACCAGCACCGGCTGGAGCGCGCTGCCGCAGGGGATGGACTGGTACTTGGTGCGCGTCGCCAGCCAGACCACGACCGACCTGAAGCCCGAACAGATCCACCAGACGGGCCTGAAGGAAGTCGCGCGCATCCAGGGAGAATACGCGCGCATCGGTCCGAGGATGGGTTATACGGGTCCCGCCGCCGGCCTGCCGACCTGGGTGTCGGAACAGGCGAAATACAAGCCGTTCAAGACCGACAAGGAAGTCATCGACGTCTATCGCCACCTCGACGGCGTGCTCGAGACCAAGCTGCCGGCCCTGTTCACGCTGCGCCCGAAGACGCCGCTCGACCTGCGCCTGGAACCGGAACTGTCGCGCGCAACCGCGTCCGACCACTACACGCCGCCGGCCGTCGACGGCTCGCGTCCCGGCGTGTTCTGGTCGGTGGTGAACGACCCCACGCAGTACGGCAGCACGGGCATGGTCACGCTGTTCCTGCACGAAGGCAAACCTGGCCACCACTTCCACATCGCGCTGATGCAGGAGCTGGGCCTGCCGAACTTCCGCAAGTTCGGCGGCAACAATGCCTTCACCGAAGGCTGGGCGCTGTACGCCGAGACGCTGGGCCGCGAGATGGGCCTGTTCGACAAGCCGGAAGATTATTTCGGCCACCTGAACGACGAGATGCTGCGCGCCGTGCGCCTGGTGGTCGACACCGGCATGCACGCCAAGGGCTGGACGCGCGAGCAGTCGATCCAGTACATGCGCGACACCCTCGGCTACCCGGAATCGATCGCGCGCAGCGAGACCGAACGCTATATGGCGTGGCCGGGCCAGGCGCTGGGCTACAAGATCGGCTCCCTGAAGATCCAGGAACTGCGCCGCCGTGCCGAGACGGCGCTGGGCAGCAAGTTCAGCCTGCCGAAGTTCCACGAGATCGTGCTGGGCGAAGGCACGCTGCCGCTGGCGCTGCTGGAGAAGAAGGTCGACCGCTGGATCGCCGCATCCAGGTAAAACGGCAGCAGGAAACGTCGTTCCCGCGCAGGCGGGGGCAGTGCCCATGCACTGCCCCCGCCCATGTCAGGGACAGGTCGGCTCCGTATCGAATTCCAGCGGCACGTAATACTCCGCATACGGCTTGCGGTCGCGCCGGGCATGATACAGCCGCATGTGGATACCTTCGATGCCGTAGCACTGGCGCACGAACACGGGCTTGGCGCCCTGTCCCAGCGTGACTTCCCACATGTCGCGCCCGCGCGCCTTCACGCCGGTCATGCCGGGAATACCGAAGGCGAAGTAGATGTCCTTCGCTGTGGCCGCGCCCTTGCCGGCCACGTAGCCGGCATATTCATAGATCTTGTCGTCCTTGTCCGGGGCGCCGTACAGCACCTCCGATTCGCTGCCATTCTTCGCCTTCGCCGCGCGGGCACCCGGCTTCGCACCGACGCGGAAGCAGCAGTCGATCCGCGCCTTGGGCTCGGTGATCGCATAGGGCAGCTCCGTTCCGGCGGCCACGCCGCGTTGCGTCGTGTGCAGCGCACCGCTGTCGCCCCCGCGCACGTCCACCACGTAGAACGCCGGCACCGGCTCGGCCGCGGCGGCATCGAGGACCAGGGCGGCGAGCAGCCAACACATCGTTTTCATCGTCTATCCATCGTTTTGCGTGCGAGGTCGCGCTCCACGACCCGCAGGAAGGTAGTGACCGACCAATCGAGGTCGTTCACGTAGATCGCCGGCAGGTACACCGCGCCGTTGGCGCGATGCATACCTCAGGTGCCGGGCACGATCCGCCACATCACGCCGCCCGCATAGTCCAGCACCAGCAGCGCGCCGTCGGCCGCCACCGTCACGGCCGTCGGACGGCCCCAGACGTCGCGGTCGCTCAGCACCATGCCCGTCATGAAGTCCTGGTACTGGCCGGTCGGCACGCCGTTCTTCATCATCACGCGCACCACCTTGTAGCCGGTGCGGATGCCGCGGTTCCAGGAGCCGTGCAGCGCGACGAAGATATCGCCTTCGTACTCCTTCGGGAAAGCGTGCTTTGCGCCGGCCGGGGCCTGGTACACGGCCATGCCCAGCGGCGCCGAGTGGGCCTGGATCAGCGTGTCGGGCACGATCACCTTGTCCTTCAAATCGGGGCGGATGCCTTTCAGGCGCGGATCTTCGTGGGCGCCGAGGTAGTACCACGGCCAGCCATAGAAGCCGCCCTGCTTGACGCGCGTGACGTAGTCCGGCGGCAGGTTGTCGCCCAGTTCGTCGCGCTCGTTCACGCTGCAGAACAAGTCGCCCGTGGCCGGGTGCACGAACATGCCCACGCAGTTGCGCAGGCCGGCGGCATAGGTGCGGCGGTTCTTGCCGTCCGGGTCGAACGCGAGCACGGCGGCGCGGTCCGTTTCCTCGCCCCAGGCGCCGCCCAGGCCGTGGACCTTTTCCCATTGCGCCAGCGGCTGCGGCGGCTGCTTGCCGATGCCCGCCGCCACGTTGGTGGCCGAGCCCACCGACAGCAGCATGGTCTTGTCGTCCTTCGAAAAGGCCAGCGTGCGCGTCGTATGGCCGCCGCTGGTGTCGCTGATCTTCTCGACGACCGTTTCCGGCCTGCCGCGCGCCTTCAGGTCGCCCACGGCGAACGGGAAGCGCACCACCGAATTGACGTTGGCGACGTACAGGTACTTCGGATTCGCGGCCGGCCACAGCGCCAGCCCGTAGGGACGCGACAGGTCGGTTGCGAACACGTTCGCCGTGCCGGCCTGCTCGCCGTTCGGACGCAGGATCGTGATGCGGTCGCGGCCCGTGTCGGCCAGGATGATGTCGCCGTTGGGCGCGCGCAGCGCATAGCGCGCCCTGGCCGTATCGTCGGCGAAGATGGAGACCTTGAAGCCCTTGGGTACGGCCGGCATGGCGCCGTCCGGGCGCCGCGCCACCTTCGGGCCGTTGCCGGCGCTCTCGGTGCCGTAGGGCGCGACGAGCTGGTCGACCGTGATGTGGTGCAGGTCGCCCGGCTTGTCATCGGTCCAGGCGCCGTCCTTGGCGTTCGCCCTGGATGCAGCGGCCGGTGCAGTGACCGACTCAGCGGCGGCGACCTGGCCGCGCTGCGTGGCCAGCCAGTCGATGACGGCGGCGCGCTGTTTCGCGTCTGCGATCCCGATCGGCATCGCGGTACCCGGCACGTCCTTGTTCGGGTCGCGCAGGAAGGTATCGAGCTCCTCCTTGGTCCAGGTCTTGCCGGCGGCGCCGGCCTTGGCCAGCGCCGCACTGTAGTTGTAGCCGGCCACGCTGGCGGCCTTGCGTCCGACCACGTTGAACAGGCCCGGGCCGGCACGCGAGCCGAGCTTGTTGTCGACCGTGTGGCAGCTCGCGCAGTTCTGCTCGAAATAGGTCTGGCCTGCCGGTGCCGCGGCCAGCACGGGCCCTGCGGACAGCGCCAGCCAGGCCAGCGCGATGGTGTTTTTCTTATTCATGCTCCCCCTCTCTCCTCGGTGTTTTAATCGATCATGAAGACCGGATAGCGGTTCCACTCAGGCTCGCGCCAGCGCGCGCAATGGGCGAAGATGAAGTCGAGCACGGCGCCCTGGTCCTTCAGCAGCTCCGGGTGCGCGGCCCTCCACGCGTCGAACTTCGCGGCCAGTTCCGGCTCGGCGGCCAGCAGGCGCTCGGCCTCGTCCTCGAACACATAGTCCGAATATGCTTCCTTCTTTTCCAGCACGCTGTTGAAGAAGCCCCAGCGGAAGAAGCTGTCGTGGGCCTGCGGCTCCAGCGTCTCGACGGCGTAGCGCGCATGGTCCTGGTCGAGCGGCACGATGTAGTCGCCGGCGCGGATGGTCACCGTCTCGCGGCCGCGCTCCAGCTGCACGTCATCGTGGAACATATGGCCTTCGTAGGCGCTCGCACGCGCGCTCACGGAGGCGATGCGGTACACCGACACCTCCTGCTGGCGCTCGGCGTCCACGCGCTCCAGCTTCACGCCGTTCCACTGCAGGCGCTCGATCGCCTCGCGCCACTGTTGCGGCACGACGTAGGCGCGCGGCGCCGGCACCGTGATGTCGGCCGGGAAGCGGTTGTAGTAGGCGATGTCGCGCTCGAACGGCGCGCTGCGGTCGTAGTACAGGCGCTGGTAGTCGCCCAGCACGCTGGCCTTGTACTTCGCCGCATAGCCCTTGAAGCGGAAGGAAGACGGATTCGCTTCGTCCATCGCCCAGTGGATCGGCCATTCGCGGCGGATGCGGCCGTGGGCCTTGGCCGCGCGGCGCAGCGCGACGATCCGCTCGCCGTGCGCGACGGTGAAGTCGAGCGCCGTCTCGACCAGCGTGCGCATCGATGCGTAGCGGTCGGCGAAAGGTTTCAGCATGTGCGTCTCGGGCATGAAGCCGATCGTGTCGTGCAGCGCGGCGTAGCCGGTCGAGAACCTCGCCGTCTCGAGGAATTCGGCGATGCCGTCGTCCGGGCCGTCCTTGACGGGGTTCACGTACGGGCAGGTCGGCCAGCCGCGCTTGTCCATCTCGGCATACATGAACGGCAGCATGGTATCGCGCAGGAATACGCCGAGGTCGCCGCCCAGCTTGTCGGCCTGGGTGTGGATCAGCGTCATCGTGTAGCTGTAGTCGGCGCCGTTCGACGTATGGGTGTCGACCATCACGTCCGGATCCCAGGCCGTGAACAGTTTATTGAAGGTCTGCGCCGTCAGCGTGTCGCACTTGACGAAGTCGCGGTTCAGGTCCAGGTGGCGGCTGTTGCCGCGGAAGCCGAATTGCTCGGGGCCGTCCTGGTTCACGCGCGAGGTATTCGTGCGGTTGAACGCGCCGTCGACGTTGTACAGGGGGACGAACAGGAATACGGTCTTGCCCAGCGCCGCCAGGCGCTCCGGCTGCTGGCAGAAGTCGCGCACCAGCGCCATGCAGGCATCGACGCCTTCCGGCTCGCCCGGGTGGATGCCGTTGTTGTTGAAGAAGACGGGACGCCCTTCCCGCTTGATCTGCTCGCGCTCGAACACGCCGTCGGCCGAGACGACGCCGGCATGGATCGGCACGCCGGCGTCGGACGTGCCGACGACGGAAAAGCGCAGCACGTTCGGATACTGGCGGGCCAGGTCTTCGTACCAGGCGATGCAATCGGCCCAGGTGGTGGTCTGGTTCTGGTTGCCCTTCTCGAAAGGCGTGGTCAAGGCGTTGAGCATGATGTTCCGTGAATGATGGTGGTGTTGCCGAGATCAGTAATTTAACCCGGTTTCGGCGCCAGCGGCAGCGTGATCGCCACCAGCGTGCCTTCGCCCGGCGCAGACTGCACGCGGATGCTGCCGTCCAGCGCATGCACGCGCTCGCGCATGCCGATGATGCCGATGCCTTCGGACGACACGGCCGGATCGAAGCCGTCGCCGTCGTCCTGCACCTCGATGTACAGGGCCGTCTCGTCGTCGGACAGGGTCAGGTCGACCCTTGCGAAGCCGGCGTTCGAATGCTTCATCACGTTCGACAGCGCTTCCTGCACGATGCGGTAGGCGGATATCGCCAGCTCGTTGCCGATCCTGGCGAAGTCGCCGTGCGAAGCGAATTCGAAGTGCACGCCGGAGCTGCGGTAGTGGTTGACCATCTCCTCGACGGCGCCGTGCAGACCCAGCATGTCCAGCACTTCGGGACGCAGGCGCCGCACCAGGCGGCGGCCGTTGGCGTACAGATCGAGCGAAAGACGGGTGATGGCCTGCGCCTTGGCAGCGATCTGCTCCAGCTCCGCTGCGGGTTCGGGTACGGATGCGGCACGCGTGGCCAGGTGCTGGATCGTCTGCGACTCCAGGCGCACGGCGATCAGCGAGGCATTCAGTTCGTCATGGATCTCGACGGCGATGCTCTTCCTCTCGTCCTCGATGATGTTGTTGACTTTCTGGATCAGCTTGCGCTTGTCGGCGTCGGCGCGCAGCGCTTCGTTGCGCGAGGCGAGCAGGTCGCGCGTGCGCTCCGCGACCTTGTTTTCCAGGTCCTTCTTGGACTCGTCGAGCGCCACCGACATCTCGCCGATCGACGCCTGCAGCTCGCCGACCTCGCCGCCCGTCGTCACCGGCAGCTCGACGCGGTAGTCGCCGCCGCGGATCTGGCGCAGCGTGGCGATCGCCTCGCGCAAGGGCACGATCAGGCTGCGCGCCAGTACCCAGGCCAGCAGCCCGCTGCCGAGCAGGGCCAGCGCCGCCATCGCCAGCTCGATGCGGAAACGCCGCAGCTGCCTGGCCAGCATGTTCGTCGGCGACATCGTCACGCGTACCTGGCCCACCACTTCGCTCGTCAATGTCGGCGGGCGCGTGTCGCTGGACGCCGAGACGTGCGGCGTGCCGTTGTCGGAGAACAGGTTGATCCAGATGACCTGCTTGCGGATCGTGGCGACGAAGGCGCGGCCCTCCGCCTCGATCGGGTGCTCGGAGACGACCGCGATGACGTTCCTGCCGTTGGCATCGACCACGTCGACGCGGTAGACGCTGCTGTCCGACTGCACCAGGCCGTTGATCGTCAGGCGCAGGTCGGCCAGGTTGCCGGAGATGACGTTGTACTCGCTCGTCACGGCCAGCGCGCGCGCCAGGATGGTGCCGCGTTCGGCCAGTTCCTCGTCCACCTGGGCGCGGTGCGCGTACCAGGAATACCAGACGAAGGACGTGAACAGCAGCGCCACCGGCAGCATGGTGATGAAGGCCATGCGCAGGCCGATGCTCCAGCCGCGCCAGAACTGCCAGCGCACCGTCATGGCTTGCGCGCCGGCGCGGGCCGCGCGAAGGCGCGCACGGCGTCGGATACGACGACGTCCAGCGAGCGCGCCACGCCCTCGTTGACGACGGTGCGGAAGTAGCGCGGGAACTGCGGCGCCGGCAGCGTGCCGCTGGCGACGTACGCAGCCACGATCTCTTCGACCTGGGCGTCGATGTCCTCGATCTCGGAATAGGTCGTGGCCAGCGCGCCGGCCTTGACCATGTCGCTGGAAAAGCCGATCACGCCCTGCTTGTGGCGGTAGGTCGAGAGCAGGATGTTGCGGAAGTTCTCGGCGTTGTAGACGCTGCTGTCGGGCAGCGCCAGCAGCGAGTCGGTCTGGGCGATCTGGCCCAGCAGGCGGTTGATGTCGCCATTCCTCTCCACATCCAGCACGGCGACCCGGTTGGGGCCCTCGCCCGCCGCCAGCACGGGCTTCAGGAAGGCCGTGTCGGGCCCCAGCAGCGCGGCCACGCGCACGGGACGGCCATACAGCAGCGCGGCCAGGCGCAGCTGGTCGCTCGGTGCCGGTTCCGCATACACGGCCGTGACGGCGGCCGCGCGCTCCGGCGGCAGCGTGGCGAGGATCGCGCGTACGACCTGGCTCGACGTGAAGGTCGAGACCACGACGCAGTCGCAGCGGCGCGCGGCCACCTCGCGCAGCGCATCCGGCCCGACGGCGACGTACAGCATGCGCCGGCGCTGGGCCAGTTCGGTGCGGAAGACGGAGAAGATGGGAACCAGGCGCCGGGTCAGGTCGTCGACGATGCGGCGGGTGACGGCGCTGTCGTCGTCGGTGGTGACGATGTCGAAGCGGAAGCCGGGGGCGGGGTCGGGCTTGGCGGCGTGGGCGGGGGTCGTGAGGGCCAGTACTGTCGCGACGACGGTGAGGAAATTGGACCCCTGCCTGCGCAGGGGCGACGTGTCATTTGTATCGTTGGCCAAAAGACCGTCGTCCCTGCGCAGGCAGGGACCCAATTTCGTCAACTGGAATACGCGGCGCAGCACGTAAGGAATCAGCCGGTCAAGGCTCGATCAGACCATGCTTCACCGCCAGCTTGGTGATGTAGGCCTGCCGGTGCACCCCCAGCTTTTCCTTCACCGCCTGGCTGATATTGCTGATGGTCTTGGTCGACAGGTCCAGCCGTTCCGCGATCTCCGCATTGGTCAGCCCTTCGGCCATCAGCTTGAAGATCTCCAGGCTGCGTTCGTCCAGCTGCGACTGCGGCGAGACGTCGCCGCGCACTGCCAGGCTGGCCAGGCGTTCGGCGATCTGGGGCAGGAAATACAGCTTGCCCGCATGCGCGTGGCGCACGGCGTCGGCCAGGTCGGCCGGGTCGCAATCCTTGGTCACGAAGGCATGCGCGCCGAGGCGGTAGGTTTCCTTGATCAGGCTGTCCTGGTCGAACTGGCTGAGGAACACGATCTTCGCCTTCGGATCCGCCTTGAGGATATTCTGGGCGGCGTCCATGCCCGTCAGCTCGGTGCCGAAGCGGATGTCGAGCACGGCGACGTCCGGCTTCGTTTCCTCGTACATCGCCACCGCCTCGCTCGGCGTCCTGGCCTGGCCGACAACTTCCATGCCCTGGGCGCCCAGCGACATGGCGAAGCCCTGCATCACGATCGGGTGGTCGTCCGCCAGCATGATGCGGATCGCTTGGTCTTTCTGCACTTGGTGTTCTCCCTGGTTCGCTCCGCCCCTTGCCACACGCTGGCAGCGGGACATACCCGTACGCCGTACGTAGCGTGCGTGGCGCGCGTTGATTATTTCATACAACCGCACGGGGCGCGACCTCCGGCTTCCATCTGGAGACACCGTTGGAATAGCGAACTACCAATAAAACCCTTTGCGAACTTCCAAGACATGGCATATATTACTTCCAACGAATGGCAATATCGTTTCTCCCGTATCCCTTTCCCGGCAACGACAAGGAGGATGACCATGCAGTTTTCGCATACCAACCAGCAAGGCGGAAGCCGGTTCGGCAAATTCGCCATCGTGGCAGGCCTGCACGCCGCGCTCGCCATCCTGTTCGTCCAGGGCCTGGACGTGAGGAAGCTGCCGTTGCCCATACCGGACGGCATCGACGTCACCTTCAAGGCCGAACCGGTGCCGCCACCGCCGGTGCCTCCCGATCCGCCCCGTCCCGTGCCGCGCACGGAGCCGCCCAAGCTGTTCGTGCCCCCGGTCGAGACGCCGGTGGTGGCGCCGCCCGATCCGGTCGTGCTCGAATCGACGACGGCCAAGCCGGTGCCGCAACCGGACGCGCCGCCGCAACAACCCGTCGCCGATACGCCTCCCACCTTGAAACCGGCAGCACGAACGGACACGCAGCCAGGCACGATCCGCAGTGCCGTCTTCGCCGACGCCAATGCCTGCGCCCTGCCCGCCTACCCGACCCGCGCGCTGCGCAACGGCGATGCCGGCACCACCCTGCTTGCTCTGCTGGTGGGCGTGGACGGCCGCGTGACATCGGCGCGCGTCGAGCGCTCCAGCGGCTCGCGCGACCTGGACCAGGCCGCGCTCCATGCGCTCAGCCTGTGCACCTTCAAGCCCGCGCTGAACAACGGCGTGGCGGAAGCGGGATGGGCACGTCTCGCCTACGTCTGGACGCTCGATTGAACTAGGAAAGAAACCCCTGTAGCCAGTTTTGCCCGCCGCCCCCTCGGCGGGCTTTTTTTATGGAGGTGCGCGATGCGCCAGGATCCCGCTTTGCCCGGCCACGCCGGTCCGAACCCGTTCACCGTCGCCGCGATCGCCGCCATCCTCGTACTGGCCGTGCTGGCCGGCTGGCTGGCGCTGCGTCCCGCCAGCGCGCCCGTGCCGGACGGCCCTGCCCCATCCGGCTTCTCCGCCGGACGGGCGCTGGCCCACGTCCAGGCCCTGGCGCAGGCACCCCGCCCCGCTGGCAGCAAGGCCAATGCCCGCGCCCGCGCTTACCTGCTCGCGCAGATCCGCGCCCTCGGCCTGGAACCGGAGATCCAGACGGGCATGGCGCAGACGGCATCGGCCGACATGATGGCGAACGTGCGCGTCACGCTGGCCGAGGCGCGCAACATCGTCGTGCGCAAGCCCGGCACCACGCGCACCCCGGGGCCGCGCCAGGCCGTGCTGGCCAGCAGCCGCTACGATTCGACAAGCGGCTCTCCCGGCGCCGCCGACGGCGCGGCCGGCGCGGCGGCGCTGCTGGAAGCGCTGCGCGTGCTGCAGGCCGGGCCGCCGCTGGACAACGACATCGTGTTCGTCTTCACCGATGCCGACACCGACGGCCAGGCACTGGGCACGCGCGCCTTCGCCGAATCGCATCCGTGGGCGCAGCGCGTGCGCGTGGCGCTGCGCTTCGACCATGCGGGCAACCGCGGTCCGCTGGCGCTGGTCGACGCCGCCGGCGCCGACGGCTTCGCGCTCGGCGCGTGGGCGCGGCTGGCGCCGGCGCCGCGCGGTTCCTCGTTCATGGCGGAGCTGCTGCAAGGCCTGCCACAACGGACGGCGGGAAGGGTACTGGCAAGCACGGGCGCTGCGACGCTGCAATTCGCCACGATCGACGGCACGCTGGGGTGGGACGGCATGCACGACGTGCCGCAGCAACTCTCTCTCGCCAGCCTGCAGCACGAAGGCGACACGATGCTCGCCCTGCTGCGCCACTTCGGCAGTGCCCGGCTGCCGGCGGCGGGCAGCCGCAGCCAGGTGTTCTTCGCGCTCCCCCTTCTCGGCCAGGTGCACTACCCGGCATGGTGCGTGTGGCCGCTGGCGCTGCTGGCCTGCGCCCTGAACGCGCTGGCATGCCGCACGGCGGTGCGGCGCCTCGGGATCGCCGGCAGCGACATCGTGCATGCGCTGTTCGGCTTCGTGTTCATGACGGCGCTGGCGATCTTCCTTACCTGGCTGTGCCGCGAAACGCTGACCGGACTGCAGTGGCGCTGGGATGCGGGCCAACTGAGCGACGACGCCGACCTGCACTGGCAAGCCTGGGCCTTCGTGCTGCTGCCGGCCGCGCTGTTCGCCATCCTGCAGCGCAAGCTGCTCGCGCGCCTGGGCGGCGCGTGCGCGGCGCTCGGCGCGATGCTGGCGGCAGGCGTCGCGCTGCTGGCGGTGAGCTACGGCGCGCCGGGCGCCAGCTACGTGCTGGCCTGGCCATTGCTGGCGATGCAGGCCGCGTGGCTGGCGCTGGCGGCGCCGCGCCTGGCTGCCTGGCCGTCCATGCGGCGCGCGGCGCTGCCGGCACTGGCCACCTTAGCGGCGCTGGTGCTGATCGTGCCGGCCGCCATCGACAGCGCGGCCTGGCTGTCGCCACGCTGGCTGCTGCTGCCGTCGATATTGGCCTGCCTGCTGCTGGCCCTGTGCAGCATGCTGCTGGCGCAGATCCGGCTGCGCTTCGTCGCCGCGCCGCTGCTGCTGGCGGGCGGCGCCTGCGTCGGCATGGCCTATGCCGCGCACCCGGCCTGGCCCGAGCTGCCCGTACCGAACCGCCTGCTGTACCTGAAGGACACGCCGAGCTGGCAGGCATTCTGGATCCATCCGGCCGGGCCGGTCGATGCCTGGACCAGGAGCGTCTTCCCGAACGCGCTGCAGCCCTACGTCATGCCCTACACGTTCGGCGCCGACAGCGCGCCCGTATGGTATGGCGCGGCCCGGCGCGACGATACGATCTTCTATCCCTACCTGCTCGTCGAGAAGGACGACCGGCGCGGCGACGTGCGCCATATCGTATTCGTGCTGCGCTCGAAGAACAGCGCGCCCGAACTCGTGCTGCGCCTGAACGGCGCCGACACGCTGCGTACCAGCGTCAACGGCCGCGTGCTGACCGACCGCCGCTACCGCGGCTGGCAGGCCACGCTGCACGGCATGGGCGAGCGCGAGCTGCGCTTTGCCATCGACCTGGTGGGCGACCCGGCCTTCTCCATTTTCGTGCAGGAACGCATTCCCGGCCTGCCCGCCGGGCTGCCGCCGCGGCCCGACGACATGCGGCCACGCCTGCTGCCGGACAGCGGCACCACGATGACGGTCGGCATCCTCCGCTTTCCCTGAATTCCGGATGATCGGTACGTGGCATGCCCTACAATGCAGGCGCACTTTCGCATCCACCAACCTGCAGGATTCCATGCACAAGATCGTTTCCTCGGCACTCGCAGCCAGCATCGCGCTGGCCTTCTCCTCGACCGCGGGCGCAGCCGCGCCCGGCCAGGCCACCGCGGCCCAGGCCACCGTCCACGAGGCGCCGCTGCGCGCCCACCTGGCCTTCCTCTCGTCCGACCTGCTCGAAGGCCGCGGCACGGGCCAGCGCGGCGGCGACCTGACCGTCAGCTACCTCGAGACCCAGGCGCTGGCGGCGGGCCTGAAGCCGGCCAACGGCAACAGCTACCGCCAGAGCGTCCGGATCGCCGGCGTCAAGGCGCTGCCGCAGGAAAGCTCGGTCGCGCTGGTCGCGGGCGGCAAGCCGCTGGCCCTCGCCTTCGGCAAGGACTGGGTGTGGGCGCCGGGGGATGCCCAGGCCGAACACCCGCTGGATGCGGAGCTGGTGTTCGTCGGCTACGGCATCGCGGCGCCGGAAGAAGGCGGCTGGGACGACTACAAAGGCCTGGACGTCAAGGGCAAGGTGCTCGTCATGCTGGTCAACGACCCGGCGCCGACGGCGGCGGAACCGAACCGCTTCGCCGGCAAGGGCCTGACCTACTACGGCCGCTGGACCTATAAATTCGAGGAAGCCGCACGCCGCGGCGCCGCCGGCGTGCTGCTGATCCACACCGACGCATCGGCCTCGTACGGCTGGGGCGTGGTGCACAACAGCTGGACCGCCGAGCGCTTCCAGCTGGCCGACGCCGATCTCGGCTCCGGCATGCAGGGCTGGGTGACCGACGCCACGGCGCGCGCGCTGTTCGCGGCAGCCGGCCAGGACCTCGACAAGCTGCGCGCCGCCGCCGAAGACAAGTCGTTCAAGCCAGTGGCGCTGAACGCGCGCGTGCAGGGCCAGGAAAAGGCTGCCGTGCGCACGCTGGAACAGTTCAACGTGGCCGGCATCGTGCCGGGCACCGATCCGAAGCTGAAGAACGAAGTCGTCATCTACAGCGCGCACTGGGACCACCTGGGCAAGCAAGGAGAGACGGGTGACACCATCTACAACGGCGCCGTCGACAATGCCTCGGGCACGGCCGGCCTGCTGGCCATGGCCCAGGAAGCGGCGCAGCATCCGGCCAAGCGCAGCCAGATGTTCCTGTGGGTCGCGGCCGAGGAACAGGGCCTGCTGGGCAGCGCGGCCTACGCCGCCAAGCCGCTCTGGCCACTGGATAAAACGGCGGCGGCACTGAACCTGGACAGCCTGAACTTCGTCGGCGCGGCCAAGGACATCGGCGTGCAGGGCAGCGAACGCAGCACCCTTGCGGCGACGGCGGCGACGGTCGCCAGGGCGATGCAGCTGAACGTGGCGGCGGCGCGTCCGGACCTGGGCGGCGGCTACTTCCGCAGCGACCACTTCAGCTTCGCCAAGGCCGGTGTGCCCGCGTTCTCGATCTCGGGCGGCCGCGATTGGGTGAAAGACAAGGAAGCGAACGACGCCAAGCAGAAGGCCTACGGCGCGCGCTACCACCAGGCCAACGACGAATACGATGCGAGCTGGGATTTGTCGGGCATGGTGCAGCAGGCGCAGTTCACGCTGAACCTGGGACGCGCGGTGGCGGATGCGCCGGCGATGCCGGCGTGGAAGGCGGGGGATCAGTTCGGGAAGGTGCGGGAAGGCGCGAAGTAAATCTCGCCACTGCACATGAAACCGTCATCCCCGCGAAGGCGGGGATCCATACTGAGGTTCCGAAGTCCTCCCGTTAATAAGACCCCGTCGTCTTCAATATACGGAATTCGGTTGCTCAGCATGGGTTCCCGCCTTCGCGGGAACGACGGTGGTAGTTCTTACGGACCCGGCTTGCGCTCCCCCGCCGCCGCCAGGATCTGCGCCAGCTTCCCGATCTCCACCGGCTTGACCAGGTGATGATCGAACCCCGCCTGGCTCGACAGCTCGCGGTCGCGCTGCTGGCCGTAGCCCGTCAGCGCCACGTAGACGGCGTTTGCATGGCGCGGGTCGCGGCGCAGGCGGCGTACCAGTTCGTAGCCAGTCATGTCGGGCAAGCCGATGTCGAGGATGAAGACTTCGGTGTCGCCGGTTCCTGCTTTCAGCGTGCTCGATGCGTCCTCGTACACGTGCACCGTGTGGCCATGTGCACGCAGCAGCACGGCCAGCGAGTGGGCGGCGTCGCCGTTGTCGTCGACGATGGTCACGGACAGCGGACGCGCGTCATTCGCGCCCTCCCCCGTGCGCACGACCTGGCCGACTTCCGCCTGCGCTACCGGCAACGTCACCGTCATCGTGGTGCCGCGCTGGGGACCGTCGCTGTGGGCGGCGACCTTCCCCTTGTGCATGCGGACGATGCTTTTCACCAGCGCGAGACCGATCCCGAGTCCGCCCTGCGAACGGTCCGGCGCCCGGTCGGCCTGGGTGAACAGGTCGAACACGTGCGGCAGCAACTGGGCGTCGATGCCGCTGCCGTTGTCGCGCACGACCACTTCCGCCACGGCGCCGTCGTTGACCACGGCGATCGCGATCTTGCCGCCCTGCGGCGTGTACTTGGCCGAATTGTTGAGCAGATTGACCAGCACCTGGATCAGGCGCGTGCGGTCGCCCTCGACCGGTACGGGGTCCGCCGGCAGTTCGACGGCGAGCGTGTGCAGGCGCTCTTCCAGGTGCGGGCGCGCCTGCTCGACGGCGGCCATCGCGACCTTGTTCAGGTCAAGCACCTCGTTCTCCAGCTTGACCAGGCCGCGCGTGACGCGCGACACGTCCAGCAGGTCGTCCACCAGCTCCGTCATGTGGCGTACCTGGCGCGAGATGATGTTGCTGGCCTTCAGGCGCAGGCCCTCGTTCACTTCCGGCAGCCGCAGCAGCTGGGCCGCGCTGGTGATCGGCGCCAGCGGATTGCGCAACTCGTGCGCCAGCATGGCCAGGAACTCGTCCTTCATCTTGTTGTGGCGCTCGGCCTCGGAGCGGGCGGCGCGCTCCGAAGCCAGCAGCTGTTCGCGCTCCTGTGCCAGCGTCTCGCTCGCGCTCCTGGTCAGTTCCAGCATGCGCGTCTCGGCGCGCATGCGGCACAACGCGTCCCAGATGCGCTGCGCCGCATCCTGCACGATGTCGATGTCCTCGGGGGCCCAGTGCTGCGGCGTCGTCTCGTGCAGGAACAGCAGCGCCTGCAGGCGTCCGTCGTCCATCAGCGGCACGGCGATGCCGGCGACGATGCCGAGGCGGCGCCAGCGCACGGGATCGGAGATACGCGCATCCTGCATGACGTCGGCCGTCCACACCGTCTCACCGGCCTGCAGGCGCGTCTCCTGGTCGAAGCACAGCATGCCCAGCGGGACGACGGCATCCGGATGCCCGGCATCGGCGCCGCCGGCGCAATCGACGTGCACGACGCCGCCGCCGCTGGCCTGGTCGACGACGGCACAGCCGATCCGGGCCTCTTCGAAATAGGTGCCGATGCACGCAATCGCCGCACGCTTCAGCGCGAGCGGGTCGGCCGCGCTGCGCAGCGCATCGGCCAGCGTCAATTGCAGCGCCTGGCGCCGTTCGGCGCGATCGCCGGCGGTGGTATCGATGAAGGTGGCGAGCACGCCACCGACGCTGCCGTCGTCACGGTAGACGGGACTGTACGAATAGGTAAAGCGGCGTTTCTCGAGATAGCCGTGCAGGTTCATTGACAGGCACTGGCCGCTGCTGCCGACCGGCTCTCCCTGGCGCACGCGCGCGAACAGCGGGGCGACGTCGGGCCACAGTTCCGGCCAGATCTCGCGCAGGTCGCAGCCGAGCGCGCGGGTCTTGTTGACCAGCAGCGGCGTGTAGGCGTCGTTGAAGAACTGGATGTGGTCGTCGCCCCAGGTCAGGTGCATGGGCAGCCGGCAGTCGAGGAGCGTGCGTATGGCGTGCTTGAGGCCCGCAGGCCAGCCGGCGACGGGGCCGGCGCTCGTCGTCTCCCAGGGGAACTCGCGCATCTGCCGCTCCATGGCACCGATAGTGGGAGGGGGAGCGTCGTCGGACGCGAGGTCGAGGGGCCAGGGCATGATGGTGTTCTTGGATGATGGCAACAATGTGATGCCGAATTTCCATGATACAGCATTGTTAAATGTATGCACCCCCAATGTGTGCCAGCAAGCGCCGTCCCGCTGCGACGATCTGCGGATCGCGGCGGAACTGGGCGCGCACGATCATCCCTTCCACGCACAGCATCGCTTCCTGCGCCGCGAACGCGGGCTCGGTCAAGCCCAGGCGCGTGGCGACGTCGACGAGGTAGGCTTCCAGTTCCTCCTTGTGGACGATGGCTTGCTGCAGGTGCAGCGCTTCCTCCACGGCGCCCGTTTCCGCAACGGTGTTGATGAAGGCGCAGCCGCGGAAATCGTCCTGCGCGAACCACTCGCCCAAGGCATCGGCCAGTACGCCCAGTTCCGCGCGCCGGGCCAGGCGCGCCTCGACTGCGGCGCGGAACCAGCCCATCCAGTGATCATGGCGCCAGGCGAGGAAGGCGGCGATCAGGTCGTTCTTCGACGGGAAATGGCGGTACAGCGACATCTTGGCCACGCCCGACTCGGCGATGATGCGGTCGATGCCGGTGGCGCGCAGGCCGTCGCGGTAGAACAGGCGCTTGGCGGTGTCGAGGATGCGCTCGCGCGCGGAAGGCTGGGTCATGAGACGCTGACGGGATAGGGTGCGGGACTCCAGTGTGACAGACAGACCTGTATACCGCAACCTGTCACCATTGACAGCTTGGACGCGCCGCGACGAGGTCTACGATACAGGTCTGTCTACCTGTGAAAGAAAGGAAACGCCATGTCCGACATCGAAAGCCGTCCCCCGCTGCCCCCGTTTACCCGCGAGAGCGCGATCCAGAAAGTCCGCCTGGCCGAAGACGGCTGGAACAGCCGCAACCCGGAAAAGGTCTCGCTGGCCTACACGCCGGACAGCCGCTGGCGCAACCGCGCCGAATTCGTCAACGGCCGTGCCGAGATCGTGCAGTTCCTGGACCGCAAATGGAAGAAGGAGCTGGACTACCGCCTGATCAAGGAATTGTGGGCGGTGGAAGGCAACCGCATCGCCGTGCGCTATGCCTACGAATGGCACGACGATTCCGGCAACTGGTTCCGCACCTTCGGCAACGAGAACTGGGAATTCAACGAGCACGGCCTGATGCAGCGCCGCTATGCCTGCCTGAACGACATGCCGATCAAGGAAGAGGAGCGCAAGTTCCACTGGCCGCTGGGGCGGCGTCCGGACGATCATCCGGGGCTGTCGGAACTGGGACTGTGATGCGCGGCCTGTGATACGCGGGCTGCAAGGGCGGGCGTCCGGCGCGCGGACGCCCCGCAGTGTTACTCGATGATGCCGCAGGCGATGCGGTCGCCGCCGCCGCCCAGGGGCTTCGGTTTGTCCGAGTAATTGTCGCCGCCGGCGTGGATCATGAGGGCCTTGCCCTTCACGTCCGCCAGCTTCATCAGGCGCGGCGCCGTCACCGCGACGGTGGCCTTGCCATCGCCGCCCACGACCAGCGGCGGCAGGTCGCCCAGGTGACCGTCGCCGGTCGGGCCGGCATGGTGCTTCGTGGCCTGCGGGTCGAAGTGGCCGCCGGCGGCGCCCGCCGCGACCTTCTTGCCGTCCTTCTCGTTGGCGCCGCAGTTGCCCGTCTCGTGCACGTGGTAGCCGTGCGGACCGGCCGGCAGGTCGGTCAGCATGGGCGTGAACACGAGGCCTTTCGACGATTCGGTGATCGTCACGTTGCCGATCATCTTGCCGGTGCCGTCCGGCGTCACGAGCGTCATCGGCGCCTGCAGCTTGTCGGCCGATTGGGCTGCCGCGCCGGCAGCGGCGGCAGCGAGGGCGCAGGCCAGCAGCGCACCGAGGGTTTTGTTCATCATACCGTCTCCTTTCAGGGGTCTTTCAGGTTG
Organism: uncultured Massilia sp.; assembly: GCA_963529995.1. Lineage (GTDB taxonomy): Bacteria > Pseudomonadota > Gammaproteobacteria > Burkholderiales > Burkholderiaceae_D > Telluria. Next base: position 7,788 of record CAUSCY010000029.1, on the reverse strand, counting down.
AGGATGTGGGGGCGGGAGTAGTGTATTCGATAATACCGGACGAGGTGGTACGGCTGCGGGCTGGGCAGTGGTCCGCGCTCATGCATCGGGCGCGAAACGTTCCGCCACGTGGTCGACGAAGCTGCGCAGCTTGAGCGAACGGTACCTGTCCGGGAGGTAGACGACGTGCATCGGCCGGCTCGGCAAGGCATAGTCGGGCAGCAGGTGGATCAGCCGTCCCGCGCGCACGTCGGCCTCGAGCAGCAGCGCGGGCTGCAGGACGATACCCAGGCCGTGCAATGCCGCTTCGCGCAGGGCCTGGCCGTTGTTGATGCTGACCCGGCCCTCGACGGGCACCCGGCAGATGTCCTGGTCGCGCTGCATGCGCCAATGCGTCACGTTCGCGGCGCTGAATGCGAGGCAGTCATGCTGGCGCAGGTCGGAAGGCAGCACCGGCCTGCCGCGCCGCGCCAGATAATCGGGCGAGGCGCAGATCATCAGCCGATACGGCGCCAGCGGCCGGGCCACGAGGTTGGCGTCGTCCGGCAGGTGACCGATGCGGATGGCCGCCTCGAAGCCCCCTTCGACCAGGTCGACGACGTGGTCGGACAGGTCCAGGTCGATGTCGACATGCGGATGGCGTTGCAGGTAGTCCGGCAAGGCCGGCACGAGCGCCTGCGTACCGAACGTGACGGGCGCACTGACGCGCAGCTTGCCGGCCGGCTCCAGGCGCATGGCTTGCGCCTGTACGTCGGTCTCCGCCACGAGCCGCAGGATCTCCTTGCACCGCAAGTAGTAATCCTCGCCGAACGCCGTCAGCGACTGGCGCCGCGTCGTACGGCGTACCAGCTGCATGCCCAGCCGTTCCTCGAGCGCACGCAGGTGATTGCCGACCATCGTCGAAGAGACGCCCGCCTCGACGGCCGCCGCACTCAGGCTGCCCTTCTCGACCGTCAGCACATACATCCTCATGCTGTCCAGCAGGTCCATTCACAAGCTCCGATTGGGAATCCCTCAAGTAAACCGCAGTTTATCTCTTTATGGTTCGCAATCACACTGGAGTCTCTTTTTTACAGGAGTGAACCATGCAGGCCATCCAACTCGTCGCCCCGTCGCTGTCCGGATTTCGCAAGACCACCCTGCCCGACCCGCAGCCCGGCCCGGGCGAGGTGCTGGTCCGGCTGCGCGCCGCGGCGTTGAACTACATCGACCTGGCCGTCGCCACGGGACGCTTTCCCGGCGCCCAGTTTCCGTTCATCCCGGTCGCCGACGGTGCCGGCGAGGTGATTGCCCTCGGTCCGGATGTCGAGGGTGTCGATGTCCACGTCGGCATGCGCGTCGTGCCCCACTTCATGCCCGACTGGCACAGCGGTCCGCTGGAGCAACGCCTCGTGCGGCGCATGCGCGGCATCACGCTGCCCGGATCGCTGGCGGAATACGTCGTGGTGCCGGCGGCCAGCGTCGTGCCCATGCCGGCGCACCTCGACTTCGCCCAGGGCGCCGCCCTCCCCGTGGCCGCGACGACGGCGTGGAATGCCGTGCGTTCGGCCCAGGTCCGTCCGGGCACGGTGGTCGTCATTCTCGGTACGGGAGGCGTGAGCCTCTTCGCGCTGCAATTCGCCAAGGCCAACGGCGCCACCGTGATCCTCGCATCGTCCTCCGCGGACAAGCTCGAACGGGGCCGCCGCCTCGGCGCCGACCACCTGATCGACTACGTCGCCAGGCCGGACTGGGACGCCGCTGTCATGGACATCACGGCAGGACGAGGCGCGGACCTCGTCGTGGAAAGCGTCGGCGGCGCCACGTTCGCGCGCTCGATTGCCGCCGCGGCGGTCGGCGGCACCGTGTTCACGGTCGGCTTCGTCGGCGGCGCGCACGCCCAGGTCGACGTGCTGGCGGTGATGTCGAAGGCGCTGCGCATCGTGGGCAACAGCACCGGTTCGGTGAACGACCTGCGCGAGGCCGTACGCGCCGTCGCGACCCACCGTATCGAACCGGTCATCGACCGCCGCTTCGGCTTCGACGATGCTGCCGAGGCGTATGGGGTGCTAGCCGGGGGACGCACGCATTTCGGCAAGCTGGCGATCGTGCATGAAGGGAGCTGAACGACCGAGGTCCAGCTGAACGGGCGGGCGCTTGTGAGACGATCCCATGCCACCCTATTCCCTCAGCATGAACAGGATCATCTAATGACAACATCATTTCTTTGTGACACCATTACGGTTGCAATTTAACCTTGTCGCATTGAACCTGATCGAGAGTTCAGATGAGCAAACCTTTTGCACGCATGGGAGATCGCACGAGTCATGGCGGTACTGTCATTACCGGTGACATGACTTGGGAAATTCACGGGAAGGCCGTCGCACGGGTCGGTGACTTGACGGTCTGTCCCAAATGCAAAGGCATCTTTGCCATTACGAGCGGCGCCGAGGATACGACGGGTTTTGGCCAGGCAGCCGCACGCGATGGAGACAGGACCGCCTGCGGAGCGACCATCGTCACTTCCCAAGTCACGACGTGGTGGGACAACCATGCCGATGTCGGCACCGCGTCCGCCCCTGCCGAAAACCTCCAGATCAGTGCCAAGGCGATCGCGCAGGAAGCGCCCTCGATCTGCCTCGACTGCCTTGCCCAGGCGGCGGCGGCAGGCTCCTCGATGGTCGTCCGAAGCTGAGTCATGATCGACGTCGTCACGCGATTCCAGAACCGCCTGCAAAACGGCACCGCGCTCCACCTCCATGCCCTGGTAGACGGTTTCCAGTACGAGCAGCATACCGGCCGACGCCTCGAGCATCGGCATGGTATCAACCGCCCTATCTTCCTGGGCACGGAAGATGAACCGCTTGCCCATGCGGGGCCCTGGCTCGTCGATACCGCGAAAGCACCGGACCAGATACAGCCGCTGTACGAATTGGAGCAAGCCTTGCCATCGGTTTCCTGGCTGATGACGTCGATCGACCTGGAAGGATTGAGCCAGTTGCTGCAACTGAAGCTCGATGGCGAGCTGCCCGACGGAAGAAAGGTACTGCTGAGGTTCTACGATCCGCGTGTGTTGGGTAACCTCTTTCAGACGATGAGCGCCGAGCAGAAAGCGGCATTCTTTCATCTGATCGACGAGTGGCTTTTCATCTACAACGGCCGCAGAGTATGGGCGGGGAGGAGCGAATGATCAGGTTCATCCAGGAACAGCTCGCGCAATTGGATCGGTTGGAAAAACTCCAGTACGTAGCGGAAGTCCATCAAACGATCGTCAAGGAGTATCCGGAGCTTGCCGGGGACAGAAGCCTGCGCGACCGCCTCGAACGCGCCTATGCGCATGCTGTAGCGTTGGGTTTCAAGGACGGTGGCACGATCACGCAGTTTCTCTACTACGAAGCCTTCGCGCCGAATTTCTACCGGCAGCCCGCCATCGATGCATGGCTCAGGAAACCAGGCCGAACTGTCGAACAACGGTTTGCGGACCTGCTTGCGCAGGCGAAGTCCAAGCTGAGGGAGGATTGAATGGCTGCGCTCGCCGTCCCACTCCTTGAAGCGGCAGGCGCCGCACTGCTGCGCGCACTCGGCGTTGCAGCCGTCGCCGGTGCCGGCGCAGTCGCTGTCAACGAAGCGGCCAGGAAGAAAGCCGATGCCGCCGACCAAGCGAAAACGGCGCCCATCGCGCAAGCCGGTACGCAGACGCAAACCAAGGACACGTGTTCGAAATGCCCGCCGGACTGCGGCACGCTGGTGGAGCGCAAGTGGAATATGTCCGAGAATTCGCGCGCTTATCAGGCACGTATTACTGGCTTCGCGCCTTATACGGAATGGAACTTTAAGGCGACGGATTTCGACGGGTTCAAGTCGCAGGCGTGCCTGCTGCTGGAGGCCAAGGCAGCGTATGACCAGTTCTTCGATTCAGCCACAAAACCGAAAGTATTTTTTCAAATTGGTGGGCTGCGAAAAATAGTCAATCAAGCACGACATTAGGGTCTTATCGTCTCATCGTCGCGACCTTCACAATTGCATTGGCATTTTATGCAACCGTTGAGTTACACCTACTTTAGTGCTGCGTTTCGCAGTTCATTCCTACCTATTAAGACCTTTCATACTCCATAGCCAAATGCTCAACGTTACCTCGAACTTCCGTATTGCTGATCCTCTGCCGTCGATAGAAGATCAATACACTGATCTTTGGAAACTGGCAAAGTTTTTGCAAACGTTAGGACTGCCACTGAAGCAATGGTTCCCTCCAGCTGACACCGAGGCGAATTCCCTACTCAACGCGGCATTTACCGAGACTGGCCCAAGTAATGCCGCGCTTGCGATGGCAAGAGCTGACAAAGAGAACTTTGCCTATGATTTCAGAAATTTAGGTGTGTGGAACGGCAAAGAAGGCAATGGCGGTATTGCTTTTACAGCCACCTACGATACTGGGGCAATTCCGTCATTTTTCGATTTTAGTAGCAGAGACATCGAGGTACTTCAGGACACTCGCAACATAGTCAAACTGGTGCACACTATCGTCAGCTTGTGGAAGCCAATGCTGATCCAGATTGCCCCTCCAGGATATCTGGAAAAAAGTGTCTTCCCGGACCGGCCAGGCGCGGGCTGGATGATCTACCTCCCCTTCAAGATCGAAAGCCGGCAAGTACCCGAAGCAGCGCAAGTCATCAAGATCATGGACGACGCCGGGAAGCAGCAGCTCGGCACGCTCATCGTAACGGTCGAGGAAACCTTCGATATGGAAAACGAAGCGCACATCAAACGGGCCAACGCCATCGAGACCCGCCTGGTCGATCAGGACCTTCTTCCGACCAACGCGGAATTCGTCGAAAAATTCTGAATGGCCGGGCCAGTCGTGTCATAACTTCTCGATCTGCCGGTCGATCGCCTTCCTGGCCCGTTCGCTGCGCTCGCTGTAGCGGTCGTTCAGGTAGTCGCTGCGGCCGCGCAGCAGCAGCGTCATCTTGAACAGCTCTTCCATCACGTCGACCACGCGGTCGTAGTAGGCCGATGGGCGCATGCGTCCCTCGTCGTCGAACTCCTTGTAGGCCATAGGCACCGAGGACTGGTTCGGAATCGTGAACATGCGCATCCAGCGCCCCAGCAGGCGCAGCGTGTTCACGACGTTGAACGATTGCGAGCCGCCGCACACCTGCATGACGGCCAGCGTGCGTCCCTGGCTCGGGCGGATCGCGCCCTGCTCCAGCGGGATCCAGTCGATCTGGTTCTTCATCACGGCGGTGACGGCACCGTGGTGTTCCGGGCTGCGCCAGATTTTCCTATAAGAACTTTTCTAACTCCATGATATTTAATCTTCAGATTAGCGCCAACTTTCGCGTAGCGTCACCTCTTCCAATAATTGAAGAGCAGTATGTTGCTCTATGGAAGCTGGCAAAAACATTACAGAATGCGGGTTTTCCTCTGGACGAGTGGTTTCCGCCTGCAAGTACGCCAGAGCAATCTCTTCTCAACGCTGCGTTCACTGAAACTGGCCCCAGCACAGCGGCGTTGGCAATGGCAAACGCGGACAGCGATAATCATGCAAGTGACAACAGAGATCTCGGCGTATGGAACGGGAAAGAAGATGAAGGAGGAGCAGTCTACACTGTCAATTATGGCACTGGACAAATCCCATCATTTCTTCATTTCCGGTGCGAAGAAGTAAATTCCCTTCGGAACTACAAAAATGTCATTGGATTGGTTCAGTCCATTGTCAATTTGTGGAAGCCAATGCTTGTACAGGTAGCACATGCTGAATACCTCGACCACAGCGTCTTCCCGGACAGGCCCGGTGCCGGCTGGATGCTCTACCTGCCCTTCAAGATCGACAGCCAACAGGTACCCGAAGCAGCGCAAGTCATCAAGATCATGGACGACACCGGTAAGAAGCAGCTCGGCACGCTCATCGTAACGGTCGAGGAAACCTTCGATATGGAAAACGAAGCGCACATCAAACGGGCCAACGCCATCGAGACCCGCCTGGTCGATCAGGACCTTCTTCCGACCAACGCGGAATTCGTCGAAAAATTCTGAATGGCCGGGCCAGTCGTGTCATAACTTCTCGATCTGCCGGTCGATCGCCTTCCTGGCCCGTTCGCTGCGCTCGCTGTAGCGGTCGTTCAGGTAGTCGCTGCGGCCGCGCAGCAGCAGCGTCATCTTGAACAGCTCTTCCATCACGTCGACCACGCGGTCGTAGTAGGCCGATGGGCGCATGCGTCCCTCGTCGTCGAACTCCTTGTAGGCCATAGGCACCGAGGACTGGTTCGGAATCGTGAACATGCGCATCCAGCGCCCCAGCAGGCGCAGCGTGTTCACGACGTTGAACGATTGCGAGCCGCCGCACACCTGCATGACGGCCAGCGTGCGTCCCTGGCTCGGGCGGATCGCGCCCTGCTCCAGCGGGATCCAGTCGATCTGGTTCTTCATCACGGCGGTGACGGCGCCGTGGCGCTCCGGACTGCACCAGACCTGCCCTTCCGACCACATGCACAGCTCGCGCAGCTCGACGACTTTCGGATGCGTCTCCGGCACGCTGCCGACCATCGGTAGCTCCATCGGATCGAAGATCTTCACCTCGGCGCCGAAATGCGCGAGGATGCGCGCCGCCTCCTCGGTGAGGAAACGGCTGAAGGAACGTTCGCGCAGCGAGCCGTACAGCATCAGGATGCGCGGCGGATTGTCGAACGATCCGGCCGGTTCCAGCCCGGCGGGCGTCGGCAGGTCGAGTTGCTCGGGGCGGATGTTGGGAAGGTGCGGGATCTTGTCCATGTCGGATGGGCGATAGGGTCAGGAGGATGCAGCGATGGTGCCGATGCGGTCCAGCGCCGTTTTGAGGGCGGCCGGGTCGCTCTTGAGCGCGCCCAGCGGCAATGCCAGGAAGGCCTCGACGCGGGCGCGCAGGATCGTATAGGTCTTCTCGAACGCGGCGTCGATCTCGTCGTCGGCGCCGGTGACGTGACTGGGGTCTTCCACGCCCCAGTGCGTACGCAGCACCGGCCCAAGATAGGCGGGACATATTTCGCCGGCAGCGCCGGCGCACACGGTGACGACGATGTCCGGTGTTACCGGCAACGCATCCCAGGACTTGCTGTGGTAGCCGGCGGTCGGTATGCCCTTGCGCGCCAACAGCGCGAGCGCGCGCTCGTTCAATTTGCCGGTGGGCTGGCTGCCCGCACTGAGGGCACGCCAGCCGGCGGGTGCCAGATGGTTGAACAGCGCCTCGCCGATGAGCGAGCGGCAGGAATTGCCGGTGCAAAGAAACAGGACGTTCATGGGTGGCTCGCGATACGGTTCAGCAAGGGCCGGCCGGCGTGCACGACGTGCCGCCGCAGCAGTTCTCGGTGAGGAAGCCGAGCAGCGCGTTCATCGTGTCGAAACTGGCCGCGTAGATGACGAAGCGGCCATCCTGGCGCGACGTGACGAGACCGGCATGCGTCAATTCCTTCAGGTGGAAGGACAGCGAGGAATTGGCGATGTCCAGCGCTTCCGCGATCCTGCTGGCGGCCAGGCCATCGGGCCCGGCCTGGACCAGCAGGCGGAAGGCGGCGAGGCGCGACTCGTGGGCGAGCGCGGCCAGGGCGGTGACGGCGTCGGATGATTGCATGGAGGAATTCCTGTGTCAGTAGTATGAATCGTATCATCCATTTTTCGACATTTCCACAAATATCGAAATGACGCCACTATCCGGCAGGGAGTGCCACCGGGACGAACAAAAAAAAACGGCACCCCTCAGGGTGCCGTTTTCATCGGCCGTTCAGGCCAAGGGTGACGCGAGGATTACTCGCCTTCGCCCGGATGCTGCTCGGCGTGTGCCGCCTGCTGCTGGTC
>CAUSCY010000028.1:0-76399 GCA_963529995.1 uncultured Massilia sp. | reverse complement strand
TTCCAGTTTCTCAAATCCAATCCGAATGAACAACCTATTGAAACATCACACCTAGCGCGCCACCCCCACCAGCTTGTGCACCAGCTCCGACGACGTCGATGCCGAGAACTTGCGCATCAGCCTGGCCCGGTGCATTTCCACCGTGCGCGGCGACAGATCGGTTTCGCGCGCGATGATCTTGCTGGTCTTGCCTTCGACAAGCAGGGCGGCGATCTCGCGTTCGCGCGGCGTCAGTTCGGCCGTGACGGGGCGTTTTTCGCTGACATCCTCGAAGGTCCAGACGCCGGCGCCCAGCGGCTGCTGCGGGTCGAGCGCGCGGCCCGTCACGTGGCACCAGAACAGCTCGCCGTTGCCGCGGCGCATGATGCGCTCGTCGGAGTAGCGGCCCTTCGTGTTCATGATGGGGATGATGCGGTCGCCCGTGCGCAGGAACTCGTCCATGGTGGGGTAGAGCACGGCAAAAGACTGGCCGTCCAGTTGCGCGCGCTCATAGCCGAACATCGCGGCAAGGGCATCGTTGCAGGATTGGATGACGCGGTCCAGCGAGATGCACATGCCGACCGGCGCGTGCTGGAAGATCATCTCGTAGTCGATGGCGTATGATGCGTTCATCCGGTGCAAGGGTGTCTCCGCTCGGCTTTTTGCCGGTAGTTCTACGGTATTGTGCTTTGAAGGGGGCTATTTTATTCTGAGATTCTACTCTGCTGTACAGAAAGAGCTTCCAGCTTAACTATTAAAGGGACGGGTATGAACAAAGTGTATCCTGACGCGCGGTCCGCGCTCGAAGGCGTCGTCGCGGACGGCCAGACCATCGCCGTCGGCGGTTTCGGCCTGTGCGGCATTCCGGAGGCGCTGATCCTGGCGCTGCGCGATTCCGGCGTCAAGAACCTGACGGCCATTTCAAACAATGCCGGCGTCGACGATTTCGGCCTGGGCCAGTTGCTGACCACGCGCCAGATCAAGAAGATGATCGCCTCCTACGTGGGCGAGAACAAGGAATTCGCGCGCCAGTACCTGGCCGGCGAACTGGAGCTGGAATTCACGCCGCAGGGCACGCTGGCCGAGAAGCTGCGTGCCGGCGGCGCCGGCATCCCGGCCTTCTTCACCAAGACGGGCTACGGCACCATCGTCGCGGAAGGCAAGGAAACCCGCGAATTCGATGGCGACATGTATGTGATGGAACGCGCGCTGCTGCCGGACGTCTCGCTGGTCAAGGCCTATATGGCGGATCGCGCCGGCAACCTCGTGTTCCGCAAGACGGCGCGCAACTTCAATCCGAACGTGGCCACCGCCGGCAAGGTCTGCATCGTGGAAGTGGAAAAGCTGGTCGAGATCGGCGAGATCGATCCGGACCAGGTGCACACCCCGAGCATCTTCGTGCACCGCATCGTTCACAACCCGACGCCGGAAAAGCGCATCGAACAGCGCACCGTGCGCCCAGCATAAGACCAGGATCGGAGACAACCATGGCATGGACTCGTGATGAAATGGCCGCGCGCGCGGCACAGGAACTGCAGGACGGCTTCTACGTCAACCTGGGCATCGGCTTGCCGACCCTGGTGGCGAACTATGTACCCAAGGACATCGAAGTCTTCCTGCAGTCGGAAAACGGCTTGCTGGGCATCGGCCCGTTCCCGACAGACGCCGAAGTCGACGCCGACCTGATCAACGCCGGCAAGCAGACCGTGACGGCGCTGCCGGGCGCCGCTTACTTCAGCTCGGCCGATTCCTTCGGCATGATCCGCGGCGGCAAGATCAACCTGGCGATCCTGGGAGCAATGCAGGTCTCGGAACGCGGCGACCTGGCGAACTGGATGATCCCGGGCAAGATGGTCAAGGGCATGGGCGGCGCGATGGACCTCGTGGCCGGCGTCAAGCGCGTCGTCGTCGTGATGGAACACGTGGCGACGGCCAAGGACGGCTCGACCAGCCACAAGATCCTCAAGAAGTGCGACCTGCCGTTGACGGGCGTGGGCGTGGTCGACCGCCTCATCACGGACCTCGCCGTGATCGACGTGACCGATACCGGCCTGAAGCTGGTGGAACTGGCGCCGGGCGTGAGCAAGGAAGAGGTCGTCCAGGCGACGTCCGCCGAACTGGACGTGACAGCGGTCTGACGCAGCGCTACTAAGCTTCGCAGTCGGTGCAAACGCGACGCACGGCAACTGCCGGCGTCGCGTTTTTCTTTGCGTGGCGCTTCAGCGCGACGACGCCGGCGCCTCGGCGCGCAGCTTGGCGAGCCGTGTCCGGATCTCCTCCTGTGATGCGTGCCCCTGGGCGCTCGGCAGCAATTTGTCGAGGATGAGGATTTGCGTGCGCGTCAGTGCCTCTGGGGCGGGAACGGCCAGGTCGGGCTGGACGCCTGTCCCCTCCCAGTCCAGTCCCGTCACCGGATCGCGGGCCGTCGACGCGGGCACCATCAGCGCGAAATGCGCATCGATCCGCTTGATGCGCGAGGGATGCGCACCGCCGCGGGTCGATTCGCCGACGATCACGGCACGCTTGCGGTTCTTCAGGGCGAATGCAAGGCCTTCCGCCGCCGAGAACGTGTCCTTGCTGGTCAGGATATAGACGTCCTTCTCTTGCCCATAGCGCACGCCGGGTACGCCGGGTGACGTCCACTGTTGTTCGGTGATATTGCCTTCGCGCCGGTACAGGTCGCTCAAGTGAGTGCGCTCGTCGAACAGGTAGCTGGCCATCAGGGGCACCGCATCCGCTGCGCCGCCGTCGTTGTCCCGCAGGTCAAGGATCAGGGCGCTCGTATTGCCGAGCAGCGTCATCGCCGCGCCGATCGCCGGCGCCGCGTCGGCCGCGGGCGCGAAGAACTGCGTCTTCAGGTAGCCGATATTCCCGGGCAGGCGTTCGACGCGCTCGATGCCATAGTTCCGTTCCCTGAGATAGGCTTGCCGCCTGGCGATTTCTTCCGGCGGAGGCGGACCGGCCTGGGCGGGCGCCGGTGTGGCGTTGTAGATCAGGCGCAGGTGCGGGTCGCGGGTGACGTCCTGCATCAACGCCGTCAGTGCCTTGGCGAACGCTTCGTCGTCCAGGTTGCCGTCGAAGCCGGCGCCCCGCAGCGCCGGTCCCAGTTTTGCTGCCCGATCCGCATCGATATACGCGGTATCCAGTTCCGCGGCGACCCGTTCGATCAATGTCGCGCGTGTCGTCGACGCGGGCGCCGCGTGGGCTCCGGCTGCCGATAAGAGGGCAGCCAACAGGACGGGGAAATGGCGCATGGATTGTTCCCTTTGCGTACGGTGGTCGATGAGATCGCGATGCCACCGGCGGCGCGTCGCGGGCGCCGGCCGGTGGCCATCCTGGCGTCGTCCTTACTTCAGCGTCCAGACGTACTGCACCTTGGTCCAGTCCTTGACCGGCTTGCCGTTCTTCGTCGCCGGGCGGAAGCGGCATTTGACCAGCGCCGTACGCGCGGCCTCGTCCATGGTGGAGAAGCCGCTGGACTTGACGACCTTCGAGTCGCCGACCTTGCCGTCCTGGTCGACGAGGAAGTTCAGGGTGACCGTGCCCTGGTGCCCGGCCTGCACGTCGGCATGCGGATACTCGGGCTTGGCGCAGCTGTCGAAGTCGAGCAGGGCGCGCTCGTCGCGCTTGGTGTCGGCCGCCGTGGCGCAGCCGGCGATGCCCAGCAGGCAGGCCGCCAGCAGGGCGGCGCGGGATTGCTTCGAGGGTTTGCTGTGGTACATGGTCTTCTCCTGGTTGATGAGCGCGCGGCTCGTTTCTTACGGACGTGACGATGCGCCGTGCGGCTGGCGCAACGGGACCGGCGCGGTGCGCCGGGAACAACATGGAAGCGGGCGGTGGCTAGCGGGCTAGCCGGGGGGCGTCACTCGAGGACCCAGACATACTGCACCTTGGTCCATTCGCTGACGGGCCGGCCTTGCTGGAGCGCCGGGTGGAAGCGGCATTTGCGCAATGCGCCGTGGGCCGCCTCGTCCATCGTGGCGAAGCCGCTGGAGCGCTCGACCCGGGAATCGCTGACGGTACCGGTCTGGTCGACGAGGAAGGCCAGCGTGACGGTGCCCTGGTGGCCGGCGTCGATGTCGGCCTGGGGGTAATGGGGACGCGCACAGCTGCTGAAGTCGGCCAGCGCGCCGGTCGTCAGATTGCGCTGGTCCGCCAGCACGGCGTCGCGGCCGGCCAGCGCGTGGGCACTGCCGGCGAAGGCGAGCGCCAGTCCGAGCAAGGGGATGAGGGCGCGCCAATCGAGCGCTTGCGTGCTGGGGCGCAGCAGGCGGCGGATGCGTGCCAGCAGGTCGCCGCCATTGGCGGCCTGGGCCAGCCCGCTGGCGGCGAACTGCAGGCGTTCGAGCTCGGACAGGGCCTGCGCCAGCCGGCGCGGCTCGCCGAGCTGGCGAGCGGCGAAATCGTCGGCGATCTGTTCGCGTTCGCTGCGGATCCGGCGCGAGATCCACCAGACGGCCGGGTGGTAGAACAGCAGGATCTCGACCACGTTCTGCAGCAGGTTCACCAGGTAGTCGTGGCGCTTGATGTGGCCGAGTTCATGCGCCAGCAGGGCTTCCAGCAAGTGCGGCGGCATGCCGGCCACGAGCGATGCCGGTACCAGTACGACGGGCCGCCACCAGCCGGCCGTCACGGGGCTGGCCAGGCGCTCGACGACGCGCAGGCGCACGTCGCGCCCCAGTCCGCAACGTTCCGCCATGGCGGAGAGGCGTGCCTGCCACACGGGATCGCGTCCCTCCGTGCGGACGGCGCGGTTGATCCACAGAAGGCCCAGCGCCGTGCGCACGCACAACGTCCCCACGCACGCCGCCCACAGTGCGACGATCCAACCCGTGTGTGCCTGCAGCCAGGCCAGCCAGTTGCCCGGCTCGCGCGCCGGCACGGCCTGGAAGCCGATGCCGAAGAAGGCGCCGCCGGCCTGGGCATCGTGCGGCCCTGTCAGGACGCTGACGAGGACCGCAGCGGGCCAGGCCAGGCACAAGACCAGGCCGAGGCAGGCGATGGCGTAGCGGGCTTCGGGACGCGCATTGCGCAGTGCCACGAGCAACTCCGCCGTGATGCACGCGACCACGCAGCCTTGCCACAGGAAGTTCAACAGCACCCAGCCGAGCGCCGCGACTACCGCCTGGGCGCTCACTGGGCGCCTCCATTCGCGCCGCCATCGGCATTTCCATCCTTCAGCAGCTTCTCGATTTCCTCCCTTTCCTTCTTGGAGATGCCGGTCTTGAGGGCCGCCAGCACCAGGGCCGTGGCCGAGCCGGAGAAGGCGCGCTGCATCAGGTCTTTCAGCAGATTCGTCTGCAGCGATTCCTGGGCCTGGGCCGGCGCATACACGTGAGACCGTTCGCTTTCGTCGCGGATCAGCAAACCCTTGCCGTGCATGATCTGCATCAGGCGCAGCACGGTCGCATAGGTGACGTCCGGGCGCTCCTTGACGATCGCGTCATGCACCTGGCGGGCGGTCGCTGCGCCGAGCGGCCACAGGACCTGCAGCAGGTCGAGCTCCGCCGGAGTCGGTTTAGGGAGGGAAGGGGACTTGGCCATGGGGGCTCCTCGAGACGGCAATATCTGATCGATAATCTAGACTAGTCCGTCTAGATCGCTTTGTCTACACATTTATTTTTCGTGCGGCCGGTTGCGACCGGACAGGAAGCAGGCATAACATAGAAAACATTGTCTACACACGGAGCGTCCCGATGTCCCTGTCGAAAACCCGCCTTGCCGCATCCAGCCTCGCCTTTCTCCTGTGCCTGTCCGGTGGTGCCGCCCGCGCGGCCGACCTGCCCGCCTACCCGTTCGTGCACGTGACGGGCAGCGCCTTCCAGGCCGCGTTGCCGGACATCGGCAGCCTGGATTTCGAAGTGGTCGCCGTCGACGCCGATCCGGCCGCGGCGCGCGCCGTGCTGGAGGCGCGCATGGGGGATGTCCACGCGCTGATGCGGCAGCACGGGCTGGATCCGGAAGACGCCCAGGCGCGCGAGGTGCGCCAGTCGGTACGCAAGGGCGAGCAGGGGCCGTCCCGCGAGCCGCTGTACGAATTGCGCTGCGACGTGCACGTCAACGTGAAGAACCTCACCGTGTGGCCGGCACTGGCTGGCGGCCTGCTCGGCAAGCCGAACCTGGACAGCTTCGCCTCGTCGTTCGACCTGTCCACGATGGACCAGCTCGTCGACCAGCTGGTCACCGAGGCGATCCGCGATGCGCGCCGCCGCGCCGACGTGATGGCCGCCGCCGCCGGGCGCCGGGTCGGCCCCGTCATGGGCGCGACGCCGGACCAGTTGAAGAACCTGACGACGGCCATGGGCCTGGAGCGCGGGGATTTCCGCGAGACGGCGCGCCGCGCTGGCGCCGGACGCGGCGAACAGATGGACGGCGAGCAACTGCTGACGATTCCCGCGCTCAGGTTGCGCCAGCCCGTGGACGTGGTGTTCCGGCTCGAGAACCTGGCGGCCGCGCGCGGCGCCAGGAAATAGGGGGGCTTTCTCGACGAAGCAGCGTTCGCCCGTGCCGTGCGGCGGTTTTGCTTGTCCAACCAGGATTGCCATCGAGGCGGACGATCCATGGAGACGCCAGCGCAAACCGCAGACGACCACGCTGCCCGGCGGGCGGCGCGGCGCCGCTTCGTCCAGGAGCTGTGGTCCGTGATGCGCGCCTGGCGCTGGCGCATCGCGGCGTCCATCGTCCTGCTGCTGGTGGCGAAGATGGCCACGGTGGCCGTGCCGCTGCTGCTCAAGCGCATCATCGACGCCTTTTCACAGGCGCAATTGCCCACTCATTTACCGGCCTACCTGCTGGTAGGCTATGCGGTGCTGCGCTTCGCCGCGACGCTGTTCAACGAGTGGCGCGACCTGCTGTTCGCGCGCGTCACGCTGAGCGCGGTACAGGGGTATGCGCGCCAGACCTTCGCCCACCTGTTCGCGCTGGGGCCGCGCTTCCACGCCCAGCGCCAGGTCGGCAGCCTGCTGCCGGACATCGACCGCGGCACCAGCGGCATCGCCTTCCTGCTCGGCGTCGGCTTGTTCACCATCGTGCCCACGCTGGTCGAGATCGGCCTCGTGCTCGCCGTCATGCTGCGCCGCTATCCGGGCGGCTTCGCGCTGATCATCCTCGCCACCTTCTTCGCCTATTGCAGCTTCACGCTCGTGTTCACGGCGCGCCGCGTCGTCTACCAGCGGCGCGTCAACAAGCTCGATGCGCGCGCCAAGGGCCAGCTGACGGACAGCCTGCTGAATCTCGATACCGTGAAATACTTCACCAACGAGTCGGTGGAGCTCGACAAGTTCTCGACGATCATGGGCCAGTGGCAGCAAGCCGGCCTCGGCAACCAGCGCGCGCTGTTCATCCTGCACGTGGGGCAGAGCTTCATCATCGCCATCGGCGTGGCCGCGATCATGCTGCTGGCGGGGATGGCCGTGTTGGAGCGGCGCCTGAGCGTGGGCGACCTCGTGCTGATCAACGCCTATGCGCTGCAGGTCTGCCTGCCGCTCAATGCGCTGGGCTTCGTCTACCGCGAATCGCGCGATGCCTGGGTGAATGCCGAGCGCCTGTTCGCGCTGCTGCGCGTGCCGCCGGACATGCCCGGCGCCGAGCGCTTGCCGCCGTTGCAGGCAAAGGCCGGCGAGGTCGTGTTCGAGGATGTGCGCTTCAGCTACGAGCCGGGCCGGCCCGTGCTCGACGGCGTCAACCTGCGTATTGCGCCGGGGACGACGCTGGCCGTGGTCGGCAGGAGCGGATCGGGCAAGTCGACGCTGGCGCGCCTGCTGCTGCGCTTCTACGATCCGGACAGTGGCCGCATCCTCGTCGACGGCCAGGATATCCGCCTGCACAGCCCGTCCAGCGTGCGCCGGGCGATCGGCGTCGTGCCGCAGGATGCCGCGCTGTTCAACGACAGCATCGGCAACAATATCGCCTATGCGCGGCCCGGCGCGGATGCGGCGGCAGTCGAGGCCGCGGCGCGTGCCGCCCTGCTGCACGAGACCATCGCCGCGCTGCCGGAAGGCTATGCCAGCCCGGCGGGCGAGCGCGGGGTGAATTTTTCCGGCGGCGAGCGCCAGCGCATCGGCATTGCCCGTGCCATCCTGAAGGGCCCGGCGATCCTGATCTTCGACGAGGCGACGTCGGCGCTCGACTCCGTCTCGGAGCACGCCATCGTGCAAGAACTGGAGCGGCTGGCGCGCAACCGCACCACCCTGGTCATCGCGCACCGCCTGTCGACCATCGTGAATGCCGATTGCATCGTCGTGATGGAGCGGGGACGCGTCGCCGAGCAGGGCACGCATGCGGAACTGTTGCGCGCCAACGGCATGTATGCGCGGCTGTGGCTGCTGCAACAGCGAGAGGACCGCAACCGCGAGTAGGACGGCCGGGGATGGACCGGCCCGCCAATGAAAAGCGCCGGGACGAGCCCGGCGTTTTTTCAGGATGGTGCGAACTTATGCAGCTTCGCGCACCGGACGCGGATCGACTTCCGGAGTCGGGTCGTTGGCCGGATTGTCCGGGGTCGGGTTCTTCAGTTCCGCGGTCAGGCGGCCCTGGTCGAGTTCGCCTTCCCACTTCGACACGACGATGGTCGCGACGCCGTTGCCGATGATGTTGGTCAGGGCGCGGCATTCGCTCATGAACTTGTCGATGCCCAGGATCAGCGCCATGCCGGCCACCGGGATGGTCGGGACGACGGCCAGGGTCGCGGCCAGCGTGATGAAGCCGGCGCCGGTGATGCCCGATGCGCCCTTCGAGGTCAGCATCGCCACGGCCAGGATGGTCAGTTCCTGGGTCAGCGTCAGGTCGGTGTTGGTCGCCTGGGCAACGAACAGGGCCGCCATCGTCATATAGATATTGGTGCCGTCCAGGTTGAACGAGTAGCCGGTCGGAACCACCAGGCCGACGACCGATTTCGGGCAGCCCAGTTTTTCAAGCTTGCGCATGATGGCCGGCAGCGCGCTTTCCGACGAGCTGGTACCCAGCACGATCAGCAGTTCTTCGCGGATATAGGCCAGGAAGCGGAAGATCGAGAAGCCGGTGAACTTGGCGATGGTGCCCAGCACGATGACGACGAACAGCGCGCAGGTCAGGTAGAAGGAGCCGACCAGCGAAGCCAGCGGGATCAGCGACTTGACGCCGTACTTGCCGATGGTGAAGGCCATGGCGCCGAACGCACCGATCGGAGCGGCCTTCATGATGATGTTCACGACGCCGAAGATGGCGTGCGACAGCTCTTCGATCAGGTGGGCGACGGGACGGCCGCGCTCACCCAGCATCGACAGCGAGAAGCCGAACAGCAGCGCCACCAGCAGCACCTGCAGGATCTCGCCCTTGGCGAAGGCATCCACGAAGGTCGTCGGGATGATGTGCATCAGGAAGTCGACGGTCGACAGCGAACCGGTCTTTGCCGTGTACTGGGCAATCGCGTGGGTGTCCAGCGTGGCCGGATCGACGTTGAAGCCGGCACCCGGCTTGACCAGGTTGGCGACCAGCAGGCCGATCGCCAGCGCGAAGGTCGAGACGATCTCGAAGTAGAGCAGCGCCTTGCCGCCGACGCGGCCGACCTTCTTCATGTCCTGCATGCCGGCGATACCGGCGACGACGGTACAGAAGATCACCGGTGCGATGATCATCTTGATGAGTTTGATGAAGCCGTCTCCCAAGGGCTTCATCTTTTCGCCGAGCTCAGGGTCGAAGATACCCAGGAGGACGCCGACGATAATGGCGAACAGCACCTGGATATACAAGACTTTATAGAATGGTTTTTTCATGACTGGGGTCATACGCAATTAGTAACACGGTCATCATCACGCAAAATATCTGGCGCAGCTATTGTGGAAAACCGCAAGCCCCGCCCTGATATCCGACTGTGGCTTCCTGATATAACCGACGAAGTTTCCCAGGAGAATTATTGTTGTTTGCGATGAATGACGCCGCCTTTCATCACGAAACCGACCTTGCGCAGCGCGGCGATGTCCGCGGTCGGGTCGCCGTCGACGGCGACCACGTCGGCCAGGTTCCCGGTGCGGATGGCGCCCAGCTCCGGCTTGGCCAGGATGCCGGCCGCGACGACGGTGGCGGCGCGCAGCGCTTCCGTCGGGCTCATGCCCAGACGCACCATCCATTCGAGCTCCCGCTCATTGGTGCCGTGCGTAAATACGCCGACGTCGCTGCCGTTGCCGATCGTGACACCCAGCTTGCGCGCCAGCTGGAAGGCGCGCGCGGCCTGCTGCATGGCCGGGGTCGGGGCGCCGCCGCGCTGGTGCTTCTGGAAATATTCGCCGATCGCTTCCGGCGCGGTCAGGGTCGGCACGTAGGCGGTATGGCGTTCCAGCATCAGCTTGAACGTCGCTTCGCTGGCGCCATAGCCGTGTTCGATGGAGTCGACGCCGGCCAGCACGGCCAGGCGGATCGCGTCGTCGCTGCTGGCGTGTGCCGCCACCTTGCGACCGCTGACGTGGGCGGCCGCGACCATTGCCTTCATTTCTTCCAGCGTGAACGTGGGGCGGGTGCTGCCGTCGACGCCCGTGCGGTAGTCGGCATAGAACTTGATCCAGTCGGCGCCGTGCGACGCCTGTTCGCGCACCGCCTTCGTCGCTTCGTCGACGCCGGTGGCTTGTTGGGCACCGTACGGAATCTCCATGTCGGGGCGGTAGCTGCGCTCGGCCGGACCGTAGCTGGCCGTCGCGACGATGGCGCGGGTGGCGACCAGCAGGCGCGGACCCGGCACCTGCCCCTCGTCGATGGCGCGCTTGATGCCGACGTCGGCATAGTCGGCGCCCTCGGTGCCCAGGTCGCGCAGCGTCGTGAAGCCGGCCTGCAGCGTGTCCGCCGCGTGGCGCACGGCCAGCGCGATGCGATAGGCGGGTGCTTCCTTGATCACCTGGTCGTCCCAGGTGGTCTCGTTATAGGGGTGCAGCAGCACGTGCGAGTGCAGGTCGATCAGGCCGGGAATCAGGGTCTTGCCGGGCAGGGCGATGCGCTCCGCATCGGCCGGCACCGTCATGCCGGATGCCGGGCCGACGGCCTGGATGCGGCCTTGCGCGACCAGCACGCTCCAGCCCTGGTGCGGGGCGCCGTCGCCGGTCCAGACGCGTTCGGGGCTGATCAGCACCGGACGGGCCGGCGCGGGTGCGTCGGCAGCGCGCGCAGCGGCGGCACCGAACAGGGTGAGGGTGGCGAGAGCGAGTGAGCTGGCCCAGGTCCGCATGCTTGGCTTCCTTATAGTTGTGGAAGTGCAATCATACCGGCTAAAGCGCACCCGATGACGTAATCCGCTCAGCGTCGTCCCTGCGAAGGCAGGGACCCAATTGCTGCATGCGTCGCTATGACGCTTGCGAGATTGGGTCCCTGCCTCCGCAGGGGCGACGGTTTTTAGCTTGACTGAACGGCACTACGCCGTGAACGTCTATTCCATATCCTGCATCGACTGGCGGATGCCTTCCTCGACATCGGCCAGGAACGCCCCGCCGCGGGCCGACAGCGCGATATTCGGCACGGCCAGCTCGACGAGGCAGGCCAGCGCCTGGCGGAACCATTCCATGTCCGTGCCCATCAGCGGCAGCGCGTGCGCGTCGATGAGGTAGTGGACGGCGCGCGCGAGCAGGGCGGTATCGCGGCCGCCGTTGGCGACCATCAGGGCGAAGTCGGCGGCTTCGCGCTCGAATCGGGCGGCGAGCGTCTCGAGGATGTCGCGCGACACCTCCGGCTGGCCCGCCGCCAGGACGACGTGGGCCAGTTCGATGCAGGCCTCGTGCAGGCCGGGGACTTCGATGGGATCTTCGTTCATGGGCGCCATTGTAGACGAGGCAACGCAGGGGCGATGCCCATCGTGCATTTATTGAGCGACCCAGCCGCCGTCCATATTCCAGGCGGCGCCACGGACCTGATTGGCGGCCGGGCTGCAGAAGAACACGGCCAGCGCGCCCAGCTCTTCCGGCGTGACGAATTCGCCGGACGGCTGTTTTTCCAGCAGCAGGGCCTTCTTGGCCTGTTCGCTGCTGATCCCTTCGCGGGCGGCGCGGTCGTCGACCTGCTTCTGCACCAGCGGGGTCAGCACCCAGCCCGGGCAGATGGCATTGGCGGTGACGCCCGTGGCCGCCGTCTCCAGCGCGGTCGACTTGGTCAGGCCGATCAGGCCGTGCTTGGCCGCCACGTAGGCGGATTTCTGGGCCGAGGCGACCAGGCCGTGGGTCGACGCCAGGTTGATGATGCGGCCCCAGTTCTTCTGCTTCATATAGGGCAGGGCGAGGCGGCTCGTGTGGAAGGCCGAGGTCAGGTTGATGGCGATGATCGCATCCCATTTCTCGACCGGGAAATCCTCGACGTTGGCCACGTGCTGGATGCCGGCATTGTTGACGAGGACGTCGACGCCGCCGAATTTGTCGCTTGCAAAGCGCATCATCGCCTCGATCTGGTCCGGTTTCGACATGTCGGCGTTGTGGTAGGCCGTCCCGACGCCGAATTCCTGGCCGATGTCGGTGTACAGCTTTTCGATCTGCTGGGCGTCGCCGAAGCCGTTGAACACGATGTTCGCGCCCTGTTCGGCCAGCGCCCGGGCGATGCCCAGGCCGATGCCGGACGTGGAGCCGGTGACGAGGGCCGTTTTGCCGCCCAAGGTTTTGCCGCTTGATATGGTGGATTGCATGACATCTCCTCTTCAGGAATACGTTGGATGGACGCACCAGGCTGGAGCGCCTAGGCTGTTATGGGCCAGACTTGGTAGAATTCTAATCGTATCGCCGTTTAAAATGTTGGCGGCGCGTCTATACGGAAGACCAGGGACATGAGCGAAGCGAGGCTGAAGTCCGTGCAGTGCAGTTCGCCAGCCGGCCTGCACCGCATGGCATACAAGGAATGGGGCGACCCGGCCAACCCGCGCGTGCTCGTGTGCGTCCATGGCGTGACGCGCGTGGCGGACGACTTCGACGCGCTGGCCGCCGCCTTGTCGGATCGCTACCGCGTGGTCTGCCCCGACGTTGCCGGGCGCGGCCGCTCGCAGCGCCTGCAGGACCCGGCCCACTACGTCGTGCCGCAATACGTCGCCGACATGGTCACGCTGATCGCCCGCGTGACGCGGGACGACGAAGGCGTGCACTGGTTCGGCACCTCGATGGGCGGCCTGGTCGGCATGATCCTCGCCGCATTCCCGGACAGCCCCGTCAAGCGCCTGGTGCTGAACGACATTGGTCCCGTGCTCGACACGGCCGCGCTGGCGCGCATCGGCCAGTACATCGGCCAGGACCTGCGTTTTGCCAGCTATGCCGACGGCGCCGCCTACGTGCGCGACGTGTCGGCCGCGTTCGGCCCGCACAGCGATGCCGAATGGGACAAGCTGGCGCGCGACGTGCTGGTGCGCCTGCCCGATGGGCAATGGACGCGCCACTACGACCTGGCGCTGGCGGCGCCGTTCGCGGCGCTCACGCCGCAGCGCGCGCACGAGGATGAGGCGCGGCTGTGGCAGGCATTCGATGCGATCCGCTGCCCGACGCTGCTGGTGCGGGGCGAGCGCTCGGACCTGCTGTCGCGCGCCACGGCCGAGGAAATGACGCGGCGCGGACCGCGGCCGCAGCTAGTCGAGATCGCGGGCGTCGGCCATGCGCCGACCTTCGTGCAGCCGGAGCAGATCGCGATCGCACGAGAATTTTTGACCGGCTGATGCCGGTGCCGTCTTACTAATGAAAGAGATTATGGAAATCAAACGACTCCACGTAGGCAAGCGCCTGTCCGAAACCGCCATCCACAACGGCACCGTCTACCTGGCCGGCCAGATCGCCGAAGACACGACCCAGGACATCGTCGGCCAGACCCGCGAAGTGCTGGGCCACGTCGACCGCCTGCTGCAGGAAGCGGGCAGCGACAAGACGCGCATCCTGTCGGCCCAGATCTATATCGCCACGATGGCCGATTTCCCCGGCATGAACAGCGTGTGGGACGAATGGGTCGCCCAGGGCAATACGCCGCCGCGCGCGACCGTGGAGGCGAAGCTGGCCAATCCCGCCTGCCTGGTCGAAGTCGTCATCGTCGCGGCCCAGGCTTAAGGCCGGCGCATGGTATCGACTGCAGCACTCGGCGACGCCACCACCCAGCTCGTGCACGGCCTCGGGCCGGACGATTGCGCGCGCGTGCTGGCCGCCCTCGACTTCGCGCTGGCCGGCTACGGCGAGCGCGTGGCGACGTCCGGCCAGCTCGCCTGCGAGTTCTCGGTCGGCGTCGCCGGCACGCTCGCGATGTTGCGCAGCGATGCCGAGACGCGCATCGCCGGCCTGCTGTTCGAGCTGTGCATCATGGAGCCGCAACTGGCCGAGCAGATCGAGGAACGCTTCGGCAAGGAAGTGGCGGACATGGTGCGCGGCGTGCACCAGCTGATCCGCCTGCGCGACCTGACCGCGGCGCCGGTCCCCGTCGGCCGCGGCAAGAACGCGGCCCAGGAAGCGCTGGCCCAGATCGAGACGCTGCGCAAGATGCTGCTGGCGATGGCCAGCGACATGCGCGTCGTGCTCGTGCGCCTGGCATCCTGCGTGACGACGCTGCGCCACTTCGCGGAGCGCAAGCGCTTCGACGGCGTCACCAGCAACTACGGCCGCGAAGTGCTGGACCTGTATGCGCCGCTGGCGAACCGCCTCGGCATCTTCCAGCTCAAATGGGAGCTGGAAGACCTGGCCTTCCGCATGATCGAGCCGGAGAACTACAAGCGCATCGCCAAGATGCTCGAAGAGAAGCGCATGCTGCGCGAGAGCTTCGTGGCATCCTCGATCGAGCGCCTGCAGAAGGAACTGGCGGCGGCCGGCATCAAGGCCGAGGTCAGCGGCCGGCCCAAGCACATCTACAGCATCTGGAAGAAGATGCGCGGCAAGGAGCTCGACTTCACCGAGCTGTACGACGTGCGCGCGTTCCGCGTGATCGTCGCCGACGTCAAGACCTGCTACACGGTGCTGGGCGTCGTGCACAATATCTGGACGCCGATCCCGAAGGAATTCGACGACTACATCTCGCGTCCCAAGCCGAACGGCTACCAGTCGCTGCACACGGTCGTGAATGCCGACGACGGCCGTCCGCTCGAGGTGCAGATCCGCACCCAGGAGATGCACGGTTTCGCCGAATACGGCGTGGCCGCCCACTGGCGCTACAAGGAAGAAGGCGGCTCCAACTTCAAGAGCCAGCAGTACGACGAAAAGATCGCCTGGCTGCGCCAGCTGCTGGCGTGGAAGAGCGACGTCGCCGACGCCGTCACGGGCCAGGAAGAACTGCAGAAGGAGTGGGTCGAGAAGCTGAAGTCGACCACGCTGGACGACCGCATCTTCGTGCTCACGCCGCAGGCGCGCGTGCTGGAGCTGCCGGTCGGCGCCACGCCGATCGACTTCGCCTATCACCTGCACAGCGAGGTCGGGCACCGCTGCCGCGGCGCCAAGGTCGACGGCATCATGGTGCCGCTGAACACGGCGCTGAAGAACGGCCAGACCTGCGAGATCATCACCGCCAAGGGCGCGCCCGGCAGCGCCGGCCCTTCGCGCGACTGGCTGGGCACGGACTACACGGTCAGCAGCCGCACGCGCACCAAGATCCGCGCCTGGTTCCATGCCCAGGAGCTGGCCGAGACGCTGGCCAACGGCCGTACGCTGGTGGAAAAGACCTTGCAGCGCGAGGGCAAGACCGCCGTCAACCTCGACGCGCTCGCCCACAAGCTGGGCTTCGCCAAGGTCGACGACCTGTTCATCGCCGTCGGCAAGGACAAGTTCAGCCTGCGCCACGTGGAAGCGGCGCTGCACGAGCCGGTGGCCGCGCCGGAACTGCAGGACGCCGACGTCGTCAACAAGAGCCGCGCCTCGAGCGTGGAGCAGGGCGCGAAGTCGGGCGTGCTGGTGGTCGGCACCGAAGGCCTCATGACGCAGCTGGCACGGTGCTGCAAGCCGGCGCCGCCGGACCCCATCGTGGGCTTCGTCACGCGCGGCAAGGGCGTGTCGATCCACCGGGCCAGCTGCAAGAACTTCGCCGAGATGGCGGCCAAGGCGCCCGAGCGCGTGCTCGACACGGAGTGGGGCGCGACCGGCTCCGACACGGTCTACCCGATCGACATCTTCATCCTGGCGCAGGACCGCCAGGGCCTGCTGCGCGACATCTCGGAAGTGCTGACGCGCGAGAAGATCAACGTGATCGGCGTGAACACGCAAAGCGCCAAGGGCCAGGCGCGCATGGTGTTCACGGCGGAGATCGGGTCGACGGGCCAGTTGCAGAAGGCGATCGCCGCGATCGGCGAGGTGCAGGGCGTGGTCGAAGCCAAACGCACGTGATGCGTTTCGCGTA
This sequence comes from uncultured Massilia sp., assembly GCA_963529995.1. Classification (GTDB taxonomy): domain Bacteria; phylum Pseudomonadota; class Gammaproteobacteria; order Burkholderiales; family Burkholderiaceae_D; genus Telluria. The sequence goes on along the minus strand of CAUSCY010000028.1, from coordinate 60,136 downwards.
GGGTGGGCGCCCCGCGCCCACGCGTGACGCTCGCATCACGTTGGCCGCGCCGGACCCACAACGTGCCGGCCAACCCCAACCGTGTCGCTACGACAATAATATTGAATGTATCATGTCAATATGCCGCTCTCATCGCTCCTGTACATGAAGCCCTCCCGCTGGGGCGTCCACGCCGCGCGCTACCTGCGCAGCTGGTGGAACATGCTGCACCTGGGCGCGGTGGCCCTGGTGATGGCGCTGTCGCCGTCGACCTGGAACCGCGCCAACCGCCTGGCCACCTCGCGCCACATCCACGCCAGCACCTGGCAGGTGCTGCCCTGGTTCACGCTGCTCACGGCGCTGGTCAGCCTCGTGATCATCCGCATCGTGCTGGTCACGGCCCAAAGCTACGGCCTGTCGCGCTTCGCGCTCGAGATGGTCGTGCGGGTGCTGGTGCTGGAACTCATCCCGCTGTCGGCGGCGCTGTTCGCGGCGCTGCGCTCCAGCATGGCCTTCGACGCGGCCGCGCTGGGGCTGGCGCGCAGCGGCGTGCCGGTCGATGCGGCCGCCGGCGAAGCCTTGCTGCGGCTGCGCCGCGACCTCGTGCCGCAGGTGCTGGCCAATGCCTTCTCGGTGCTCAGCCTGGCGATCGCCAGCAGCGTCGTCGTGCTGGTGCTGGCCTACCTGAACGTGTACGGCCTGTCGCCCTGGGGCCTGGACGACTACACGCGCACCGTCGGCAGGGTGTTCGACCCGACCGTCACCGTGGGCTTCGTGTGCAAGACCGTGCTGTTCGGCCTGGCCGTGGCCGTGATCCCGAGCGCGGCGATCCTCGAGAGCCTGCGCCACGGCTGGCGCCAGCGCTCGAACGTGCAGCCGGGCGCGCTGCGCCTGCTGTTCGTGCTGCTGCTGATCGAGGCCAGTTCGCTGGCGCTGAAGTATGTCTGAACCTGATTGTTGAACAATAAAAAAGGACCACGCATGGCGGAACCGCTCCCGGACGAACCGAAACACGTCGAAACCAAGGCCCTGATCCTGCTGGTGGTCATCGGCACGCTGATCGTCGCCTTCTTCCTGTACGTGATGTACGCGCGCGGCGTGTTCCAGGAGACCCAGCGCCTGACCCTCGTCGCCGACGATTCCGAGGGCGTCATCCCCGGCATGGACATGACCTTCGCCGGCTTTCCCATCGGCCGCGTGCGCCAGGTGGACCTGGGCGCGGACGGCAAGGTGAACATCCAGGTCGACATCGCGCGCGACGACGCGAAATGGCTGCGCACGACCAGCGTGTTCACGCTCGAGCGCAGCATCGTCGGCGAGACCCGGCTGCGCGCCTACAGCGGCATCCTGACGGATCCGCCGCTGCCCGACAAGTCGCAGCGCCCCGTGCTGCGCGGCGACGCCACGGCCGAGATCCCGCGCCTGCTGGGCACGGCGCGCACGCTGCTGGAAAACCTGGAGGCGCTGACCCGTGCCGATTCCGCCATCGGCAATACGCTGAACAACGTCGAGACGCTGAGCGGGAAACTCAACGGCCGCTACGGCGTGCTGGGCACGGCGCTCGGCGGCGACGCCGAGGCGCAGCAGCTGCTGCAGACGCTGCGCCGCGTCGACACCATCCTGGCCAAGGCCGACCGCCGCGTGTTCGGCAAGGACGGCGTGATGGACGATACCCAGGCCGCGATCCAGCAGCTGAACGGCGTGCTGAAGGATGCCCGCACGACGCTGCAGAAGGTCGATGCGGTGCTGGTCGAGGCCCAGGCCGTCGGCGCCAACACGCGCGTCGCCACGCAGGACCTGGGCCGCCTGCGCGGCGAGGTCGATGCCAGCCTGCGCAAGGTGAATCGCCTGGTCGACGAGATCGACCGCAAGTGGCCGTTCAAGCGCGATACGGAGATCAAGCTGCCATGAAGAGCACTTTCATTACGATTGCCATGGTTGCGGTACTGGCCGGCTGCGCCAGCAAGCCCCAGCCGCCCGCCTGGCAACAGGATGCGCACGGCGCGCTCGAAGGGTTTACCGATGCCTGGCTGCACGGCGACAGCGCGGCGGCCGAGGCGGACTTCGCCCGCGCCCGACGCGCGGCGGCGGACACGGGGCGCTTCGACCAGGTGGCCCAGGTCGAGCTGGTCCGCTGCGCCGCCCACGTTGCCGCGCTCGACTATGCCTGCCCTGGTTTCGCGCCGCTGGCCGCGGATGCGACGCCGGCCCAGCGTGCCTACGCGGCCTACCTCGACGGCCGCTGGACCGGCCTGGAGACGGCCAGCCTGCCCGAGCAGCACCGCGCCGTCGTGGCCGGCGCCGGCATCGCTGGCGTGGCCGATCCGCTGGCGCGCCTGGTCGCGGCCGGTGCCTTGTTGAAAGCAGGCAAGTTGACGCCGGCCGATATCGGCGCCGCGGTCGCGACGGCCTCGACCCAGGGCTGGCGCCGGCCGCTGCTGGCCTGGCTCGGTGTGCAGGAGCGCCGCGCACAGGCGGCCGGCGATGCCGCGGCGGCGGACATGGTGCGGCGCCGCATCGAACTCGTCGGCCAGGACTGACCGTTTCGCGACGGGACGCTTGCGCCGCAAAACTTTCGCATCGTAACGCGGGTCGAACCCTCTGGGCGAAAAATATTGTGTCGCAAGCGCTCGAAGGTGCCACAGTCCGCCGTTGATCGATTAGACTGCGGCTTTCCTGATCGACAATAGCCAACATGAGCGAGATGCCCGACGCCGCCGTCAACGAGACGCAGTCTTCCGCACCCCACCTGTCCTTTCCCGTCGTGGGCGTCGGCGCCTCGGCGGGCGGCCTGGCGGCGCTGCTGCGCCTGTTCGAACAGATGCCGGCGAACACCGGCATGGCTTTCGTCGTCATCCTGCACTTGTCGCCCAAGCACCAGAGCAATGCCGACCAGGTGATCCAGCGCGCGACGCGGATGGCGGTGGTGCAGGTCACCGAGACGGTCAAGATCATGCCCAACCACGTCTACGTGATCGCGCCCAACAAGCAGCTCGCCATGGAGGACGGCTCGCTGGCCGTGAGCGACATGGAACGGCCGCGTGGCCAGCACATCGCCATCGACGCCTTCTTCCGCACGCTGGCGGAAGCCCAGCGCGAGCGCGCGCTGGCCCTGATTCTGTCCGGCACGGGCGCGGACGGCGCCGTCGGCATCGGCCGCCTCAAGGAGCAGGGCGGGGTGATCATGGTGCAGAGCCCCGGCGATGCCGAATACGACGGCATGCCGCTGGCGGCGATCGGCACGGGACTCGTCGACTTCATCCTGCCGGTGGTCGAGATGCCGCAGAAATTGATCGATCTGTGGAGCAATGCCAGCAAGATGGAATTGCCGCCGCTGGGCGGCAGCGACGCCCTGCAGACCGTCGAAGTGGATGAGAGCGCCGATGCCGAACAGGCGCTGCAGCGCGTGCTGGGACTGTTGCGCATGCAGACCGGCCACGATTTCCGCCAGTACAAGCGCGCCACCGTGCTGCGCCGCCTGGAGCGCCGCATGCAGGTGCGTTCCATGCATTCCTTGCCGGAGTACCTGCACCTGCTGGAAGCGGACGCCGGCGAGCACAAGCTGCTGTTGAACGACCTCTTGATCGGCGTGACCAACTTCTTCCGCGACCGCGAAGCCTTCGAGACGCTCGAACGCACCGTGATCCCGGGGATATTCCGCGACCGCAAGCCGAGCGAGGAAGTGCGCGCCTGGGTGGCCGGCTGCGCCAGCGGCGAGGAAGCCTATTCGATGGCGATGCTGCTGGCCGACCAGGCCGCGCTGATGCCGCATCCGCCGAATTACCAGGTGTTCGCCTCCGACATCGACGAGCACGCGATCTCCGTCGCCCGCGCCGGCCTGTATCCGCTGTCGATCGTCACCGACGTCACGCCGCCGCGCCTGCGCCAGCACTTCACGCGCGAGGACAACCGCTACCACATCCGCAAGTCGGTCCGCGACCGCATCCTGTTCGCCGTGCACAACCTGCTGCGCGACCCGCCGTTCTCGCGCATCGACATCGTCAGCTGCCGCAACCTGCTGATCTACCTGAACCGCGACATCCAGCAGCGCGTGCTGGAAACCTTCCACTTCGCGCTCAAGCCGGGCGGCTACCTGTTCCTCGGCTCGTCGGAGTCGGCCGAGTCGGTCGACGAACTGTTCGTCCCGGTGGACAAGAAAAACCGCATCTACCGCGCCCGCGCGGCCGTGCGCACCTTCCCGCACCACCGCCCGCACCATGGCGCACCGACCAACCTGCAACTGCCGGAGCCGCGCAACCTGGCCGCGTCGAACCGGCGCCAGGCCTCGTTCTCAGAAGTACACCAGCGTGCGCTGGCGCAGTTTTCCCCGCCCAGCGTGGTGGTCGACGCCGACCACAACATCGTCCACATGTCCGAGCGGGCGGCGCAGTTCATGCGCCTGGTGGGCGGCGAGCCGTCGCGCGACATCCTGGCCCTGATCCTGCCCGAGTTGCGCATCGACCTGCGCAGCGCGCTGTACCAGGTGCAGAACTCGGGCGTGAGCGTGGAAGGGCGGCAAGTATCGGCGATGCGCAATGGCGCGCCCACCGTCGTCAGCATCACGGTGCGCCCCTATCACGACGACGAGGCTGCGCAGGACTTCCTGCTGGTGACCTTCTCCGAGGTCGAGCGCAGCAGCCTGCCGCAAGCGGCCGAGGGACGCGGCGGCGACGACGTCGTGCTGTCCCAGCTCGAGGCCGAGTTGCAGCGCAAGAAGCAGCAGCTGCAGGAGACCATCGAGCACGCCGAGGTGTCCAACGAGGAGCTGCGCGCCGCCAACGAGGAGCTGCAGGCCATCAACGAGGAGCTGCGCTCGGCCACCGAGGAACTGGAAACCAGCAAGGAAGAGCTGCAGTCGGTGAACGAGGAACTCATCACCGTCAACTACGAGCTCAAGCTGAAGGTCGAGGAAACGGGCAAGGCCAACGACGACCTGAACAACCTGATCGCCTCGACCGACATCGCCACGATCTTCGTCGACAGCGCCATGCGCATCAAGCGCTTCACGCCGCGCGCGGCCGACATCTTCTCGATCATCCCGTCGGACACGGGCCGTTCGCTGCTCGACCTGACCCACCGGCTCGACTACAAGGAACTGGCCGACGACGTCACGCTGACCTTCAACACGCTGCGCATGGTCGAGCGCGAGGTGCGCAGCAACGAGGGCCGCTACTACATCGTGCGCCTGCTGCCGTACCGCACCACGGAAGACCGCATCGAGGGCGCCGTGATGACCTTCTTCGACATCACGGGCCGCCGTGAAGCCGAGGAAAAGCTGCGCGCCGGCGAGGCGCGCATGCGCCTGGTGGCGGAGAGCACCAAGGACTACGCGATCATCACGATGGACGACGAGGGCTGCGTGACAAGCTGGAACCGCGGCGCCGAGCGCATGTTCGGCTGGCGCGAGAGCGAGGTCATGGGCCTGAACCTCGACTTCCTGTTCCTGCCCGAGGAGCGCACGGGCGGGTTGCCGGCCGAGGAAATGGCGCGCGCGCGCCGCGACGGCCGCGCCATCAACGAGCGCTGGCACCTGCGCAAGGACGGCAGCCAGCTGTTCTGCAGCGGCGAGATCACCCAGATCCAGAACGGCGAGTATGCCGGCTACGCCATGATCGCGCGCGACGACACGGAGCGTGTGCGCCACGAAAGCGAGCGCGAACAGACGCTGTCGAGCGAGCAGCGCGGCCGCAACGACGCCGAGAACGCATCGGCGCTGAAGGACGAGTTCCTCGCGATCATGGCGCACGAGCTGCGCCATCCGCTGAACCTCATCCACATCAACGTGGAGCTGCTGTCGCGCCTGCCGGAGCTGCGCCAGCTGCCGGCCGTGACCCGTTCGACGGGCGTGATCCGCAATGCGGTGCTGAGCCAGGCCAAGCTGATCGACGACCTGCTCGACATGTCGCGCGTCCACACCGGCAAGCTGAGCATGTCGATGGCGCGCGTCGACCTGGCGCCGCTGGTGCTGGGCGCCGTCGATGCCGTGCGCGCCGATTCGTCTGCGGGGCGGCTGGCGATCGGCGTGCAGTCGAACGGCGCCGGCCTGCGCGCGATGGCCGACAGCGTGCGCATCGAACAGGTGGTGATGAATTTGCTGAGCAATGCCGTCAAGTTCATCCCGCCCGGCGGCGCCATCGACGTGACGCTGGGTCGCGAGGACGGCAATGCGCGCATCGACGTGCGCGACACGGGCCAGGGCATCTCGCCCGCCTTCCTGCCGCAGGTGTTCGAGATGTTCGCCCAGCCGGGCTCCGTGACGACGCGCGCCAAGGGCGGCCTGGGGATCGGCCTGGCGCTGGTGCGCGAGATCGTCACGCTGCATGGCGGGCGCGTCGAGGCATTTTCGGATGGAGTCGGCAAGGGCGCGCGCTTCACCGTGTGGCTGCCGCTGCTGGGCGATTGCCCGGACCAGGAGGAGGGCGATGCGCACTGCGACGGCCACGACATTGCCGGCGTGCGCATCCTGGTGGTCGACGACGTCGAGGACGTGGTCAGCACCTGCCAGGCGTTGCTCGAGCTGCACGGCGCCATCGTGCTGGGCGCAACCAGCGGCCAGCAGGCGCTGGAGATCCTGGCGCAGGAGGATGTCGACCTGCTGGTCTCGGACATCTCGATGCCGGGCATGGACGGTTATGCGCTGCTGAAGGCGGCGCGCCAGCTGCCGCGCCACGCACACCTGCCGGCCATCGCCGTGACGGGGCTGGCGCGCGAGAAGGACATCGCGCAGGCGCGCGAGACGGGGTTCGATGCCCACGTCGGCAAGCCGATGTCGGTCGAGCGCCTCACCGATATCATCCGCGACCTGTTGCCGCCCGGGCGCGCGCGCGACTGAGCGCCGGCCGTTCGGCAGGGGGCAGCGGAGCGCGGCGCTGCTAGCATGGTTCGAACGCGCCGCATCCGGCGGCGCACCGACTCCAAGGATCGTTTCATGAAAAGCAAGAACACCGCCGCCTTCCTGGCTGCCGCGGCGCTGCCGCTCCTGTTCGCCGCCGGCCTGCCGGCCCTGGCCCAGTCAACGGCCAAGCCCACCGTCGTGCTGGTGCACGGTGCCTTTGCCGATTCCTCCAGCTGGGACGGCGTCACCGCCAAGTTGCAGGCCGACGGCTACCGCGTGGTCGGCGCCGCCAATCCGCTGCGCAGCGTGAAGGGCGACGCTGCGTTCGTGGCTTCCGTGATCAAGAGCGTCGGCGGTCCCGTCGTGCTGGTGGGGCACTCCTATGGCGGTTCCGTCATCACCGCCGCGGCGAGTGGCCAGCCCAACGTCAAGGCCCTCGTCTACGTGTCGGCCTTTGCGCCGGACAAGGGGGAAAGCGCGTTCGACCTCAGCAACAAGTTCCCGGGCAGCACGCTCGGGCCGGCGCTGGCCAAGCCGGTGGCGCTGGCGGGCGGCGGCGCGGACCTGTACATCGACCAGCAGAAATTCCCGGCGCAGTTCGCGGCCGATGTTCCGCATGCGAAGGCCGTGCTGATGGCGGCCGGACAGCGTCCCGTGACCGATGCGGCGTTGAAGGAAGCCTCGGGCGAGCCGGCGTGGAAGACGATTCCGTCCTGGTCGATCTACGGCAGGCAGGACAAGAACATCCCGCCGGCGGCGCTGGCCTTCATGGCCGAGCGCGCGAAGTCGCGCCACACCGTCACCGTCGACGGCGCCTCGCACGTGGTGATGGTGTCGCACCCGGCCGAGGTGGCGAAGCTGATCGAGGAAGCTGCGACGGCGAAGTAAGGGGCGCCCGCCTCAGGAGCGGCGTTTCGCGCCGTTCAGCAGCGCATCGATGGGAATGCCGGCCTCGCGCGCGATGTCGGCGATGCGCGCCTGAGCGCCGAGCAGGTCTTCGCGCCTGCGCGCCTTGATGGCCTGCTCGACGTCGAACAGCAGGCCTTTCAGTTCGCCAAGAGTGTAATCGGAGAGGTCGACTGCCGCCATGGTGGTCCTTCGTATCGGGTCGCTGGTGCCAGCGTGGATGATGCAAGCTTACATCGTCGTGCCGAGCGACGGCGGACGCGTGGAACCCATGCGCAGCGCCGGCGGCAGGCGGTTGTGGATGTGGGTGGCGGCGCGCGCGGCCTGTCCCGTCGCGACGGCGATCTGGTTCAGGCCGACCGTCACGTCGCCGATCGCGTACAGGCCCGGCACCGAGGTCGCGCCGTGCGCGTCGACCACCACTTCCTCGCACTGCGCCGTCGTGGCGCCGAGTTTCGCCGCCAGGCCGGAGCGGGCATTTTCCCCCAGCATCGGGTAGAACACGTCGGCCGCATGTTCCTGGCCGTCTTCCGTATGCAGCAGCGGCTTCATCGACGCGTCCAGCGTGACCGACAGCAGGGGCGAATCGACGAGGCGCACGCCGGCCGCGCTCAGGCGGCGGCGGTCGTCGTCCGTCAGCGCCGTCGGGGACGCGCGCTCGAACAGCGTGACCTCGGCGCTGAAGGTGCGCATGAACAGCGCGTGGCCGACCGGGTTGACGGCCGAGGTGGCGACGGCGATGTGCTTGTCCATCACGTCGAAGCCGTCGCACACGGGGCACAGGCGCACGGAGCCGAAGGCGATCGCTTCGCGCCACAGTTCGACGGGCAGGCCGACATCGGCCACGCCGGTCGCCAGCAGCACCGTGTGGGCGCGGATCTCGTGGCGGGCGTCGTCGGTGCCGCCGTCGGGCACGCAGCCGGCGACGAACAAGCCCTCCTCGATGCGCAGGTCGACGATCTCGCCCGGCGTCACCGTCCCGCCGTAGCGTTCCAGCTGGGCCGTGAGGTTGCCCAGCAGCGTGGTGCCGGGGACGCCTTCCGGAAAGCCGGGGTAGTTGTGCGAGACGGGGATCAGGCGCAGGCGGCTGTTGCCCTTGTCGATCAGGGCGACGTCGCGCGTGAAGCGGCGCAGGTAGATCGCCGCGGTCAGGCCGCCGGGGCCGCCGCCGACGATCAGCGCGTCGTGAACATGAGGGTGCGTGGACATGCACCGATTATCCGCAGCGGCGCCGCGGCCGGGCTATCGGCGTGCGCGCCGCTCCCGGGTCGGAGCGGGCTTACATGCGCATTTCCCCGTTGGTGCCCACCCTGCGTTCAGTGGTTGTGCGTTTCCGGCTGCAACGTGACGTGGTCGATGCCGTGCCGCGTGCGCAGCATGGCCTTGGCGGCGTCCAGCACGGCGGGCCAGGTGGCCAGGTCGGCGATCTGCACGTGGCCGATGAGCGCCGGCTCGCCCGGCGACATGTCCCACACGTGCAGGTCGTGCACGGACGAGACGCCCGGCACGGCGGCCAGGTCGGTGCCGACCTGCACGTAGTCGATGTGCTGCGGCACGCCTTCCATCAGGAAGTGGTAGGACTCGCGCAGGATGCCCACGGTCGAGCGCAGGATCAGCAGCGACACGAAGATCGACAGGATCGGGTCGATCCGGACCCAGCCCGTGAAGTGGATGATGGCGCCGGCGGCGATCGCGGCGGCCGAGCCGAGCAGGTCGCCCAGCACGTTGACGAGGGCGGCGCGGGTATTGATGCTTTGCTCGTCGCGCGACAGCACCCAGGCGACCAGGATATTGATGCAGCCGCCGATGGCCGCGACGACGAACACGACGCCGCCCTGCACGTGCTCGGGATGCACGAGGCGCTGCGCCGCCTCGTAGACGATCCAGGCGACCAGCAGCAGCATGGCCAGGCTGTTGACGAAGGCGGCGAGGGCCTCGGCGCGCACGAAGCCGAACGAGTGGCGCGCCGACGGCGGGCGCCGTGCGATCAGCTGCGCCAGCAGCGCCAGGCCGAGGGCGGCCGCGTCGGTGACCATGTGGCCCGCATCCGAGATCAGCGCCAGCGAATTCGACATGACGCCGGTGACGGCCTCGATCAGCGCGAACAGCAGCGTCAAGCCGAGCGCCACGCCCAGCGCCTTCTGGCTGCGTCCTTCGATCGTGTGGCCGTGGCGGGCGTCGCCGTCGAGGTGGGCGTGCAGGTGGGCGGAAGCGGATTGGTCGGACATGGACGTACGGATGAAATGGGCGGTCGGGCAGTATACGCGCTTATGGTGGGCATGTGATGCCCACCATTTGCGTGCCCAACACGCATGACCTTGCGTAATCGCATGGTTCTCCCTATAATAGCGGCATACGGGCGGTTAGTTCAGCTGGTTAGAATACTTGGTCGACATCCAAGGGGTCGCAGATTCGAATTCTGCACCGCCCACCAGAACACAAAAGACAAGCGCGGGGAACTTCGGTTTTCCGCTCTTGTCGTCAGTAAGAATGGGAAAGGCACAAACGGTTATGACACCGCGAACTACAACGCAGTTGTGGGGGAATCGCTAGACGCGGTACGGTGTGCTTTTGTCCAAAGAAATACGACAAGACTCAATGAAACGCGCCTGGTGCGCGTTTTTTTTCGTCTCGAATATTTTAGTTTCAAAATAATTAACTCAACGGGCGCAACGGCGCCGATATGGAGCTCACAATGTTGAATGTACGTCTCCCCGACGGATCCACCCGTCAATTCGAAGGTCCGGTGACCGTCGCTCAGGTGGCCTCCAGCATCGCCCCGAGCCTGGCCAAGGCCGCGCTGGCCGGCAAGGTCGACGGCAAGGTCGTCGATACCTCCTTCCTGATCGAGAGCGATGCGGATCTGGCCATCGTCACCGACAAGGATCCGGAAGGCCTGGACGTGATCCGTCACTCGACCGCCCACCTGCTGGCCTACGCGGTCAAGGAACTGTTCCCGGAAGCCCAGGTCACCATCGGCCCCGTCATCGACAACGGCTTCTACTACGACTTCTCGTACAAGCGCCCGTTCACCCCGGAAGACCTGCAGGCGATCGAGAAGAAGATGGTCGAGCTGGCCAAGAAGGACGAGCCGGTGACCCGCAAGGTGCTGCCGCGCGACGAAGCCGTCGCCTACTTCAAATCCATCGGCGAAGACTACAAGGCCGAGATCATCGCGTCGATCCCGGCGAACGAGGACGTGTCGTTGTATTCGGAAGGCAAGTTCACCGACCTGTGCCGCGGTCCGCACGTGCCGTCGACCGGCAAGCTGAAGGTGTTCAAGCTGATGAAGCTGGCCGGCGCCTACTGGCGCGGCGACTCGAAGAACGAGATGCTGCAGCGTGTCTACGGCACCGCCTGGACCAGGAAGGAAGACCAGGAGCAGTACCTGCACAACCTGGAAGAAGCGGAAAAGCGCGACCACCGCAAACTGGGCAAGCAACTGGACTTCTTCCACTTCCAGGACGAGGCGCCGGGCCTGATCTTCTGGCACCCGAAGGGCTGGGCCATCTGGCAGCAGATCGAGCAGTACATGCGCAAGACCTACCAGGTCACCGGCTACGACGAAGTCAAGGCGCCGCAGATCATCGACGTCTCGCTGTGGAAGAAGACCGGCCACTGGGACAATTATCGTGAAAACATGTTCACGACCGAGTCGGAAAACCGCACCTATGCGCTGAAGCCGATGAACTGCCCGGGCCACGTGCAGATCTATAATGCCGGCCTGCGTTCCTACCGCGACCTGCCGCTGCGCTACGGCGAGTTCGGCCAGTGCCACCGCAACGAATCGTCGGGCGCGCTGCACGGCCTGATGCGCGTGCGCGGCTTCACCCAGGACGACGGCCACGTGTTCTGTACCGAAGAACAGATCGCTCCGGAAGTCGTGGCCTTCCACGCCCAGGCGATGAAGGTGTACGAAGACTTCGGCTTCGACAATATCGACGTCAAGATCGCGCTGCGTCCGGATAATCGTATCGGTTCCGACGAGGTGTGGGACCAGGCCGAAGAAGCGCTGCGTTCGGCGCTGCGCGGCTGCGGCGTGACCTGGACCGAGCTGCCGGGCGAGGGCGCCTTCTACGGTCCGAAGATCGAGTACCACCTGAAGGACAGCCTGGGCCGTCCGTGGCAGGTCGGCACCATGCAGGTCGACTTCTCGATGCCGGGTCGCCTCGGCGCGGAATATGTCGCGGAAGACAATACCCGCAAGGTGCCCGTGATGCTGCACCGCGCGATCGTCGGCTCGATGGAGCGCTTCATCGGCATCCTGATCGAGAACTACGCCGGCGCACTGCCGCTGTGGCTGGCACCTGTGCAAGTGGCGGTCTTGAATATCTCGGATGCGCAAGCATCTTATGTGAAGGAAGTCGAGGCGCGCCTGAAAGCGGCGGGCCTGCGCGTTCACGCTGATTTGCGGAACGAGAAGATTACCTATAAAATCCGTGAACATTCCGTCCAAAAACTGCCGTACATCTTAGTTGTCGGCGATAAAGAGCGGGATGCAAACACCGTGGCCGTTCGCGCACGCGGCAATGTCGATCTCGGCGTGATGTCGATCGATGCGCTGCTGGAACGCCTCCAGAGCGAGGTAGCATCCAAGGCACAGTAAAGCACCATCTGCCTTGAGACGGCCCGATTTACCATACTTTCAAAGGAAACAACATAGCTACTGACAAGTCGCAAAATCGCATCAATGGCGAAATCACCCATCCGGAAATGCGCCTGAATGGTGTCGATAATGAGCCGCTGGGCATCGTGAGCCTGGCCGAAGCGTTTCGTCTGGCCGAAGAGAAAAACGTGGACCTGGTCGAGATCGCGCCGAACGCGACGCCGCCGGTCTGCCGCCTGATGGATTACGGCAAGTTCAAGTATTCGGAACAGAAGAAGGCGCACGAAGCGAAGCTGAAGCAGAAGGTCATCCAGGTCAAGGAGATCAAATTCCGTCCGGGTACGGACGAGGGTGACTACAGCATCAAGCTGCGTAACCTGATCAAGTTCCTGGAAGAGGGTGACAAGACCAAGATCACCCTGCGCTTCCGCGGCCGCGAAATGGCCCACCAGGACATCGGCATGCGCATGCTGGAACGCCTGCGCGGCGATCTGGAGCCGTACGGCCAGATCGAGCAGTTCCCGAAGCTGGAAGGCCGCCAGATGATCATGGTCGTTGCGCCGAAGAAGAAGAAGTAATCCTTCTCGACCACCACGCTCGCCGACGCCGCATGATGGGCTTGCCTGTCATGCGCGTCGGCGCGTGCGTTTGGCAGGAACGTGGTGCCGACGGATGCCTGTAGGGTGGGCATCACATGCCCACCGGCACACCGATACCATTTTCCGCGGAATCTATGCTAGAATCTGCGGTTCCCGTGTCTCCTGATGCGGGAAAGCAAGACTGTAGTGGACTCGCTTCTGCTGCAGAAACAAGTGAAAGCAGGCATCCAAGAGCAGCGTTGCTGCCACCTGCAATCCTGTTACATATGAGGCTGCCTGTAAGAGGGCAGAAGACTATGCCGAAAATGAAAACCAAAAGCTCCGCGAAGAAGCGTTTTCGCGTGCGCCCGGGTGGTACCGTCAAATCGGGTATGGCGTTCAAGCGTCACATCCTGACCAAGAAGACCACCAAGAACAAGCGCCAGCTGCGTGGCACCCGTAACATCAATGCGTCCGACGTCCAGAGCGTCTACCGCATGATGCCGTCCGCTGTTTAATCTCACATCTTAAGGAGCTACCATGCCTCGAGTAAAACGTGGGGTTACTGCACGTGCCCGTCATAAAAAAGTTCTCGCGCTGGCCAAAGGCTACCGCGGCCGCCGCAGCAAGGTATTCCGTATTGCCAAGCAAGCAGTCATGCGCGCTGGCCAGTACGCCTACCGCGACCGTCGTAACAAGAAGCGCGTCTTCCGCGCACTGTGGATCACCCGTATCAACGCTGCTTCGCGTTCGCACGGCATGACCTACAGCGCCTTCATGAACGGCCTGAAGAAAGCCGCGATTGAACTGGACCGTAAAGTCCTGGCCGACATGGCTGTCAACGACAAGCCGGCTTTTGCCGCTATCGTGAACACCGTCAAGACCAAGCTGGCTGCCTAATACGCGTCAGCAACAAGCAAGACAGCAGCGCGCTGCCGCAAGGCGGTCGCTGCACAAAGGACGGGGCAAAGGTTGAACAGACCGATGCCCTGTTTTTGTTTCTGGCGCCTCCCGCCATCAAAACAGGAAAAGAATATCCATGAACTCGCTGGAAGAACTCGTCGTCTCGGCCCAATCGGACTTTAGCAACGCCCAGGACGCCGCCGCGCTGGAAAACGCCAAAGCGAAATACCTGGGCAAGACCGGCCAGGTGACCGACTTGATGAAGGGCCTCGGCAAGCTCGACCCGGAGCAGCGCAAGGCCCAGGGCGCACTGATCAACGCCGCCAAAGAAAAAATCGAACAGGCATTGACCGCGCGCCGCGAGGACCTCGCCAACGTCCAGCTGATGGCACGCCTGAATGCCGAATCGATCGATGTCACGCTGCCCGGCCGCGGCCGCTCGATCGGCGGCATCCACCCGGTCATGCGCAGCTGGGAACGGGTCGAACAGATCTTCCGCTCGATCGGTTTCGACGTGGCCGACGGCCCCGAGATCGAAACCGACTGGACCAATTTCACCGCACTGAACAGCCCGGAAAACCACCCGGCCCGTTCGATGCAGGACACGTTCTACATCGAAGGCCAGGACAGCACCGGCAAGCCGCTGCTGCTGCGCACCCACACGAGCCCGATGCAGGTGCGCTATGCGCGCACCCATACCCCGCCGATCAAGGTGATCGCGCCGGGCCGCACCTACCGCGTCGACAGCGACGCTACCCACTCGCCGATGTTCCACCAGGTCGAAGGCCTGTGGATCGGCGAGGACATCAGCTTTGCCGACCTGAAGGGCGTGTACCTGAACTTCGTCAAGGCCTTCTTCGAGACCGACGACCTGCAGGTGCGTTTCCGTCCGTCCTACTTCCCGTTCACCGAGCCGTCGGCCGAGATCGACATCGCCTTCGGTTCCGGTCCGCTGAAGGGCCGCTGGCTGGAAGTCTCGGGCGCCGGCCAGGTGCATCCGACCGTCGTGCGCAATTTCGGCCTCGACCCCGAGAAATTCATCGGCTTCGCGTTCGGCTCCGGCCTCGAGCGCCTGACGATGCTGCGCTACGGCATCAACGACCTGCGACTGTTTTATGAAGGCGACCTGCGCTTCCTGAAACAATTTAATTAAGCAGACAACGTTCGATAAAAAGAAGGCAAAAGATTATGCAATTTTCTGAAAACTGGCTCCGTACCATGGTCGATCCGAAGATGAATTCGGACGAACTGGCCCACTTGCTCACGATGTCCGGCCTGGAGGTCGAGGAAGTCGAAGCCGTCGCGCCGCCGTTCACGAACGTGGTCGTGGCCGACGTCAAGGAAGTCGCCAAGCACCCGAACGCGGACCGCCTGAACGTGTGCCAGGTCGACGTCGGCACGGGCACGCTGCTGAACATCGTGTGCGGCGCCCCGAACGTGCGCGCCGGCATGAAGGCCATCTGCGCGATGGCCGGCGCCGTGCTGCCGCCGGGTCCGGACGGCAAGCCGTTCGAGATCAAGGTCGGCAAGCTGCGCGGCGTCGAATCGCAGGGCATGCTGTGCTCGGCCAAGGAACTGAAGATCTCGGAAGAGGGCAGTGGCCTGATGGAGCTGCCGGAAGACGCGCCGGTCGGCCAGAACATCCGCGACTACCTGCAGCTGAACGACCTGAAGTTCACGATCAAGCTGACCCCGAACAAGGCGGACTGCCTGTCCGTGCTGGGCGTGGCGCGCGAAGTGTCGGCGTTGACGGGCGAAGCCCTGAGCGTGGCGCAGTTCCGCCCGGTCGCCGTGTCGACCGACGAAGTGCTGCCGGTCAAGATTTCGGCGCCGGACCTGTGCGGCCGCTTCACGGGCCGCGTGATCCGCGGCCTGAACGCGCGCGCCGCGACGCCGGAATGGATGAAGCGCCGACTGGAACGCAGCGGCCAGCGCTCGGTGTCGGCCCTGGTCGACATTTCCAACTACGTGATGCTCGAGATGGGCCAGCCGTCGCACGTGTTCGACCTGGCCAAGATCCACGGCGGCATCGACGTGCGCTGGGGCAAGAAGGGCGAATCGCTGAAGCTCCTGAACGGCAATACCGTCGAGGTCGACGAGTGGGTCGGCGTGATCGCCGACGACAAGGAAATCGAATCGCTGGCGGGCATCATGGGCGGCGACGCGACCGCCGTCACGCTGGACACGACCGACATCTACCTGGAAGCGGCGTTCTGGTGGCCGAACGCCATCCAGGGCCGTGCCCGCCGCTACAACTTCTCGACCGATGCGGCCCACCGCTTTGAGCGCGGCGTCGACTTCGCCGGCACCGTCGACAATATCGAACGCCTGACTTCGCTGATCGTCGAGATCTGCGGCACCACCGAGACCAAGGTCGGCCCCGTCGACGACCAGGCGCCGAACTTGCCGCAGCGCAAGCCCGTGACGCTGCGCACGGCGCGCGCCGCCAAGGTGATCGGTGTGCCAGTCACCGACGACATGGTCGCCGACATCTTCACCCGCCTGCACCTTCCGTTCGAGCGTGAAGAGGGTGTGTTCCGCGTGACCGCGCCGTCGTACCGCTTCGACATCGAGATCGAGGAAGACCTGATCGAGGAAGTGGCGCGCGTCTACGGTTTCGAGAACATCCCGACCTTGCCGCCGGTGGCGCCGAGCGCCATGCTGATCGAGCCGGAAAACACCCGCTCGCTGTTCGCCATCCGCCGCCAGCTCGCCGACCTGGGCTACCAGGAAGTGGTGAACATGAGCTTCGTCGAGCAGCAGTGGGAAGCGGATTTCGCCGACAACGCGAACCCGATCCGCCTGCAGAACCCGATCGCTAGCCAGATGAGCGTGATGCGTTCGACGCTGATCGGCAGCCTGGTCGCCAACGTGCGCTACAACCTGAACCGCAAGGCGGGCCGCGTGCGCGCGTTCGAGGTGGGCGCCGTGTACCTGCGTAACGCCGAAGTCCAGGACGGTCCGCTGTCCGTGGCCGGCTTCGACCAGCCCAAGCGCGTCGCCGCCATCGCCTACGGCCCGGCCGTGGACGAGCAGTGGGGCGCGCCTACCCGTGCCGTCGACTTCTTCGACGTCAAGGGCGACCTGGAAGCGCTGTTCTCGCCGCGCACGGTCCGTTTCGCCAAGGCGGAACACCCGGCCCTGCACCCGGGCCGCAGCGCCTCGGTCGAGGTCGACGGCAAGGTGGTCGGCATCGTCGGCGAACTGCATCCGCGCTGGCTGCAGAAGTACGACCTGCCGCAGGCGCCGGTGCTGTTCGAAGTCGATGCGGACGCCTTGCGCGAGCGCACTGTGCCGGCCTATGCCGAGATTTCCAAGTTCCCGGGTGCCACGCGCGACCTGGCGCTGGTGGTCAAGCAGGACGTGCCGGCCCAGGCGCTGATCGACGCATTCCACGCCGAACTGGCATCGAACGCGCTCGGCAAGCTCGTGCAAGCCGTTGTTTTATTTGATGAATATCGCGGCAAGGGCCTGGAATCGGATGAAAAAAGTCTTGCTTTCCGCTTTGGCTTGCAAGATACTCAATCGACGCTGCAGGACGATGCGGTCGAGGCCATCATGGCCGCGCTCGCTACCGCGGCACAACAACGGGGCGCGAAACTTCGCGCTTGATAAGGGCGCGGGTTCATAAGGACTACGTGCCTGAACGGGGCAGCGGGCCATCGCCCGCACCCCTACCAAAACACTGTCTGAGGCAGCAAAATTAACAACAACGACGTCGATACCGCCGTGTTCCAGGAAGCGCTGGCCGCCGACCTCCATCGTGCGATGCAGGTGGCCAAGGTGCGCAAGGAAGCGGAGCAGGAATTGCCGACCCTGACCAAGGCCGAGCTGGCCGAACTGCTGTTCGAGCAGGTCGGCCTGAACAAGCGCGAAGCCAAGGACATGGTCGAGACCTTCTTCGATGAAATCCGCAACGCGCTCGAGCGCGGCGAAGCGGTCAAGCTGTCCGGCTTCGGCAACTTCCAGTTGCGCGACAAGCCCCAACGGCCGGGCCGCAATCCGAAAACCGGGGAAGAGATCCCCATCACGGCGCGTCGCGTCGTGACGTTCCACGCCAGCCAGAAGCTGAAAGGCATGGTCGAGGAGGCGAATCCGGCAGGTTCGGGCAGCCCCTCGCTGGCGCGTGCAGCCTGATTGAGCCGAGATGACCCAGAACGACCGACCGAACAAGATGGAACTGACCGTATTGCCGCCGATTCCGGCCAAGCGCTATTTCACGATAGGCGAGGTCAGCGAATTGTGCGGGGTCAAGCCGCATGTACTGCGTTACTGGGAACAGGAATTTACTCAGCTGAAGCCTGTCAAACGTCGAGGAAACCGCCGCTACTACCAGCACCACGAAGTGCTGCTGATCCGGCGCATCCGCGAACTGCTGTACGAGCAGGGCTTCACGATCAGCGGCGCGCGCAACCGGCTCGACGGCCGCGGCCATCTCGAAGAACCGGTCGACACGGCGCCGCCACCGGCGCCGGTACCGACGGTCGATCCGGCCCAGTTGCGCGAGGAATTGCACGCCATCCTGGCACTGCTCAAGCACGGCCCGGCAGCGGCCTGAATTTCTCGTTCCGGACTCGCGTTCCGAACCCGCTTCCAGCTCTTGCGTGCATCAATTGCGCGGGTCTGTACGGCTGGGGCGTGTGCTCCTGTTGTTCTGCACCTCGGAGGTGCTAGAATGTCATTTGCGAATGTCGCTGACTGGGACGCATGCCTGCAGGGGGCATGGACGTCAGCTTCGGTTCTTTCCTGCCTCAGGAAAATTTAAGGGAAGACAATGATACGCGTTGCCATTTGTGACGATCACCAGATAGTTCGAGCAGGTTTCAAACAGATTTTTTCGTCTTCCGGCGACTTCGAGGTCGTTGCCGAAGGCGCGACCGGGCGTGAAGCCCTCGACATCGCACGCCGCGAGATCTGCGACGTGCTCTTGCTCGATATTGCCATGCCCGACCAGAGCGGCATCGATATCCTGCGCACCATCCGCCAGGGCCAGCCGAACCTGCCGGTGCTGATCCTGTCCGGCTATCCGGCGCAGCAATATGCGCTGAACCTGTTCAAGATGGGCGCCAACGGCTACCTGAACAAGGAGTGCGACGCCGACGAGCTCAAGACCGCCGTGCGTACCGTGTACCAGGGCCGCCGCTACGTCAGCTCGCAAGTCGGCGAACTGCTGGCCCAGAGTTTCGACCGCGACCCGAACACGGCACTGCACACGGAGCTGTCGGACCGCGAATTCCAGGTCTTCCTGCGCCTGGCCAAGGGTGCGACCGTGTCCGACATCGGCAACGCGCTGTCGTTGTCGATCAAGACCGTGTCCACTTACCGTACCCGCATCATGGAAAAGATGGGTCTGCAATCGAACAGCGACCTGACCTATTACGCCATGAAGAACAATCTGCTCGACTGAACGGGCAGTACCGGCGAGCGGCCGCGGGGCGATGATGGTCATCCATCATCGCCCTTTGCTTATGTAAAGACAAATGGTCGTTGTCGAGAAGAATTTTTCTTTATGGAATTGTTACTTTCTCGTCGTCATCGCGCAACAAATTTCGTAACAGAAAGGTGAACAGGGCTCACAGGCAAGTTTCCCCGACTATAATGATTTGCCCAGGCAATGCTGTGCGAAAGGAATGCTCGAGGATGTACTTCACCACCGACCCCAAGTTCAGGCCGGGCCGCAGCCTCCCGTTATATCAAACCCTGCTGTGCGTCGTGTGTGTACTGATCCTGGTCCTCAACGCGTTCAGCATGGCGCGGAATCTCGACGGACTGAAGGCGGCAAATACCCGCCAGGCGCAAGCCGACCGCGTCTCGGCCAAGCTGCAGTACGTGAACCTGCTCGTCACCGATGCGGACAGCAGCCTGCGCGGCTATTTCCTGTCCGGATCGGATACCTATCTCGGCCCCCTGCGCACCGCACAGCGCGAATTGGGCGGCCAGTTCAACATCCTCAAGGAACTGCTGGCTGACAACCCGTCGCAGCAAAAGAATCTCGCGCAATTGCAGACCCTCGTCACGCGCCGCATGGATCTCATGAACCAGGCGCTCGAGGTCTACCGCCACGGCGGCCTGGACGACATCATCGCCATCGCCCGCACGCAGGAAGACCGCGGCAATATGGACGAGATCCGCCTGCAGGTCGTGATCATGACGGGCGAGCAGAACGAGTTGCTGGCTGCGCGCACCACCGCCTTCTACGACCAGTACCGCCGCGCCACGCTGCTGGGCCTGGGCATCAATTTCGCCGCGCTGTTCGTGCTGGTGCTGTTCTATAACCTGATCCGGCGCAGCTTCGGTGCGCGCCTGCATGCCGAGCATGCGCTGCAGCAGACCAATGACCACCTGGAAGCGCTGGTGGCCGAGCGTACCGAGCAATTGTCCGTGCTGTCGCGCCACCTGATCAGCGTCTCGGAAGAGGAAAAGTCGCGCCTGGCACGCGAGCTGCACGACGAGATGGGCGCCAACCTGACGGCCATCGGCATGCATCTCGCCAACGTGGGCGAGCACCTGAAGGACAGCCATCCGGAGCAGGCGGCCATGCTGGCCCATGCCCGCGGAACGTTGCTGCAGACCGTGGAATTGAAGCGCCGCATCGTCGAGGGCCTGCGCCCGAGCCTGCTGGACAATATGGGCCTGCAGGCGGCCCTGGAAAGCTATTGCGAGGACTTCGGCCGCGTCACCGGCATCGATTGCGAGGCGCTGATCGAGGGCACCGTCGACGATGCCGGACCGATGCAGGCGATCGCGCTGTTCCGCATCACCCAGGAATCGCTGAACAATGTCGCCAAGTATGCCAAGGCCAAGCACGTCGTCGTGCACCTGGAGCGCGAGGGCGAAGCCTATGTGCTGGAAGTGTCGGACGACGGCGTCGGCATTCCTCCGGATGCGATGCGCCGTCCCAAGTCGCACGGCCTGCTGGGCATGCGCGAACGGGCGGCGTTGCTGGGCGGCAGCCTGCGCGTGGAACGGGGCGTCAATGGCATCGGCACCAGCGTGCACGCCGCAGTGCCGGTGGCGGCCCGCGAGGGCGACGCTGCGCCGGCTGCTACGGCTGCTACGGCTGCCGCTTCGGCCGGCATGGTCGCCGCATCGGCGCTGGTGGTGGGAGCGATCGTGCCGGAAGGGCCGGCTGGAGAAGAACTGCTGCGGGAAGAACTGCTTGCTGAACAGCGGGACGCCTTGCATCAGGCGTTGACGGACCAGCTGGCGAAAGACCAGCTCGCCGCCCCGCCGCATATCGCGGCCGGGGGCGGCGCTGCACCGCTTATGCGCGTGCAACGTCCATCAGCAGACGGTCATACTCGCTTTTAGCGACCTTGTAGCATTCGCCGGCGTAGTCTTCCAGGCCCTGGCGGTTCAGCACGGTGATATTGCCGCGGCGGTACTGGATCAGGCCTTCGTCCTGCAGCTTGCCGGCGGCGGCGGTGATGCTTTCGCGGCGCACGCCCAGCATGATCGAGATCAGTTCCTGGGTCACTTTCAGTTCGTTGCTGGCCGAGCGGTCCAGGCGGTCCAGCAGCCAGCGGCACAGTTTCTGTTCGATCGAGCTGTGGCGGCCGCCGACGGCGTTCTGGGCCATCTGGGCGAACAGCGCATTCGTGTAGCGCATCAGCAGCTGGGGCAGGGCGCCGCCCTTGTTGAAGGCGTCGCGCAGGAACTGCGTCTTCAGGCGGTAGCCGTAGCCGGCGCTCTGGACGACGGCGCTGCAGGTGGCGCGCTCGCCCATGAACAGCGACACGCCCACGGCGCCTTCATGGCCGACGACGGCGATCTCGGTGGTCGCACCGTCTTCCATCACGTACAGCAGCGAGACGATGGCGGTGGTCGGGAAGTACACGTATTCGAGCTTGCTGCCGAACTCGAACAGTTCCTTGCCGAAAGGCAGCGGAACCAGTTCCAGGTGTTCGAACAGGGCTTCCAGGTCGGGACGCGGCAGCGCCGCGAGCAATTCGTTCTGTTGGGTACCGCTATAGCTCACCACGGGGCGGGATGCCATTTTGATGTCTTCGCTGGTCGAAGGGATCTGGTTCAACGATTGTGCTTGCTTTTGGACGGCCACACCGAGTTGAGCGTTATTCATTTTGTTCCTCGTTATCTCTGACTACTTCACTGGGGCGATTGCTTGGATGGGTTTCCTCATCGCGATGTGTGTACATTAATGCCATAGTGTTCTGCCGAACATAAGACTAGTCGTCGCCCCCATGTAGGCTCGACGTAGGATGTTTTGTCAGTCCAGTCCTACTAGAGAGGAATACCGAAAATCCAGTATTTCTTGAGGGAGGGAAATGGCGAGAAGAAATTAAAACGTTTTCCCGCTCATCAATTTGCTTGATTCCGGCAGCACCGACGGTTGCGGATGCTGATCGTGGGCACGTTTTGGAGGTCGAACTGCTCATTCGCAGCTGTGGCGATATCAGTCGACTCTGATTCATCTTACGGCGCATTCCTACTTCAGGTCGGTGAAATCCTTCACACAAGGCGCACGAGACTCGGTAAAATCGACCGTTTTGCAATGCGCCTCCAGGGCGAGACCATGTCCAACGAAACTGCAGCATTTACCCCCGACGACGAGGCGTCCGACGCCGCCGCCGTACCGGCTTCCAAGCCGGCCGCCGTCATCGCGCGCGAAGTCGCGCGCCGCCGCACCTTCGGCATCATTTCCCACCCCGACGCCGGTAAGACGACGCTGACCGAGAAGCTCCTGCTGTTCTCGGGCGCGATCCAGCTGGCCGGCACCGTCAAGGGCCGCAAGAGCGGACGCCACGCGACCTCGGACTGGATGGACATCGAGAAGCAGCGCGGCATTTCGGTCGCGTCCTCGGTGATGCAGTTCGAATTCCGCGACCACGTCATCAACCTGCTGGACACCCCGGGCCACCAGGACTTCTCGGAAGATACCTACCGCGTGCTGACCGCCGTCGACTCGGCGCTGATGGTGATCGATGCCGCGAAGGGCGTGGAATCGCAGACCATCAAGCTGCTCGACGTCTGCCGCATGCGCGACACGCCGATCGTCACCTTCATGAACAAGCTCGACCGCGAAACCCGCGATCCGCTCGAGCTGCTCGACGAAGTCGAATCGGTGCTCAAGATCGAATGCGCCCCGGTCACCTGGCCGATCGGCATGGGCAAGAACTTCCGCGGCGTGTACCACCTGCTGAACGACGAAGTCATGCTGTTCAAGGCCGGCGAGGAAAAGGCCGACGGCGCCTACGAGATCATCAAGGGCATCGACAATCCGAAGCTGCACGAGATGTTCCCGCTCGAGATGGAACAGCTCAAGATGGAAGTGGAGCTGGTGCACGGCGCCTCCCATCCGTTCGACCTGGAGCGCTTCCTGTCCGGCGTGCAGACGCCCGTCTTCTTCGGCTCGGCCATCAACAACTTCGGCGTGCGCGAGATCCTGTCGGCGCTGATCGAGTGGGCCCCGGCGCCGCGCGAGCGCGACGCGACGGTACGCGCCGTCAAGCCGGAAGAGCAGCCGTTCTCCGGCTTCGTCTTCAAGATCCAGGCGAACATGGACCCGGCCCACCGCGACCGCATCGCCTTCCTGCGCGTGTGCTCGGGACGCTTCGAGAAGGGCATGAAGGTCAAGCACCTGCGCCTCGGCAGAGAAGTGAAATTGTCGTCCGTCGTGACCTTCATGGCCTCGTCGCGCGAACAGGTCGAGGAAGCCTATGCGGGCGACATCATCGGCCTGCCGAACCACGGCAATATGCAGATCGGCGACAGCTTCTCGGAAGGCGAAGTGCTGACCTTCACGGGCATCCCGTACTTCGCGCCGGACCTGTTCCGCACGGTGCGCATCCGCAATCCGCTGAAGACCAAGCAGCTCCACAAGGGCCTGCAGCAGCTGGGCGAAGAGGGCGCCGTGCAGGTGTTCAAGCCCGTCATGGGCAGCGACCTGATCCTGGGCGCCGTCGGCGTGCTGCAGTTCGAGGTGGTGGCGAGCCGCCTGCTCAACGAGTACGGCGTCGACGCCGTGTTCGAATCGAGCAGCATCAGCAGCGCGCGCTGGGTCTCCAGCGACGACAAGAAGTCGCTGTCCGACTTCGAGCAGGCGCTGGCCCACAACGTCGCCTACGATGCGGCCGGCAACCTGGCCTACCTGGCCACGTCGGGCGTGAACCTGCGCCTGACGCAGGAACGCTGGCCGAAGCTGCAGTTCCACGCGACGCGCGAGCACGCGGCGAAGCTGGATTAAGCAGGCGTTTTCGTTGCGGTGGGCACGTGGTGCCCACCCTACGGGGCTGATCCGGTCCTGCAAACGCCGGGGTCAGAGCCCCTCGAAAAGCAACACCGGGCTCTGACCCCTACCGCAGCCCGTTGGCGAGGTCGATCCACCCCTTCGGCTGCGGCTTGCCGCGCTCCCTGACGCCGAAGAAGGTCACCACCAGCTCGCCCTGGTCGTCATAGAACTCCACCGACACGATGCCCGCGCGGCGCACCACGTAGCCGCTGCGGAAGGCCGTGTCGCGCAGGTGCAGGTTGAAGTCCGGATCGAGCACGTTGAACCAGCCGCCCGCTTCCTTCACGTCGCCGATCGTGCCGCTGTAGATCTGGGTCACGCCGGGGTTCCCCAGGAAGGCCATGATCGCCACCTTGTCCCTGGCCGCGCCCTGCAGCAAGGCGCGCACTGCCTGCGGCGTCACCTTCGTCACCATGCCGGCCGGTCCCAGTCGGAGCGCCTGTTCGCGGCTCAGGTGGAATTCCGAGACGATGCGGTTGAACTGGTGCACGTCGTCCATCTCCTTCCACGCCAGCCGGAATTCCTCGACGTCGATCTCGCTGTCCGGCCTGGCGGCCGGCTTCGGCGGGGGGGCGGACAGCTGCAGCGCCGCATCCTGGTGCGGTGCGCGGAAGTCGGCGACCAGCTTGTCGAACACGGGAATGGTCGCGTCGTTCCTCAGGTACAGCTTGTGCACGGCATTGCCGGACGCGTCGAAGAACTGCAGGCTGCGCGAGACGGCGCCGTCGCGGCCCGGCTGCACGACGGCGAAGGCGTAGCGCCAGGTCGGGAACTGGAAGCGCAGGTCGATCGGCCCGCCCAGGTAGCCGCCGGCGATGTTCAGTTCGCGCGCCTCGCGCTCGGCAGCGTCGGACGCGTCGCTGGTGGCCAGCCGGCGCGTTTCCTCCTTCAGGCGGCTGGCCGTGCCCGTCGTCTCGATCACGCCGTTCTCGTTGCGCGTCAGCGCCATCACCCTGCCCAGGTCGAGGGCGCGGCGCATGATCTCGCGCGGCACGTGCTTGCCATCCGGTCCGCCGTCGCGCAGGCGCGTGACGCCCTTGCCGACATTGGTGGCGAGCAGCTCGGCCTCGGACACCTGCAGCGTGCGCGCGGCGTCGCGCGCCTGCAGGTTCGGTTGCGCCGTGCGCAATGCGTTCCAGCGTTCGGCCAGCGTGCTTTGCGCCTGCACACCTTGCGCCACCATGGCGATGGCTGCGGCCAGCAGCATGCGTTCGATCGTCTTCATCGTATTCTCCTCGTTCAATACATCAGTGTGAAAGTGGCGGCGGCATAGCGGCCGGGGCGCGCCATGCGTTCGATGTCGGCACGGGCCACGGCCGTTGTCGGCGCGGCCAGGCCGCGGGCCGACGCGTAATCCCAGGCCTTCCTGTCGGCCAGGTTGTACACGCCCACCGTCAGCGCGGCATGGCGGCCCAGGTTCCAGTAGCCCGTCAGGTCCATCACGGTGGCCGAGGGGACGGCGAAGCGCGCGCTCGTCACGCCCGAGATGACGTCGACTCGCGCCTGCTTGGCGCCCGTGTGGACGACGGCGAAGCTGGCGCCGCCGCGCCGGCCCGGGTCGTCCCAGGACAGGATCGCGCTGGCCTTCTTCGGCAGCGTCGACGCCAGCTCGCTTTCCTCGTCCGTGTCGAGGTTGCGCGCGCGGCTGTGCTGCACGCCGCCGGCGACGGTCAGGCGAGTGCCCGCCAGCGGCGCCGACCAGCGGCCGATGTCCAGTTCCGCCGACGCTTCCGCGCCCCAGGTCCTGGCCTTGCCGAGATTCTCCGGGCGGAACAGGCCGAACGTCAGCGTCGGGTAGTTGACGGGATCGGCCGGCTGGGCCGCGTATTCGATGAAGTCGTCGTAGTCGGTGCGGAACAGGGCGGCGTGGAAGCGCAGGCCCGGCGCCGCCATGCCCTTCAGGCCGAACTCGAAGGCCTTGCTCGTCTCCTTCTTCAAGTCCGGGTTGCCCAGCACCGCGTAGCCTGCGCCCGCGCCCGTGTAGCTGAAGGAATCGTAGGTGCCCGTCAGCTCCGCCGCATTCGGCAGGCGCGTGCCGCGGCTGTACTGGGCGTAGGCGGACAGCTCGCGCGCCAGCGTGTAGGCAAGGGACAGGCTGGGCGTCGCATAGGTGTCGTCCTGCTTGCGCAGCTCGCGTGCGGCGGCGGGAACGGCGACCACATAGCCGTCGGCCTTCGGCGCCAGCTCGCGCCACGTGACGCGTACGCCCGGCGTGACCGTCAGGCGCTCGCCCACGGCCAGGTCGGCGCGGATGAAGGCGGCCGCCGTGCGCGTCTCGGTGTCGGCCATGCGATTCTTGCTGGTGAATTGGTGCGCGCCGCTGGCCAGCACGACGCGGTCCTCGAACCACGGGCGGCGCGTGTCGAGATCCTCGAGGCTGGCGCCGTAGGACAGGACGTGCGCGCCGACGTGCAGGGCGGCGTTGCTGGCCAGGCCCGTGCTGCGGTTCCTGTAGCCGGTGACGATGTGGCGCTGGTAGGGCACGGCGCCCGTCACGTAGCGCGCATCCGTGATGTCGTCGATGTCGGCGTCCTGCACGTAGACGCGGCTGTCGAGCGTGTCGAACCAGGGCGTGGCGCCGCTGTACTGGTGGTCGATGCTGAAGCGGTTGCGGCGCGTGCGCGAGTCCTGCGACGAGCCGTCGGGGTACGAGGCGCCCTGCTTGTTGGTGTAGACGCGGTCGTGGCTGGCGCGGTAGGCATCGATCGTGGCCGTCAGGCGGTGGCCGGCCAGCGGCGTCCACGCTAGCTTGGCCAGCAGGGCGTCCGAATCCCAGTCGTCGGGATTGACGGGCGCGCTGCCGGCGGAATCGAGCTGTTCGCCGTCGCGGTGCACGAGCACGGCCAGCATCCTGACGTTGCCCGCGGCCGCGGCGCCCGTGAGTGCGTGCATGCGCATGCCGGCCGAACCGTCGTAGCCGAACTTGTATTCGCCGTACAGGCTGCGGTTCGGGCCGACGTAGTCTTCCGGCGCCTTGGTGACGAAGGAGACGGCGCCGCCCAGGCCGGGCGTGCCGGCGCCCGCAGGCGTGGTGCCGGACGCGATGTCGACGCGGCGGAAGGTTTCGGGATCGAAGTAGTCGCGGCCCATGCCGAAGCCGTTCAGCGTCGACGCATCGGGTTTCGGTGCGGCGTCGGGCAGGGCGATGCCGTCCAGTTCCAGACTGACGCGGTTGCCTTCCACGCCGCGGATATTGAAGCCCGTGTTCCCGGCGCCGTCCCACACGTTGCCGCTGCCGCTGGCGGACAGCGGCACGCTGACGAGGGGCGCGTAGCGCGCCATGTTCTGCATGTCGAAGGCGCCCTGGCGCGCCAGTGCGTCGGCGTCCAGCACGGTCACCGTCACCGTCGCGGTGCCGGACTTGGGGGCGCGCTGGCCCGTGATGACGATGGGGTCGAGCGTATCGGGCGGCGTCTGGTCCTGGGCGGCGGCCAGCGGCGCGAAGGCGCAGGCAAGCAGGATGGGCAGGCGGCGCAATGCGGGAGAGGGAACGGGCATGGATGTCGGTGCGAATGATCGAAAAGTCGGGTCGAAAGACCGGCCGCCGTCCCGCCCGGATGGGTGGACCGCGCCGGCGCCGCCGATCAATATAAATGAGAACGATTATCATTCGCAATAGGAAATTTAGCCATTTTGGCATCAGGGGATTGCGAGGTGACGTAGGAAGAATCCGCGCTCAGCCGTTATTTGGCACGAAGATGAAGGACGAAGCGGGGAGATGCCGGTGAGAGCGGCGTGGGATGCGGAGAAAATTGGGCCCCCGCCTGCGCAGGGGCGACGGGGTCAGCGTGGCTCGCGCACGAGCAGCGCTTCGACGATGGCGCCGATCCAGCAGACGGCGAAGACGATGCCGGCGACCGTTTCCGGCAGCGGCGTGGGTGCGGCATCCAGGCGCGCGGAAATGGCGGCGGGGTCGAGCGGCACGCTGCCGGCGAGCACCTGGTCCGCCAGGGCCGTCGCCTGGTCGACGGCGAAGTCGGCGTAGACGATGGCGGCCGCGGCGCCGACCAGCAGGAGCAGCCAGCCGCGGCGGCGCCGGTGCAGATAGAACTGTCCCGTGCCCGGGAAGACCAGCGCGGACAACAGCGCGCCGATGATGTTTCGCCTCATATGCCTCCTTTGTGTGGATCCATTGTGTATGTCGTTGGTGTGCGGCGGATGCTTGCGCTATGCCAAACAGCGCAAGCATCCGTCCGCGTAAATTGCTTCAATGCACGTCAGAAATATTGCCCGGCGCTATGCCCAAGCGTGCAGGCCGGCCTCCAGGAGATCCGCATGACGACCGCAGCACTGTCCGTCCACTTCCAACCGGCCGCCGCGATGTCGGCCGCGGCGCGCTAGCATGCTGGCGCGCCTGCGCATCGGCCCCAAACTGCTGCTGGCTCCCGGCGCCGTGCTCGTGCCGCTGGTGCTGCTGTCGAGCGGCGCCTACTACGCGATGGTACGCCAGAACGAGTCGCTCGACACGATCGTCGGCCAGCGCGCCGTCCACATGCGCGCGGCCGCCGAACTCGTGGTCGCGAGCCAGCGTGCCCATACCCAGGCCTACCAGGCGCTGACCTGGACCGGCGGCAGCTTTGCGCCGGCGCGCATCGCGCCGCTGGTGAGCGACGTGCGGGCCCAGCACGCGGCCATCGACCGCGGCTTCGTGGCCCTGCAGCAGATGACGGCGGACAGCCCGGACGAACGGCGCGGCGTCGAGCAGGCGCGCGCCGCCTGGCACCTGTACGTGGCCGCCGTGCAGGACGTGCTGGAGATCGTCCCCATCGACCAGTCGATCGGCGCCAATGCGATGTCCAAGGCCGAGCGCGCGTTCGCCACCGTGGCGCTGCGCCTGACCGAGCTCGCGCAACGCGAGCAGGAACTGTCCGAGCAGGCATCCGAGCGGGCCCAGGCCGATTTTCTCCTGATGTCGACGCTGATGCCGCTCGTGGTCGCGCTGGCGATCGCGGCCTCGCTGGCGATCACGGCCGCCGTGCGCCGCTCGCTGCTGGCCGAGGTCGGGGCCATCGAGGCGGTGGTGCGGGGCCTTGCCAGCGGCGACCTGACGAGCCGGCCGCGCCTGGACGGTCAGGACGAGATCGCGGCCACGTCGCGCGCGCTCGACGCCAGCATCCGCAACCTGAACGGCACGCTGCACACGATCCTGGAATCCGCGCGCTCGATCGGTTCGGCCTCGCGCGAGATCGTGCTGGGTCGCGGCAGCCTGCCGCCGCGCGCCGGCGTGCGCGATTCGCTCGAGCGCACGGCCGGCGCGATGCGCGAGCTGGCCGCCGCCATGCACGACAATGCCGACAGCGCCCACGCGGCCACGCGCCTCGCGGAGAATGCCTCGCTGGCGGCCCAGCACGGCGGCGGCACCGTGCACCGGCTGGTGGCGACGATGGAAGAGGTGCGGCGCATGGCGCTGCGCCTGGAAACGGCCGGCGCCGGCATCGAGGCGGCGCTGGGGCAGGCGCATCCCGCGGCCCTGAGCACGGCCCCGAACGCGGCCCGGCTGAACGAAGCCCGCCGTGCCGCACGCGAGGTCGGCGAGCTCGCGCGCAGCGCCGTCGGCGCCATCGAGGACGGCACCGCCAGCGCCCTCGACGCCGGCGTGCGCATGGCCGACCTGGCCAGTTCGGTGGAAGAGGTGGGCGACATCGTCGGCAGGATCGGCAGCGCCAGCAGCGAACGCGCGCGCGACCTGGCCGGCGTCAACCAGGCGATCGTGCGCATGGACGAGATGACGCGCCAGGGTTCGCGCCTGGTGGAGGAGGCGGCGCTGGCCGCACGCGGCCTGCAGCAGCAGGCGCTGGCGCTGTCGCGCGCGGTGGCGACCTTCCGCCTGGACGAAGCGGTGCAGCCGGCGTCCGACAAGGAAACGGCCCTGGCGGGAACGCCCGAGGGTGACGGGCGTCCCGGCAGGGCCGGGCATCCCTACCTGCGGCTGGCGAGCAGCCGCGGGCAGGACGATTCGTAGGGTGGGCGCCCCGCGCCCACGCGGACGTTCGCAAACCGCATGCGTCACGCGTGGGCGCGGGCGCCTACCCTACGTGTCACTCGTAGTCGCTGATCGGCGCGCAACCGCAGAACAGGTTGCGGTCGCCGTAGGCGTTGTCGGCGCGGCCGACCGGCGGCCAGTACTTCTTCTTGCGCAGCGACGGCACCGGGAAGGCAGCCACTTCACGCGTGTAGGTGTGCTGCCAGTCGTCGGCGGTGACCACCTCCGCCGTGTGCGGCGCGCCCTTCAGCGGGTTGTCCATGCGGTCGTACTCGCCGCGCTCGACCTTCACGATCTCGGCGTGGATGGTGATCATCGCCTCGATGAAGCGGTCCAGCTCCGCCTTCGACTCGGACTCGGTCGGCTCGATCATCAGCGTGCCCGGGACCGGGAAGCTCATGGTCGGCGCGTGGAAGCCGAAGTCCATCAGGCGCTTGGCGACGTCCTCGTTGCTGATGCCGGTGGCATCCTGCAGCGGGCGCAGGTCGATGATGCACTCGTGCGCCACCAGGCCGTCGTGGCCCGTGTACAGCACCGGATAGTGCGGCGCCAGGCGGCGCGCGATGTAGTTGGCGTTCAGGATCGCCATCTCGGTCGCCATCGTCAGGCCTTCGGCGCCCATCATCGCGATGTACATCCACGAGATCGGCAGGATCGAAGCCGAGCCGTAGGCGGCCGAGCTGACGGCGCCGATGCCTTCTTCGCCGCGCGAGTAGCCGGTCGATGCCTGGTTCGGCAGGAAGGGCACGAGGTGCGCCGCCACCGCGACCGGACCGACGCCCGGGCCGCCGCCGCCGTGCGGGATGCAGAAGGTCTTGTGCAGGTTCAGGTGACTGACGTCGCCGCCGAACAGGCCCGGACCGGCCACGCCGACCAGCGCATTCATGTTGGCGCCGTCGACGTAGACCTGGCCGCCGTGCGTGTGCACGATCTCGCACAGTTCCTTGATGCCTTCCTCGAACACGCCGTGGGTCGACGGGTAGGTGACCATCACGCAGGCCAGGTTGGCGCTGTGCTGCTCGGCCTTCTTCTTCAGGTCGGCGAGGTCGACGTTGCCGTTCTCGTCGCAGGCCGTGACGACCACCTGCATGCCGACCATATTGGCCGATGCCGGATTGGTGCCGTGCGCCGACGACGGAATCAGGCAGATGTTGCGGTGGCCTTCGCCGCGCGACTCGTGGTACTTCTTGATGATCAGGAGGCCCGCATACTCGCCCTGCGAGCCGGCGTTCGGCTGCAGCGACACGCCGGCATAGCCGGTCACGGCGCACAGCATGGCTTCCAGCTGGCCGATCATCTCGCGGTAGCCGACGGTCTGCTCTTCCGGTGCGAACGGGTGGATGTTCGAGAACTCGGGCCAGGTGACCGGGATCATTTCCGAGGTCGAGTTCAGCTTCATCGTGCACGAACCCAGCGGGATCATCGTGCGGTCCAGCGCCAGGTCCTTGTCGGCCAGTGCGCGCAGGTAGCGCAGCATCTCGTGCTCGGCGTGGTAGCGGTGGAAGGTCGGGTGCGTCAAGTAGGCGCTGCTGCGCGACAGGGCGGCCGGGAAGGCATCGGCGGCGTCCTTGTCCAGGCTGTCGATGTCGAACGCGGCATCCTTGCCGGCAGCCTTGGCGAAGACGGCCAGCAGGGCGGCGACGTCGTCGCGGGTGGTGGTCTCGTCCAGCGACAGGCCGACATTGCCGCCGTCGATGCGGCGCAGGTTGATGCCGTGCTCGTTCGCGATACGGTGGATCTCGTCGGCATTCGCGGCGGCGACGGTCAGCGTGTCGAAGTAGGTGGCGTTGGCCAGCTGGTAGCCGAGCTGCTGCAGCGCGCCGGCGACGATGCCGGTGTAGCGGTGCACGCGGCGGGCGATCTGTTCCAGGCCTTTCGGGCCGTGGTAGATGGCGTACATCGAGGCCATCACGGCCAGCAGCACCTGCGCGGTGCAGATGTTCGAGGTCGCTTTTTCGCGGCGGATGTGCTGTTCGCGGGTCTGCAGCGCCAGGCGGAAGGCCTTGTTGCCCTGGGCGTCGATGGTGACGCCGGCCAGGCGGCCTGCCATGCTGCGCTTGAATTCGTCGCGGGTGGCCAGGTAGCCGGCGTGCGGGCCGCCGAAACCGAGCGGCACGCCGAAGCGCTGGCTGTTGCCGACGACGACGTCGGCGCCCCATTCGCCCGGCGGGGTCAGGACGGTCAGCGCCAGCAGGTCGGCGGCGACGACGATCATGGCGCCGGCGGCATGCAGCTTCTCGCAGGCGGCGCGGTAGTCGCGCACGTCGCCGTTCACGCCCGGGTACTGCAGCAGCACGCCGAAGCAGGTCTCGGTGAGGTTCTCGATCTCGCTCGCGGCGATGGTGCGCACTTCGACGCCGATCGGCAGGGCACGCGTCTGCACCACTTCCAGCGTCTGCGGCAGCACGTCGTCGGCCACGTAGAACACCTTCGAGGCCGACTTGCCCACGCGCTGGATCAGCGTCATGGCTTCGGCGGCGGCGGTGCCTTCGTCCAGCATGGACGCGTTGGCGATGCCCATGCCGGTCAGGTCGGTGATGACCTGCTGGAAGTTCAGGATCGCTTCCAGGCGGCCCTGCGAGATCTCCGGCTGGTACGGTGTGTAGGCCGTGTACCAGGCCGGGTTCTCGAAGATGTTGCGCAGGATGACGGGCGGCGTGTGGGTGCTGTAGTAGCCCTGGCCGATCATCGACTTCATGACCTTGTTCTGCGCGGCGATGGCCTTCAGCTTGGCCAGCGCGGCCTGCTCGGGCAGGGGCTCGAAGAACTGGCCCAGATCCAGCTTGTCCTTGCGGCGGATGTTGGCGGGAACGACGGCGTCGATCAGCGCCGCGCGCGTATCGTAGCCGAGGGCGGACAGCATGGCTGCCTGTTCGGAATCGGACGGGCCGATGTGGCGCGGGATGAAGCCGTCGCGTGCTTCGAGTTGGGTCAGGCTGGTGCGGGTCATGGTGGCAGCAGAAAAAGAGAAGTCGAGGGCGAGCGAACCGCGTAGGGTGGGCACCACGTGCCCACCTGCGGCGTATGCGTTACGTTGGCATGGTGGGCATATGATGCCCACCCTACGGTGTTACATATTCAGAGGTACAAACGACAAGCGCGCCCGCAGGCGCGCTGGTTCGCGACGATCAGCCTTCGGTGGTCTTGCCGTAGGCGGCAGCGTCCAGCAGGCTGTTGATCGCGGCCGGGTCCGACGGCTGCAGCTTGAACAGCCAGGCGCTGTAGGCGTCGGCATTGATCGAGTCCGGTGCGTCGGCGGTCGGCTGGTTGACGGCGACCACGGTGCCGGACACCGGCGCGTAGATGTCGCTGGCGGCCTTGACCGATTCCACCACGGCGGCGGCGTCGCCGGCGGTGAACGTCTTGCCGACTTGCGGCAGTTCGACGAACACGATGTCGCCCAGCGCGTCCTGCGCGTATTCGGTGATGCCGACGGTCAGGGTGCCGTCGGCTTCTTGACGGACCCACTCGTGGGATTCGGTGTACTTCAGGTCGGCCGGGATGTTCATGCGTAGACTCCTAATGAGGGGATGGTGCGGTAAGTATAGTTTGTTCTTTTCGGGCCGGAATGCTTACGCGGCCAGGATTTTGCCGTTACGCACGAACGGCAGCTTGACCACGGAAGCGGCCAGTTTCTTGTCGCGGATCTCGACGTGCACGGTGTCGCCCACCTGCACGTCCATCGGCACGCGCGCCAGCGCGATCGCCTGCTGCATCGAGGGGCTGAAGGTGCCGCTGGTGATCTCGCCGGCATTGCCCGAGGCGGCGACCACCTTCTGGTGCGCACGCAGGATGCCGCCTTTTTCGCGCAGGATCAGGCCGACGAATTGCTGCTGCTGGCCGCGCTGCAGGGCGTCCTTGCCGATGAAGTCGCGCTCCGACACCAGGTCGACGGTCCAGGCCAGGCCCGCGTCCAGCGGCGACACGGTGTCGTCCATGTCCTGGCCGTACAGGTTCATGCCCGCCTCCAGGCGCAGCGTGTCGCGCGCGCCCAGGCCGGCCGGCTTGACGCCCGCGGCGGCCAGCGCATTCCACAGCGCCTCGACCTGGGTCGCGGCGACGCCGATCTCGAAGCCGTCTTCGCCCGTGTAGCCGGTGCGCGCGACCATCAGTTCGCCGAACGGAGTGTCCTTGACGATGACGGCGTTGAAGGGTTTGAGGCCTTCCGATGCGGCGCGGGTAACGGGCACGACGTCCCAGAACTTGGCGCGGGCGTTCGGGCCCTGCACGGCGACCAGGGCGATGCCGTCGTCCGACAGGTCGGCGCGGCGGGGGGTGATTTCCAGGCCCGATTGCGACGTCTCGTTGCGCTCGCGGATCCAGGCGATGTCCTTCTCGGCGGTGCCGGCGTTGACGACGAGGCGGAACCAGGTCTCGTCGAAGAAGTAGACGATCAGGTCGTCGATGACGCCGCCCTGCGGGTTCAGCATGCACGAGTACAGCGCCTTGCCCGGCGCCTGCAGCTTGTCGACGTTGTTGGCCAGCAGGTGGCGCAGGAAGGCGCGCACATTGTGGCCCTTGAGGTCGACGACGCACATGTGCGACACGTCGAACATGCCCGCATCGGTGCGCACCGCGTTGTGTTCCTCGATCTGCGAGCCGTAGTTGACGGGCATGTCCCAGCCGCCGAAGTCGACCATCTTGGCGCCAGCGTTGCGGTGAGCGGAATTGAGCGGGGTCGCCTTGAGCGTCATGGGAAATCCTCAAACAGTGAATAGGGGTCGTGCATGCGGCGGCCGCATGCTGTTCGCACCCCTCTGTCCTCGGTACCTGAGAGATAGCGACTTGCGTCGCCTGCCCCTTCGGTGGGCCGCAAGGCCGCTCTCCAGAGTTGGTCCGCCGCGGCATTCGCGCAGCGTCCCTTGACCGGTCCGGTTTGCCTGAGAGTTTTCGGGTGATGCCCCTTCGGCGGCAGCCAGCGCTGCGCTCTCCCGGTCAAGACTGCGAAGCATATGTCAGCGGCCCCTCGAAGTCAATCCGGAACGGGCCTGGCAGGCCGTTGGCGGGCTGTTCCGGGATCCCGCGATTTCCGTCTGGCAGCCCGCGCACTATTGCAGTGCGTCACCATCGGGGAAAAGGCGTGTTTTGTTACACTTGCCCTATGACCCTAGCCACAAAAGAGATCCCAAGATGAGCGAAGATCAAGTAAACGAAAAGGAAGCGTGGTTCACCCTGTCGGGCGACGTCAACAGCGACATGGTGCATCGCGTGTTCGAAGCGGTCGCGCACATGAGCGAAGACGGCATCGAGACGGCCCATGTGCTGGTGCAATCGAACGGCGGCTATGTCAGCGACGGACTGTGCCTGTACAACTTCATGGCGGCGTCGCCGATCGACTTCGTCATGTACAACGGCGGGGCGGTCGCATCGATCGCCGTGATCCTGTTCATGTCGGGCACGCGCCGCTATGCCAGCGACACCGCGCGCTTCATGATCCACAAGTCGCATGCGACCGCGTCGCCCGGATCGCGCCCCGATGCGCTCAACATCATCGTCGAGGGCTTGCGCGCCGACGATGCGCGCACCGAATCGATCCTGCGCAAGCACGTCGAACTGACGCCCGAGCAGTGGGGCATCCACCAGTACGGCGACCTGCA
This sequence comes from uncultured Massilia sp., assembly GCA_963529995.1. Taxonomy (GTDB): domain Bacteria; phylum Pseudomonadota; class Gammaproteobacteria; order Burkholderiales; family Burkholderiaceae_D; genus Telluria. The sequence goes on along the minus strand of CAUSCY010000028.1, from coordinate 24,500 downwards.
CCTGACGGCGCGCGATGCCAAGGCCGCGGGCCTGATCGATGACGTGCGCGATTTTTCGCCGCCCAAGGGCGCGAGCCTGCGCAATATCTGAACGAAGGGCCGGCACCCGGTGCCAGCCCTGTCATGCAGGCGCCTGCGCCTTGTCTGCGCCTGGCCTGCACCTATCCGCGTTGCCGATCCACGCAAGAATGCACGAAGCCCGCTACGGCCTTGGCTGCGCGGGCTTCATGTCTTTCCTGTGTAGTGACCATCGACGACGCCCGGAAAACGGCATCGCCTGGCGAGACGGAATCGCTCCGTCAGCTACTCACGCGGTCAACTCAGCGCGAGTTCTTGTGGCTCTGGCGGCCGGCAGCGGCATGCTGCTCCGGGGTGCCGCCGCGGGTGCCGCTCGATTGCGACTGCGAATTCGAGCCGGATGCCGACTGCTGGCTGCCCGAATTCTTGTGGCTTTGCTGGCCTGCCTTGACGTGCTGTTCGTGGGTGCCGCCTTGCACGCCGCCCGAACGCGAGCCCGAGCCCGACGATGCGGATTGCTGGCTGCCCGAATTCTTGTGGCTTTGCTGGCCTGCCTTCACGTGTTGCTCGTGGGTGCCACCTTGGTTGCCGGGACGCGAGTTTTGATTCGAAGCCATGATCTTTCCTTTCAATATGATTGGTAAAGTGTCCTGCTCAGTGTCCTGCTTCCGGATGCCGCCAGACGTTCGTGTCTGCAGCGTTTTCCGGTGAAGCAATGATGCAAGCCCGGCCGTGGATCAGGTATCGGAGCGGTCCCTGTACCGTTGTAGGACTGGGCGCATTTTCTTGGGAACGTTTTTTCTACGTAATTCGGAAAAAGCATTTACATATTCTGCAGAGGCTCTGTTCTACACTGGCAGAGTGTGATTTTTCCTGTCGGGTTACCTCATCATTAGCATGATCATTCCGGCGCATCCGTCGCGGTGCGACGGCGCGGGCATCCCGCAAGCCGCGTCGGGATGATGATTTCCGGTTGCCGTACGGAAATTATGTGCAACAATAAGCGCGAACAGGAACCCTTCGCCATGCCATCCAGCCATGTCCAGCCTTCGGCCGCCGCTGCGGCCGCGCCGTCGCCGCAAGCGACGCTGGATGCGCTCGCGCATGGCGCCGCCGAGCACGCCGGGAAGGAGCTCGCAGCCATGGCGGCGCGCCTCGCGGCGGCGCTGGCCGACGTCGATGGATGCGGCAGCGACGGCGCCGCCCTCGATACCCGCGCCGTGTACCAGCGCGTGAAGTCGGCGCGGCTGTTGAAGGAAAACGCCTATGCGTTCTGCCACCTCGCGACCGGCGCGGTAGGGGACGCGCTACGCGCTGAACTGGCGCGGCTGCGGCCGCAAGGCACGGCGCCCGCCGTCCCGGACACCCTGAGTCTCGTGCCGCTGGAAGAAATCGACGACCGCCTCGCCATTGCCGCGCTGGCGCGGCCGTTCGACCTCGTCCACGCGGAAGCGCTGGCGACGCTGGCCGTGCGCCTCGGCATGCTGGTGGGACGGGGCATGCTGCGTCCCGATGCCAATCCATTCCGTCCCGCCGTCTTCCTGCAGGCGATCGATGCGGCCTGGCGCGCATTCGAGCCGGACGCACTGGCGTACAAGCTGGTGCGCCCGCTGCTGGTGCCCGACGTCATGTTCGACTTCGGCCCCATGCTGGACGCGCTTGCGGCACGGCTGCGCGAGGCGCATCACCGGCCCGGGCGCGGCGCCGGCTACCACATCCAGAAGACGGACGACGCGGCCGCGGCACAGGCGGCGCGCGCGGGCCGGCAGGCGGCATTGAGCGCGCAGCTGCGCGCCCTGTTCGGCGAGGAGGGGATGCATGCGGATGTGGCGCTGGTCCCGGACCTGCCCGACATGCCGGCCGGGAGCGGCGGCTGGCGTCCCAGCGCGGCTGCCGGTTTCCAGGCGCCGGCAAGCGCTCCTGCCGTGCAGTCGGGTGCTGCGGGCGTCGTGCTGCCGTCGTCCGCGCCGGCGACAGTGCCCACGACGGTGCCCGCAGCCGACCTGCTCGCGCGCCTTGCATCGCTCGCCGCTGCGGACGTCGCCGGCGAGGCCGTGCAGGCGGCCGTGCCGCACAACGTGTTCTACCTGCCGCGCCTGAAACGGGACCTGCCGGCCGGTGCCCTGGCGCGCGCCGACGAGCGTACGCTGGAGTTGCTGTCGCGCGTGTTCGAGACCGTGCTGCTCGACGACAGCATCCCGCCGCAGGCGCGCGAGCTGCTGCAACTGCTGCAGCTGCCGGTGTTGAAGGCGGCGCTGCTGGACCGCGATTTCTTCTTCGAGCAGGCGCACCCGGCGCGCCGCCTCGTCGACCTGCTGTCGCGCATGGGTTGGGAGCAGCGCACGGACAGCGCCGACCCCGTATTCCGGGCGATGCGGCGCGGCGTGCATGCCGTCGAGGCGGCGGCGCGTGCGGACCAGGATGCGCAGGCGGACGGCGCCGCGTTCGCATCGTCCTTTGCCACGGCCGTGGCCGAGCTGGAAGCGCAGATCGAGGCTGGCAGGGAAGCGGAGGAAAGTGCGCTGCAGGCCGCCATCGCCGGTCCCGTCGCCAGCGCCCTGGCCCGCGAGCGGCAGGAGACGGCGGCGAGGGCCGCCCAGGAGGCGGTCGCCCTGCGCCTGGCCGCGGCCGGCGTGCCGGACGTGGTGGACGGCTTCCTCGGACGGCGCTGGACGACCGTCATGACGTTTGCCTACAGCATCGAGGACGCGCGTCCGGGCGCGGTGGGCGACGCGACTCGCGCCATGGACGACCTGGTGTGGAGCGTCAAGCCGAAGCCCACGCAGGAACAGCGCAAGTCGCTGATCGCGCGCCTGCCGCGCCTGCTGGCCACGCTGAACAAATGGCTCGATGCGATCAAGTGGCAGGATGCCGAGCGCCTGCAATTCTTTGCCGCGCTGGCCGAATGCCATGCGGCGATCGTGCGCGCGCCGCTGGAACTGACGCCCGAACGCCAGATGGAATTGGCCGTCGAGGCGGCCCGGCTGGATGCGCTGCGCCGCATCGAGCACGAACAGGCGGCGCGCGAACAGGTCGCAGAGGAGGCCGCACAGCGGGCGGCGGCATGGTCGCCGCTGGATGGGCTGGAGCGGGGCACGTGGCTGGAATTGAGCGGCGCGGACGGAGCGCGCAAAGTCAAGCTGGCCTGGGTCAGCCCGCTGCGCACCCTGTTCATCTTTTCCGGCGTCCACCGGCGCGAGGCGTTTTCGCTGACGGCCGACAAGCTCGCGGCCGCGCTGCACGCGGGACGCGCGCGCGTGCTGGCCCTCGATGGCGTCGTCGGCCAGGTGCTGGCCGAGGCGATGCGCGAGGGTGCTGTCAACGATGCGCGCGCGGGGGCGCTGCAGGCGTAGGGTGAGAGTGCCTGACAAACGCCGGGTCGCTCCGCACGGATCGCGCTTTTTTGCGGGCCGATTAGCCTGAGCCGCTTATTTCACGGTCACGAAGATCGGGTTGGAGTAGAACCAGATGCTGCCGTAGTTCCGGTCGTTGATCTGGTCGTGGCGTTGCGCAGCGTCCGCCGTGTTGACGGGCCGATCGGGCAAGGGTTCGCCGTTGGCCGTCAAGTTCGGGACGTCGGTGCCGAGATTCGTTCCACGCAGGCGGAAGTACTGGTTTTTCAGGATGGGCAGCGAGACCTTCATGGTGAAATAGCCTTCCTTGTCCACGGTCCAGTCGGCCGCCGTAAAGCGGCGCAGGACGCGCGTGGACGCATTGGTGCCGCGGTCGTAGGCCGGCGTGCCCGGCAAGGCCTTGGCACCCACGTCGCCGACGATGAGGTCGATGTGATCGACCTTGGGCATCATGTTGCCGAGCTTGCCGCTGCCGACAGGGCGCTGGTAATTGTTGACGGGCGGGCTCTTGAATCGGATCTGGACGGTGGCGGCCGCGCCATTGCCCAGTTTGAGTTCCTGTCCCATGAATGCGGCGTTGCCCGTGCTGTCCACGACACTGAAATCGAGGGCATTGATCAAGTCGCCGAACACGCCGAACATCCTGCCCGAGCGTATGTCGTCGAGCAGCGTCGCGACGTCGCCCGATTTCTTGGGGCGCCATACGTAATTCTTTGCGTATTCGCCAGGGAAATAACCACTGCTGTTGTTATTGGCGTCGATGTCGAAATGGGAGTCGGAATCCGCGATATTCCAGATCCGGCGTCCTTCGCCGAGCAGCGCATCCCAGACCCCGCCAAGCTGCGCGACCACATAATCCGTGCCCCCATATGTGCGATTGGGGAGATTGGCATCGGTATAGGCCGACGTATAACCGCCGCGGTCCGGCTCGAGCTGATTGCCGACCATGCCTTCGATCGCAAAGACGATATTCGGATTGATATCGTTCATTTGACGGAAAACGCTGGGCGTGTATTTTCCCGGATTTCGCGACGGATGATTGATGAATGCGTAGCTGGTCTTCGGATATTTGTCGCTCAGCCATTGAATGGCGGCCAACGCATCGTCACCCGTCTGGTTGAGGCGCTGAGGATATTTCGCCTTCCATTTCTGGACATCGGCCTGATCGAAAAGGGATACGTCGGCGGTGGTGAACAGGTATTGGAATTCCTTGGCCGCATCGAACGCCGTTTCGGTCGGCACACCGGCCTGGAAAATGCCGACGCCGATGTGATCGCGGGTGGGCATGTCCCATTCGTAGGCGGAATAGATGGTCTTGTCCGCATACACGTTCTGCGCTTGCAGCTTGCGGATTCTCGGCGTTTCGAATTTTTCCATCCCGTACGAAAACGCAACAGGGCTCGGCAACAGATTGCTGTCGTTATCGTATTTGGACGAGCGAAGGTGGTTGGTCACCGCCATCCAGTCCAATCCGTAGGTCTTGAAGGCCTTGCCCAGCACCAGATCCAGGGTCTGCGTGGTACGCGAATCGTCGGACTGCACCGTATGCACGTGCAAATCGCCTGCTTCCCAACGGCCCTGCAAAGCGGGATCGCTGCCCGAATTGCCGCCGCAAGCCGACAAGGCTGCGGCTGCAATGAGGGTCAACGTCATTTTGACCGGTAGCGGCCGACGGATTTGCGTTAAGCGCCTGCTATTTTTCATATTCGATTGATGCAAGAGAAACGTGAATAGAGATAGAAGGCCGGGATTCTAATAATCCATTGTGACGTAAAGATTAAATTCGCAATTTCTCGGCACGGCTCAGTGTGCTGGGCTGTTGCCTGCCGAGTGCTTGGAGGGTCTTGTCAGGCGCTCTAAAGCAAGCGTGTCACGGCTTGGGCGCCGGCCCCGGCTGCGGTATAGTCGAGTCGCTTTCATCTCCATCGATTTCCATGCTCCTGTGGTCCAATCTCTCCGCGCTGGGCGGCCTGAACGTCACCGCGCTGCTTGCGATCGCCGTCGCCGCCTGGCTGGTGGCCGCGCGCTGCTGGCGCCTGGCGCTGGCCTGGTGCCTGCTGTTCGGCGCCGCGCTGGTCGTGGCCGCGGCCAGCCAGGCGGCCTTCATCGGCTGGGGCATCGGCATCCGCTCGCTCGCCTTCACGGGTTTTTCCGGCCACGCGATCCGGGCCGCGGCCGTCTTCCCCGTCGCGCTGTTCCTGCTGCTGGAGCGGGAGGGCGGCCGCCTGCGCCGCATCGCCGTGGCCGCCGGCGCGCTGCTGGGCGTGCTGGTGGCGCTGGCGCGTGTCCAGATCGGCGCCCATTCGGCCAGCGAGGCTTTGACGGGCTGCCTGCTGGGACTGGCCACGGCCGCCTTGTTCATCCGCCACGCGAAAAGGGCGCGCGACTGTTCGCCCCGCCCACTGTTGCTGGGCCTGCTGGCCGCCACGCTGCTGCTGCCGCTCGCCGACCCCATCAACTCGCACCAGTGGCTGACGGCCGCCACCCTGAAACTGTCCGGCCGCGACCGTGTCTACCTGCGCAGCGACTGGCAGCCCGCGCGCGGCCCCTACGTGCCGCCGTGCACGCCGGACCGCGTCCGCTTCGACTACCTGTGCACCTGATTCGGGGTCAGAGCACATTTCCGCCCGAATTCGGGGTCAGAGCACTTTTTGGGGCAATGGCATCCAGTCGGCAAAAGCGAAAGATTCATTCATTTGCAGGGTAAATTTGACAAGAGATTACATTCGCAGACTCGTCCAAACGGACGCGTGGCTCACGAACAACTTCCTTGAAATGTGCTCTGACCCCGAATTTCCCCGTGAATGTGCTCTGACCCCGAATTTGCCGGGCGTTGATGTGGCCAAACGGCAAGAGGCAGATGGTATGATGCGGCTTTCCTGTTTCCAGCTAGCGTAAGCGAACGTGCGTCTTTCCTCCATCAAATTGTCGGGATTTAAGTCTTTCGTCGATCCCACCAATTTCCAGGTGCCGGGACAGCTCGTCGGCGTGGTCGGGCCGAACGGCTGCGGCAAGTCGAACATCATCGACGCCGTGCGCTGGGTGCTGGGCGAGTCGAAGGCCTCCGAGCTGCGCGGCGAGTCGATGCAGGACGTGATCTTCAACGGTTCCACGCACCGCAAACCGGCGGGCCGCGCCTCCGTCGAGCTGGTGTTCGACAACAGCGCCGGCAAGGCGGCCGGGCAGTGGGGCCAGTACGCCGAGATCGCCGTCAAGCGCACCCTCACGCGCGACGGCACGTCGACCTACTACATCAACGGCCAGCCCGTGCGCCGGCGCGACATCCAGGACATCTTCCTCGGCACGGGCCTGGGGCCGCGCGCCTACGCGATCATCGGCCAGGGCATGATCGCGCGCATCATCGAATCGCGCCCGGAAGAATTGCGCGTGTTCCTGGAAGAGGCGGCCGGTGTCTCGAAGTACAAGGAGCGCCGCCGCGAGACGGAGAACCGCCTGTCCGACACGCGCGAGAACCTGACGCGCGTCGAGGACATCCTGCGCGAACTGAACGCCAACCTGGAAAAGCTGGAGGCGCAGGCCGCCGTCGCCAACCGCTTCCGCGAGCTGCAGGCCGACCAGGAAGAAAAGCAGAAGCTGCTGTGGCTCCTGCGCCGCAACGAAGCCAAGGCCGAGCAGGCGCGCTGGTTCCAGGAGATGGCGCAGGCCCAGACGGGCCTGGAAGAACAGAACGCGAAGATGCGCCACCTGGAGCTGGAACTGGAGCGCCTGCGCCAGGCCCACTTCGCCACCGGCGACCGCCTGCACGGCGCGCAGGGCGCCCTGTACCAGACCAATGCGGAAATCGGCAGCCTGGAAGCGCAGATCAAGTTCGTGGTGGAGTCGCGCGCCCGTCTGCAGAACCAGATCGGTACCCTCACGGCCCAGCGCGATCAGTGGCAGAACCAGGGCAACGATACCCAGGAGCAGATCGAGGAAGCGGAGATGCGCCTGGAAGAACTGGCGGCCCGTGTCGAAGGCGCGCAGATCGCGGTGGAAGCGCACAACGAACGCCTGCCCGACCTCGACGCCGCCTGGCGCGGCGCGCAGGAACGCGCGACCGAGTCGCGTGCGCGCATCATGCAGGTCCAGCAGCGCATCGAGCTGGCGTCGGCGCACCAGCGCAACGCCGCGTCTATCCTGTCCAACCTGGCCACGCGGCGCGAGCGCCTGCAGCAGGAGCGCTCGGGCCTGAACCTGCCGGATGCCGGCCACCTCGACAATCTGCGCATGCAGCTCGAGGAAAAACAGCTGATGCTGGAAGAGCAGACGTTGATGCTGGAAGAAGCCGCGAGCCGCCAGCAGGCCGTCGAGCAGGAGCGGCGCGACGCCCAGGCCCACGTCACGCAGGAAAACGCGGCCAACGCCAAGCTGGAAGCGCGCCTGGCGGCGCTGCGCCAGCTGCAGGAACGCGTGCAGACCCAGGGCAAGGTGCAGCCCTGGCTGCAGAAGCACGAGCTGGACAAGCTGCCGCGCCTCTGGCAGAAGCTCGACATCGAGACGGGCTGGGAGACGGCGCTGGAATCCGTGCTGCGCGAACGCACGGGGGCGCTCGAGATCTCGAACCTGGATTGGGCGCGCGGCTTCTTCGGCGATGCGCCGCCGGCGAGGATGGCCGTCTACACGCCGGCCAGCGGCGCCGCCGCGCAGCCGGACCACCATGGCCTGAAGCCCTTTGCCAGCCTGCTCAAGCTGAACGACCCGGGCCTGCGCGGCCTGCTCGACGACTGGCTGCACGGCGTGTACGCGGCCGACGATCCCGGCACGGCGCTGGCCCAGCGCGAGCGCCTGCCGGAAGGCGGCGCCTTCGTCACGCCGAACGGCCACATGATCACCCGTTCCAGCGTGCGCTTCTATGCCGCCGACGCCGAGCAGGACGGCGTGCTGGCGCGCCAGCACGAGATCGATAACATCGGCAAGCAGCTGCGTGCCCAGGCGTTGCTGGCCGACGAGGCGCGCACCCGCGCCACCCGCGCGGAAGCCGCCGTGACGGAGCTGCAGCGCCGCCTGCAGGAGGGGCGCCAGCGCGTCGCCACGCTGCAGCGCGAAGTCCATGCGCTGCAGATCGACGTGGTCAAGCAGGCCGAGGTCGAAGCCCGGTTCAACCAGCGCAGCGGCCAGATCGGCGCCGACCTCGACGAGATCGCGGCCCAGGAGGCCGAGCAGCGCCAGGCGCAGGCCGAAGCCGAGGCCCAGTTCGAGGAACTGGACATGGAGCTGGCCGAGCTGCAGGGCGCGCACGAGGACGGCCAGGTCGAGTTCCAGGAAAAGGAGAGGGCGCTGGCCGAGGCGCGCGAGCGTCTGCGCGAACTCGAACGGGCGGCCCAGGAAGCCGTGTTCGCGGAAAAGACCCAGCGCACGCGCATCGAGGAACTGCGCCGCACGGCCGCCACGGCGGACCAGCAGGCGGCCCAGGTGCTGGAATCCATCGGCGCGGCCAGGCTGGAGCTGGAAGCGCTGGAGTCGGGCACGGCGGCCGAAGGCCTGCAGGACCTGCTGGCGCGCCGCACCGAGCAGGAACAGGCCCTGGCCGACGCGCGCCACGAACTCGACCAGCTCACCCAGCAGCTGCGCGAAGCCGAGGAAGCGCGCATGGGCGCCGAGCGCAGCCTGCAGCCGCAGCGCGAGCGCATCACCGAGATGCAGTTGAAGGAGCAGGCCGCGCGCCTGAACCAGGAGCAGTTCGCCGAGGCGCTGAAGTCGACCGAGGCCGACGAGGCGGCCCTGTCGGAAAAGCTGAACCCGGACATGAAGCCGTCCTGGCTGCAGGGCGAGGTCACGCGCCTGACCAATGCGATCAACCTGCTGGGCGCCGTCAATCTAGCCGCCGTAGAGGAACTGGCCCAGGCCACGGAGCGCAAGCGCTTCCTGGACGCGCAGAACAACGACCTGATCGAAGCCATCACGACGCTGGAGGGCGCGATCGGCAAGATCGACCGCGAGTCGCGCGACCTGCTGCAGGACACGTTCGACCGCGTTAACGAGCACTTCTCCGAACTGTTCCCGATCCTGTTCGGCGGCGGCACGGCCAGGCTGGTGATGACGGGCGAGGAAATCCTCGATTCCGGCGTCCAGGTCATGGCCCAGCCACCGGGCAAGAAGAACGCCACCATCCACCTGCTGTCCGGCGGCGAAAAGGCGCTGACGGCGACGGCCCTTGTGTTCTCGATGTTCCGCCTGAACCCGGCGCCGTTCTGCCTGCTGGACGAGGTCGATGCGCCGCTCGACGACGCCAATACGGAGCGCTTCTGCCGCATGGTCAAGCGCATGTCGGACCACACCCAGTTCCTGTTTATCTCGCATAACAAGATCGCGATGGAGATGGCGAGCCAGCTGATCGGCGTGACGATGCAGGAGCAGGGCGTTTCGCGCATCGTGGCCGTCGATATGGAAACGGCGGCCGACCTGGCCGCGGCCTGACCCTTCCCCACATGCCCGAGCGGCCGTCGAGCGACGGCTGTCGGCGCTTGCACCAAAATATGGCATCCATCATATTTGCACAATAATGGTGCAAAAACTATCGCTGCGATAGTTACTATCAACTTCACCCATCAATAGATTTTATTTATATTGCTATCTCTTTCAACAAAACAATAGAGAAAATCTATGGGATTGATCAATATGTCGATTGGCCGACTGTCCCTGTGCGCGCTGACGCTCGCGAGTGGCTTGCTTGCACTGTCGCAAGGCGCGCAAGCGCAGCAAATCCTGACGAAGGATAACGGCGCCCCGGTGGGCGACAACCAGAACAGCCAGACGGCCGGGCCGAACGGTCCGACCCTGCTGCAGGACGTGCATCTGGTGCAGAAGCTGCAGCGTTTCGACCGCGAGCGCATTCCCGAGCGCGTCGTCCATGCGACGGGCACGGGCGCGCACGGCACCTTTACCGCCACCGAAGGCCTGTCCGACCTGAGCAAGGCGAAACTGTTCGCGCGCGGCACGGTCACTCCCGTGTTCGTGCGGTTCTCGACCGTCATCCCGAGCCGCTCGGGCGCCGAGACGACGCGCGACCCGCGCGGTTTCGCGACCAAGTTCTATACGCAGGAAGGTAACTGGGACCTGGTGGGCAACAACCTGCCGATCTTCTTCATCCGCGACGCGATCAAGTTCCCGGACATGATCCACGCGCTCAAGCCGGACCCCGTCACCAACGTGCAGGAGCCGGAACGCGTGTTCGACTTCTTCTCCCACATCCCCGAGTCGACCGCCATGCTGACCCGCGTGTACTCGAACTACGGCACCCCGGCGAGCTACCGCGAGATGAACGGCAGCAGCGTGCACGCGCTGAAGCTCGTGAATGCGAAGGGCGACTACGTGTACGCCAAGTTCGCCTGGCATTCGCGCCAGGGCGAGCGCAACCTGCGTCCGCAGGAGATCCCGCTGGTGCAGGGCAAGAGCACCAGCCACGCCACGGTGGACCTGTACGAATCGATCAAGGCCGGCAAGTTCCCCGCGTGGGACCTGACGGTGCAGGTCATCGCGCCGAAAGACATGGGCAAGTTCGACTTCGACCCGCTGGATGCGACCAAGGTCTGGCCGGGCGTCCCGGAACGCAAGGTAGGCACGATGGTGCTGAACAAGGTGCCGGACAACTTCTTCGAAGCGACGGAGCAGGTCGCGATGGCGCCGGGTAACCTGGTGCCGGGCATCGAAGCCTCGGAAGACCGCATGCTGCAGGGCCGCCTGTTCTCGTACATCGACACCCAGCACCACCGCCTCGGCGCCAACTTCCAGTCGCTGCCGATCAACCGTCCGCTGGTCCCGGTCGCGAACAACCACCAGGACGGCGCCGGCAACATCTCGGGCCGCAAGGGCAGCGTGAACTACCAGCCCAGCCGCCTGGAAGGCGCCCTGGTCGAAGACCCGAACGCCCGCAGCAGCAAGCTGCCGCTGGCCGGCACCACCCAGCAGCAGCGCATCGCGAAGACGCTGAACTTCCGCCAGGCCGGCGAGTTCTACCGCTCGCTGAGCCCCCAGGATCGCGACGACCTGATCGTCAACCTATCGGGCGACCTGAAGCGCGTGACCAATACGGAAAGCCGCGACACCATGCTGTCGCACTTCTGGAAGGCCGATGCCGACTACGGCATGCGCCTGGCCAAGGCCGTCGGCGTGAATCCGGACAGCATCAAGATGCGTGCCGCCGCACTGCAGGAGTAAGAACGCACGAATGAACCACGGCCGCCACGGCGGCCGGCGGTTTCGCGACCCCATGCGGCAGCTGCCCCATGGGGTCGTTCTTTTTGATGCTGTCGTCGCGAATTTCGCGTGCCGGCAGCCGGCTTGCATGGCATCGCCCGCTTCATTTGGTATGATGCGCCCTTGTGGACATTTTGGCATGGACGCGCCGGCCCGGGATGCGCTTGCCCTCCCGCTCGTGCCGAACGCCTTGCCTTCATGCTACCCTCACACCGTGAACCCACCATCGCGCCGACGGCCCATGGCCGCCGCGCTGAGCGCACCACCGAATAACAATCAGAAAACATATTTCGCATTCGAGGCACAAGCAGCATGACAGATTTCCAAATGAGCCTGATCGCCGCCGGCGGCATCTTCGTCGTCGGCGTCATTAGTTACAACAAGTGGCAGGAGTACAAGGCCAGGAAGAGCGTCGAGCGCGCCTTCTCGAGCGACCACGACGACGTGCTGATGAAGGGCGGCGCCGCGCCGTCCGCGCGCGCCTTCGATGCCGACACGGAGCGCCACGAACCCGTGCTGGACGGCGTTGCCGCTGCCGAACCGCTGGTGCCTGGTCCGGACCTGCTGGCCGAACCGGTCGTGCACGAGCCGCACGCCGCGCCTGCGCCGGGATCCGTGCCTGGACCTGCTGCGCCGGCCGCGCCCGCTGCAGCGCTCGACCCCGCGCTCGGCGCGGCCGCCTCGCTGCCCGGCGCCAAGCCGGACACGCCGCCGGCCCAGCTGGCCGAGAACCTCGTCGATCCGCTGATCGACTGCATCATCCCCCTCAACGTGGAAGGCGCGCTGCGCGGCGACCGCGCGCTGCCGGCGCTGCTGAAGCTGCGCCGCGTCGGCAACAAGCCGGTGCACTACGTGGGCCTGGCCGTCAACGGCGACTGGGAACCGGTCGTGCACGGCGGCGTGTACACGAAGCTGCAGGCGGGCGTGCAGCTGGCTACCCGCACCACCGCGCTGAACGAACTGGAATATTCGGAAATGGTGACGCGCCTGCGCGCCGTCGGCGACGAGATCGGGGCCGAGCCGGAAGTGCCGGACATGATCGAGGTGATGAGCGAGGCGAAGACGCTGCACCGCTTCGTCGCGAGCCACGACGCCCAGCTGGGCGTGAACCTGGCGTCGAAGGGCGCGCCGTGGCCGATGTCGACGCTGGTCGGCGCCCTCGAAGCCGCCGGCTTCGACGTGCGCGCGGACGGCAAGTTCGCCATGCCGGACGCCGACGGCCACGTCAACCATCCGCTGTTCACGCTGTCCACCAACGTCAATATGGGCGCAGACACGACGCCGCGCCTGACGCTGCTGCTGGACGTGCCCTGCGTGGCGCCGGCCAAGGACGGCTTCGGCCGCATGGTCGCCTGTGCACGCGACCTCGTCCAGCGCCTGGACGCGGCCATCGTCGACGACTTCGACCAGCCGCTGACCGACGAGACGCTCGACGAGATCGCCGGCCAGGTGCGCGAGTTCTACCTGGAGATGGACGCCGCCGATATCCCGGCCGGTTCCACCCGCGCGCTGCGCCTGTTCGGCTGAGGTGGCGATGAGCGAAGCAATCAAGCCGCCCCAGGACGACCTCGGGCGCATGGCGTGGCTGGTCGAGGAATTGAACCGCCACATCTATAACTACCACGTGCTGGACGCGCCGACGATCCCGGACGCGGAGTACGACAAGCTGTTCCGCGAACTGCAGGCACTGGAAGAACAGTACCCGCAGGCCGTGTCGGTCGATTCGCCGACGTCGCGCGTGGGCGCCGCGCCGATTCCCGAATTCAAGCAGGTGACGCACGCGGTGCCGATGCTGTCGCTGAACAACGGCTTTTCCGACGAGGACATCGACAACTTCGACCGCCGCGTGCGCGATGGCCTCGATACGCCGCGCGCGGTCGATTATGCGGCCGAGCTGAAGTTCGACGGCCTGGCGATGAGCCTGCGCTACGAGAAGGGCGTGCTGATGCAGGCCGCGACCCGCGGCGACGGCTTTACCGGCGAGGACGTCACGGCCAATATCAAGACCGTGCGCGTGATCCCCCTGCGCCTGCACGGCCCGGACATCCCCGACGTGCTGGAAGTGCGCGGCGAGGTGCTGATGTTCAAGGAGGACTTCGAACGCCTGAACGAGCGCCAGCGCGCCGCCGGCCAGAAGGAATTCGCCAATCCGCGCAACGCGGCGGCCGGCAGCCTGCGCCAGCTCGACGCCCGCGTCACGTCGCAGCGCAAGCTGCGCTTCTTCGCCTACGGCATCGGCGTACTGGAAGGCGCACCGCTGCCCGAATCGCATTCGGCCGTGCTGGACTGGTTCGAACGCCTGGGCCTGCCCGTGTCGAAGGAACGCGCGGTGGTGCAGGGCTGCGACGGCATGCTGGGCTACTTCCGCGACATCGGCGAGCGCCGCAAGTCGCTGCCCTACGAGATCGACGGCGTCGTCTACAAGGTCGACCGCGTGGCCGACCAGCGCCAGCTCGGTTTCGTGTCGCGCGCGCCGCGCTTTGCGCTGGCCCATAAATTCCCGGCCGAGGAAGCGCTGACCGAGGTGTCCGCCATCGACGTGCAGGTGGGCCGCACGGGCGCCATCACGCCCGTCGCACGCCTCGTGCCCGTGTCGGTGGGTGGCGTCACCGTCACCAATGCGACGCTGCACAACGAGGACGAGGTCCGGCGCAAGGACGTGCGCGTGGGCGACACGGTCGTCGTGCGCCGCGCCGGCGACGTGATCCCCGAAGTGCTGTCGGTGGTGCTGGAGCGCCGTCCGCAGCCGGAACCGCCCGTGTACCAGCTGCCGGCGACGTGCCCGGTGTGCGGCTCGCACGTCGTGCGCGAAGAGGGCGAGGCGGTGGCACGCTGCTCCGGCGGCCTGACCTGCGCGGCCCAGCGCAAGGAAGCGATCCGCCACTTCGCGGGCCGCCGCATGATGGACATCGAAGGCCTGGGCGACCGCTACATCGACAGCCTCGTCGAGGCCAACCTGATCCACGGCGTGGCCGACTTGTACCGCCTGACGCTGGACGACCTGTTGACCATGAAGCGCCTCGCGGACGAACGCGACGGCACCACCCCCGAGACGGTCAAGCAGGGCAAGGTCGCCACCAAGTGGGCCGACAACCTGCTCGCCGCGATCGCCGCCAGCAAGTCGCCGCCGCTGGAACGCCTGCTGTTCGCGCTGGGCATCCGCCACGTGGGCGAATCGACGGCCAAGACGCTGGCCGACTGGCTCGGCAGCCTGGCGCTGGTGCGCCGTGCGCCGGCCGCGCTGCTGCGCGTGCTGCCCGACATCGGCGGCACCGTGGCCGAGGCCATCGCCGACTTCTTCGCGGAAGAGAAGAACCAGCAGGCGCTGAACGCGCTGCTGCAGACGGGCGTCGCCCCGCAGGGCGAGCATGCGCCCCGTGCGGCGCTGCGCGAAAAGCTGGACGACGTGCAGCTGCTGGCCGCGCTCGCGATCCCGAAAATGACGGAGCCGCGCGCGCGCCAGCTGCTGGCCGGCGTCACGCTCGACAAGCTGGTCGATCTGCGCGTATTCGACGTGTTCGGCCTGCCGGAGACGGTGGCCGCGGCGCTGGAACAGTGGATGGGCGTGCCGGCGAACCGCGATGCGCTGGCCGCGCTGGTGCAGCTGCGCCGCGAGCTGCTGGACGCGCTGCCGCAGGAAGAGGCGGCGCCCACCGGGACGCTCACGGGCAAGACCTTCGTCCTGACGGGTACGCTGCCGACGATGAGCCGCGACCAGGCCGGCGCGCTGATCGAGCAGGCGGGCGGCAAGGTGTCCGGTTCGGTGTCGAAGAAGACCTCGTACGTCGTCGCCGGCGCCGAAGCCGGCAGCAAGCTGGAAAAGGCCGAGGCGCTGGGCGTCACGGTGCTCGACGAAGCGGGCCTGCTGGCGCTGCTGGAATCGACGAAATGAGTCTACTTAACCATACGAGGGATGTCCGAGAATGACCGCAATCAAGAAGGCCGTGTTCCCCGTCGCGGGTCTCGGCAGCCGCTTCCTGCCCGCCACCAAGGCGCAGCCGAAGGAGATGCTGCCGATCGTCGACAAGCCGCTGATCCAGTACGCGGTCGAGGAAGCGGTGGCTGCCGGCATCAACGAGCTGGTGTTCATCACGGGCCGCAACAAGCGCGCCATCGAAGACCATTTCGACAAGGCCTACGAGCTCGAATCCGAGCTCGAGGCGGCCGGCAAGGAAGAACTGCTGAAGCTGGTGCGCCAGGTCATTCCGAAGCACGTCAGCTGCATCTACATCCGCCAGTCCGAGCCGCTGGGCCTGGGCCACGCGGTGCTGTGCGCCCGGCCCGTGATCGGCAACGATCCGTTCGCGGTGCTGCTGGCCGACGACTTCATGGATACGGCCGAAGGCCACAAGCCCGTGCTGGCCCAGATGACGGACCTGTACGCGTACGAGAAATGCAGCGTGCTGGCGGTGCAGGACGTGCCGCGCGCGCATACGCGCCAGTACGGCATCGTCAGTGCCAGTGCCTACCGCCCGGACCTGGAGCTGGTGTCCGGCATCGTCGAGAAGCCGCAGCCGGACGAGGCGCCGTCGACGCTGGCCGTCGTCGGCCGCTACGTGCTGTCGGGCGCCATCTTCGACCACCTGGCGACGCTGGGCACCGGCGCCGGCGGCGAGATCCAGCTGACCGACGGCATCGCCGCCCTGATGGCGCGCGAGCGCGTGCTGGCCTACCGCTACGCGGGCCAGCGCTACGATTGCGGTTCCAAGCTGGGCTACCTGAAGGCGACGGCGGCGATCGGCATGAAGCACCCGGAAACGGCCGCCGGCTACCGCGAATTCCTGCAACAACTGTGCAAGGAGAACCCGTAATGGCCATCCGCGAGATCCTCAGGATGGGCGACCCGCGCCTGTTGCGCGTCGCCGAGAAAGTGACCGAATTCGACACGCCCGAATTGCACGCGCTGGTGGCGGACATGTTCGAGACCATGCACAGCGTCGACGGCGCCGGCCTGGCCGCGCCGCAGATCGGCGTCAACCTGCAGCTCGTGATCTTCGGCTTCGGCAAGAACCAGCGCTATCCGGACGCGCCCGCGGTGCCGGAAACGGTGTTGCTGAACCCCGTGCTGACGCCCCTGTGCGACGAGATGGAAGAGGGCTTCGAAGGTTGCCTGTCGGTGCCGGGCCTGCGCGGCAGCGTGCCGCGCTATACGAAGCTGCGCTACGAAGGCGTCGACCAGGTCGGCAAGCCGATCGCGCGCGAGGTCGACGGCTTCCACGCGCGCGTGGTGCAGCACGAAGTCGACCATCTGCTGGGCATCCTGTACCCGATGCGCATCAAGGACTTTTCCCGCTTCGGCTTCACCGAAGTGATGTTCCCCCACCTCGACCCGAAGGCCGACGATTGAACGCTTCCCGCATTTTCCAGGCCCTGGCAGCTGCCGGCCTGCTGGCCTTTGCCGGCGCCCAGGCCCAGGCCCAGGCCCAGGAACAACCCTCCACCTGGTACAGCTGGATCGACCCCGCGCCGAAGAGCGAGCTGTGGGTCGATACGGGCTTCGCCACCTGGCACTTCGACCGCGACAAGGACCTGAACGGCGGCAACAAGGGCCTGGGCGCCGAGTACCGCTTCTCGGGCACGATGGCGGCTGCCGTCGGGCGCTTCTACAACAGCGACCGTGAGTGGTCGAACTACGCGGGCGTGATCTGGCAGCCGTGGGCGATCGGTCCGGTGCGCGTGGGCGCCGCGCTGGCCGCGTTCGACGGCTACCCGCGCATGCGCGACGGCGGCTGGTTTCCGGCGGCGATTCCCACGCTGACTTACGAGTACCAGCGCGTCGGCGTGAACGTCGGGATCATCCCGACGTACAAGGACCGCTTGTACGGCGGGATCTCGGTGCAGTTGAAGCTGAAGCTGTTCTGACGGTGATGGTGGGCATGTGATGCCCACCCTATGTCTACGGTCGATCGAATCCGTATGAACGGTTCATCGAATTCGTAGGGTGGGCGCCCCGTGCCCACCATGCACACCCGGGAATTATTTCGACGCCGGATACGGCGACTTGCCCCCATCGGCAATGAACGCGTCGATGCGCGCCTTCAGCACCGGCAGCGGCACCGACCCCAGTTGCAGCACCGTGTCGTGGAAGGCGCGGATGTCGAACTTTTCTCCCAGCGCCGCCTGCGCCTTCGCGCGCGCCTCCATGATCGCCATCTGTCCCAGGTAGTAGGACAGCGCCTGGCCCGGCCAGGAGATGTAGCGGTCGACTTCCGTCTCGATCTCGTGGTCCGACAGCGCCGTGTTGTCGTGCATATAGGCCTGCGCCTGCGCGCGCGTCCAGCCCATCGCGTGGATGCCCGTGTCGACGACGAGGCGGGCGGCGCGCCAGGCCTGGTAGCTCAGCATGCCGAAGGTTTCATACGGCGTCTCGTAGATGCCCATCTCGCTGCCCAGGCGCTCGCAGTACAGCGCCCAGCCTTCGCCGTAGGCCGAGATGTAGGCGCGGCGGAATGGCGGCACGCCCTGCTGTTCCAGCGCCACCGGCATCTGGAAGGCGTGGCCCGGCGCCGATTCGTGCAGCGTCAATGCCGGCAGGCTGTACAGCGCGCGCGCCGGCAGGTTGTAGGTGTTCACCAGATAGATGCCGGGACCGCCGCGCGCCGACGTGTAGTAGGGCGCCTGGTCCAGCGGCACCGGCACGATCGCGAAGCGGCGGCGCGGCAGGTAGCCGAAGTACTGGTCGGCCTTGCCGTCGAACTTCTTGGCGATCCAGGCGGCGCGCATCAGGAGTTCTTCCGGCGTCTTCGCATAGAACTGCGGGTCGGTGCGGAGAAAAGTCAGGAAGGCCGGCAAGTCGCCCTTGAAGCCGGCCTTGTCCATCGTCTGCTGCATCTCGGCGCGGATCTTCGCCATCTCGGCCAGGCCGATCTGGTGGATCTGCTGCGCCGTCATGTCGGTCGTCGTGAACTCGACGATCTTCGACTGGTAGTAGGCCTTGCCGTCGGGGAGGCTTTCGGCGGCGAGCGCCGTGCGCGCCTTGGGGAAGTACTCGGCCTGCACGAATTTCAGCACGCCGGCATAGGCCGGCTGCACCTGGTCGACGATCAGCCTGGCGCCCCGCGCGCGCAGATCGTCCTGCACGGCGGCGGGAATCGTCGCCGGCATCTCCTTGAACGGCGTGTAGAACACGGTGTCCTGCGGCGTCTTCGCGTTCACGATGTTGACGAGCGGCGCCTCGCGGCCCGTCAGCGTCACCTTGGGCGGCGTGAAGCCGCGCGCCAGGCCCGCGCGCAGATTGTCCGTCTCCTCGCCGAAGTAGCGCGGCAGGTCGGCCAGCTGCTTCAGGTAGGCGCGGTACTCGGCCTCCGTCTTGAACGGCTTCCGCGCGATATACGTGATGTCGCTCCAGAACGCGCTGTCGGCATTCACGGGCTGCTCGTATTCGCGGAAGCGCTGTGCCTGGACGAAGGCGGCGATCTGGGCGCGGTAGACGGCGTAGTCGATCCTGCGCGGCGCCGACAGCTGCTCGGGGCGGATGGCGTCGAGGCGCTGCAGCACGTCCTGCCAGTAGGCCAGGCGCGCCGCCTGCGTGCGCGCATCGACGCGCGCCAGCTCGCCGCGAAGCGCGCGCGGGCTGTCCTCGTCCCACGCCAGGCCCTGTTCGAGCCGCCATTTCCACTCCGCCTCGTAGATCGCCTGGAAGCGCTGGTCGGTGGCGTTTACCGTCGCTGCCGTCTTCGGCGCCGCCTGCGCGGGCGCGGCGGAAAGGAGGGCGGTCGACAGGGCGAGGGAGAGGGCGACGGAGAGTGCGGAGTCGAGCAGGGTCTGCTTCATGGTCTTCCTGGTGAGGTATGAAGCACCGATCTTACCCGCGATCGATGCCTAGGCGCTACCTCCTCAGCGCTTGACCTTCCCATACGCCTCGCCCGCCTTCCAGCGCGGCAGCGCGGGCGCGTTCGCGACCGCATAGCCCAGGTTCAGCGTGAACTGCGCCTGCTGCACCATGCCCGACAAGTCCCACGACGGATCGTACTGGTCGCTCACCTGGTGGTAGTCCTTGGTGAAGGCGCGCATCTTGTCCCCGGCGCCATGCTCGTGCTCGAAGGTGAACTTGCCGTCGCCCGAGAACACGGCCGACCCCACATTGAACGCGGGGATGCCGGCCTTGGCGAAGTTGAAGTGGTCGGCGCGGAAGTAGGCGCCGCCCAGGTCCGGCGTCGGCGGGGCCAGGCTCAGGCCCATCGACTTGGCGACCTGGCCCGCCGTGTCCACGAGGGTGCTGCGCTCCGCGCCGGCGACGCCGATGTCGCGCGTGCGGCCGACGAAGTTCATGCTGTCCAGGTTCAGGTCGGCCGCCGTCTTCGCCAGCGGCCACAGGGGCGAGCGCACATAGGCCAGGCTGCCCAGCAGGCCTTGCTCCTCGGCGCAGGGCCACAGGAAGATCTGGGTGCGCTTGGCCGGATGGGCGGCGGCCGCCTGCGCCATCGCCAGCAGGGCCGCGGTGCCGGAGGCGTTGTCGATGGCGCCGTTCCAGATGTGGTCCGGCTTGCCGTTTTCCACGTCGATGCCGAGGTGGTCCCAGTGCGCCGAATAGATCACGGCTTCGGCCTTCAGCTGCGGGTCCGCGCCCGGCACGATCCCGGCAACGTTGTACTGCACGACCTCGCGCACGGCGCTCTTCACCTCGGCCCTGGCGGTGGCGTCGAGGGCGACGGGCTTGAAACCCTTCGCTTCGGCGCGGGCACGCAGCGCGTCCAGGTCCTGGCCGGCCTGCTTGAACAGGGTGCGCGCGAAGTCTTCGCTGATCCAGCCCTGCAGCGCATTGCCGTTGCCGGCCAGGTGGAACTGCTCATGCGAGAAGCTGTTGACGGGCACGGTCCACGGATACGACGCCGACTCTGTCGTGTGCACCAGCAGGATGCCCGCCGCGCCCTGGCGCACCGCTTCCTCGAACTTGTAGACCCAGCGGCCGTACCAGGTGAGCGACTTGCCGGCGAAGCGGTTCGGCTCGGCCGCGGTGGGGCGCGGATCGTTGACCATCGCCACGATCAGCTTGCCCTTCACGTCGGTCCCGGCGAAATCGTTCCACTGCTCGTCCTGCGCGTCGATGCCGTAGCCGACGAAGACGACGGGCGCCGACAGCGTCGTTTCGGCGCGCCCGTTGGCGTTGCCGAACACGACGTCCTTGCCGAACACGGCGTCGAGCGTCTTGCCGCCGGCCGCGAACTGCACGCGGCTGCCGGGCAGGGTCTTCTGGCCGACCATGTCCACCTTCTGGCGGTAGCCGCCGTCCTTCAGCGGAGACAGGCCGATGGCGGCGGCCTGGGTCTCGAGGTAGCGCACGGTCAGGTCGCCGCCGCGCTGGCCGGTGCCGCGGCCTTCGAACAGGTCGTCGGCCAGCAGCGACAGGTGGGCGCGCAGCGGCGCTTCCTGCACGGCAGGCAGCGACTGCGCGTGGGCGGGCAAGGTGAACAGGGGAAGCAGGGCCAGCAAGGTGCGGGACAGGACAGGGCGGAAAGCGGAAACGTGAGGCATGGACACTCGCTGTGGTTGATGTGCAAACGCCGATGTTAGCAGTTCGCATTGCAAAATGGCATGGTGGCGATTGCAACATGGGTATTACGGCTATAATGCCCGGGGACCCTTGGACCGCTGAGGCGGGTAGCCAAGAACGATAACTTTAGATGCCTGATGGATAGAGACCATACCCCGCGCCAACCCGGCAGCGGCGCGCCCTTGTTGGCCGCGGCCGACGGGAGGGCCGATCTGCTGCAACCGTGGCGCCGCATCATCGGCCAACTGGCCGGGCTGATCGGCGACAGCGGCGTCTGCGCGCTGTTCGGCCGCGCAGTGCGCATGCTCGCACCGCGTCACGGCTGGCTGAGCGTCGGCGGCGAGCGCGCGTCGATCGATGCGCTGCTGGCCGCGTACGAGCGCGACCTCGCGAGCGTCGATGCGCAGCAGGCGGCGGGCGCGAACGCGGAATTGCTGCAGACGTTCACCAGGCAGCTCTCGGCCTTGATCGGCGAGAAATTGACGGCGCGGCTGCTGGCCGACGCGGGCACGGATCCGAATGGCCGCGACGGGCCGCAAGAAGCACAGGAGCACAAGTAAATGACCGACAAAGTACGCTTGGGGATGCTGGGCACGGGAGTCCCGGGACTCGACATTCTCCTGGGCGGCGGCCTGACCGAATTTTCCTTCACGCTGATTGCCGGCGCGCCGGGCAGCGGCAAGACCACGCTGGCGCACCAGATCATGTTCGCGCTGGCCGGGCCGCAGCGACGCGCACTGTTCTTCACGGTGCTGGGCGAGCCGCCGTTGAAGATGCTGCGCTACCAGCAGCAGTTCCCGTTCTTCGACATGGACAAGGTCGGCTCCAGCATCCGCTACGTGAACCTGGCGGACGACCTGCGCGCCGGCCATTTCGCGGGCGTGCTGGAGCGGATCATGCACGAGGTCGAGGAATTCGGGCCGGGCCTGGTGTTCGTCGATTCCTTCCGTTCCGTCGTGCAGACGGCGCGCGGCGGCAACGAAGGACTGAGCGACCTGCAGCACTTCATCCAGGAACTGGGTTCGCGCATGGCGACCTGGCAGGCGACGACGTTCCTGATCGGCGAATACACGCATGCCGACGTCGAGGCCAATCCGATCATCACCGTGGCCGACGGCATGCTGGCGCTGTCCCAGGCCAGCGACGACAATTCGACGATGCGCAAGATCCGCGTGATCAAGATGCGCGGCCAGGGCCACATGATGGGCGCCCACACGATGCGCATCACCGACGACGGCATCCGCGTGTATCCGCGCGAACTGCCGCCGCTGGCCGACGACCGCCTGCCGGGCACGCAGGTCGACGCGAACCCGCGGCGCATTTCCACCGGCGTAGCGGGCCTCGACCAGCTGATGCTGGGCGGCCTGCCGCAGGGACACGCGCTGCTCGTGACGGGGCCGACGGGCATCGGCAAGACGGTGCTCGGCACGCGCTTCCTGCAGGCTGGCGTCGACCAGGGCGAGAAGGGCGTGGCCGTGTTCTTCGAAAAAGGCACGGCGCGCCTGCGCAACCGGGCGCTGGCGCGGATGGCGCAGGAAGGCAGCGTGGCCGTGGTCGAGACCCGCTCGCTGTCGCTCAGCGTGGAAGAGCTGCTGGACGACATGCTGAGCGCGATCGACCGCCTCGGCGCCACGCGCGTCGTCATCGATTCGCTGTCCGAATTCGACCTGTACCTGTCGCCGGAAGCGCGCGCCGACCTGCGCCAGACCGTGTTCCGCACGCTCAGCGTGCTGGCCAAGCGCGGCGTCACCGTGCTGGTCACGGCCGGCATGGACGACATCGCGCCGAGCCTGCGCACCAGTCCGCACCAGCTGGCCTTCCTGGCCGACGCCGTGGTCGCATTGCGTTTCGCCGAGGTCGGCGGGGCGCTGCGCAAGTTCCTCACGGTGATCAAGGTGCGCGGCATCGACCACAGCAGCGAGCTGCGCGAATACCGCATCACGGACACCGGCATCGAGGTGGACGACCACACGGTACCATACGAAGGCATTCTGACCGGCTGGCCACGCGGTTGAGGGGGACGAGGGCATGAGCGACGCGGCGGTAACGGACATGGACGACGGCGTGGCGCATGCCGGCGGCGACGCCGCCTTGCGCGCGCGCGTGGACGAACTCGAAGCGACGGTGGCCGAGCTGCGCCAAGCCAACGAACACCTGGTACTGGCCACCGTCAACGCCCAGCACCTGCGCGACGACGCCGAGGCCGCCAACCGCCGCCAGAACGAATTCCTCGCCATGCTCGCGCACGAGCTCAGGAACCCCTTGTCGCCGATCGCCATGGCGGCATCGCTGCTGGAGCGCAATGCCGTACCCGAACAGTCCAGGCTGGCGCGCGTGGTCGGGCGCCAGGTCGAACACATGGCGCGCCTGCTCGACGACCTGCTCGACGCCGCCCGTATCAGCAGCGGCAAGATCACGCTGGCGCCCGAGCCGCTGGCGCTGGCCGAGGTGCTGCGCCACGCCATCGAGACGGTGCAGCCGCGTATCGCCGAGCGCCGCCAGTTCCTCGAACTGGCCCTGCCGCCGGACGAGGTGACGGTCGAAGGCGACCGCGTGCGCCTGGCGCAGGTGTTTACCAATCTGCTGGCCAACGCGTCCAAGTACACGGGCGACGGCGGCAGCCTGCGCCTGACCGTGCACGCCATCGACGGCCACGTGTCCGTGTACGTCGAGGACGACGGCATCGGCATCGCGCCCGAAGTCCTGCCGTATATCTTCGACCTGTTCACGCAGGGGCCGCGCTCGCTGGCCCGCTCCGAGGGCGGGCTCGGGGTCGGCCTGAACGTCGTGCGCAATCTCGTCGGCATGCATGGCGGGACCGTCGAGGCCAGCAGCGCCGGCACGGGCCTGGGCAGCCGCTTTCTCGTGCGCCTGCCGCGCTGCGGCACGCCGGCGGTGCCCCGGGACGCGGCGCCGTCCATTCCCGCCGTGCACGGCGGCCCGCGCCGCGTGCTGCTGGTCGAAGACAATATCGATGCCTGCCTGGCGCTGGCCGGCTGCCTGGGCGCCGAGGGCCACGACGTGTCCGTCGCCCACGACGGTCCCGGCGGCCTGGCGCTGGCCCTGTCCGGATCCTGGGACGTGATCGTGTGCGACATCGGCCTGCCCGGCCTGGACGGCCTGGGCCTGATGCATGCGCTGCGTGCCGCGCCGGGCGGCGCCGTGCCCTATGCGATCGCACTGAGCGGCTACGGCCAGCCGGGCGACCGCGAACGGGGACTGCAGGCCGGCTTCGACCGCTACCTGGTCAAGCCGGTGACGGCCGACGTGCTGTGCGAGTTGGTGGCCGGCGCGGCGCGCGAAGCGTAAGGCGCCCCCCACCGCGTCACCCCGGCGCAGGCCGGGGCCCAATTTCAAACGTCCAGGCTGCACCACTGGATTAGGCCCCGGCCTTGAACTGCCACAAGAAAGTTGGACAGTAAATTGTCCACTTTCGAGGG
>CAUSCY010000027.1:0-76428 GCA_963529995.1 uncultured Massilia sp. | reverse complement strand
CCCCGGCTCCGGCTCCGGCTCCGGCTCCGGCGGCGACCGCGCCCCGCTCCACGCCCATGCTGGCGAGCGCGCGGCCGCTGCAGGCACGGCGCCAGGCGCATGCGTCATCCACCGCACCAGCCGTGATGGCCAGCCCGGCGCACGCCGACGCGTCCACCGATGCACCTGCCGACGCAGCTCCCGGCGCAGCCGCCGGCACCCGCGCTGCCCCCGATGCCCCCGCCGATACCGACGCCGCCACCCATGCCCCGGCCCTCGACCTGGCCGCCGCGCGCGCTACCGCACGCCTGGTCGCGCGCGAACGCGGCAACGGCCTGCTGGCGACAGAGAGCCGCAAACCGGTCGTGGACCCGAACAGCGAGCGCCAGGTCGTCAGCCCGCTCGAACGCGCCCGCCGCGTCGATTGTCAGACGGCCCGTGCACAGAGCACCAACCTGCTCGGCAACGTGATCATGCTGGCCGTGGACCTCGCGAAGAACGCCATCGACGACAGCGGCTGCAAGTGGTGAGCACGGTCCGATCGCCGTTCAGGCATTGAATCCACCGTCGACGGTCAGCACGGATCCGGTACCCGGGCCCGTTTTCCAGCGAGTTCGCTCATGTTCACTCCTTGTTCGCTCCTTGCATGGATGCTTCAAGCCCGCACGATCAGTTTCTTGCCGCTGTGCGTGCCGTCGAACAGCGTCAGCAGGGTTTCGGGAAGCTTGCCGAATCCGTCGATGAACTCCTCGCGATACTTGATCTTCCCGCTCTTGACGAGCGGCGTCATCTCGGCCAGGAACTCGGGGAACGTGTCCATGACGTAGGGCGTGGCGAATGCCTTGATCTCGACGAAGCGGTAGTGGATCAGCGTGATCAGGCGCGGCAGGTAGTTCGTCCCTTGCGGCAGCTCGGCGTCGCTGTAGTCGGAGATCGTGCCGCAGACGACCATCTTGGCGTGCGGGTTGAAGTGTTCCATCAGCACGGGGAACATCGGACCGCCGACGTTCTCGAAGAATCCGTCGATGCCGTCCGGCAGGGCGCGCGCGACCTGTTCCTTGACATCGGGCGCCTTGTAGTCGATGGCGGCATCGAGCCCCAGTTCGTTCTTGAGGAAGGCAATCTTGTCCGGGCCGCCGGCCACGCCGACGACGCGATGGCCGCGCAGTTTCATCAGCTGTGCCGCCGTCGAGCCCACCGCCCCGGCCGCACCGGTGACGACAACGGTGCCGCCCGGCTTGAACGTGTGGACCTTCGTGGTGCCATACCAGGCCGTGAATCCCGTCAGGCCGAGCGGACCGAGGGCCGTCGACAACGGCGCCGCGGCAGCATCGAGCTTGCGCAGGTCCGTCCCGTCCGAAATCGCGTAGGTCTGCCAGCCCGACCAGGACTGGACGTGGTCGCCGACCTCGAACGCCGCATTCTTGCTCGCCTCGACGATTCCGACCGTGGGCCCGCCCATCGGTTCGCCGATCGCGATCGTCGGCCATTCCGACGATCCGTTGCCCATGAGGTTGCGCTGGTAGGGGTCGATGGAAAACAAGGTGTTGCGGAACAGGACCTCGCCATCCTTCAGCGCCGGCAGCGTGGTTTCCACGAATTTGAAATCGCTCAGCCTGGCCATGCCGTTCGGGCGCGCTGCCAGGACAATTTGACGGTTCACGCTATGTTTCATGTGTCATCCTCTTCAAACAACTGAACGCCTCGCACCGGACGCGGCGCAAAAATTTAGTAACGATCAGTATCGTAACGAACGTTAGTTTATCGATACGACCTTGTCAAGCCATTGACGCGGCTTGCCGATAAATTTAATATCGGTCGTTACTGAAATAAGATCGAAGGCTGGGAAATGGGACGCCACCGCGAGTTCAACGTCGATGATGCGCTCGACGCCGTACTGAACGTGTTCTGGAGCAAAGGCTATGAAGGGGCGTCGTACACCGACCTGACGCGCGCTGCCGGGGTCGAGCGCCCCGGCTTGTATGCGGCGTTCGGCAACAAGGAAGCCATGTTCCGGCTGGCGCTCGACCGTTACTACCAGCGTTACGTGAAGTGTTTTCCGGAGGCGTTGGAACAACCCACGTCACGCCTGGTCGTGGAACACATTTTTCGCGGCGCAGCCGAGCTGCACACGCGCTATCCGGACCGGCGCGGCTGTCTCGGCGTGCTCGGCGCCGTCGTCGGCTCGGACGATGTCATCCCCATCCAACAGACCTTGATCGAAGCACGCGCCGTGGGCGAGTCGGCGCTGGTCAACCGGCTGGAACAGGCCAGACAGGACGGCGACCTGCCGGAGAACGCCAACTGTCACGCGCTGGCGGCGTTCGTCATGACGATCCTGTCCGGGATGGCGGTCCAGGCCCGCATCGGCGCCGACCGCGCCACTCTCGATGCGGTGGCGGAGCAGGCGCTGTCGACGTGGCCGGGCCGCCGCTGAGGGGTTCGACGCCTGTATGGCCGGTGCCAAACTCCGCCAGGCGAACGACCCGGCAGTCCTGGCGGTCAGGCAGTGCGCGCTGCCGGTACGGGGAACACGCGGTCGTAGGCGATATTGAACAGGAAGCCGTACACCAGGTAGAAGGTGACGATCGCGATATCCATCAGCAGCGCCGCCCACAGGCCGATGTCCAGGTACCACGCGATCATGGGCACCAGCAGCGCGACCAGTCCCGCCTCGAACAGGAATGTGTGGGCGACCCGTAGCGCCATGGTCTTGTGGACGCTGCCGCGCAGGCGCAGCATGGCCCGGTCGAAGCCGACGTTGAACACGAAGTTCCACAGGGTGGCGACGGTTGCCGAGACGATGCCGATCACCCCCATCTGCGACACCGGCTGGCCGAATAGCAGGGCCGAACCGGGAATGAAGATGGCCAGCGCCACGGCTTCGAACAGGAGCGCGTGCCTGACGCGATCGCGGAATGGTCGCATGAAGATCCTTTCTATGTCCGGCGCGGGTGCGGCCTCGCGCCGAATGGTCGATTACTATCCAGAAAGCATCATCTCACACCCAAAAACGTATACATATGGGCAAATCTGGGGCACCATGCTCCAGATATGAAACACCTGAATTGGGATGACCTGCGGCTGCTATCGTTCATCGCGCAGGAGGGAACGTTGCGGGGCGCTGCCAGGAAAGCGGGCCTCAGCGCGGCCACGTTGTCGCGCCGCCTCGACGACCTGGAACAAGCGGTCGGCCAGAAACTCGTCGAGCGCTTCCAGGGCGGCTGCATTCCGACGGCGTTCGGAACCGACGTGTTCGCCCTGGCCGAGCAGATGGGCGAGATCGCGCTGGAAGTCGAGCGCACGCGCGACCGCCAGGATGCCCATGCCATCTCGGGCCTGGTGCGGATCAATACCGACGAGTGGCTGTCCTATTTCCTCACCACGCGGTTCGCCCCCTTCCACGAGCGCCACCCGAACGTCGACGTGGAAATCGTCACGTCGCACCGCCCCTACAACCTGGCGCGGCGCGAAGCCGACATCGCGATCCGGCCCTATCGTCCCGAACAGCTCGACCTCGTCGCCCGCCGCATCGGCACCCTGTCTTTCGGGCTGTACGGCAACCGCGACGTCGCGACGCGCCATGCCGATGCCATCGCGAAGGGGGACTGGGCGGGCGTGCCGTTCGTGGGCTTCGACGAACCGCGCGCGGAATTCCAGTCCGACCGCTGGCTGCGCGCCCTGCCCGGCACACCCTCGCCGTGGATGCGCTGCAGTTACGGGCTCGGGATCCTGGACGGCGTCGCCCATGGCGCCGGCCTGGGCGTGCTGGCGACCTTCCTGGCGCACGACCAGCGGCACCTCGTCGCCGCGATTCCCCACATCGCCGAGCTGGACCAGGATGTCTGGTTGTCGATGCCCGGCGGCCTGCGCACGAGCGCGCGCATCCGGGCCGTTGTCGATTTCATGGAACAGGTGTTCGGCGAGTACGAGACGCAATCGTCCGACCGGACATGAAACAGGAGGATTTACCGGACATGACGGCCACACGGCAACACCTGGTCACCATCGACCTCTCCTGCATCGCCAGCGTGCGCGAGCTGCACGCGCTGCTGGCGGAGACCTTGCAGTTCCCCGACTGGTATGGCCCCAACTGGGACGCCTTCTGGGACGTGATCATCGGCCTGGTGGCGATGCCGGAAACCCTGCGGCTGCTGGGCTGGGCGCGGTTCGAGCGCGGCTTCCCGCACGATGCGTGGATCATGAAGAAATGCCTGGCCGACCTGGCAGCCGAGTATCCGGCCAACGCGTCGCGGGTCGAGTACCTGTGAGGCCCTCGCGGCATCGCGCCCCAGCGATTAGAATGCGCGTTTGAACCCTATCGACAGCACCATGGATACCAACGACCAGCGCTACCTCATCCAGCAGAACAAGATCGCCGAACCCGACAAACCGCCCGTGTTCGCCAAGGTCATGCGCAGCAAGGAGGGGAAATTCGAAGGCGTGTCCTTCATCAAGAACAAGGACAAGGCGACCGTGATGACGATCGCGGACGCCCAGGAAGCCATCCAGTGGGCAGCGAAAAAGAAAGGCAACGCCCACGAATACGCGACCAGGATCATCTGCGTCGGCCAATAAGCTTCAGCCAATAAGCTTCAGCCAATAAGCGTCAGCCCGGAAACGTCATGCTCGCTTCCAGCCCCGGCGCCGCATTGCGCAGCCTGAACGCGGCACCGTGCAGCTGCGCGATCGCCGCTACGATCGACAGCCCCAGGCCGTTGCCCGGCAGGTGGCGGCTCTGGTCCACGCGGTAGAAGCGCTCCGTCACCTTTTGCAGATCTCCCTCCGGCACGCCCGGACCGTAGTCGCGCACGCTGACGGCGGCGCCCGCGTCCATGCCCCCGTCCGTACCTGCGTGGCGCACGTCGATGTCGACGTAGTGCCCGGCGCCCGCGTACTTGATGGCGTTGTCGATCAGGCTCGCCAGCGCATTTGCCAGCAGGTGGCGGTCGCCCGGGACACGCACGTCCGCGCTGCCGACGAAGCGCAGCGTGACGCCCTGCTCTTCCGCGGTGGCCTCGTAAAGCTCGGCCATGTCGCGTGCGATTTCGCCCAGGTCGAGCGGTTCGAACGAGCGCGTACGCATGCCCGCTTCGGCGGCGGCGATCTGCAGCAGCTTGTCGAACAGAGAAATCAGGCCGTCGATGTCCTCGATGGCCAGGCGCGCGTCGCCGACGAGGGCTTGCGGATCGGCGCTCGCCTGCAGCGCGCGGTCGAGGCGGTTGCGTACGCGGCCCAGCGGCGTGCGCAGGTCGTGGGCGATCGAGTTCGACACGTGACGCACGCCTTCCATCAGCGATTCGATCCGGTCCAGCATGCGGTTGATGTCGGTGCCCAGGCGCGCGAATTCGTCGTCGCCCTGCACGGCGATGCGGCTGGACATGTCGCCGCCCGCGATGCGCGCGGCCGTGCGGCGGATGCGGCCCAGGCGCGACTCCAGGCTGCGCCGGAACACCAGCGCGCCCAGGAAGGCGAGCAGCACGGAGACGGCGGCGCTGGCGGCCAGCGCCCGTTCGATCACGCTGCGGATCGCATCGAGCTCGCGCAGGTCGCGTCCCACCAGCAGGCGGCTGCCGTCGTCCAGGCGCAGCGCCGTCAGGCGCACCGACACGGGCGCGCCGTCGCGCTCGATGGTGGCGAAGGCCAGTTCGCCGGTCAGCGGCAGCGGCTTCCTCCAGCGCGGGATATTGCCCGCCATGATGCGGCCGCGGTCGTCCACGAGGCCGACGATCTCGATGTCGCTGTCGATGCTGTCGTTGAGCTGGCTGTCGATCTCGTGGCGCAGCGCCTGCGCGCCCTGGGTGCGCCAGGCCTGCGCCATGCGCGCGGCGATCGCCGTGATCTGGTTGTCGATGGCGCGTTCGAACACGCCCACGGTGCCGAGATAGAAAACCAGCGAGACGGCGGCGACGGTGGCCGCCAGCAGCAGGCCGTAGCCCACCGCGAGGCGCGCGGCGATCGAGCCGCGCAGGCTCAGTCGATCCTTAGCGCTCCGCATGCGCATGGCCGAGGACGGGCGTGCTGCTCAGGACGTAGCCGGCGCCGCGCACGGTGTGGATCAGGGGCGTGCCGAAATCCTTGTCGACCTTGCCGCGCAGGCGGCTGATCTGCACGTCGATGACGTTGGTCTGCGGGTCGAAGTGGTATTCCCATACGGACTCCAGCAGCATCGCGCGGGTGACGATCTGGCCTTCGTGGCGCATCAGGTATTCGAGCAGGCGGAATTCGCGCGGCTGCAGGTTGATGGCGGTGCCCTGGCGCGACACGCGCTGGGTGCGCAGGTCGAGCTGCAGGTCGGCGACCTGCAGCTGGCTGACGTCGCGCGACCAGGCCGAGCGCTTCGCCAGGTTTTCCACGCGCGCCAGCAGCTCGGACATGACGAAGGGCTTGGACAGGTAGTCGTCGCTGCCGGCGCGCAGGCCGTGCACGCGTTCGTCGACGCTGTTCAGCGCCGACAGGATCAGCACGGGCGTGGTGTCGCCGCGCGCGCGCATCTGCTCGAGGATGGCGACGCCGTCGACCTGGCCCGGCAGCATGCGGTCCAGGACGATCACGTCCCAGCGCGCATCCTGCACCCGGCGGTTGCCGTCGACGCCGTCGGCGGCGATCGTCACGGTGTAGCCGGCGGCCGCCAGGCCGGTGCTGAGGTAGTCGCGGGTTTCGGTGTCGTCTTCGATGACCAGGCAGGTTGGCATAACGGATAAGAGGTACTGTGAAATCAGGGAGGCGGCTGACGTCCGCCCGACTATAACATGGCGCCCAGGCGTGCCATCGTGTCGACCACGTGGTCGATCTGGGCACGCGTATGGGCGGCGTTGAGCATGAAGCGCAGGCGCGCCTGGCCCACCGGCACGGCCGGGAACTGGATCGCGTCGACGTGGATGCTTTCTGCCCGCAGCGCACGGGCGAAGCGCTGGCAGCGCTCCGCATCGCCGATCAGTACGGGCACGATCGGCGTCTCGGTCGCGGTCAGGGTGTAGCCCAGCGGACGCATGCGCTCGACGAAGTAGCGCTGGTTGTCCCACAGGCGCAGGCGCCGTTCC
Source organism: uncultured Massilia sp. (assembly GCA_963529995.1). Classification (GTDB taxonomy): domain Bacteria; phylum Pseudomonadota; class Gammaproteobacteria; order Burkholderiales; family Burkholderiaceae_D; genus Telluria. The sequence goes on along the minus strand of CAUSCY010000027.1, from coordinate 69,406 downwards.
GGCTCTTCCTGCAGCAGGTCGAGCGCGGCCAGCAGCGCATTGGCCTGGTCCGGCGGCGGCGGGCAGGTGAAGCCGTAGGCGGAACTCGTCAGGCGCAGCACGTCGGCCATCTCGCGCTCCAGCGCGACGAAGCCGCCGATGGCGCCGAGCGCCTTGGACAAGGTCCCCATCTGCATGATGGTCTCGCTGTCGCAGCCGAAGTGCTCCGAGGTGCCGCCGCCGTTGTCGCCCAGGATGCCGGTGGCGTGGGCGTCGTCGATGTACAGGATGGCGCCGTATTTCTCGGCGAGCTGCGTCAGCGCGGGCAGCGGCGCGATCGTGCCTTCCATGCTGAACACGCCGTCGCTGACGATGATGGGACTGATACCGTCGGCCGCCTTCAGCAGCGACTCCAGGTGGTCCATGTCGGCATGCCGGTAGGTGTGCTTGTCGGCGCCCGACATCAGGATGCCTTCGCGGATGCTGATGTGGTTGTACTCGTCCGTGAAATAGGCGTACTTGCGCCGTTTGCTCGGGCGGAAGCCGTGCAGGCGCGCCAGCAGGCCCGCCTTCACCAGCGTCGACAGCACGCCGATATTCGTCATGTAGCCGGTGACGAACAGCACGGCGTCGCTCTTGTGCTTGAGCGCGCCGAGGCGGCGCTCCAGCTCGCGGTACACGGGCAGGTCGCCGCCCAGCAGGCGCGATTCGCAATTGCCCACGCCATAGCGCTCCAGCCCCGCCTTGGCGGCCGCCACCAGGCGCGGGTGGTTCGCCAGCGCCAGGTAGTTGTTGGTGCTGAAGGACACGGCCGCCTCGCCGCCCACGCGGAACACCGGGTCCGGCAAGGTGTCGTGCACCGCGGACTCGTGGTGGATGGCGTGGCGGTGCAGCCAGTCGGCGATTTCGCTGATGTCGTGCATGGCGGTCATGGCAGGCTCGGGATGGTAAGGATGGGAAGCGATCGAAATCAGTATAGGTGAGCCCCCGCCTTCCAGTTATTACAGTTCGGTAATATCCAGTGCCTTCGAAGCACGGCCGGCGCCGGCTTGCATCATTACCAAACCGTAACCCACGGCAGGGCTTGCGCGGACTACCATGGCTTCCGTTCCGAATGCGCCGGCACGGTCAGTGTCGGCGCTACCGGCGTACCCGCCGGCAGGAATCATCCTTTCATCGATTTTTATGGAGTCCCTTTCATGGGCACTTGTTCGAGTGGCAGTTGTAGCCGGCGGCGTGCCGGCCGCGCCCCGGCAAGATAACGCAGGTTCTCTCCCTGCCGTCGTCTCGCCCCAGCGCGAGTGACGGTATTTGCGTCCCCTTCTCCCGGGGGACGCTTTTCTACACGCCGACCCGGCACACGCCGCCCTCCCCCGAGGGCGGCCCGCGGTCCGCATGTCCCGCCCGGCGGGACCAGGCACCGATCGAAGAACGCACTGAAAGACTACCGCGCAAAACGGAGGTCTCATGTTGTCTCGCCGTTCTCCCGCCTTCCTGGCGGCCGCTCCCAACCGCTGGGACTGGGCCCTGCTGCCGCTCGTGCTGGCGCTGCTGGCCATGCTGGCCTGGGGCGCCATGCAGATGGACCGGCCGTTCGTGCTGGGCCAGCCGGCGCCCATCGTCCTCGACCCGGCGCTGCTGCCCTGGTACCTGATGCGCACGATCCTGCGCATGTTCGCCGCCCTCGCCTGCTCGCTGGCCTTCACCTGCGCCTTCGCCGTCGCCGCGACGCGCTGGCGCGCCGCCGAGAAGGTGCTGGTGCCGTTGCTGGACGTGCTGCAGTCGGTGCCGATCCTCGGCTTCCAGGCGATCGCCATCGCCCCGTTCATCGCGCTGTTTCCCGGCCGCCTGCTGGGTGTCGAATGCGCCGCCATCTTCGCGATCTTCACCTCGCAGGCCTGGAACATGGCGTTCAGCCTGTACCAGTCGATAAAGACGATCCCGCCCGAGCTGGCGGAAGCGGCGCGCTTATTCCGCCTGTCGGCGTGGCAGCGCTTCTGGCGCCTGGAACTGCCGTACGCGCTACCGGCGCTGCTGTGGAACATGATGATGTCGATGTCCGGCGGCTGGTTCTTCCTCGTCGCCGCCGAGGCGATTTCCGTGGCCGGCCAGGACATCAAGCTGCCCGGCATCGGCGCCTGGATCGCGGTGGCCATCGAACGCCGCGACGGCGCCGCCATCGCCTGGGCCGTCGGCGCCATGTTCGCCGGCATCGTGCTGGTCGACCAGCTGTTCTTCCGCCCGCTGCTGGCCTGGGCCGACAAGTTCCGCTTCGAGGAAACGGGCGCCGACGGCGACGCCGTGCGCCGCTCCTGGCTGCTCGACTGGGGGCGCCGCAGCAAGTGGATGCGCGCGGCCAGCGATGCCGCATGGGCCCTGCTGGCGCGCACGCTCGGCTGGTTTCCCGGCACCCGCGCGGCGGCGCCGGCGCGTCCTTCTCCCGCCTGGCACGCGCGTGCCGTGGATACGGCCTTGCTGGCGCTGGCGCTGCTGGGCGGCTGGCGCTTCCTCGTGTTCATCCATGCGCAGGTGGGCTGGGGCGAGACGCTGCGCGTCGTCGGCCTGGCCTGCATCACGCTCGCGCGGGTGATGCTGCTGATCGCGCTGGCTTCGCTGTTCTGGGTGCCGGTGTCGGTGTGGATCGGCCTGCGCCCGCGCTCGGCCCAGAAGGTGCAGGCGGTGGCCCAGTTCCTCGCCGCGTTCCCCGTCAACCTGATGTTCCCGCTGATCGTGTACGTGCTGGTGCACCTGCGCCTGAACCCGAACGTCTGGCTCAGCCCCCTGATGGTGTTCGGCACCCAGTGGTACATCCTGTTCAACGTGGTCGCCGGCGCCTCGGTGCTGCCGGGCGAGCTGCGCCTGGCGGCGGCCAACCTGGGCCTGTCGGGCTGGCTCAAATGGAAGCGCGTCTACCTGCCCGCCGTGTTCCCGAGCTTCGTCACCGGCGCCATCACCGCCAGCGGCGGCTCCTGGAACGCCAGCATCGTAGCCGAATACGTCAGCTGGGGCAAGACGACGCTGGTGGCCGACGGCCTGGGCAGCTACATCAAGCAGATGACGGATGCCGGCGACTTCCACCGCATCGCCCTCGGCATCGGCGTCATGTGCGTGTTCGTGATGCTGCTGAACCGCTTTTTCTGGCGCAGGCTGTACGAGCTCGCCGAACGCCGCCGCTAACGTTGGAGGAGATACAACCATGAACGACAAACTCATCGAACTGGCCAAGGTCGCCAAGGCCTTCCGCAGCGCCGACGGCGCCCCGCGCACCGTCCTGGACGGCGTCGACTTCACGCTCCACGACGGCGAGATCGTCGCGCTGCTGGGCAAGTCCGGCTCCGGCAAGTCGACGCTGCTGCGCATCGTCGCCGGCCTGACCCCGGCCGATGCCGGCAGCGCCGCCTACCGCGGCCAGCCGATCGACGGTCCCCTGTCCGGCGTGGCGATGGTGTTCCAGTCCTTTGCCCTGTTCCCCTGGCTGACCGTGCAGCAGAACGTCGAACTCGGACTGGAGGCACAGGGCGTGGCGCCGGCCGAGCGGCGCGACCGCGCCGACGCCATGCTGGAACTGATCGGCCTGGCCGGCTTCGGCGGCGCGCTGCCGCGCGAACTGTCGGGCGGCATGCGCCAGCGGGTCGGCATCGCGCGCGCCCTCGTCACCCATCCCGACGTGCTGCTGATGGACGAAGCCTTCTCGGCGCTGGACGTGCTGACCGGCGAGACGCTGCGCAACGACATCCTGGGCCTGTGGGACGGCGACCGCATTCCCACGCGCGGCATCCTGGTCGTGTCGCACAATATCGAGGAAGCGGTGATGATGGCGGACCGCATCGTGATCCTGTCCAGCGATCCGGGCCGCGTGCGCAGCGAAATCCGCATCGACCTGCCGCGCCCGCGCGATGCCGATTCCGCGGCCGTGCGCGCCCTGGTCGACGAAGTCTACGGCCTGATGACGATGCGCGCGCCGGTCACTGCGGCGTCGCGCCACGCGCCGGCCGGCGCCGACTGGCGCCTGCCGGCGGCCGACGTGGCGCGCATCGAAAGCGTGCTGGAACTGCTGGCGGGCAGCCCGTTCGACGGCCGCGCCGACCTGCCGCAATTATCGGAAGATGCCGCGCTGGCGGACGAGGAACTGTTCCCGGCCTACGAAGCGCTGGCCCTGCTGGGCCTGGCCCAGGTCGAGGGCGGCGACATCGCGCTGACGGCGCTGGGGCGCCATTACGCCCATGCCGGCCAGGCGCTGCGCCAGTCGCTGTTCGGGCGCCAGCTGCTGACGGAGGTTCCGCTGACGGCGCGCATCTGCCGCCAGCTGCGCGAGGAACCGGAGCGCGTGCTGGCCGAGGAGCGCGTGCTGGCGCTGCTGGAAGAGACGCTGGAGGCCGGGCAGGCCAGGCGGATGCTGGAAGTGGCGGTGGAATGGGGGCGCTACGGGGAATTGTACGAGTACGACTACCACACGGGGCGCTTGCGTTTGCCGGCGGCGTGAGCGGATGTGCATGGTGGGCACATGGTGCCCACCCTACGCGGCGTGAGCGGCGGTGCATGGTGGGCACGTGGTGCCCACCCTACGCGGCTTGCGTACCGTAGGGTGGGCATCACATGCCCACCATGCGTACACGCGGCGTGTCAGGTCAGGCAGCGAGTCCGAGCGAGCGCTTCTGCAGCACCACCAGCTCGCGGATGCCCTGCTCCGCCAGGTCCAGCAGCCGATTCATGCCGGCGCGATCGAAGGCTTCGCCCTCGGCCGTGCCCTGCACCTCGACGAAGTGGCCCGCTTCCGTCATCACGACGTTCATGTCGGTGTCGCAGCTCGAATCCTCGACGTAGTCCAGGTCCAGCAGCGGCACGCCCTGCACCACGCCCAACGAGATCGCGGCGACGAAGTGCTTGACGGGGACGGCCGGCAGCAGGCCCGCCGCCACCAGGCGCGAGAACGCGTCGTAGGCGGCGACCATGGCGCCCGTGATGGACGCGGTGCGGGTGCCGCCGTCGGCCTGGATCACGTCGCAATCGAGGTGCAGCGTGCGTTCGCCGAAGGCCTGCAGGTCGAAGGCGGCGCGCAGCGAGCGGCCGATCAGGCGCTGGATTTCCTGGGTGCGGCCGGACTGCTTGCCGCGTGCCGCCTCGCGGTCCATGCGCGTGTGGGTCGAGCGCGGCAGCATGCCGTATTCCGCCGTCATCCAGCCCTGCCCCTTGCCCTTCAGGAAGCCGGGCACCTTTTCTTCGATGCTGGCGGTGCAGATCACCTTGGTGTCGCCGCATTCGATCAGGACCGAACCTTCGGCATGTTTGGTGTAGGCGCGGGTGATGCGGATGGCGCGCAGCTGGTCGACGGCGCGGCCGCTGGGGCGGGTGGTGGTGCTCATGGAGATCCTTTGTGTTGGGGTGATGATGATTATTTGAGCAGCTGCGAGGACTTCTCGATGGCGTCGCGGATCTCGGCGATCGCCTTCTCGATGTCGTCCTCGTCGAACGGGTCGGCCTCGCTGTCGCTGCCGTCGCCGCGGCCGGCCATGCGGGTCGTGACCTCGCCTTCCTGCAGCAGCTGCGTCGAGACGAGGCCCGCATCTCCTGCATCGCCGGCGCCGCCCTGTTCGTGGGCGCCCTGCCACTGGATGGCCAGCGCCGTCGTGTTGTCGGCGCGGCTGCCGGCGATCGACGTCGCCATCGCGACCATCTCCGGCACGGCCTGCACCACGCCGCGGGTCGCCAGCTGGTGCGCGATCTCGCTGTCGGGCAGCACCGACCACAGGCCGTCGGAGCACAGCAGCAGCATGTCGCCCGGCTGCAGGCTGGCCTGGCGCGACAGTTCGACGCGCGGCGCGGCAGAGGCGCCCAGGCAGCTGTACAGCTTGTTGCGGTCGGGGTGGGTGTTGCGTTCGGACGGGTCGGCCAGACCCTTGGCGATCAGGTGCTCGAGATGCGAATGGTCGCGCGTCCGCGCCAGCACCTGGCCGCGGCGCAGCCAGTACAGGCGCGAATCGCCGCAGTGCGCCCACACGGCGCAGTTGTGCTGCACCAGGCAGGCGACGATGGTCGTGCGCGGGTTTTCCGGCATGGCCTTCTCGCGCGCATAGCGCACGATGTCCTGGTGCGCCTGCAGCAGCGCCTCTTCGAGGAAGCGCTCGGGCTTGCGCACATAGGGCGTGGCGCGGGCACGGAACAGCGCCGACATGCTCTGCAGGGCAATGGCGGCGGCGATCTCGCCGCGCGCGTGGCCGCCCATGCCGTCCGCCAGCACCAGCAGCAGCGCCTCGCGCGTGTACACATAGCCCATGCGGTCCTGGTTGACCGCGCGTCCTCCGATATGGCTTTGCTGGTAGACCGAAAATTGCATCGCGTTCTCCGCTGTCAGGTGCGGCCGCGGCCGAAGCCGATGCGGTCGACGAAGCCGCGCCAGCCGCCTGCCGGCACCGGCCGTTCCGGTTCCCGTTGGCCGTCCGCCGCGCCGTCCGCCGCCCCGTCCGCCGACCCGTCCTCGCGGCGCGCCCGGGCCAGGCCCGCCTGCAGCGTCTTCTGCACGGCGAACACGCTTTGCGGACGCGCCAGCGGATCGAGCGCCAGGCAGGACGTCACCAGCGCCACCAGGTCCGGCGAATAGCCGCCCAGCTGCGCGCACTTCTCGTGCATGCGGTCGTCGGCACGGCGCTGGTCGGCCGGCTGCGGCGGCGTGCCGGCCATGCAGGCATACAGGGCGGCACCGATGCTGTAGATGTCGGTCCACGGTCCCAGCGGCACGGCCTTGTTGGTCAGTTCCGGCGCCGCGAAACCGGGTGTGTACATCGGCGCCAGCGTCGGCGCATCGGTGTGGATCGTCTGGCGCGCCGCGCCGAAGTCGAGCAGCAGGGGCGAGCCGTCGGCACGCAGGTAGATGTTGGCGGGCTTCAGGTCCAGGTGCAGCAGCTTGTTGGCGTGCACTTCGCGCAGGCCGGCGCACACGTCGACGAAGATGCGGCGGATGAAGGCCTCGCCCGCGCGGCTGCCGCGGGCGGCGAGCCGCGCCGCGTATTCCTGCAGCGAGTGGCCCGATTCGTAGGCCATGACCATGTACACGGTGTCGTTGGCGCGGAAGAAGTTCAGCACCCGCACGACGTTCGGATGGACGATGCGCGCCAGTGCCCTGCCCTCTTCGAAGAAGCATTTCAGGCCGATGCGGAACACCGGCAGATTCGGCTTGGCGACTGCCGGCACCAGCTCGCCAGGTTGACGCAGCGCCAGGGTGCTGGGGAGGTATTCCTTGATTGCAACTGCATTGCCATCGCAATCATATGCAAGATAAACAATACTGAACCCGCCGGACGCAATTTTCTTTACAATGCGATATCCACCAATTTCCAGCCCATCGGGCAGGGGTGCGTTATTTTGTGCAGCCATGTGTGGGAAAAGTATTCCTTGCTAAACACGGCGATTGTGTGGATAAATCACCGCTTTGTAAAGAATAAAGGGAGCTTGACAACCCCTTGTCGGCGCGCAGCCAACAGCGCGGCGAACGGTGGTGACGGCGAGATTCCATGAAACCCGGGGATTCCATTGAGCATTTCTAGCATGACAGGTTATGCGGTAGCCACCAGCGAAGGGGCTGCCGGGACGCTGACGATCGAGATCAAGAGCGTCAATTCACGCTTCCTCGACTTGCAGTTCCGTATCAACGATGAGTTGCGCGCGCTGGAACCGGACCTGCGCTCCGCGATCATGGCCGCCATCACGCGCGGCAAAGTCGAAGTCCGCCTGTCGTTCGGCCGCAAGGCCACGGCCGGGTCGCAAGCCCTGAACCACGAATTGCTGGCCGACCTGGCCCGCCTGCAGGGCGAGGTGACGCGCCACTTCGTGTCGGCCCCGCCGATGACCGTGGCCGAACTGCTGCGCTGGCCCGGCGTCATCGAGGAAGCGCAGGTCGGCCAGGAGTCGCTCCAGGCCGACGTCGCCGCGCTCGCCGGCAAGACGATCGCGGCCTTCGTCGACAGCCGCCGGCGCGAAGGCGCGGCGCTGGAAGCCATGCTGGTCTCGCGCATCGAGTCGATGGAAGCCATCGTCAAGCGCATCACGCCCCTGATCCCGCAGGTCATCTCCCAGTTCCAGCAGAAGGCCGTCGAGCGCATGCAGGACGCGCTGGGCCTGGCCGGCCACGGCAACCCGACCGTGCTGACGCGCCAGGAAGTGTTCGAGCGCATCCGCCAGGAAGTCACGCTGTACGGCATCCGCATCGACGTCTCGGAAGAACTGTCGCGCCTGACCGCGCACCTGAACGAGACCCGCCACATCCTCAAGAAGGGCGGCCAGGTCGGCAAGCGCCTGGACTTCATGATGCAGGAACTGAACCGCGAAGCGAACACGCTGGGCGCCAAGGCCTCGGTGAAGGAACTGGCGGATGCGTCGATGGAGCTCAAGCTGCTGATCGAACAGATGCGCGAGCAGGTGCAGAACCTCGAATAACGACGTCGCGGGCACGCGGACGTTCATGGTGGGCACGTGGTGCCCACCCTACGGCGATGACGACGCCCGTAGGGTGGGCACCACGTGCCCACCATTTGCGCATGCCAACCGTTAAAATTGCGGTCACATCATCAATCCGTAACAAAGGAACCCACCATGCTCACCAACGCCTTCTCCGGCAGCCTGTTCGTCGTCGCCGCCCCTTCCGGTGCCGGCAAATCGACCCTGGTCAATGCGCTGCTGGCGCAGGAACCGGGCATCAAGCTGTCGATCTCGACCACGACGCGCCCGCCGCGCCCGGGCGAACAGGACGGCCGCGAATACCATTTCACGAGCGCCGAGGACTTCGTCAACCGCGCCGAACGCGGCGAGTTCCTGGAGTGGGCCGAGGTGCACGGCAATTACTACGGCACGAGCCGCCTGACCGTGGAACAGGAAATGAAGACGGGCACCGACATCCTGCTGGAAATCGACTGGCAGGGCGCGCGCCAGGTGAAGAAGCAGTTCCCGGACGCGGCCGGCATCTTCATCCTGCCGCCGTCGATCGCGGCGCTGGAAGAGCGCCTGAACAAGCGCGGCACCGACGAACCGCACATCATCACGCGGCGCCTGCTGGCGGCGGGCGGCGAGATCGCTCACGCTCCCGAGTTCGAGTATGCTATCATCAACGAAGAGTTCAACGTCGCCCTATCCGAGCTGCAAGCAATTGTCAAAGCGACACGCCTGCGCTTCGCCCAGCAAGCGGCCCGCAATTGCGAGCTGTTCGCCCAGCTGGGAATCCACGCACTGCAACCAAACACCTGAAATCCGGGTCGGAACCGCCGTCCCGCCAGCATCGTTTTCTGATTAGTCCGCTAGGAGTACATACCATGGCCCGTATCACCATCGAAGATTGCCTGAAAAACGTCCCGAACCGTTTCCAGCTGACCCTGGCAGCCACCTACCGCGCGCGCCAGCTGCTGCAGGGCCACACCCCGAAGGTCGAAGCGAAAGACAAGCCGACCGTCGTCGCCCTGCGTGAGATCGCTGCAGGTAAAGTCGGTCTGGAAATGCTGAAAAAGGTTCCCATGTAATACACCGGGACGTATCCGGTTTCATTGATCGAAAGATCATCGTCGTCCCCGCGCAGGCGGGGATCCAATTTAGCAAGCGTATCGGCAATGCGAATTGGGTCCCCGCCTCCGCGGGGACGACGTGTTTCAAGGCTGTGGCAGCACCCGTGCCGAGCGACTTCCGGTACCCGGATTCGACCGGCGCGTTATTCTGATATCCTGCTTCCATATACAGCGGCTGATTAAATTGCGTATGAATTTGTCTTCACCGGACTCCGTCCACTCAGGCAGCACTTCCCAAGCGAACCGGCCCGGCCGTTCCAACAAGCCGCAGGAAGCCGAAACGGCGAGCGCCCCGGGGGTTGCGTCGATCACCCACCTGGCCAACAAGCTGGCCGAATACCTCACGCCCGTCGAACTCAAGCGCGTCAAGGAAGCCTACCGCTTCTCGGACGAAATGCACCTCGGCCAGGTCCGCAAGTCGGGCGAGCCCTATATTTCCCACCCGATCGCCGTCGCCGAGATCTGCGCCGACTGGAAGCTGGACGCCCAGGCCATCATGGCCGCGCTGCTGCACGATGTGATCGAGGACCAGGACGTCAAGAAGGAAGAGCTGATCGAGCGCTTCGGCCCGCAGGTGGCGAACCTGGTCGACGGCCTGTCCAAGCTGGAAAAGATCGAGTTCCAGAGCGTCGTCGAGGCGCAGGCGGAAAACTTCCGCAAGATGCTGCTGGCGATGGCGTCCGACGTGCGCGTCATCCTGATCAAGCTGGCCGACCGCCTGCACAATATGCGCACGCTGGGCGTCATGGTCCCGGCCAAGAAGCGCCGCATCGCCAGCGAGACGATGGAAGTCTACGTGCCGATCGCGCACCGCCTCGGCCTGAACGACATCTACCGCGAGCTGCAGGACCTGTCGTTCTCCCACTTGTACCCGCTGCGCTACCAGACGCTGTCCAAGGCGATCAAGGCGGCGCGCGGCAATCGCCGCGAAGTGGTCAAGAAGATCCTCGACGCGGTCAAGAACCAGCTGGCCGCGGGCGGCATCCAGGCCGAGGTGTACGGCCGCGAAAAGACCCTGTTCGGCATCTACAAGAAGATGCGCAACAAGCACCTGTCGTTCTCGCAGGTGCTGGACGTGTACGGCTTCCGCGTCGTGGTCGACTCGATCCCGAACTGTTACGTGGCGCTGGGCACCCTGCACGCCCTGTACAAGCCCATGCCGGGCAAGTTCAAGGACTACATCGCGATCCGCAAGATCAACGGCTACCAGTCGCTCCACACCACCCTCATCGGCCCCTACGGCACCCCGGTCGAATTCCAGATCCGCACCCAGGACATGCACCGCACGGCGGAATCCGGCGTGGCCGCGCACTGGCTGTACAAGACGGGCGACCAGAACATGTCCGACCTGCAGCAGCGTACCCATGCCTGGCTGCAGTCGCTGCTTGACATCCAGCAGCAGACGGGCGACTCGGCCGAGTTCCTCGAACACGTCAAGGTCGACCTGTTCCCGGACTCCGTCTACGTGTTCACGCCGAAGTCGAAGATCATCGCCCTGCCGCGCGGCGCCACCCCGCTGGACTTCGCCTACAGCATCCACACGGGCATCGGCGACCACACTGTGGGCGTCAAGATCAACCACGAACCGGCGTCGCTGCGCACCGAGCTGCACAACGGCGACATCGTCGAGATCGAGACCGATCCGCAATCGCGTCCGAGCCCGACCTGGCTTTCTTTTGTGCGTACCGGCAAGGCCCGTTCGGCGATCCGCCACCACCTGCGCACGATCAACCTGAACGAATCCGTCGAACTCGGCCAGGAACTGCTGGCCCAGGCGCTGGCCCAGCTGGGCGTCACGGCCGAACTGACGGCATCGACCATCGAGCGCCTGCTGGCCGAATCCTCGGCCAAGTCGATGGACGAGCTGTATGCCGACCTCGGCATCGGCAAGCGCATGCCGGCACTGGTGGCGCGTCACATCTTCGGCCTGATGGACGGCGACATCGACGCCCTGCCCGCGCAACCGAGCGGCGGCAGCGGCGAGCTCGACCCCGTCACGATCTACGGCAGCGAAGGCGTGGCCGTGCAGCTGGCGCCGTGCTGCCTGCCGATCCCGGGCGACCAGATCATCGGCCAGCTGCGCCGCGACCAGGGCCTGGTGGTCCACACGTCCGACTGCTCGCAGGCCCAGCGCCTGCGCCTGAAGGAACCGGACCGCTGGATCGCCGTGCGCTGGGGAGAGGAACTGAACCGCCGCTTCGACTGCCGCATCCGCCTGCTGATCAACAACGAGAAGGGCATCCTGGCCCGCGTGGCGGCCGAGATCGGCGAATCCGACGCCAACATCACCTATGTGGGCATGGACGAGGACGACGAAGCCATGATGACGCAGCTGCGCTTCACCATCCAGGTGAAGGACCGCGTGCACCTGGCGCACCTGATCCGCAACCTGCGCCGGGTGGCGGGCGTGAATCGCGTGGAGCGCGAGCGCACCTGATTCGCACGGTGTGACGGTGGGCATGTGATGCCCACCCTACCAGGCTGATTTGCCGTAGGGTGGGCACCACGTGCCCACCATTCACCGCAAATGCGGCCGCAAGGCCAGCAAACGGTCGAACGCCGCGCATGCCCCAGCACACGCGTCGGCGACCTCTTCCGGCGAGCGCACGTGCGCCCGCAGCGCCTGCATGAACGCGCGCCAGCGCGGCCCAGGTCCCGCTTCCTCCCCTTTCAGGTAACGCAAAGGATGCGGCGCCAGCCGCGCGTGCAGGCGACCGTACAGCACGGCGCCGCCCAGCTGCGAGCCCTCGACCACATACGCAACGCCCCAGCGCCATGCCGGGCTGGCGTCGCGCGGCCATGCTTCCCGATCGGCCGGCATGGCAGGCGCCGGCATGCCGGGTTCGTCCAGGTCGCCGACGAGCAGCGCCAGCCGCTTGTCATTGGCAAAACGGGGATCGGCCTGCGGACCGTCCTCGAAATGCCCCAGCCACTCCTGCAACGGCACCAGCCAGGCGCGCAGCAATGTCAGGTGGGATGCGTAATCGGCCAGCGACGCGTCGTCCTTGCCAATGGGCAGGCCGCTGTCGAGTTCTTCGTGGCGCGTGTGCGTGGCGGCGCGCAGCGCGGCCAGCGGATCGGGGCCGCGTGCGATATCGGTGGATCCGTCCATGTCAGTCGGCCACCGGTTCGGGATACTCGACGGCGAGGATGTCCAGTTCGTCGGCGCCCAGCGGCGTGTTCAGGGTAACGACATCGCCTTCGCGCGCCTTGGTGAGTGCGCGCGCCACCGGCGACACCCAGCTGATGCGGCCGCGCAGCGGATCGAGCTCGTCGATGCCGACGATGGTCACCGTGTGCTCTTCCCCCGCCTTGTTGACGTAGGTGACGGTGGCGCCGAAGAACACCTGGTCATTGCCGTAGTGAACGGACGGGTCGACGACGAAGGCGGAATCGAGGCGCTTGGTGAGGAAGCGGATGCGCCGGTCGATCTCGCGCAGGCGGCGCTTGCCATAGATGTAGTCGCCGTTTTCCGAACGGTCGCCGTTCGACGCGGCCCAGTGCACGATGCGCACGACCTCGGGACGGTCGACGTCGATCAGTTGCAGCAGCTCGTCCTTGATGGCCTGGTGGCCGGCCGGGGTGATGTAGTTCTTGGACCCGGCGGGAATCGCCTGGGCGAGCGCCAACGCTTCGGCGTCGTCATCGTCGTCGTCCGTCTCTTTTACGAATGCTTTGTTCATGCTGCCATTCTAGCGCCAGATGGGCAGCCGGGATGCGAGCACGCTATGCCGGGAGCGTGTTTCATATTTACCGTATCATTCAGGCATGACCCGCCTCGCCACACGAAGCCGCTTCGTCGCACCGCTGGTGTACCTTGCCGCCCTGCTCCTGCTGCTCGAAGAGTGGTGCTGGAAGGCCGGGCTGCGCCTGTGCCGCGTGGTTGCCCGCTGCTTCGCGCGCTGGCCGATTCTGGCGGCACTGGAGCGGCGCGTGCGCGACTTGCCGCCATATGCAGCCCTGTGCGCCTTCATCCTGCCGGGGTTGCTGTTGTTTCCCGTCAAGCTGCTGGCCCTGTGGGCGATCGCCCAGGGCCACGCGGCGTCCGGCGTCGCCTGCTTCGTCGTCGCCAAGCTGGGCGGCGCGGCCGTGGTGGCGCGGCTGTATGCGCTGACGCTGCCGACACTGCTGGCGGTCGGCTGGTTCGCGCGCTGCCACGGTTCCTTCATGCGCATCAAGAACCGCTGGATCGCCTACCTGCGCGCGAGCAATGTCTATGCCCGGACCGTCCGCAGCCTGCGCACGGCCAGGCTGAACTGGCGCCGCTGGCGCCGACGCTCGCGCGCCAGGTCGACGTTCGGCAGCCGCGAGGGCAGCCACCTCGCGCGCGTGCTGCGCCGTTTCATCGTCCAGTGGCGCGCCCGCCGCCGCTGATCCACCATCCGTCCAGACCAAGAGCCCGCCATGAGCCTCAACCTCCCTGTTTCCGGCACCGCCCAGTCGCCCACCCTCGCCCCCGAGCTGCAATCCGGCATCACCGACGTCTATCTCTTCGATGCCGCCACCCTGCAGCTGGTCGACGCCAGCGCCGCCGCGCAGGCCAGCCTCGGCTACGAAGCCGAGACACTGCGCGCGATGACGCCGTTCGACCTGGCGCCCGAGCTGGAGCGCGGCAAGCTGGAAGACCTGCTGGAAGGGCTGAGCCAGGATGCCGGCGCCCACGACAGCCTGCGCACCCAGTTCCAGCGCGCCGACGGCGGCAGCTATCCAGCCAAGCTGCACTTCCTGCGCGTCGTGCGCGACGGCCGCCGCCTGCTGCTGGCGATCGACGACGACCTGGCCCTCGTGTACGCCGTGGCCACCGCGCTGGAACAGTACCAGGCCCATTTCGACGCCGTGGTCGACCACACGCCGGGCCTCGTCTACCAGTTCATCCAGCACGACGACGGCCGCGTCGCCTTCCCCTACCTGAGCGAAGGCTGCGGCGCGCTGCTGGGCATGTCGGCGGCGGAACTGCAGGAGGCGCCCGAGCGCTTCCTGGAACTGATCCTGCCGGAAGACCGCAACGACTATCTCGACGAACTGGCCGCCTCGCAGTCCGAGCTGACCACGCTGAACTGGGAAGGCCGCATCTGGATCGACGCCTGGAAGGACGTCAAGTGGATCAATTTGCGCGCCACCCCGCTGCCGCTGGAAGACGGCACGCAGTGGGACGGCTTCATGACCAACATCACCGCCAGCCGCCTGGAACAGGAAGAGATCCGCGCCTCGCGCGCGCGCCTGGCCGAGCTGAACGAGCACATCGAGCAGGTGAAGGAGCAGGAACGCGCGCGCATCGCCCGCGAGATCCATGACGACCTGGGCGGCAACCTCACCGCCATCAAGATGGCGCTGGCCATGCTGGCCGAACGCCTCCCCGACGACCCGGCCCTGCGGGAAAAGGCGCGCTACCTGGACGACCTGGTCGACCGCAGCATCGAGGCCGTGCACCGCATCTCGCTCGACCTGCGCCCGGCCATGCTGGACCTGGGCATCGTCGCCGCGCTCGGCTGGCAGGCGCAGGAATTCGAGAAGCGCATGGGCATCCCCTGCATCTTCTGCAGCAACACGAAGGAAGTCGCGCTCGGCCCGGACCAGGCGGCGGCGCTGTTCCGCATCTTCCAGGAAGCGCTGACGAATATCGCCAAGCACGCCGAGGCGACCCGGGTGACGGTGGACCTCGACCGCCACGGCCGCGACTTGCTCCTCACCATCTGCGATAATGGACGCGGCATCGCGCCGGCCGACCGCCTCAAGCCGGATTCCTTCGGCCTGCGCGGCATGAGCGAGCGCGCCCGGGCCCTGGGCGGCACCCTGACCTTGTCGCCCGCCCCCGGCGGTGGCACGATGGTGGCCGTAAAGATCCGGCTGGACACGCCCGAGGCGGCCAGCCAACCCTCGACAACAACAGCATGAGCGACAAGACCAGCATCCGCGTTTTTATTGCCGACGACCACGCCATCGTACGCGAAGGCCTGAAACAAATCCTCGCCGAACAACGCGACATCGCCGTCGCCGGAGAAGCCGAAACGGGGCTGGATGCGGTCAAGCTGTTCCGCAAGTCGCGCTGCAACGTGCTGTTGCTGGACATCTCCCTGCCCGACCGCAACGGCATCGAAGTACTCAAGCAGATCAAGAAGGACAAGCCGGAACTGGCCGTGCTGATGCTGTCGATGCACCGCGAGGACCAGTACGCGATCCGCGCGCTGAAGGCCGGCGCTGCCGGCTATCTCACCAAGCAGAGCGCGCCGCGCGAGCTGGTCACGGCGATCCGCCAGGTGGCGTCCGGCCAGCGCTATGTGAGCCCCCAGCTCGCCCAGGTGCTGGCGGCCCAGGTCGGCGACGGCCACGAGGCCGCCCCGCACGAAGGCCTGTCCGACCGCGAATACCAGACGCTGACCATGATCGCCTCCGGCAAGACCGTCAGCGAGATCGCGGGCGAATTGTCGCTGTCGGTCAAGACGGTCAGCGAATACCGTTCGCGCCTCTTGTCCAAAATGAAACTCAAAACCAGTGCCGAGTTGACGCACTACGCCATCCGCAATCAGTTGGTGGATTGATTTTTTGACCAGACTCATGTTGTAAGCACAGGACTAAGTGGTAATTCAGCGGTTTTTCCCTGAATCAAGTCTTATATCTTCCAGTACCATGACGGACATAAATATTCCAAGCCGTACCGTCCATCATGTCCAGCACTACCACCCCGCCCGGCGGCCAGAACCCGGCAGACATTGCCCGCGAAGCCTTCAAGCGCCTGGCGCTGCGCCGCATCGCGCCGACGCCCGAGGCCTACCGCGACATCTATCACGAGATCCTTGGCGTGGCGCCCGAGCCTGCGCCTGCTCCTGTCGCTGCACCCGTGCCGGCTGCGCCGGCCGACCACGGCGCCGAGAACGTGCTGTCCGGCTTTGCCACGCGCCTCGTGGAGACGCCCGGCGAGCTGGCCGACTTCGGCGCGCGCCTGAACCGCGCCGTCAAGCAGCGCGACTGGGACGGCTATGGGCGCACGCTGTCGCAACTGGCGGAAAAGCACCTGCGCCGCCATACGCACCCCGTGATGGCGCTGGGCGTCGAGGATGCCGAAGCCAAGCTGCTGCGCGATGCACTCGGCCGCACCCTGAGCTTCGCCGTCGCCGCCCTGCTGCCGCCCAAGTCGCCGCTGGCCAATGAAGCGGAAGCGCTGGGCGCGGCGCTCAAGACCGCCCAAGGCGAGGAAGCGCTGCAGGAGATCGCACGGCGCCTGAAGGAGCTGTGCTACCAGATCGAACTCAAGAGCGGGGACCTGGGCGAGCAGCAGGAGCTGCTGCTGCGCCTCTTCAAACTGTTGCTGGAAAACGTCAGCGAACTGCTGGACGACGACAGCTGGCTGCGCGGTCAGATCGCCGCCGTGCAGGACCTGATTGCCGGCCCGCTCGACCAGCGCGCGCTGGAAGACGCCACGCGCAGCCTGAAGGACGTGATCTACAAGCAGGGCCAGCTCAAGCACGGCATCGCCGACGTACGCTCGACCGTCAAGAACATGATGATGACGTTCATCGACCGCCTCGGCTCCGTGGCGGCCTCGACAGGCGACTTCCAGGAAAAGATCGGCGGCTTCTCGGAGCGCATCCGCGGCGCCGCGAACATCGATGAATTGAACGCGGTGCTGGAAGAAGTGCTGCGCGAGACCCGCCACGTGCAGGCCGAGGCGCTGGATTCGCGCGAGCAGATGCTGGCCGCGCACCAGGAGGTGCAGGAAGCCGAGGCGCGCATCCGCGACCTGGAAGCGAAGCTGCAGCACATGAGCGAACTGGTGCGCGAAGACCAGCTGACGGGCAGCCTGAACCGCCGCGGCCTGGACGACGTGTTCGAACGCGAGACCGCGCGCGCCGACCGCCGCGGCACGCCGCTGTGCATCGCCCTGCTCGACCTGGACAATTTCAAGAAGCTCAACGACACCTACGGCCACATCGCCGGCGACGGCGCCCTGCGCCACCTGGTGAAGGTGGTCAAGGACACGCTGCGCTCGATGGACGTGATCGCCCGCTTCGGCGGCGAGGAATTCCTGATCCTGCTGCCGGAAACGACGGTCGAAGCGGCCACGGCCGCGATGGTGCGCGTGCAGCGCGAGCTGACGCGGCACTTCTTCCTGCACGATAACGAGAAGATGCTCATTACCTTCTCCTGTGGCGTCGCGTTGCGGCACCAGAACGAGGAGCAGGCGTCGTTGATGGCCAGGGCCGACCGGGCGATGTATCTGGCCAAGCAGAGCGGCAAGAACCGGGTGGTGGTGGCCGACTGAGCCATCCCTGCACTACCAATCCCTACCAGCGGCGCCCCGGCGCCCTTCCCATGCCATGGCCATTCTTCATCGTACCCGCAAGCTGACCGCCCTCGTCCCCCGCTACGCCGCACGCTTTTCCTGCATCGGCCCGGCCTGCGAGGATTCCTGCTGCTCCGGCTGGAGCGTCCATCTCGACAAGAAAACCTACAAGGCCTACCGCCAGCAGACCGACACCGTTCTCGGTCCGCTGATGGCCCAGAACGTGGTGCGCGAACCCGACACGGCGGGTGCCAACCGCTATGGCGTCATCCGCTTGCAGGGACCGCAACAGGACTGCTCGCTGCTGGAGGACCGCCTGTGCGCGGTCCACAAGCACCTCGACGAAAGCTACCTGTCCGACGTCTGCTTCAGCTTCCCGCGCGCCACCCATGTCTTCGCCGGCCAGGCCGAGCAGGCGCTGACGCTGTCCTGCCCCGAAGCCGCGCGCCTCGCCCTGCTGGCCGCCGACGCCTTCGTTTTCACCGAAGCGCCGATCGCGGTACGGGGCAACACCGTCGCCACCATCCAGCCCCAGTACGGCCTGTCGCTCGAGCAGATGAACGAGACGCGCATCCTGTGCCTGAACCTCATGCGTACCGAAGGCCTGGCGATCTGGCAACGGCTGGCCATCCTGGGCGTGTTCTGCGACGAACTCACGCGGCTGATCGAGGACGGCCGCCAGGCGGAACTGCCGGCCCTGCTGGAACGCACTGTGGCCACGGTCGAGAACGGCGAACTGCTGTCCGCGCTCGACCTGATCCGTCCGAACCACCAGGCCCAGGCCATGGTGTTCGCCACCCTGTGGGCCGCGAAAGGGTTTAGCACGATCTCGCCCATGCACGCGGCCATGCTCGAGCGCATCGCACGCGGCCTCGGCGCCGACCAGCATGGGCAGGTCGGCGCCGCAGCCCTCGTCGATGCCTACGTGCGTGGGCTGGCGCGCCTGGACCAGGCGCTGGAACATACACCCTACCTGCTAGGCAATTACTTGTTGAACGATATGTTCCTCGGCTGGTTCCCGCTCAACGGCAGTTCGCCTTACCGCAACTACCTGCAGCTGGTTGCCCGTTTCGGCCTGCTGCGCTTCATGCTGGCGGCCCAATGCGCGGCAGATGACGAGCCGGCGGCGCCAGCGACCCTGGTCTCGACCGTCCAGCTGTATTGCCGCCGCTTCGAGCACGACCCCGTATTTGGCAAGGAAGTCAACAAGTCGCTCGAGGAGAGCGGCTGGGGCGATCTGGATAAATTGTTCAGCTTCCTGCGCGGCTAGGTCGGCATCAAAAAAATTTTACGATCAGCCCTAAACTTTTTCCACAGGGCACCGTTACCCAAAACAACAGCGGTTTGAATGTCACGGAACAGCGTGGCAGACCAAAGTGAACCAGTGGCACGTCGCCACACCCCGCAAGACCCAAGTCGAGAGAGACTAAAATGGCATCCGTAATCAATACCAACGTCGCATCCCTGAACGCCCAACGCAACCTGTCGTCGTCGCAAGCCTCGCTGAACACCTCGATCCAGCGCCTGTCCTCGGGCCTGCGTATCAACAGCGCCAAGGACGACGCCGCAGGCCTGGCGATCTCGGACCGCATGAATTCGCAGATCAAGGGCATGAACCAGGCGACCCGCAATGCGAACGACGGCGTGTCGATGGCCCAGACCGCAGAAGGCGCCCTGGCAAGCTCGGGCGACATCCTGCAGCGTATCCGCGAACTGGCAGTGCAATCGTCGAACTCGTCGAACTCGGCGAGCGACCGCAAGGCGCTGCAGACCGAAGTGACCCAGCTGACCTCGGAACTGAACCGCATCTCGAACACCACCGAATTCAACGGCCAGAAGCTGCTGGACGGCACCATGGGCACCGCCAACTTCCAGGTGGGCGCCAATGCAGGCCAGCTGATCTCGATGAACGGCGCGAACTTCCAGACCAACACCTACGGCGACAACCGTTCGCAGAAGGACGGCGCCACCATCACGGCCGCCGCTGCCATCACCGGTGACAAGGAAATCAAGATCTCGGGCTACCTCGGCACCGGCAGCTACAAGACCAAGGCTACCGACACCGCCAAGGACGTGGCGGCCGGCATCAACGCCGCTTCCGGCGACTCGGGCGTCACCGCGACTGCCCGTACGGACGCGAACCTGAAGGGTACCGCCAACACCGCCTACACGATGACGCTCAAGGCCGACAACGGCGATGCGGTCGACATCTCGTTCTCGGTCGGCGCAACCACCGACGCCAACGGCTACGCCGCCGCGATCAGCGCGTTCAATGCGCAGTCGGCCAAGACCGGCGTCACCGCGTCGTTCGCGGATGGCGGCGTCAAGCTGACCCATGAATCGGGCAACACGATCGAACTGGGCGTCACCGCCGGCGACGGCGCGACCATGACGAAGTACCTGGGCGACAGCAAGATCGATATCGCAGACGATGCTGCCGTCGCGGTCACCGCCGGTACTTCGGTCAAGGCGCTGGGCCGCATCACGATGGACTCGGAAAACAGCTTCTCGGTCACCGACGACGATTCCGGTCTGGCCTTGGCCGACAACTCGACGCTGAACGCCGTGTCGGATCTGGACATCAGCACCTTCGACGGCGCCCAGCTCGCCATCAAGATCGCCGATGCAGCCCTGTCGAAAGTCAACGGCCAGCGCGCGGAATACGGTGCACTGCAATCGCGTTTCGATTCGGCAATCTCGAACCTGGCAACCTCGACCGAGAACCTGTCGGCCTCGAAGAGCCGCATCACCGACACCGACTTCGCGTCGGAAACCGCGAACATGACCCGCGGCCAGATCCTGCAGCAAGCTGGTACCTCGATGCTGGCCCAGGCGAACTCGCTGCCGAACGGTGTCTTGTCGCTGCTGCGTGGCTAATCGCTGAATCCAGCCACAATTTAGTGCAGTAACCGGTTCCTCGGCTGAAGAAATTCAGCCGAGGAATTTTTGCTAAGGGAACTCAACAATGAACATCCAGCCCGTTGGTTCGCCCGTCACCACGAAGATCGAGGAACGTCCAGCCCAAGCCGTCGACCAGCAGGGCCCAATCGCTTCCGTGGCAAGCAAAACCAAGAGCGACGGTCCCGAACCGTCGCGCGAGGATCTGTCCGACGCCGTCAAGAAGCTCAATGAATCCATGCTCGGCTCCGCCCAAAGCCTGGAATTCTCGATCGACGAAGACACCGATGACATCGTCGTCAAGGTGATCGACCAGGACACCAAGGAAGTGGTGCGCCAGATGCCTTCGAAGGAAGCGCTGGAGATCGCCAAGTCGCTCGACAAGATGCGTGGCCTGTTGATCAACCAGACCGCCTGATTTCCGGTTTCAACGCATCGAAAAGCCGCTGCCGCCCACGAGGCGCCAGCGGTTTTTTCGTTTCCGATATCTGCTCAACCGTTCGAAATTGAATTGGATGGGATTTCCTGCTCTCAAGTACGAATTGCTCCTGCCGTTAATGACTTACATTATCGCTTTCACAGGAGAAAGAAGTGGGACTCAGTTCATCCGGTATCGGCTCAGGCCTCCCCGTCGACAGCCTCGTCAGCCAGCTGATGGCGGCCGAGTCCGCGCCTCTGAACAACTACGACTCGAAGACGGCGGCCTACCAGACCAAGCTGCAGGCCTATAGCCAGGTGAGCTCGGCCGTCGGCACCTTCCAGGCCGCCCTGACCTCGCTGAATTCGTCCTCGACCTTCAGCGCGCTGTCGACTTCCTCCACCAACAAGGATCTCGTGTCGGCCACGGCCAGCGCCAGCGCGGTGCCCGGCAAATACACGGTCAACGTGACCCAGCTGGCACAGGCCCAGAGCCTGATCACGGGCGGCAAGGCCAGCACCAGCGCCATGATCGGCGCCGGCGCGAAAACCACGTTGTCCTTCTCCTTCGGCACGGTGACCGGTGGCACGTTCGGCACCAAGGGCAGCCCGCTCGCGCTCGGCGTAGCGTCGTCCGGCATCGCCAACGGCTCGCTGACCATCAACGGGACCACGATCAGCACCAACGGCACGACGCGCAGCGCGCGCGACCTGGCCGCGGTGATCAACGATGAAAGCGACGTCACCGGCGTGGTCGCCAAGGCCGGTACGACGACGACGTCGGCCGACCTGTTCAAGACCTTCGGCGACGTCACCGTCACCAACGGCAGCTACAAGCTGACGGTCGGCGGTGTCGACCTCGCATCGGCCGTGGACGGCGACACGGTCGGCGCCGCGTCGATCGACGCGTCCCTGGCCAGCACGGCCACCAAGAACGCGCTGGCCGCCGCCAATATCACCGTCACCGGTTCGGCCGCCGACGGCACCCTGCAATTCCTGGCGGCAGACGGCTCCAACATCAGCGTGACCGAATCGGTGACCGGCGCCGTCACGGGCGGTATCGGACTGAGCGACAAGGCGGCCAACAAGGGCTCGACGACCACCGCGACGGCCGGCGTCACCCTGAGCTCCGCCGACGGCAGCCAGATCACCGTCGGCGGCACCAATCCGGCCGCCGCCGGCCTGACCGCGGGTAGCGGCGGCAGCTACCTCGACTCCGGGTTCTCGCAGGACGGCTCGCAGAACATGGGCACCGTCACGCTCGATGCCAAGGACCAGTCGCTGCAAGGTATCCGCGACGCCATCAACAAGGCGAACATCGGCATCACCGCGACCGTCGTCTCGGACGGCGGCGCCAACCCGTACCACCTCGTCATCACCTCGAACAAGACGGGCGCCAGCTCGGCGATGAAGATCAGCGTCGGCGGCGTCGACGGCCAGGCGCCGGATGCCGCCATCGCCAGCCTGCTCGGCTACGATCCGGGCGGCGTGCAAAACCTGACGCAGACCTCCGGCGCCCAGGACACCAAGCTGACCATGAACGGCATCGAGGTCACGAGCAAGAGCACGACGGTGTCCGACGCCATTCAGGGCGTCAGCCTCGATGTGAGCGGCCTCGGCAAGAGTACGCTGACCGTATCGAAGGACACGGCGTCCGTCTCGACCGCGGTCAACGCCTTCGTCAAGGCCTACAACGACCTGAACTCGACGATATCGAAGCTGACCAGCTACAACGCCGACACCAAGACCGGCGCCGTCCTGCAGGGTGACTCGTCGGTGCGCTCGATCCAGTCGCAGCTGCGGCGCCAACTCACTGCGACGGTCGAGGGCCTGGGCGGCAAGCTGACCAACCTGAGCCAGGTCGGCATCTCGTTCCAGAAGGACGGCAGCCTGGCCGTCAATTCGACCAAGCTGAATGACGCCATCACCAACAACTTCGAGGACATCGGCGGACTGTTCGCGGCGATGGGTTCGGCCAGCGACGGCAACATCAGCTTCGACAAGTCGACCGCGGCCACCAAGGCGGGCGAGTACGCGATCAACATCACGAAGATGGCGGCCCAGGGGTCGCTGACCAGCGCCAATGCGCTGAGCGGCTCGACAAAGATCGCGTCCAACACCACCTGGACGGTGACGCTGAACCAGACCGACCCGGCCACGGAGACGAAGGTGCAGAACATCTCGATCCCGGCCGGCACCTACGACAACACCCAGCTCGCGGCCGTCCTGCGCGCGGCGATCAACGGCAATTCAACTTTCTCCGGCGCGGGCGACTCGGTCGAGACGTCCGTCGGCACCGACGGCAAACTGAAGATCTCGTCCAGCAAATTCGGCGACATGTCGAGCCTGTCAATCGCCAGCGTCACCGGCACCAGCGTCAGCGACATCTTCGGCAGCGCCACGCCGGTCAAGGGCAACGACGTCGAAGGCACGATCGGCGGCGTGGCCGCCACCGGCAATGGCCAGACCCTGACCGCCGCCGGCGGGTCGCCGGCCGAGGGCATCCAGCTGACGATCAAGAGCGGCGACGTGGGCGACCGCGGCACCGTCACGTTCTCGCAGGGCTACGCCTACCAGCTGACCAATCTGACGGCGACCTTCACCGGCAAGGACAGCATCCTGCAAGGCAAAACCGACGGCATCAACGCCAGCATCAAATCGGTCGCCGCGCAGCGCGACAAGTTCAGCGACCGCCTGACGGCGATCGAAGCCCGCTACCGCGCCCAATTCACCGCACTCGACACCATGCTGCAGTCGATGCAAAGCACGCAAAGTTATTTGACCCAGCAACTCGCGGCCATCGCCGCCAACAGCTAACACTGAATCACGGAGAAACCCAGATGTTTGGAACCATGAAACGCGGCGTCAACGCTTACGCCAACGTGGGCCTCGAGACCGGCATCGCGTCGGCCTCGCCGCACGCACTGATCATCATGCTGTACGACGGCGCCCTCGTGGCGCTGCTCAGCGCCAAGGCGAACATCGCCGCCAACAATATCGCGGCCAAGGGCACGGCCATCTCGAAGGCGATCACGATCATCGACAACGGCCTGCGCGCCTCGCTCGACCAGAACGCCGGCGGCGAGATCGCGGCCAACCTGGACGCGCTGTACGACTACATGAGCCGCCGCCTGCTGCACGCGAACCTCAAGAACGACGTCGCCATCCTCGACGAAGTCCACGGCCTGCTAGCGGACCTGCGCAGCGCCTGGGTGCAGATCGGCGAAAAGGTCAACCAGCCCGTCGCCGCGCCCACGCCGATGCCGAAAGCTGCTACCCTCGTCAGCGCCTGATTGGAAAACGTCATGATGATGAATGGACAGGAAGTGGTCTCGGTCTATGAAGCGATGGTCGGCATCACCGACCAGATGCTGGCGGCTGCCAGCAGCAACGACTGGGACCGCCTGGTACAGCTGGAACACCAGTGCGCCGCGTGCGTGCGCCAGTTGAAGGACAATGGCGACGGCCAACAGCTGGCCGGCCAGGAGCGCGCGCGCAAGGTCGACGCGATCCGCAAGATGATGGCCGCCGATCGCAAGATCCGCGACCTGACGCAACCGTGGATGGCGAACCTGTCCGCCCTGATGAACAACAACCAGACCGAACGCCGCCTGGCGCGCGCCTACGGCCTGTAAAGCCTTTCTTCCTGAACCATGCTGTCGCGCGACCAGTTGTCCATCCCCCAGGTCGCGCGCACGGCGCCGGTCGGACCGGTGCAGGGCGTCGCCGATCCGCGCCAGCAGGACTTCCAGCGCGCCCTGTCGACCATGCTCGGCCAGTCGATGCAGGCCGAGGTGCTGTCGAAACTCCCCGACGGCAGCTTCATGGTGCGCGTGGCCGACATGGCGGCGCGCATGCCGCTGCCGAACGGCGCGCAGCCGGGCACCCAGGTGCCGCTGACGCTCGTCGCCCTCAACCCCCGTCCCACCTTCCAGGTCCAGACCCAGCAAGGCACGCCCGCGTTCGCGGAAGCGGCGGCGGCCGACGTGCAGGGCGCGGCGGCCAATGCCCCGCTGGCCTACCTCGAAGGCAAGGCCGCCGGCGCCATGACGCGCACGGCCGCCCTGCTCGCGAATGCGCAGACGCTGGCCAAGGTGCCGGGCGGGCCCGCCGACGGCGTCAATGCGTCGATCAGCACGGCCGGCAAGGCGCTCGGCGACGTCATCGCCGCCGCCCAGAAGGCCGAGACCCAATCGACGGCCGCGCTGGGCCGCACGCCCTTGCTGGCCGCCGCCAGCGCGGATGCCGGCAAGATCGCCGCGGCGCTGCAGGACGGCCTGGGCAAGAGCGGCCTGTTCTACGAATCGCATGTCGCCGACTGGGCGCAAGGCGCACGCACGCTGGGCGACCTGGCGGCCGAGCCGCAGGCGCGCGGCACGCCGGCGCCGACCGATCCGGCGACGGCCCAGTTCATCAACCTGCAGCTGAATGCCCACGAACAGGGCCGCGTCGCCTGGCAGGGCCAGTTGTGGCCGGGCCAGGAGATGCGCTGGGAAGTCGAACGCCATCCGGACGATACGCACGATGGCGGCGGCCGGGACGGCGACGAGCCGGCCCACACCTGGCAGAGCAGCCTGCGCCTGCGCTTCGGCGCGCTGGGCGAGATCGCCGCGCGCGTGGTGCTGTCGGGCGACCAATTGCACATCCGGCTCGATGCCGCCAGTCAGGAAGCGGGCGACGCCATGCAAGCCGGGCGCGCCAGCCTCACGGAGGCCCTCGCGGCGGCCGGCACGCCGCTGTCGACGCTGGCCATCCACGGCGCCACGCCGCCGACGGAAGGCGCCGATGAGCAGCCCTGAACAGGAAGCGCGGAAAAAACAGACCGCCGTCGCCCTCGCCTACGGGTCCGGCGATCCGGCGCCGAAGGTCGTGGCGAAAGGCCGCGGCCTGGTCGCGGAACAGATCATCGGGCGCGCCAAGGAGGCCGGCGTGTTCGTGCACGAATCGAAGGAACTCGTGTCGCTGTTGATGCAGGTGGATCTCGACAAACAGATTCCGCCAGGCCTCTATCGCGCCATTGCCGAACTACTGGCATGGCTTTATTATATTGAATCAGCGCAAGTTACCGGCAAGGCCGCACCCCCGCCTCCGGATACCGCGCTCCTCCTGCCCCCACAAGAAAAACCGGTTGGAACCGATGCAAGCAATCACTGATGCCGAACTGGCAGCCTGGCACGACTACGAAGTCGAGTCCCGCAGGGAGATCGTCGCGCTGCTGCGCCAGATCGTCGAAAAAAACCAGCTCGTGCGCCTGCTGGTCAAGGGCGAGAACGACGTCTGCGTGACGTCCTTGCTGAAGGTCGATCCGGACAACGACACCATCGTCCTCGACCGCTCGGTCAATCCGGAACAGAACCTGCGCATCGTCGCCTCGAACCAGGTGCGCTGCGAAACTTCGCTCGACAAGATCCGCATCCTGTTCGCGCTGGAAAACCTGCGCGAGATCGCCTTCGAAGGCGGCAGCGCGCTGCGTGCCGACGTTCCGAAGAGCCTGATCCGCCTGCAGCGGCGCGAATACTACCGAATGCCGACGCCCGTCTCGACGCCCGTGATGGCGACGATCCCCCTGCCGGCCGAGCTCGGCGGCGGCACGGCCAGCTTCCCGCTGGGCGACATCAGCGTGGGCGGCATCGCCATCCTCGACAACCAGCACCGCCTGGGCACCACGGTGGGCGCCACCTTCGCCGGCTGCCGCATCGACCTGCCGGAAATCGGCCCCGTCACGTGCTCGCTGCAGATCCGCAACTCGCTGGACATGACGCTGCTGAACAACAAGACGACGCGGCGCCTGGGCTGCCAGTTCGTCGACATCTCGCGCGGCAACCTGGCTGGCGTGCAACGTTACATCACCAAGCTGGAGCGCGAGCGCAACGCAAGGCTGGCTGGACTGGCATAGGGGTCAGAGTCCGGTTTTTCTTTTAGGACTCTGACCCCGGTGTTCGAACGGCCGCAACTTCCGTCGAAGCCATTGGCTGCAAACCGGGGTCAGTGGCTGCAAACCGGGGTCAGAGTCCCAACGGAAAAACCGGACTCTGACCCCTAGCAACGCTGGTTACGCACACCCGCCGCAATCGCCGCCCCCAGCTTCTCCACCGCCGCCCGGTGCCCCGCCACCAGCGCCTCGTAGCCCGGCCCCACCGTTTCCTTGAACACGCTGCGGCACGTCAGCACCGCATCGGTACTGGCCGTGCGCACGCTCCAGGTCGCGTCGATCAGCGCATACGATCCCGGCACCGACTCGAAGCGCTGGACGTTGGTGCTGATCCGGTACGTGGTCGCCCCGGCCGGCACCGGCGTGCGGTAGACGTCGATGGCGCCCAGCTCGGCGCTGACCTTCAGCGACAGCGCCCGGCCGATCTCGTCGGCCAGCGGCCCCGCCCAGCGGTGCTGTTCCAGCAGGTCGACGCGGCCCGGCCCCTCGCTCACGACGAGCTGGCTGCGCCGCACCTGGGCCGGCACGACCACGCCCATCACTTCGATATACACGGGATTCGCCGCCGGCGCCGGCGCTGCGGCAGGCACGTCGCCACCGCCGCCAAGCGTATAGAAATGGTCCGGCGGCGTGCTGGCGCAGGCGGCCAGCATGGCCGCCGCGCTGGCGACGCCCAGGCGGCGCACGATGGTTACTACATTCATTTCTTCTCCTTCGCTTTGCCGCGGATCAGCGATTCCGGATGGCGTTCGAGGTAATCGGCCAGGTTATTCAAGGATTCCATCGTGCGCGACACGTCCTGCAGCGCCTGGCGCAGGTCGGATTGCAGCGGCGAATCCTGCTCCAGCAGGTGCTGGGCACTGGCGAACGTCTTGCGGGCTTCGCCCAGCGTCTGCTGCATCTCCGGCAAGACCTTGCCGTCGAGGTCCTTGAGCAGCGCATTGGCCTGCACCAGCGTGGCGTTCAGGTTCTTGCCGATGTCGTCGAACGGGATCTTGTCGAGCTTGTTCGCAATGCTCGATAACTGGCTCTGCAGTTCATCCAGCTGGCCCGGCACCGTCGGCAGCACGATGTCTTCGCCGCGCTCGGACAGCGACGCTTTCGGCGCCTTCGGGAAGAAGTCGAGCGCGATGTACAGCTGGCTGGTGAGCAGGTTGCCCGTGCGCAGCTGGCCGCGCAGGCCGCGCCCCACCATGCGGGACAGGATCTCCAGCCGGCCGCGCTCGCCGTAGTTCTCGACGAACGCCCGGCCCAGGCGGTCCGGATACAGGTCCACCGTCACCGGCATGCGGAAGTCCTTGCTCGCACGGTCGAATTCCACGCCCACGCTGCGCACCTCGCCCAGCACGATGCCGCGGAAGTCGAGCGGCGCGCCCGGCGCCAGGCCGCGCACGGACTGGTTGAAGTACAGCACCGCCGTCACGCCCGGGCCGTCGGGCGGGCGCAGCGCCGCGGCGCGGTCGGCGCTCAGCACGAACCGGGTGCCGGCCGGCGCCGGCGTCGCCGGTTTCCTGCCATTTTCCGATTCGAACGAGATGCCGCCCGTGGCCAGTGCCGCCAGCGACTGCGTATTCAGCTTGAAGCCGCTGGCGTCCAGGCGCACGTCGACGCCGCTCGCATGCCACCAGCGCGCGTTGGTGCCGACGAAGCCGACATACGGCTCCTCGATGAACACGGACAGGTCGACGCCGTCGCCGTCGCGGTCCAGTTCCGCCGAAGCCACCTGGCCCACGCGGATGCGCCGGTAGTAAACGGGCGAGCCGGCCGACAGCGAGCCCAGGTTGGCGCCGTGCAGGCGGTATTCGCGGCCCTTCAGGCCCGGCGGCACCGGGGGCGGATTCTCGAGTCCCGCGAACGCGGACTTCGCCACGCCGGACTTGCCGGGCGCCGCGCCGATGTAGGGGCCGGACAGCAGCGTGCCCAGGCCCGACACGCCGCTCGCGCCGATCTGCGGCTTCACCACCCAGAAGCGGGTGTCCTCGACGGCGAAGCTCTTCGCTTCCTTGGCCATCTCGATGGTCGCGACGACGCGCGCGCCGTCCGGGCCAAGCTTGACCGAGGTCACCTGGCCGATGTCCACGTCCTTGAACTTGACCTTGGTCTTGCCCGCTTCCAGCCCTTCCCCGGTATTGAAGCTGACGGTGATCTTCGGCCCCTTGTTGGTCATCCAGTTGGCCACCTGCACGGCGCCGACGATGGCGGCCAGCACGGGGATCAGCCAGACCAGCGACGGCAGCCAGCGGCTCGGGCGGTCGACTTCCGGCGACGGCGGCTTGGCCGGCGGCGGCGGCGTGGATGGGGGAGAAGCGGCGTTGCCGCCTTCCTCGTCATTCATGGTGTTCTCCGTTCGAATCGATGGGGTCCCAGATCAGGCGCGGGTCGAACTGCGCCGAGGCGATCATCGTGAGGATGACGACGCAGCCGAAGGCCAGCGCGCCGGGACCGGGGGTGATCGTCGCCAGCTGCTGGAAGCGCACCAGCGCGACCGTCAGGGTGACGACGAAGATGTCGAGCATGGACCAGCGGCCGATGAACTCGACCACGCGGTACAGCCGGGTGCGGCCGTGCGGCGCCCAGGTCGAGCGCCACTGCGCCGTCGCCGCGAGCAGGGCCAGCGCCAGCAGCTTCATGACGGGCACCGCGATGCTGGCGATGAAGATGATGATGGCCAGGCCGGGCGAGCCGGTATTCCAGAACAGCGCCACGCCGCTCATGATGGTGTCGCCCTCGGCCCCGCTGCCCAGCGTTTCCGTGACCATCACGGGCAGGATGTTGGCGGGAATGTACAGCAGCGCGGCCGCGGCCAGCAGCGCCCAGGTCCGGACGATGCTGTTGGGGATGCGCCGGTGCAGGCGCGCGCTGCAGCGGGCGCAGCGCTGGCCGCCGTGCTCGAGATCCGGGCGCAACGCGTTGACCAGCCCGCAGGCATGGCAGGCGACGAGCGTCGCGCCGGCCGGCCGGGCCAGCGGTTCGTAGGGATTCTTGTGCAGGTAGCGGTCGCCCAGCGCCCACAGCGCGCGCGGCTCGAAGCGCATGACGAGGGCCGCCAGGACGGTCAATGCGCCGAAGGCGAACAGGCCGGGATGGGGCACGACGCGGGCCAGGCTCGTCATCTTGATGGCGGTGATCAGGATGCCCAGCATGAACACTTCCGTCATCGCCCAGTGGCGCGCCGCCTGCACCGTGCGCAGGCAGGCGTCGAAGCCGCGTACCCGGCGGCCGCGCCACAGCCCGCCCGCCACGTACAGCAGCGCGCAGAACTCGAGGGCGGGAAACACGAAGGCGAAGAAGAACACCATCGCCGCGATGACCTGCATCCCTTCGCGCCACAGCACGCCGATGGCTTCCAGCAGCGTCACGCTGGTGGACAGGCCGGACAGTTCCAGCGAGACGATCGGGAAGCACTGGGCGATCAGGTAGACCAGCATCGCGCCCAGCGTGACGGCGACCATGGACGAAGGCCGCACGGCCGGACCCGTCGCATACCAGCGGTACAGCTCGCGGCGGCACTGCGTGCAGCGCGCGCGTTCATGCGCCCGCAGGGAATGCCACTGGTGCAGGCGCCCGCAATCGTGGCAGGCGATCAGCTCCCCTTCCCTCATGCAGAGACTGCCGGGGCGAAAAGAGCCGGGTGGATCGAGGATGTGGATGGCAAGGCAACTCCGGCGCAATGATTGAAACTGGTCTTGTTATTATGACCAGTTTCCCGGATGCTAATGCGCACGATTAGGCGCCGCAATGGCCGAAAGGACAAGGCGGCGGACCGGGCCGGCCCTTACACCTGCATGTTCATGATGCTCTGGTAAGCCGACACCAGTTTATTGCGCACCTGAACGGTGGCCTGGAAGCTGATGCTGGCCTTCTGCATCGCGATCATCGTATCCGACAGATTGACGGAATCGTCGCCCGATGCGAAACGCTTGCCCATGTCTTCGGCGCCGAGCTGGGCCTTGCTGACGTTGTCGAGCTGGGCCTTCAGGGCGTCCGAAAAGCTGACCTTGCTGGACGACTCGGCCGCGTCCGGCTTGGATAGCCCGCCGATGCCGCCGATGCCCCCCACCCCGCCGCTCAGCCCGGTGCCGCGCACGCCGTCGGCCGCGGACGCGCCTGCGGACGGCTTGGTGGCCGCCGCCTTCAGTTGCGCCATCATTGCTTCGATACGGCTGCTGTCGATGCCGCCGATATTCATAGAATGCCTCCCAAAAGCTTGCCAGGTGCGTGGCTGAAATGTCCACACACCGGTTTCAGGCTTCCAGAATAGCAGTCGGCAGTAAAATGTTGCCCTTGAGCAGTGCGGTAAACATGGCCTTATTCGGCCCTTTGAATGTTGCCGCACGGTTCCATAATGGCGTCCATACCAAACACACCCTCCTTCCGACCTTGAACATGGCAACCGTAGCGGATCCTACTCTCGACAGCGACATCGATGCCGGCGCAGAAGCGCCGAAGCCGAAGTACTGGGAAACCCCGATGGGCAAGAAGGTCGTCGCCGGTGGCGCGGCCGCCCTGGTGCTGGCCATCGTTGCCGCCATCTGGCTGTGGACCTCGGCGCCGGAATACCGCGTGCTGTTCTCCAACTACACCGACCGCGACGGCGGCGCGATCACCGCGTCGCTCGACCAGATGGGAGTCAAGTACAAGTTCTCGGATGGCGGCACCGCCATCCTGGTGCCGGCCGACCAGGTGGCCAGCCTGCGCCTGAAGCTGGCTTCGCAAGGCTTGCCGCGCGCCGGCAACGTCGGCTTCGAGCTGCTGGAAAACCAGAAGCTGGGCACCTCGCAGTTCGTCGAGCAGGTCAACTACCAGCGTTCGCTGGAAGGCGAGCTGGCCAATTCGATCCAGGCCCTGTCGGCCGTCAGCTCGGCGCGCGTGCACCTGGCGCTGCCCAAGCCGTCCGTGTTCGTGCGCGACCAGCAGAAGCCGACCGCGTCGGTGCTGCTGAACCTGCAGCCGGGCCGCGCGCTGGACCAGGCGCAAGTCAACGCCATCGTGCACATGGTGGCCTCGTCGATCCCGGAACTGACCGCCGCCAACGTCACCGTGGTCGACCAGAACGGCACCCTGCTGTCGGATACCGCCAACAAGGCCGGCAAGCAGCTCGATCCGAACCAGTTGAAGTACGTCGAGGCGCTGCAGCAGAACATCGTCAAGCAGGTCGAGTCGATCATCGCCCCGCTGGTGGGCCAGGCCAATGTGCGCGCCGAAGCGACCGCCGAAGTGGACTTCGCCCAGGTCGATACCGCCGCCGAGATGTACAAGCCGAATTCGCCGCCGGAACCGCAGGCGATCCGCAGCCAGCAGACGTCGGAATCGACCGGTCCGGGCAGCGCCAATCCGTCCGGCGTGCCGGGCGCGCTGTCGAACCAGCCGCCGGGCGTGGCCACGGCGCCGATCGAAGGTGGCGCCCCGGCCCAGCCGGCCGCGAACACGGCGCCGACGCACAAGGATTCGACCACCAACTTCGAAGTCGACAAGACCCTGCGCTTCGAGCAGAAGCCGATGGGCGGCATCAAGCGCCTGACGGTGGGCGTGGTGGTGAACTACCGCCGCATCGTCGACCCGGCCACCGGCAAGGTGTCGATCAAGCCGCTGACGGCCGCCGAAGTGGCCCAGATCAACGAACTGGTCAAGCAGGCGATGGGCTACAGCCAGCAGCGCGGCGACACGCTGAACGTGACCAACGCCCCGTTCGACGGCGTCGACAAGCCGGCCGATGTCGGTCCGGACTGGTGGAAGGACCCGGCCAACCTGCCGCTGGCCAAGGACATCGCGAAATACCTGTTCATCGCCCTGGTGCTGGCCTTCCTGTACTACCGGATCCTGCGCCCGCTCCTGAAGCCTGTGATGAAGACCTTCGACAAGGCGGTCGAGATGCCGGAAGAGCCGGAGCCGGAAGAACCGGAACCGGAGGCGGAGCCCGATCCGGAAGAGGAAGCCGAGCTGGCACGCCAGGCGGAAGAAGAGAAGCAGGTTGTCCTCTACAAGAACAACCTGGAAATGGCCAAGAGCCTCGCACAGAACGACCCGCGCATCGTCGCGAACGTCATCAAGGAATGGTTGGGAGCTGAACAATGAGCGACAAGGACAAGGACAAGGACACCACCAAGGCAGCCATCCTGATGCTGGCGCTGGGCGAGTCGGAAGCGGCCGAGGTCATGAAGTACCTGGGCCCGCGCGAAGTGCTCAAGCTGGGCGCCGCGATGGCGCAGATGAAGGCCGTGCAGCACGAGGAAGTGACCACCGTGCTGGCCGAATTCCGCGAGCGCGTGGACCTGCAGTCGACCGTCGGCCTCGATTCGGACGAATACATCCGCCAGGTGCTGACCAAGGCGCTGGGCGACGACAAGGCGGCCGTGCTGCTGAACCGCATCCTGGGCGGCAAGGACGCCTCCGGCATCGAGAGCCTGAAGTGGATGGATTCGCAGTCCGTGGCCGAACTGATCCGCAACGAGCACCCGCAGATCATCGCCACCATCCTGGTCCACCTGGAACGCGACCAGGCCTGCGAGATCCTGTCGCACTTCACCGACCGCCTGCGCAACGACGTCGTGCTGCGTATCGCCACGCTGGACGGCGTGCAGCCGGCCGCGCTGCGCGAGCTGAACGACGTGCTGACCAAGCTGCTGTCGGGTAACGAGCACATCAAGAAGTCCTCGCTGGGCGGCGTGCGTACCGCGGCCGAGATCCTGAACTTCATGAGCGGCGACCAGGAAAGCTCGGTGATGGAAAACATCAAGAACTACGACAACGACATGGCGCAGAAGATCATGGACGAGATGTTCGTGTTCGACAACATCATCGATATCGACGACCGCGGCATCCAGCTGCTGCTGCGCGAAGTGCAGTCGGAGATGCTGATCGTCGCCCTGAAGGGTGCGTCGCAGGACCTGCGCGAGAAGATTTTCAGGAACATGTCGCAGCGCGCCGCCGAGATGATGCGCGAAGATCTCGAATCGAAAGGCCCCGTGCGCCTGTCCGAAGTAGAATCGCAGCAGAAGCAGATCCTGCAAATCGTGCGCCGCCTCGCCGACGAAGGCCAGATCGTTCTTGGCGGCAAAGGTGAAGACTCGTTCATTTAATGGCTATCTCGAAAGAATCGCAAACCGCGTACCAGCGCTGGGAAATGACGTCGTTCGGCGACGAGCGTCCCAGCGTCGTGGCCCAGCGCCGCGCTGCCGAGCAGGCAGCGGCGGCCGCTGCCGCCCCGCCTCCCCCGCCGCCCGAGCCCGCCGCGCCGGCCATTCCCCTGCCCACCATCGAGGAAATCGAGGCGATCCACGAGGCGGCGCGCCAGGAAGGCTTTGCCCAGGGCCACGCCGAAGGCCTGCAGTCCGGCCATGACGCCGGCTACCAGGACGGCCTGGCCCAGGGCCGCGCCGAAGCCGCCGAGGAAGCGGCGCGCCTGAAGGAGATCGCGTCCAGCTTCGGCGACGCCGTCACCTACGCCGACGAGGCGATCTCGCACGACGTGCTGGAACTGGCGCTGAACCTGGCCAAGAACATGGTGCGCATCGCGCTCGACGTGAAGCCGGACCTGATCATCCCCATCGTGCGCGAAGCGATCGACTACCTGCCGACGCTGCAGCACCCGGCCATCCTGTTCCTCAATCCCGAGGACGTGGCCATCGTCAAGCACGGCATGGCCCACGAGCTCGACACGGGCGGCTGGCGCATCGTCGAGGACGAGCACATCGCGCGCGGCGGCTGCCGCGTGGAGACGGCCAGCAACCAGATCGACGCCCAGATCGCCCAGCGCTGGCAGCGCCTGGCGCATGCGCTGGGCAAGGACACGGAGTGGCTGGAGTGAGCGCCGTGCCGGACGCAGCTGCCGGCGACGCTGCCGGCCAGGCGCGCCACACGGGCCGCTGGAAGGCCTACCTGAAGGATTGCGGCAACGTGCTCGACATCGTCGAGCCGATGCAGGTCTCTGGCCGCGTCACCCGCGTGGCCGGCCTCGTCATGGAATGCGTCGGCATCAAGCTGGCCGTCGGCGCCGCCTGCGAGATCCCCGTCGCTTCCGGCGCGCGCATCGAGGCCGAAGTGGTCGGCTTCGAGGGCGAACGCCTGTTCCTGATGCCGCAGAGCGACGTCGAAGGCGTCGTGCCCGGCTCGCGCGTGTTCCCCGTCGAACCGGCGATCCCCAAGCCCGGCAGCGTGGCGCACCCGCGCCGCCGCCCGGCCGACCGCGCACGCCACCTGCCCGTCGGCTGGGGCCTGCTGGGCCGCGTCGTCGACGCCGCCGGCCGCCCGCTCGACAGCAAGGGACCGATCGAGACCAACGACATGGGCCCGCTGAACGCGCGTCCCATCAACCCGCTCGACCGCGTGCCGATCTCGGAAACGCTGGACGTGGGCGTGCGCGCCATCAACGCCATGCTGACCGTCGGCCGCGGCCAGCGCCTGGGCCTGTTCGCCGGTACCGGCGTGGGTAAATCGGTGCTGCTGGGGATGATCGCGCGCTACACGACGGCCGACGTGATCGTCGTCGGCCTGATCGGCGAACGGGGCCGCGAGGTCAAGGAATTCATCGAGCAGATCCTCGGGCCGGAAGGCTTGGCGCGCTCGGCCGTCGTGGCCGCGCCGGCCGACTCTCCGCCGCTGATGCGCCTGCAGGGCGCCGCCTATGCCACCGCCATCGCCGAGCACTTCCGCGACCAGGGCAAGAGCGTCATGCTGATCATGGATTCGCTGACCCGCTACGCGATGGCGCAGCGCGAGATCGCCCTCGCCATCGGCGAGCCGCCCGCGACCAAGGGCTATCCGCCGTCCGTGTTCGCCAAGCTGCCCGTGCTGGTGGAACGGGCCGGCAACGGCCACGAAGGCGGCGGCTCGATCACGGCGTTCTATACCGTGCTGTCCGAGGGCGACGACCAGCAGGACCCGATCGCCGACGCGGCGCGCGGTATCCTGGACGGCCACATCGTGCTGAACCGCCGCCTGGCCGAGGCGGGCCACTACCCCGCCATCGACATCGAGCAGTCGATCTCCCGTGCCATGCACAACATCACCTCGCGCGAGCACCAGATGGCGGCACGCCAGTTGAAGCAGTTGTACTCGCGCTACGAGCGCTCGCGCGACCTGATCACCGTGGGCGCCTATGCCGCCGGCTCCGACCCGGTGCTGGACAAGGCGATCCAGCTGCACGACCGCATCGAGAACTTCCTGTGCCAGGAAATCCACGACAACACGACCATGCTGCAGAGCTTGGGGGAATTGACCTCGCTATTCGGCTGATTGAAAAGTTGCGCTCGGGCATATACTAGGTTTCACTATGTCCAAACTGTCTGCGTTAGAAACACTGATCGACCTGGTCCAGCGCGAATCCGATGCCTGTGCCAAGCGCCTGGCCGCGGCCATGAAGGCCGTCGAGGAAGCCCAGCAGAAGCTGCAGATGCTGCACGGCTACCGCGACGATTATGCGAACCGGCTGGATGCGGCCATGATTTCCGGCATCACCCCATTCGCGCGCCAGAACTTCGTCGCCTTCCTGGACAAGCTGGAAGCGGCCGTCAACGGCCAGGCCGAGGTGATCCAGCATGCGCAGCGCAAGGCGGAGAAGGAAAAGAAGGCCTGGCAGGAAAGCGAACGAAAACGCCTGTCCTACCGCACGCTGACCGAGCGCGCGGCGGCCCAGGCGCTGGCGCTGGACAACAAGCGCGACCAGAAGATGATGGACGACTATGCGGCGCGCTCGGCACGGCGCAATAGCAACTGAGCAGCAACTGACGCAACC
Organism: uncultured Massilia sp.; assembly: GCA_963529995.1. GTDB lineage: Bacteria > Pseudomonadota > Gammaproteobacteria > Burkholderiales > Burkholderiaceae_D > Telluria. Next base: position 32,621 of record CAUSCY010000027.1, on the reverse strand, counting down.
GAACCAACACCCGACCAGCAGCAACGACAACGACATGCAGACGAATCTCCCGATCCAGGTCAACACCGCCGGCAGCGCCGGCCAGCGCAATGCCGTCAACGGCGGCGCCAATGCCGGCGACGGCAGCCAGTTCAGCGCCATGCTGTCGAACGAGATGGAGCGCGGAGCGCCTGCGCCGGCCCCCGCGCCGGCTCCGGCCAAGCCGCAGCAGGCGAGCAAGCCGCAGCAGGCGAACAAACCCCAGGAAGCGGCCAAGCCGGCCCAGCCCGACGACGGCGCCGCCAAGCCGACTGACGCCGGGTCGACGGCGGCCGACGCCACCGCCAATGCGCAGCAGGCCGACGATGCGGGCAAGGCCGACGCCGGCGACGAGGATGCAAGCGACGGCGCCGCGGCGCCGGCCGATCCGGCCAGCGCGATGCTGGCGCTGATGGCCAGCCTGCAAAAGCCGGCGGACGAAGCGGCGGACGGCAAGACCGCGGCCGATGCGGCCGGCCAGGCTTACGACAGCTTGACCGGCGCGCGCGGAAAACGCAGCGACGCCGGCCAGCTGGCGGCGCTGCAGGCCGCCCTCAAGTCGACGGCCAAGGAGACCGGTGCCGACGGCGGCAAGGCCCTCGCCACCGGCGCGGCGAAGAACCCGGCACTGGCGGCGGCCGGCCTCGGCACGGACGACAAGGCCGGCGCGGCGGTGGCGGCCGTGGCGGCCGACACGACGGCGGCAGCGGGCCGCGATGGCGCGATCGACCTGCGCGCGCTGCAGGGCGCCGTCAAGGCCGATGCCCAGGCCCAGCCGGAGGTGGAATTCACGCTGCAGCAGGCGCGCGACGCCGCCCTGCTCGCGACCCAGAAGGAAACGGCGACGGCCGCTGCCGCCCTGGCCCCGGCCCAGCCGGCGTCGCTGGCCGCCGTGCAGGCCGCCGCCGCCAGCGAGCAGCTGACGGCGCGCGTGGGCACCACGGCCTGGGAAAACCAGGTCGGCCAGAAGGTCGTTTACATGGTCGGCAGCGAAGAGCAGACCGCCTCGCTGACGCTGAACCCGCCGGACCTGGGCCCGATGCAGGTCGTGCTGTCGGTCAGCAACGACCAGACCAACGTGACGTTCTCGTCGAACGAGCTGGAAGTACGCCAGGCCCTGCAGGACGCCCTGCCCCGCCTGCGCGAGATGATGGACCAGAGCGGCATCACGCTGGGCAACGCCACCGTCAACGCCGGCATGCCGGACGGCAGCCAGGCGCGCGACCAGTCGGCGCGCAATGACGGCGGCTTCGGCCGCGGCAACCGCGGCAACAACGGCGGCGGCCGCGACGACGGCGTCACCGTCGGCGAAGCCACGGTGCGCCCGGCCCGCGTCGCCACCGGCAGCCGCGGCGCGGTCGATACGTTCGCATAAGCACTCGGCGTAGGGTGGGCATCACATGCCCACCGCGCTATCGAACCGCACGATAACCCCCAAATCCCCGCGTTATCGGTCAATAAATGACGAGATGACCCTCGTTCCCCCCTCTTTTCAACCGTTGCCGCTGCTCACTTTTTCCCGATAATGCCATAATCACGGCATCATCCAAGACAGCAGGAACAGAGATAACTTGAAAGCGAATCCAAAAGTGAAAGCCGATCCGAAGGCGGAAGCAGCAGCGCCGGCAGCAGCCGGTGGCGGCAAGGGCAAATTGATGATGATCGTCGGCGCGGTCGTGCTGGTGCTCGGCCTGGGCGGCGGCGGCGCGGCCTGGTACTTCATGCACGGCAGCGGCGACGCCGAAGCGGCCGAGGAAGCGCCGAAGAAGGAACACAGCAAGAAGAAGAAAAAGAAGGAAGAAGCGCCGGCGGAATACATCGCCGTCGAGCCGTTCACCGTCAACCTGCAGCCGGAAAACGGCGACCAGTACCTGCAGGTCGCGTTCACGCTGCAGGTCGAAGGCGGCGAACAGGCCGAGCTGGTCAAGAACAATATGGCGAAGGTACGCAGCCGCGTGCTGCTGCTGTTGTCGGGCAAGAAAGCGTCCGAGATCAGCACGGTCGAAGGCAAGCAGCAGCTCGCCGGCGAGATCCTGGCGGCCGTCAAGGAACCCTTCGACGCGCACGGCGACGAACAGGAAGTTTCCGACGTCTTGTTTACCTCGTTTATCATCCAGTAAACAGCATTACCCCGGACAAGCAGCATGGCCGATAATTTTCTCTCTCAGGAAGAAGTCGATGCCCTCCTCAAGGGGGTCAACGGCGACCAGGACGACATTGCGACGCCTGAAGACGCCTCGGGAGTCCGCACCTATAACCTGGCGACGCAGGAACGGATCGTCCGCGGCCGCATGCCGACGCTCGAGATTATCAACGAGCGTTTCGCCAGGTATCTGCGGGTCGGCCTGTTCAACTTCCTGCGCCGCAGCGCCGAGGTGTCGGTGGGTTCGGTGCGGGTCTCGAAGTACAGCGAGTTCATCCGTAACCTGGTGGTCCCGACCAACCTGAACCTGATCCACATGAAGCCGCTGCGCGGTACCGCGCTGATGGTATTCGATCCGGGCCTGGTGTTCCTGCTGGTCGACAACCTGTTCGGCGGCGACGGCCGCTTCCACACGCGCGTGGAAGGCCGCGACTTTACCCAGACCGAGCAGCGCATCATCATGCGCATCCTGGACATCGTGTTCGAGGCCTATGCCAAGTCGTGGGAACCGGTGTACCCGATCGAGTTCGAGTACATCCGCTCGGAGATGAACACGCAGTTCGCCAACATCGCCACCCCGAACGAAGTCGTGGTATCGTCGACGTTCACCATCGAGCTCGGCTCCGTCTCCGGCCAGATCCACTTCTGCATGCCGTATTCGATGATCGAACCGATCCGCGATACGCTGACCTCGAGCCTGCAGGGCGAGGCCCTGGAAGTCGACAAGCGCTGGATCCGCCTGCTGACGCAACAGATCCAGGTGGCCGAAGTGGAACTCGTCGCCGTGCTCGGCCACGGCAAGGCGAACTTCGACGAAATACTGAACATGAAGATCGGCGACGTCATCCCGATCTCGGTGCCGGAACACATCCAGGGCACCGTCGACGGCGTACCGGTCATGGACTGCAGCTACGGCGTCTTCAACGGACAATACGCGCTGAAAGTCGAGAAACTGCTGGCCAATAGCGACACCTTCAACAAGGACGGGCCGGGCGCAGGAAGCGCCAATCCCTTCCAGAGCAACCCAGGAGAGTAATCATGTCTGATACCCAAGACGACCAGGAAAACCTCGACGACGACATGTGGGGTGCCGCCATCGCGGAACAGGCCGCCGCCGAAGCGGCCGCGCTGGCCAACCAGCAGCAGGCCGCCACCGCCGCCGTGTTCAAGGATTTCTCGAACAAGGGACCGCGCCCGGATACCCCGAACGACATCGACTTCATCCTCGACATCCCGGTCCAGCTGACCGTGGAACTGGGCCGCACCAAGATCGCCATCAAGAACCTCCTGCAACTGGCGCAGGGTTCCGTGGTCGAGCTGGACGGCCTGGCGGGCGAACCGATGGACGTGCTCGTCAACGGCTGCCTGATCGCCCAGGGCGAGGTGGTGGTCGTGAACGACAAGTTCGGTATCCGCCTTACCGACATCATCACGCCGTCGGAGCGCATCCGCAAACTCAACAAATGAGGCGCCTGCTGACCATCCTGGCCGTGGGCATCGCCTTCCCGCTGGCCGCTTCGGCGGTCCAGCAGGGAGGCGCGACGCCACCCGCCGGACCGACAACGCAAGCGCGCAACGACGATGCCGGCACCAAGCCGGCATCTGTCGTTCCGGCGCCCGATAAAAAGGCGGCGCCTGTCGCCCCCGCGCAACAGCCGGCCGCGCCCGTCCTGGAACCGACAGTCACCACCCCGCGCGCCGCCGTCCCCGATGCCACGTCCAGCGTGACGGGCGGTACCACGGTCGGCGATCCGGGCACGGGCGCCGATGCGACGCTGCCGACCACGCCGGCCCAGCCCGCCACGACGGCTCCGGTGGCGCCCGCCACGGCGCCCGTGACGATGCCGTCCGGCTCGGCCACCGGCAGCCTGCTGCAGACGCTGTTCGCGCTGGTCGCCGTGCTGGCCCTGCTCGCGGGCCTGGCCTGGGTCCTGAAACGCTACGGTCCCAAGGCGGGCGGCGGCACGGCCAATCTGCGCATCGTCGGCTCGCTCAATCTTGGAGGGCGCGAGCGCCTGCTGGTGGTCGAGGTGGGCGACCAGTGGATCGTGGTGGGCGCCTCGCCCGGCCGCGTGAACGCGCTGGCGACCATGCCCCGCCAGGAAAGTGCCGGCGTGCACCCGGGCGGCGCCGAAGGCGCTACACTGGCTCCCCACGCGCCGGCCGCGGGCAACTTCGCGGACTGGCTGAAACAGACGCTCGATAAACGGAAGTAATAAGCGGAAGTAATGCGCAAGTGATACGCACCAAACAACGAATCCTGCTGGCAGCCGGCATGGCCTTGCCACTGCTGCTGCCGGTCGCGGCCCTGGCCGCACCGGGCGTCCCCGCCTTCACCACCAGCGCCGGCCCCGGCGGCACCACCTACTCGCTGCCGGTGCAGACGCTGCTGTTCATGACGGCGTTGACCTTCATCCCGGCGGCCCTGCTGATGATGACGAGCTTTACCCGCATCGTCATCGTGCTGTCGCTGCTGCGCCAGGCGCTCGGCACCCAGACGGCGCCGCCGAACCAGGTGATCGTCGGCCTGTCGCTGTTCCTGACGCTGTTCGTGATGGGCCCAACCTTCGACCGCATCTATACGGAAGCCTACGTGCCGCTGCAGGAAAACCGCCTGCAGTTCGGCGACGCGATGGACAAGGCGGCCGTGCCGCTGAAGGGCTTCATGCTCAAGCAGACGCGCCAGTCCGACCTGGCCCTGTTCGTCAAGATCTCGCGCAGCCCGGCGCTGCAGGGGCCGGAAGACGTGCCGCTGCGCGTGCTGATTCCCGCCTTCATCACGAGCGAACTGAAGACGGCGTTCCAGATCGGCTTCGCCATCTTCATCCCCTTCCTCATCATCGACATGGTGGTGGCGTCGGTGCTGATGTCGATGGGCATGATGATGATGTCGCCGGCCGTGATCTCGCTGCCGTTCAAGCTGATGCTGTTCGTGCTGGTGGACGGCTGGCAGTTGCTGCTGGGCTCCCTGTCCCAGAGTTTCTACTAGAGGTGGCGCCATGACCCCGGAAAGCGTGATCCAGATGGGCCGCACGGCCATGGAAGTGTGCCTGATGGTGTCGGCCCCGCTGCTGCTGGTGGCCCTGATCATCGGCCTGATCGTCAGCATCTTCCAAGCCGCCACCCAGATCAACGAACAGACCCTGTCCTTCATCCCCAAGCTGGTCGGCATCTTCGTCGCCCTGGTCGTGGCCGGGCCGTGGATGATCGGCGTGATGACGGACTATATGCGGACGATCTTCACGGGCATCCCGGGAATGATCGGCTAGAGCCCGTGTGATACCCGTGTGATTTCCTTTACTTCGACCGAACTGTACGCCTGGATCGGCAGCATCATCTGGCCGCTGACGCGCATCCTCGCGCTGGTGGCCGCGTCTCCCGTGTTCGGCAATACCGGCGTGCCCCAGACCGTCAAGCTGACGCTGGGCGCCCTGCTGGCCAGCATCGTCGCGCCCAGCCTGCCGCCCGTGCCGAACGTCGATCCGATGTCCTGGGCCGGCACCCTGATCCTGATCCAGGAAATCCTGATCGGCACCGCGATGGGCTTCGCCATGCGCCTCGTGTTCGCCGCCATCGAATTCTCCGGCGAGGTCGCCAGCCAGACCATGGGCCTGTCGTTCGCCAGCTTCTTCGACCCCAACACGTCGGCGCGCACCTCGGCCATCAGCCAGTTCCTGGCGCTGGTCGCCACGCTGGCCTTTTTGGCCACGAATGCCCACCTGGTGATGATCGAGGCGCTGGTCGAGAGCTTCTACACGCTGCCGATCTCGGCCACGCCGATGTCGCTGTCGGCGCCGCTGGAAATGGCGCGCTGGGGCGGCCGCATCTTCTCGGCCGGCATGCAGATCGCCATGCCGATCGTCGCCACCCTGCTCGTCACCAACATCGCCCTCGCGATCCTGACCCGCGCGGCGCCGCAGCTGAACCTGTTCGGCATCGGCTTCCCGATCACGCTGGGGGCCGGTTTCCTCGTCATCAGCATCACGCTGCCCTACCTGAACACGCCGTTGCAGAACCTGTTCAACCAGGGGATCGAGGCGGGGCGCAGGATTCCGCGGACGGCGGGGGAAAAGACGGTAGCGCCGCCGGTGGCGCCTGCTCTGCCCGCATCGCCTGTACGCTAGAAGAACGTCGTCCCTGCGCAGGCAGGGACCCAATTTCGCGGCTCAGTACGAAAATCGGATCCCCGCCTGCGCGGGGACGACGTTGTTTTATTGCGCAAGGTGTTGTACAGCGCCCGCTGTTTATTGCGCCGGCTTACGAGATATAGTTGAACAGCGACAGCCCCGAGATCGTCTTGAACGACACCTGCGCCGCCTGCAGCGTGGTCTGCTGCTGCGAGAACAGCGAGATCGCCTTGACCATGTCCAGGCCCGTCAGGTCTTCCAGCGTGCTCTGGTACTGGATGTTGAGGTCGTCGCCCGTGCTGTCGAGGTAGTCGAGCTCCTTCTCGCGCGCACCGACCGAGGCTTGCACGGTCAGCACATTGTCGAGCGCGTTCTTCATGTTCGAACCCGCTTCCGCCAGGCGGTTGGCCAGCTCGGCCTTGCCGGTGGAGCCGTCGGCCGGCATGCGCAGCGTCTGGATCAGGTCGGTGATCGTGGTGAACACCGACTGGTTCTCGCTCGGCTTGACCGAGAAGGTGTCGCCGTCGGCCGGCTCGCCCTTGATGTCGAGCGACATGCCGTCGAAAGTGATGCTGGCGCCGGCCGTGTACGGCTGGTCCTCGAGCACGTTCACCGTCGGGTTCTTGCTCGTGTCGACGACGGTATAGGTCGTCACGGCCGGGTCGCCCGTCTTGGTGAAGTTGATCGCGTAGTTGTCGCCGGTCAGCTTGCTGCTGTCGACGACCGCGCCCGGCGAGACGATGCCCGAGCCCGTGTTGGCGTCTCCCTGCAGCGCCTGGAACTTGCCGTTGCCCGTCTTGATGGTTTCGAAGATCGCACTGCCGCTCTCGCTGATCGGCATCTTGCGGGTCGAGCCCACCTGCAGGCTGCGCTGGCCCTGGTCGCCCTGGTAGGTGGCACCCGTCGGGGTCTGGCTGAACGGCTGCGTCGTCGACTTGTAGCCGGAGAACAGGTAGCCGCCCGTGCCGTCGGCCGTGTTGGCCAGGCCCAGCATGTCCTTCAGGCGTCCTTCGAGCTCGGTGGCCAGCGCCTCGCGGTCGCTCAGCGTGTAGCCGCCGTTGCCAGCCGTGACGATGAGCGACTGGATATCCGTGATCTGGGTCGACACGTCCTGCAGCGTCTGGTCCACCTGCGACAGCGAGGCGCGCGCGGCGCTGCGGTTGGTGCCGAACTGGGTGTTCATCGACTGCGATTGCGTGACCTCGAGGGCGCGCGCGGAGGCGATCGGATCGTCCGCCGCCGTCAGGATGCGCTTGTTGGTCGACAGCTGCATCTGGGTCTTGGCGATCTGGCCCTGCAGCGTGTTCAGCTGGTTGGTGCCGGCGGCGTAGATGGAGGCGGTACTGAGGCGCAGGGTCATGGCTCGATTTCCTTGTGTTCAGGCCGGGCGATCAATGGCCGATCGACAGCAGCGTGTCGAAGATGGTGTCGGCGATCTGCATCACCTTGCCCGAGGCCTGGTAGGCCTGCTGGTACTTGAGCAGATTGGCGGCCTCTTCGTCCAGGTTGACGCCGGAGACGTTGTTGGCGGCGGTCTGGGCCGATTCCAGCTGGGCGTTCGCGGCCGCGGCATTCACCTGCACTTCGCGCGCCTTGTTGCCGATCGTGCTGACGATATTGGCGTACGCGGACTGGTACGTGGCCTTGCCGCCGTCCAGGATGTTCTTCGACTGCAGGTCGCCCATCAGGCTGGCGTTGCGGGTATCGCCCTCGCCCGTGTTGCGCGCGATGGTGAAGGTGTCGCCGTTGGCCGGCGCGCCCGTCATGCCCACCGTCATGCCGCCGAAGGTATAGCTGGCGCCATCCTTGAACGGCACGTCGGCGCCGGCCGCATACGTCGTCTTGGTCCCGTTCACGGTCATCGTGACGGACTGGCCGGCCGGGAAGCCGGTCAGGTTGCCGCCGCCGGCGGCGGCGCTCGCGTAGGTCAGCGTCACCGGCGTGGCCGCCGTCAGCGGCGCCGCCAGGTAGTTCTTGTCGACCGAGCCTTCGCTGATCTTGGCGGTGCCCTTGTTGGTCAGCGGGATGCTGGTGGCGATCGGCGCGGCGGCGGCGATCTGCGACTGGTCGGTCAGCGCCACCTTCATGTTCGAGGCGCCGTTGATGGTCGGGCGCACCAGGAAGTTGTCGCCGGCGGCGGCATTGCCCGTGATCGCGAAATCGACGCCGTCGATGGTTTGCGGCGCCGTCTGCGGATACGGGTTAATCACCGTCTTCTTGTTGTCCGACTGGCGGATCACGTTGTAGTTGGTGCCGTCGAACTCGACCTTGTAGTCGCTCGTCGTGAGCTGCGTCGCGTCGCTGATCGTGGCCTTGATGGCGGTGGTCGACGTGATGTTGTTGTTGACGTTCTTGGTCACCTCGCCCGGCGGCACGGTGAACATGTCGGCGCCCGGGTTGCCGTTGGCGTCCAGGCCCAGGTTCTGCTGGTCGTTGAGGGTGGTCGCCATGGCGATGGCGATGCGGCCCAGCGAGTTCTGCGCCAGGTCCAGCGACTTGGTACGGAATTCCAGCACGGAGCCGAGCGCGCCGCCGCTCAGGGTGCTTTCCGGCAGCGGCGTGGTCTTGGTGCCGTTGACGTAGCCGACGGTGATGCGGGTCTGGTCGGTCGGCGACTGCATCGCCGCCAGCTGGTAGGCCGTGGTGCCCACCACCAGCGGCTGGCCGTTGCCGATCGAGATCGTCAGGCTGTTGTTGTCGCCCGGGACGACGGTGGCCTTGACCTGCTTGTTCAGTTCCATGACCAGCTGGTCGCGCTGGTCCAGCAGGTCGTTCGGCACGTCCAGGTCGCTGCCCGCGGACAGCTTGCCGATCTGGTCGTTCAGCTTGGCGATCTGGTTCGCGTAGACGTTGATCGACTCGACGCTGGACGTGATCTGGGTGTTGACCCCGTCGCGGATCTCGCCCAGGCGGTTGTCCATGGCCTGGAAGCGTGCCGTCAGCGTCTCGGCCGAGGTCAGCAGCGAACTGCGCGAGGGCACGCCGGCGCGGTCGCCGGTCAGGTTCTGCACCGACGCGAAGAAGTCCTGCAGCGCCGGGGACAGGCCCGAGGTGCTGTCGGCCAGCAGGTTGTCGATCTGGTTGATCTGGGCTTCATAGGCTTCCAGGCCGCTGGTCTGGGCCTGGGCCGTGCGCACCTGGGCGTTCAGGAACTCGTCCGAGTAGCGCTTGACCTGGGCGATCTGCGTGCCGGTACCGATGAAGCCGCCACTCGTCTGCATGGCCGTCGACGTCGCCTGCACCACCGTCTGGCGGCTGTAGCCGGCCACGTTGGCGTTGGTGATGTTGTGGCCCGCGGTCGAGAGGGCCGCCTGGGCGGCGAACAAGCCGGATTTGCCGATGCTGAGGAGGGACATGGTATTTACCTATTCGTTGTGTCATTGACGGCAAATTCCGCCAAAACTTTATTATTTTTTGAAGTGCCTATGTAACATTGTCGTATTTACCATCACGCTCAAGCGAGCGAATGCTTGATGATGCGCGACAGCTTGGCCGCGTACTGCGGGTCGGTCGCATAGCCGGCGCGCTGCAGGCCATGGGCGAAGGTGCTCGCGTCGCCGCCGTGCTGCAGCACTTTTTCGTAGCGCGGGTTATTGCCGATCATCTTGGCGTAATCCTTGAACGCGTCCGCATGGCTGTCGTAGGCGCGGAACTTCTCGACCTTGCGGTGCGGATGGCCGTTCACGTATTCGGTGGTCACGGCGGTGGCGACCTTGCCCTTCCAGTCGCCGCCGGCCTTGATGCCGAACAGGTTGTTGCTCGAGGTGCCGTCGGCATTGCGGATCATCCGCTTGCCCCAGCCCGTTTCCAGCGCGGCCTGGCCCAGCATGAACTTGGCCGGCACGCCGGTCGCCTGCTCGGCTTCCTCGGCGGCGTCGGCCAGCTTTTCCTGGAAGGCGCGCACGTGGGCCGGCTTGTTCTCGTTGTTGGTGCCGCGCGCGCTGCCGGTGACGCCGGACGCAGCCGCCGGGCGGTCGGTCGCCATGGTGTCGGAAGAACGCAGCATGCGGGTGGCGTCCTGCGCGCCCAGGCCTGCGACGGCGCCCGAGGTGGCGCCCGACGTGGCATCGGCGCCGATCGCCAATGCCTGCTTGTCCATCTGCGCCATCGCCGCCTTGCCCGTTTCCTGGGCGGCCAGCTGGCGTACCAGCACGTCGGCCAGGCCGATGCCGCGCTTGGCCAGCTTCTGGCTCATCTGCTGGTCCATCATCGACGTGAAGGTACGGGTCTCCTGGCTGTCCATCGGACCGTCCTGCGGCGTGGCGTCGCGCATGCTCTTCATCATCATGTTGATGAACATGGATTCGAACTGCGTCGCCGCGCCCTTCAGGGCCTCGGACGAGCCACTCTTGGCGCCGCGTTTCAGGTCGCCGAGGGCATTGGTGTCGAGGGCGAACTTGCCGGACAGGTCTTGGGTGGAGCCGAGCATGGGAGTCCTTGTTTACTGGATTCGGTTAGATGATCTCGAGTTCCGCGCGCAGCGAGCCGGCGGCCTTCAATGCCTGCAGGATCGCCAGCAGGTCTTGCGGCGTCGCGCCGATCGCGTTCATCGCCTTGACCACCTCGGCCAGCGAAGCGCCGTTGTTCAGGGCGATGACCTTGCCCGCATCCTTCTTGATCGACACGGACGGGTTCTGCGTGACGACGGTGGCGCCGCGCGAACCCGGTGCCGGCTGGCTCACGTTGGTGTCGTTGCCGATGCTCACCGACAGGTTGCCGTGCGAGATCGCGCACTGCTCCAGCGTCACGCTGCGGTTCATCACGACCGAACCGGTGCGCGCGTTCAGGATGATCTTGGCGGCCGCTTCGGACGGACGCACGTCCATGTTTTCCAGCGTGCCCAGGAAAGCCACGCGCTGGTCGCTCGACGACGGCACGCGCACGCGGATCACGCGGCCGTCCAGTGCGGTGGCGACGCCGGGGCCGAACTTGTCGTTGACGGCTTCGACCACGCGGCTGGCGGTGGAGAAGTCGGTCGTGTTCAGTTCCAACTTGACCTGGTTGTCGGCGCCGAGGTTCGAGGCGACGGCGCGCTCGACGGTGGCGCCGGCCGAGATGCGGCCGACAGCCAGCTGGTTCACCTGGACCGATGCGCCGCCCGCCTGGGCGCCGGCGCCGCCGACCACCACATTGCCCTGGGCCATCGCATACACCTGGCCGTCCGCGCCTTGCAGCGGGGTCATCAGCAGGGTGCCGCCGCGCAGGCTCTTCGCGTTACCCATCGAGGACACGGTCACGTCGATGGTCTGGCCCGGCTGGGCGAACGCCGGCAGCGAGGTCGTGACCATCACGGCGGCCACGTTCTTCAGCTGCAGCTGGGTGCCGGCCGGCAGGCTGATGCCCTTCTGCTGCAGCATCGCCATGATCGACTGCACGGTGAACGGGGTCTGCGTGGTCTGGTCGCCGGTGCCGTCCAGGCCCACGACGATGCCGTAGCCGGACAACTGGTTCTGGCGCACGCCGCCGATGCTGGCGAGGTCCTTGATGCGTTCGGCGTGGGCCGGCATGGCAACGACCGGGCCCAGCAGGGCGACACAGAGAGCGATCAGTTTCAGGTTCAAGCGCATGGTCTTCAACGGTTAGAACGGCAAGAGCGATTGGAAGAAACGGGACATCATCGATGTCACTTCAGCGCGGTCGAGCTGGCTGTTGGTGCGGTACTCGACGCGGGCGTCGGCGACCAGCGTCGACGACACGATATTGCCGGCCTGGATGGTGTCCGGATTGACCATGCCCGAGAAGCGGATGAACTCGACGCCCTTGTTCATGGCGATCTGCTTTTCGCCGACCACGATCAGGTTACCGTTCGGCAGCACCTCGGACACGGTCACGCCGATCGTGCCGGTGAAGGCGTTCGACGCGGTCTGGGTGTCGCCGTCGGCGTACTTGGTGCCCGAGCTGGTAGCCAGGCTGGTGCCCAGCTTGCCCTGCAGCGGACCCGGGATGCCCAGGTCGACGCTGCCCGTCTTGTTGCCGGTGCTGGCGCCGCTCTTGTTGGCCGACGTCTTCTCGATGATGCTCACGGTCAGGATGTCGCCGATGTGGCGCGCACGGCGGTCTTCGAACATCGGACGGTAGGTGTTGACGTTGAAGATCGCGCCTTCCGTCGGCGTGCCGGTGTCGGCCAGCATCGGGCGGACGGAAGTCGGCTGTTTGACGATCGACGTCGGGGTCGACGCGCACCCGGTCACGAGAACCAACGTCGCCCCTGCGAAGGCAGGGGCCCAATTGCGAATGTTAAAAAACATTTTCATTAAAGTTGAGCCAGTTTCTGCAGCATCTGGTCGGACGTGGTGATCGCCTTGGAGTTGATCTCGTAGGCGCGCTGGGTCTCGATCATGTTGACCATTTCTTCGACCACATTGACGTTCGAGGTTTCGACGTAGCCCTGCATCAGCACGCCGGAACCGTTGGTGCCAGGCACGTTGGCGTTCGGGGTGCCCGAGGCGCCCGTCTCGGCGTACAGGTTCTCGCCCATCGATTCCAGGCCGGCCGGGTTGATGAAGGTGTGCAGCTGGATCGCGCCGATCTGGGTGGCGGCGGCCTGGCCCGGGGTGGTCACGGACACGGTGCCGTCGCGGCCGACGGTCAGCGACAGCGCATTCGGCGGCACGGTGATCGGCGGCTGCAGCACATAGCCGCTGGAAGTGACCAGCTGGCCGTTGGAATCGGTCTGGAACGACCCGTCGCGGGTATAGGCCTGGGTACCGTCGGGCATCGCCACCTGGAAGTAACCGGCGCCGTTGACCATGACGTCCTTCGAGTTGCCGGTCTGTTGCGGGTTACCCTGGGTATGGATGCGCTCGGTGGCGACGGTGCGCACACCGGTACCGATCTGCAGGCCGGACGGCAGCTGCGTCTGTTGCGAGGATTGCGCGCCGGGCTGGCGCACGTTCTGGTACAGCAGGTCCTCGAACACGGCACGCGACTTCTTGAAGCCGTTGGTGCTGACGTTGGCGAGGTTGTTCGAGATGACGTCGAGGTTGGTCTGCTGCGCCTCGAGGCCGGTTTTTGCGATGTGAAGCGAACGGATCATGGTGTCCTCCAAACGGCAACGAGAACACCTCGTCGCCCACCATGAAATTATGTCCCAGGGGCAATCAAGTCAAAGAGAGGATCTGAGCGGCTTTCGCCGCGTTATTCTCGGCGTTCTTCAACAGGCTCATCTGTGTCTCGAAGGAACGGCCCAGCGAGATCATGTCGACCATCGCTTCCACGGCCGAGACGTTGCTGCCTTCCAGCGCCCCGCCCGTCACTGTCACGGACGCGTCGGCCTGGGCGGCGCTGCCGTCCTTCAGGCGGAACAGGCCGTCGTCGCCGCGCACCAGGTCGGCCTGGTTCGGATTGACGAGCTTGATACGGCCCAGCACGGTCGAGGCGGCCGGGCGGTCGGTGGTCGGCATCGTGGCGATGGTGCCGTCGGCGCCCACCGAGATCGTCACGTCGGGCGGGATCGTGATCGGACCGCCCTCGCCCGCCACGGTCTGGCCGCCGGAGGTCTGCAGCAGGCCGTTCGGGCTGACCTGGAACGCGCCGTTGCGGGTGTACGCCTCGGAGCCGTCCGGATTCTGCACGGCGATCCAGCCGCTGCCCTTGACGGCGACGTCAAGGTCGCGGCCCGTGACCTGGATGGCGCCGGCGGAAAAATCGGCGCCGACCGTGTTGTCGACCACGAAGGCGCGCGTCGGCATGCCTTCGCTCTGGACCGGGACGGCACGGAAGCTGTCCAACTGGGCGCGGAAGCCCGTGGTGCTGACGTTCGCCAGATTGTTCGACGTCGTCGCCTGCTTTTCCAGGATGTGCTTGGCGCCGCTGGCTGCCGTGTAAATCAACCGATCCATTTATATGCTCTCCACTACGTCGCCCCCGCGCAGGCGGGGGCCCAATTTCGATGAACGGCGCCGCAACGCTGGCTGTGCGGCGCCGGGTGGTCAACTTGGGTCCCTGCCTCCGCAGGGACGACATTGTTATACGTTACGTATGTGCGTTACGTCCGTGATCAACGCAGGTTCACCAGCGTCTGCAGCACCGAGTCCTGGGTCTTGATCGTCTGCGAGTTCGCCTGGTAGACGCGCTGCGCCGTGATCATGTTGACCAGTTCGGCCGTCAGGTCCACGTTCGAGGTTTCCGTCGCGGACGACTGCAGGACGCCGAAGCTGCCCGTGTCCGGGGTACCCACCTGCGGGGTGCCGGATTCGGCCGATTCGGCCCAGGCATTGTTGCCGAGCGGCTCCAGCCCGTTCGGGTTCGTGAAGTTGGCGAGCACGACCTGGCCCAGCGCCTTGGTCTGGCCATTGCTGTACTGGCCCAGGATGGTGCCGTCGTCGGCGGTGGAGAAGCGTTGCAGGCGGCCGGCGGTGTAACCGTCCTGGACCGTCTTCTTCTCGCTGGTGTCGCCGCTGTACTGCGTCGTGCCGGCGAAGTTCAGCGTGAACGTCATCGTGTCCTTGGCGCCGGTCGGCGGGTTGACCGGCAGGTCCACGGTCCACGGCATGGGCTTGTCCATCAGGGCGGCCGACAGCGCGCCGTTCGAGTCGAACTTCAAGGTACCCATCGGCGTGGCCGGCACCGCCACGACCTTGGAAATCTCCGCGTCGATCTGGTCCGGCGTCATGCCGACCGTGGACCCGGCGCTGGTGGCTGCCGCGGTGATCGCGGCCAGGGCGGCGACAGCCTCGGGGGCGGTGGGGTCCTTGAACGCCTTCGTCGCGGCTGCGACCACGGCCTTGCCGGCGGCGTCGGCATAGGCCTTGGCTGCGGCATCGACATCGGCCTGGACCAGCGGCGACGCCTTGGTGGCGGCGAGCCACGTGTCGCGTGCGCCGACGGCCGTGGTGTCGGTCTGGCTGGCCGAGGCCGCCTTAGCGGACCCGAGCTCGGTACCGTCGCTGCCACCGTACACGTCCCAGGTACCGGCATCGGTCTTGACGTAATACATCGACATCGTGTGCGCATTGCCCAGCGTGTCATAGACCTGCACGGGGACCTGCTTGTTGTAGGTTTCCGGATCGTCGGCGTTGAACGGCACCTTGGTCGGCGGCGTGGTGCGCGAATCCAAGTTCATCTTGGTCTCGACCTTGGTGGTGGTCACCGGCTTCAGGTCGGTCGTGTCGATCTGCAGCGGCTGCGGGGTGCCGGCCAGGATCTGGTTGTTGGCGCCCACGCCGTAGCCGGTCAGCTTGGCGCCCTGGGCATTGACGATATAGCCGTTCTTGTCGAGCGAGAACTGGCCGTTGCGGCTGTACTGCACGAGGCCGTCGGTTTCCATGCGGAAGAAGCCGGAACCGTTGATGGCGATGTCGAGCGGGTTGTTCGTCGTTTCGATATTGCCCTGGGTGAATTGCTGGGCGATGTTGGCGACCGAGACGCCGATGCCGGCGGTATTGCCGCCCGCGCCGTTCAGCGAACGGGCGTAGACGTCGGCGAACTGGGTCGTCGAGCCCTTGAAGCCGACGGTGCTTGCGTTGGCGATGTTGTTACCGATGACGTCCAGCGATTTCGCCGCTGCGTTCAAGCCGCTCAGGCCTTGTTGGAAAGACATGTGATGCTCCTGTGGTATCTAGTAGATTCGGATGCTGCGGTTGAGGTCTGTAGCGGCGCGCTTACAGGACTTGCTTGATGTCGGCCAGCGTGAGCGTGCCCGACACGGGCAGGTTCAGCTTGACGCCATCGGTGGAATTGGTGGTAACGCTCAGCACGCTGTCGAAGGTCAGGGTCTTGGCATCCTTCAGCGCCTCGCCGCCGCGGGTGGCGACGACGGAGATGCTGTAGGTGCCGTCCGCCACGGTGATGGGCTTGCCGTCGCTGCCCAGCTTGTCCGGGTCGGGCACGCCGTCCCAGGCCAGCGGCATGACGCCGGCCTTCTGTGCGCCCAGGTCCATGGTCTGCACCACGTTGCCGGCCTTGTCGGTGATCGTCACCTGCACGGCATCCGCGTCGCTGCCCAGCTCGACGCCCAGGATGCCCTTGCTGCCGGACAGCGTCACGCTGCTGCCGTCGACCAGCACGCCGTGGCCGATCAGGTTCGTGGCCTGCAGCGCCTCCGAGCTCTGGTAGCTCGACTTGAGCGATTCCAGCGTCGTGTTCAGCTTGTTCACGCCCGTCACGGTCTGCAGCTGGGCCAGCTGGCTGGTCAACTGGGCGTTGTCCATCGGGCTGAGCGGATCCTGGTTCTTCAACTGGGTCACGAGCAGGGTCATGAACTTGTCGGTGTCCGCCGCGACGCTGTCGGTGGCGGTGGCCGGCTTGTTGTTCATGGTCGACATCAGGTCGTTGATGTTCGAGGTGGTGTTGTTGGTTACGGTCGTCGCCATGGGAGCGTCTCGGGGTCTGGGCTAAAGGGAAAGGTTACTGGCCGATGGTCAGCGTCTTGAGCAGCATGGTCTTGGCCGCGTTCATCGTCTCGACGTTGTTCTGGTAGGAACGCGAGGCCGACAGCATGTTCACCATCTCGTCGACCACGTTGACGTTGGGCATGCTGACATAGCCCTTGTCGTCGGCGAGCGGGTTCTTGGGGTCGTACACCTGCTTCAGCGGCGACGGATCCTCGACCACTTCGCGCACCTTGACGGCGGTGGCGCTGCCGCCCGCGCCGCTCATCGGCACGGCTTCGAACACGACCTGCTTGGCGCGGTAGGCCTCGCCGGTGGCGCTGGTGGCGCTGTCGGCATTGGCCAGGTTGCTGGCCGTGGTATTCAGGCGCATCGACTGGGCCGTCATGGCCGAGCCGGCGACGCCGAAGACATTAAACAGGGACATGGTTACTGGCCTCCGGACTGGATCGCGGTCATCAGCTCGCGGATCTGGTGGTTGATCATCGAAATGCCTGCCTCGTAGCGCAGCGCGTTGTCGGCGAACTGGGTGCGTTCGGTATCCATCTCGACCGTGTTGCCGTCGACGGCGCCCTGGGTGATCGTGCGGTACAGCACCGGGGTGCCGTCGGCCAGTGCCTTGCCGTCGGCCGCGCCGTTCGGGTAATGGGTCTTGGCCGTGGTGGTCAGCGGGCCGCCGGCCTGGCCCCCCTTCGCGACCGCGTTCTGCAGGGCGCTGGCGAAATCGATGTCGCGCGCCTTGTAATTAGGCGTGTCCGCGTTGGCGATGTTCGACGCCAGCACTTCCTGGCGCTGCGCGCGCAGGCTCAGCGCCGTTTCGTTGAAACGCAGATAGTCGTCGAGTTTGCCGATCATGGTGCTCTCCGGTGGATGGACAGCATGGATCATACGGACCTCCCGACTCTTCCCATCGGGCAATAAGGGGGCCCAAAACCAGTCTATTCGATGTTTCGGTACGGCATCAAGAAGCCTAAGATGGCAACCGTCGTAAAAACACACCATCGCCATCCATGAAACGCACGTTGTTCACCATTGCGCTGCTGGCCGCCTCCATAGCAGGCATTCCGGCATTCGCGCAGAGCACGCAACCCGCCGGCGCGGGGGCGCGCCAGAACCTGAATGCGCTCAAGCCCGTGATCGAGCAATTCCTGAAGACCCAGGCGGCCGGCTTGCCGGGCACCGTGACGGTCAAGGTCGGCATGATCGATCCGCGCACCGCCGTCGCCAGCTGCCCGGCGCCGGAAGCCTTCCTGCAGCCGGGCGCCCGTCCCTGGGGCAAGACCACGGTGGGCGTGCGCTGCACGGCGCCGTCGAACTGGACGCTGTTCGTCCAGGCCCAGGTGAGCGTCCAGGCCGACTACGTGGCCGCCGCGCTGCCGCTGGCCCAGGGCCAGGCGATCGAGGCAGGCCAGCTCGTGTTGGTAAAAGGCGACATCGCTGCGATGCCGAACGGCATCATCACGGACATGGCCCAGGCGGTCGGGCGCTCGCCGACCGTGTCGCTGGCGGCCGGCACGCCGCTGCGCCTGGACACGCTCAAGAGCAAGCCCGTCGTGCAGGCCAACCAGGCCGTGCGCCTCGTATTGAACGGCAACGGTTTCTCGGTGTCGGCCGACGGCAAGGCGATCGGCACGGCCGGCGACGGCCAGGTGGTGCAGGTGCGCACGCCGTCGGGAACGATCGTCAGCGGCATGGCGAGGACCGGCGGCATGGTCGAGGTGGCATTCTGACCCGCTAAGCCACGGCATCGACAGGTGGTTACAGTTAGTTGCAGGAGATGCTAAAGTTTTCGGCGGTGATGCCGATAACCCAGGCAGATCCCGGGCTTTCTGCTCGACCTGAGAAGGATGATGCTGTGAAAATCAATGACTCATTAAAAGGCAACGCTGGTGTACCGGCCGCCAACACCCCGGCCACCACCAATGCCAAGGCAAACGATGCGGCCGCCGCGAGCAGGACCACGCCCGCGGCGACCGATACGGTAAGGCTGTCGTCGCAGGGCCAGGCACTGGCCGGCACCGGCAGCGCGAACCAGGTGTTCGACACCAAGAAAGTCGAACGCATCAAGGCGGCCATCGCCGATGGCCAGTTCCAGGTAAATTCGGAGAAAGTGGCGGACGGCCTGCTGGAAACGGTACGCGACCTGCTGCATTCCCGCCAACGATAACTTATTTATGGCCATAGCATCCCCTGGCGCAACCCTGCGCGACGAACAGCAACTGATCGGTTCCATGGTGGAACTGATGAAGACGGAGCAGCAGCTCCTTGTCAGTGCGGATGCCGATGGCCTCTCGACCCTCACGCCGAACAAGCTGAGGCTGGCGCAGCAGGCGGCGGAACTGTCGCGCCTGCGCCACGTCGCCCTGGGCGCCGCCGGCTTCGTCGCCGGCGAAGCGGGCATGGAGCCCTGGCTGGCCGTCGGCGGCAATGCCGACGTGCGGGCCGACTGGAACCGCCTGCTGGACCTGACGCGCGAAGCCAAGGAGCTCAACCGCGTCAACGGCATGCTGCTCAACAAGCAGCTGGCGCATACCCAGGGCGTGCTGAACGCCCTGCGCGGCCCGGCCAACGGCGCGGCCAGCGTGTACGGCAAGAGCGGCCAGACCATGGCGGCGGGCCCCTCGAAGCGCTTCGTGGTCGGCTAGGGGTCAGAGTCCGGTGTTCCTGGTTGGACTCTGACCCCGGTGTTCCGCCACAACATAGATCACGCACACAACCGTAGGGTGGGCGCGGCCGGCGTAGGCACCACGTGCCCACCATCGCACGCCGACTACGTGAAATATTATTTCACCAGTACATCTTTGTCGGCGGATGCTTTCGCCAGCCAGGCTTCCAGCTCCTCCGGCCACAACGGCGGGCTGAAATAATATCCCTGGATCTCGTCGCAACCGTTGTCCTTCAGGAAGTCCATCTGCTCGCGGGTTTCCACGCCCTCGGCCACCGCCTCCAGGTTCAGCCCGTGCGCCAGCGCGATGATGGCGCAGGTGATGGCGGCATCGTTCGGATCCTCGATCACGTCCTTCACGAACGAGCGGTCGATCTTGAGCACGTCCAGCGGGAAGCGCTTCAGGTAGCTCAGCGACGAGTAGCCGGTGCCGAAGTCGTCGATCGACAGGGCGACCCCCAGCGCCTTCAGCGAACGCAGCACGCTGGCCGCCTCGCCGGTGTCGCGCATCACCGTGCTTTCCGTGATCTCCAGTTCCAGCGCGCACGGCGGCAAGCCGCTGTACGCCAGCGCTGCGCGCACGCGTTCGGCCAGGCCGGCCTGCTGGAACTGGCGCGCCGACAGGTTCACCGACACCCGCACCGGCGCCAGGCCGCGGGCGCGCCAGCCGGCCGCGCGCACGCAGGCGTCGCGCAGTACCCACAGGTCGAGTTCCTCGATCATGCCCGTCTCTTCGGCGATGGGAATGAAGCGCGCCGGCGGCACCAGCCCCAGCACCGGATGACGCCAGCGCACCAGCGCTTCCACGCCGACGATCGTGCCGACCCCTGCACCGTCCGCCACGCGGATCCGCGGCTGGAACTGCAGCACCAGCTGGCCGCGCTCGAGCGCATGGCGCAGCAGCGCTTCCATGTCGACGCGCTCGCGGATCGCCTCGGCCATCGCGGCCGTGTGGAAGCGCGACTGGCCGTGGCCGTCGGCGCGCGCGCTGACCATCGCCACCTGCGCCATCTGCAGCAGCGTCTCGGCATCGCAATCCTGCCGGGGCAGCAGCGCCACGCCCACGCTGGCCGACAGGAACACGCGCTGGCCCTGCAGCACATAGGGCTCGCGCATGCAGCCGAGCAGGCTTGCCGCCAGCGCGGCGGCAGCCTCCGCGCCGGACTGTTTCTGCACGACGATGAATTCGTTGCCGCCCTGGCGCGCCAGCAGGTCGCCCGGCTGCAGCAGCGCGGACAGGCGCTCCGCGCATTCGCGCAGCACGTCGTCGCCGCCGGACCAGCCGTAGCCGCTGTTGATCTTCCTGAATTCGTCCAGGTCGAACACCAGCACGGCCAGCGTGCGGCCCAGGCGGCGCGCGCCGTCGATGGACTCGTCCAGCGCTTCCAGGATGCGACTCCGGTTCGGCAATCCCGTCAGCGCGTCGCAGGTCAGCTGCTC
The DNA here is from genome assembly GCA_963529995.1 of uncultured Massilia sp. Classification (GTDB taxonomy): domain Bacteria; phylum Pseudomonadota; class Gammaproteobacteria; order Burkholderiales; family Burkholderiaceae_D; genus Telluria. The sequence continues at coordinate 11,897 of CAUSCY010000027.1, read as the reverse complement.
GAGCACGGCGCGTTCCAGGCGGCGCCGTTCGGAGACGTCGCGCACCACGACCATCTGCTGCCCCGTCGGCAGCGCAGCGCGGCGCACCTCGGCCGGGAAGGCGCCCGCGTGCAGGCGCCGGCAGCTGGTCTCGTCCTGGCCCGCGCCGGGGGGCACCAGCGCTTCCAGCGGCAGTCCGGCCGCCGTTTCGCGCGGCACCCCGAACATCTGCTCGGCGCGCGCGTTCATGATGGCGATGCGGCCGTCGGCCCCGGCCAGCACGATCGCGTCCGGCGCCGCTTCCATCAGGCCGCGGAACTTGTTCTCGCTCTCGACCAGCGAGCGCTCCGAGCGCTGCAGGCGCAGGTACGGCGCCTGCACGGACGCCACGTAGATCGCGCGGTACAGGAACACGTAGGCGATCACCTTGTAGACGTGGCCAGCCACGTTGAACACGTCGTCCGGCGCGTCGTACATGGCGAAGCTCACGCCCGACAGGGCCAGCACCGCCGCCGCCGCGGCCAGGTAGCGGTCGGTACGCAGACCGGTCGCGAAGGCGCGCGCCAGCAGCAGGCTTGCCGCCAGCGCGTGCATGCCGATCAAGGCCAGTTCCCAGCCGATCTTGAACGGCGTCAGGCCGCTGCCCGGGATCCAGGTCGCCGGCAGCGGGAACGGCGCGGCCAGCGCCTGCCAGGACGCCAGCAGCACGAAGGCCAGCGCCGCCAGCAGCGCGGCGCGGTGCACGGCACGCCCCACGGTGCGCTCGCGCGGAGCGAGGGCGGCGCCCAGCAGCACCAGCGCGCCCAGGGTGCGCGCGGCCAGCCAGAACGCGATCCCCGTCGTCACGTTGCCCGGGCCGCCGATGCCGGGCATGCCCTGCACCGTCATCAGGTGCGCGAGGTCGAGCAGTCCCACCGCCAGCGCGGCCGGCGCCAGCAGCGCCACCCGCACGGGAATGCGCCGGCTGATGCCGTGCCAACCGGTGGTGAACGCCAGCAGCGCCACCACCACCGAGAACACTTCGACCGTCATGTGCAGCGACAGGTACCAGCGCGGCTGCCACGACAGCGCGGCGGCGCCGCCGAGCGCCAGCCAGGCCGTGAATGCGGCCAGCACGGCGACCGCCAGCGCCAGCCGGCTGCCCGCGGGCAGGCCGCGCAGGCCGGCACGCATGCGGCCCTGCAGGCCGACCTTCCGGTAGTCGTTCATGCCGCCCTTCCCGCCGCCTCGGCCGCGCGGGTGCGCACCAGCCGTTCGAGCGCGGCCGCGTCGAGCGGACGCGCGAACCAGTAGCCCTGCATCAGGCGGCAGCCGTGGGCATCGAGGAAGGCCTGCTGGGCCGCGTCCTCGACGCCTTCGGCGATCACCTCCAGCTTGAGCGAGCGAGCCAGCGCGATCACCGCCTTGGCGATGGCCGCGTCCTCGCCGTCGCCGACGTCGGCGATGATCGAGCGGTCGATCTTGAGCGCATGGATCGGGAAGCGCTTCAGGTTCGACAGGCTCGCGGGGCCGGTGCCGAAATCGTCGATCGCGAGCTGCACGCCCAGCGCGGCCAGGCGCGCCATGGCGGCAGCCGCGCTGTCGGAATTTTCCATCAGCACGCTCTCGGCGATCTCCAGCGTGAGCATGGCCGGATCGACGCCCTCTTGTTCGAGCAGGCGCGTGACCAGGCCGGCCACGTCCTGCTGGCGGAACTGGCGCGCCGACAGGTTCACGCTCATGCGCAAGGGCAGTCCCATGCGCGCGAGCAGGGCCTGCTGGCGCAGCGCCTGCGCCAGCACCCATTCGCCGATCGGGACGATCAGCCCCGTCTCCTCGGCCAGCGGGATGAACTCGGACGGCGCCAGCTGCCTGCCCTCCTGCGGCTGCCAGCGCAGCAGCGCCTCGACGCCGACGATCCGGTCCTGCACGGCGTCGACCAGGGGCTGGTAGTGCAGCACGAATTCCTCGCGCTGCAGCGCGTGCTGCAGGCCCGTCTCCAGGCGCAGGTGCTCCTCGGCGCGCGCCAGCATGTCGGCCGCGTAGAAATGGAAGCCGTTGCCGCCGCCGGCCTTGGCGTGGTACATGGCGCTGTCGGCGGCGCGCAGCAGCGCGTGGCTGTCCTGGCCGTCGCGCGGGTACATGGCGATGCCGATGCTCCCGCTCGGGAAGACCTCCTGGCCGGCCAGCATCAGCGGCTGGAACAGGCCGCCCTGCACCTTGCGCGCGACGGTGGCCGCGTCTTCCGGGCCTTCGAGGTCGGCCAGCACGACGACGAATTCGTCGCCGCCCTGGCGCGCCACGGTGTCGCTCTCGCGCAGCGCCGACGAGAGGCGGCGCCCGATCTCGACGATCAGCCGGTCGCCGGCCTCGTGCCCGAGGCTGTCGTTGATGTGCTTGAAGCGATCGAGGTCGACGAACATCACGCCGACCTGGCGCGCGTTGCGCTGGGCCTGGACGATCGCCTGCGCCAGCCGGTCCTGCAGCAGCAGGCGGTTCGGCAGCCCGGTCAGCGCATCGTGGTTGGCCATGCGCAGCAGCGCTTCCTCGGCCTGCTTGCGGCGCGACACGTCTTCGACGGCCAGGATCAGGCGCAGCTGGCCGCTGGACGCCTCGCGCATGGTCGACGCGCTGACGGCCACCCATACCTGCGTGCCGTCCTTGCGCAAGTAGCGCGTCTCGCGCTGGAAGTCGCGCAGCTCGCCGGCGATCAGGCGCGCGACCAGGGTGCGGTCCTCGGCCAGGTCGTCCGGGCAGGTGATCTGGTGGAAGAAGCGCTGCAGCAGCTCGATCTCGGTGTAGCCGACGATCTGCGAGAGCTTGCGGTTCACGCGCAGGAAGTGTCCTTCGCGCGACAGCAGCGCGATGCCGACGGCGGCCTGGCTGAACGTGAGGCGGAAGAATTCCTCGCTCTCCTGCAGGCGCAGGCGGGTCTGGCGCCGGAAGGTGACGTCCTGGCCGATCAGCAGCAGCAGCCAGCCGGCGCCCTGGGGCGTGCGGCGGATATTGAATTCGAACCAGCGCACGCGCTCGGCATCCACCGTGACGGCGGCGACGATCCCGTCCTGCGCCTCGCCGGTCTCCAGCGCCGCCGCGGCGCGCGCGGCCAGCTCGGGATTGGGAATCAGCGCGTCCAGCAGCGGATGCGCCGCCAGCGCGCCCTCGGGCACCGCCAGCATGTCGCTCATCGCCTGGTTCATCGACAGCACGCGCCCTTCGGCATCGACCACGATCAGGCCGGCCGGCATGGCATCGATCACCTGCTCCAGGTAGTTCTGGTGCTGCAGCAGCTGGCGCCGGCCGGCGTGCGCATAGGTGTCGAGCGCCAGACCCATGTCCAGCGCCATGACCTTGATCACGGCGTCGCAGGCGGGCGGGAAGCGCTCCGGCGTGGCGCGCATGCGTTCCCACAGCGCGGCCATCACGTCCGACAGGCACTTGCGGTAGGCGCCGATATACCACTTCGGCTCCAGGCCGATGCGCTGGTGCGCCACGCCCACGCGCAGGCGGTCGTGCACGTAGTCCGTGTCGTAGACGCCGGCCGTCAGGCTGGTCAGGTAGGCGGCATGGGTACGGCGCAGCTGCGCCTCGACCGCGTTGTCGGGCACCAACGCGCGCGGCGTCTCGAATCCCAGGACATGCGTGTAGAAACGGTCGGCGAACGCCATGTCGTCGGCAGCCAGCAGGGCATGCACTTCGCGCAGCCGCTCCAGGTCCTGCGGCTCCAGCTCCAGGAAGGCCTTGCGCGCGGCGATTTCCGCCTCGTCCAGGCCGATCTCGCGGGCGATCGCCTCGATCGGCTCGTCGGGCGTGCCGCGTCCGTGGGCCGGGCAGCCGGGTGTTCCAGTGTGTATGTTCGTCAAGATCGTTCTATCCGTTCCGCGCTACCCGGGTGCACCTCCGCAGCTGCCGACACGTCCGTCATGAAGCGAGATTAATTCTGTAGCGAAATTTTAATGTTTTTGAAGCATCATTTCATTTTATCAATTCATTGCCTTGTAATCGAGAATTTCCTACTACCCGCAATCAAAGTGTTGCAGCAATGCAGCGTTGGCAAGACAATCGCGCGCCGTTTCATTGTGATTATGCAATGCGGGCAAGCCTGACCGCAGTTACAACAAAGCTTTCGACACGCGCGAGCGGAGGAAGCCATGAGGACAAAAGGCAAGAGGATCGGCAAGGCAATCGCAGCGGCACTGCTGCTGGGCATGAACGCGGCCTGGGCGGCATCGGGGGTGACGGTCAGCGTGACGCCGGAGCGCCAGAGCCTTGGCAAGAACGAGGACGTGATGGTGACGGTCACGGTGACCAACACGACGAACGAGACGCAATACCTGCTGGCCTGGCAGACGCCGTTCGCGCCCGGTTCATCCGGCGCACCCACGGCGCCGCTGTTCGAGGTGACGCGCGACGGCCTGGCCGTGTCCTATATCGGGCGCCAGGTCAAGCGCGCGGCGCCGACGGCGGCCGACTACATCGCGCTGGCGCCCGGCAGTTCGCGCAGCGCCAGCGTCAACCTGGGCGCCCTGTACGACCTGAGCGCGAGCGGGGCCTACAGCGTACGCTGGCGCGCCGGCGCCCCGCTGTACAGCAGCCCCGGCGTGCCGCGCGCCGCGGCCAAGGCCGAGGCCGCGCAAGGCGCCGTGATGCGCGTCGAGGGACGCCCGTCGGCCCGCCAGTCGGCGCTGCAGGCGCCCGGCCCCGGTGCCGGTGCCGGCCTCACCTACCGCGGCTGCTCGGCCGCCCAGCAAGGCCAGATCGCCCAGGCCAACGAGGCGGCGCTGGCCATGTCCACAGACGCCGACGCCTACCTGCACAAGAAGACGCGCGGTCCCCGCTACACCCGGTGGTTCGGCACCTTCGATGCCACGCGCTGGACGACGGTGATGGGCCACTTCGTCGCGATCAAGGATGCCTTCGCGACGAAACCGGTGACGGTCGACTGCAGCTGCGACGAGCCCTACTACGCCTACGTCTACCCGAACCAGCCCTACGAGATCTACGTCTGCCAGGCCTTCTGGGCGGCGCCGCTGACAGGCACCGATTCGAAGGGCGGCACGCTGGTGCACGAGATGAGCCACTTCACCGTGGTCGCCGGCACCAACGACTGGGCCTACGGGCAATCGGCAGCGGCGGCGCTGGCCATCAGCAATCCGGCGCAGGCCATCGACAACGCGGACACGCACGAGTATTTTGGCGAGAATACGCCGGCGCTTGAATGACATCGGTGCGGCCGTAGGGTGGGCGCCCTGCGCCCACGCGGAAGCAGGCGTGAAGCCAACGTCACGCGTGGGCGCGGAGCGCCCACCCTACGTCCCGAACACGCATATGTCCGTGGCTGAGCACCGGGGTCAGAGTCCACCCGGCAAAACCGGACTCTGACCCCTACTATGCGTGAACGTCACCGGCTCGGTCGCCGCTTCCGTGTAGGCCTCGAGCTGCTTGACGTCGGCCAGCACCAGGCCCCACCAGCGGATCGTGTACTCGTGCCGACCCGGCGCGAAGGCGTAGTAGCGGGTGATGTCGATCGTGTGCGCGTGGGCCGAATGCGGCGCCAGTTCGACGTAGTCGGCGGCCGTGAACGGCAGGCGCTTGACCATCGGGCCCAGGTAGGCGACCTCCGTGCCGTCCTGTGCGCTCAGTTCGAACAAGCGGCCCGTCAGGCGTTCGTCGGCGGCCACCGCGCGCGGCAGCCAGACGCGGCGCTCGCTGCGGTTCTCGAAACGCACGGTGACCAGCACCTTGTCGTGCTGGGCATCGACACTCAAGCTCGCATGCAGGTTCATCGTTTCCTCTTTCCTTGGCTTGTCGGCACAGCCGGCCACCAGCATGGCGCCCAGGGCCGCGCACAATATTGTTCGTCGTTGCATGTCACTCCATTCATGGGATCGATTATGCGCAGGAACGGCGGGGCGGCGCGCCCGCTTCGCCGCGCATGGGATCATGGCCGTCATTCTATCCGACGCCGTGGATGAGCGATTTACTCGACGGGAGCGGTGCCGGACAGGATGGTGACGGCCACGCGCCGGTTGCGCGCGCGTCCCGCATCGTCCGTGTTCGGCGCGATCGGCATATTGGACGCGCGGCCGACCGCGGCCAGGCGGCGCGCGGCGACGCCGTTCTCGGCGAACAGGCGCACCACGGTGCTGGCGCGCGCCGAAGACAGTTCCCAGTTCGACGGGAACAGCGGACTGGCAATGGGGGTGTCGTCGGTATGGCCTTCGACTTCGATGGCGTGCGGATCGTCCTTCAGCAGCGCACCGACGGCGGACAGCGTCTCGCGCGCATTCTCGGACAAGCCGGCCTGCCCTTCCTGGAACAGCACGCTGGCATTGATCTCGATGGTGACGCCACGCGCCGTCTGCATGACGCGCACCTTGCCGCTGCGCACCAGCGGCGCCATCACGCTGTCGAGCTTCCTGGCCAGCAGGTCGAGGCGCTCGCGGTCGCGCTTGGCCGCTTCGGCCCGCTTGCGCGCGAGGATGTGCGACAGCGGCAGCGCTTCCAGCTCGACCTGGGTATTCGATTTGACGGAGGCGCCGCGCCCGCCGAAGGCGTCGCCCAGCGCTTCGGACAGCACCGTGTACTTGCCGATGTTGACGACCGAGATCGCGTACATCACGACGAAGAAGGCGAACAGCAGCGTGATGAAGTCGGCGTACGAGATCAGCCAGCGCTCGTGGTTCTCTTCGTCCTGCTGGTAGGGCTTGCGGCGCGCCATTCCGGTCTCCTCAGTGCTCCGACAGCAGGCAGCCGATGCGCTCCTCGATGACGCGGGTGTAGTCGCCCGTGGCGAGGTCGTGGAACACGTCGGCCAGGATCTCGTACTGGGCCACGCGTTCGGTGACGATGCCCTTGATCTTGTTGCCGGCCGGGTAGAAGAACAGGTTGGCCAGGCCCACGCCGTACACGGTGGAGACGAAGGCCACGGCGATGCCGGCGCCCAGGCGCGATGGATCGGTGAGGTTTTCCATCACGTGGATCAGGCCCAGCACGGCGCCCAGGATGCCGACCGTGGGCGCATAGCCGGCGGCCGATTCCCAGATCCGGGCGGCCTGGCGCTCGCGGAATTCGTAGGTATTGATCTCGGTGTGCATCAGGCTGCGGATCTTGTCCGGCGTGATGCCGTCGACGACGAGGCGCAGGCCCTTCTGGATGAACGGGTCGGCCGTCGCCATGTACTGCTCCAGCGACAGCAGGCCGTCGCGTCGCGCCGACAGGCTCCACAGATTGATCTCGCGCGCCAGTTGCTGGCGGCGGTCCGGCGGCGGGAAGAAGACCCAGCGCAGCATCTTGACGCCGCGCCAGAACGCCTTGCGCTTCGTCTGCAGCAGCACGGCGCCGAAGGTGCCGACGACGACGATCAGGAAGGCGGCCGGCTGGATCAGCGAGGCGAACTTGCCGCCGTCGAGCGTGAAGCCGACGACGATGCCCGCCAGGGCCAGTATCAGGCCTAGCAAGCTCGTCAGGTCCAAGCGCGCTCCTTCAGGTAGCTGCGCAGGCGCGCCACCGCCTGCGTGTGCAGTTGCGACACGCGCGACTCGGACACGCCCATGACGGCGCCGATTTCCTTGAGGTTGAGTTCTTCTTCGTAGTACAAGCCCATCAGCATCTTCTCGCGCGGCGGCAGCGCATCGATGGCGTCGATGACGGCATGGCGGAAGTCCGAGTCGAGCAGGCTCGACAAGGGATCGTCGTCGTCCACCGCATAGCGGTCGAGGAAGCTGTCGTTGCCGTCGGCGTCGTCATGGAAGTCTTCGTAATAGACCAGCTGGTGGCCGCCGGAATCGCCCAGCATTTCCTGGTAGTCGGCCAGCGACAGCTTGAGCGACTGCGCCACTTCCGACTCGCTCGGCGGCCGTCCCAGCGACTGCTGCAGCGAGGCCATCGCCTGCTCCACCTTGCGCATGTTCGAACGGGTCGAGCGCGGCATCCAGTCGCTGCTGCGCAGCTCGTCGAGCATGGCGCCGCGGATGCGCAGCACCGCATAGGTCTCGAACTGCGCGCCCTGGTTTTCCTCGTAGCGGTTGATGGCGTCGAGCAGGCCCATCATGCCGGCCTGGATCAGGTCGTCGACTTCGACGGACGGCGGGAGCTTGGCCTTCATGTGATGGGCAAGACGCTTCACCAACGGCATGTGCTCCGTCAGCAAAGAATTCTTGTCAGCTGTCCCTTTAACCGTGTACATGATTCCTGTATCCGTTCGTTCATCGGCCCGCTCAGGCGGCCCGTCCCTGCTGCATTCCCGCGCCCGCGAAGCGGCCTGCCAGGCGGCGGAAGGCCACCGAGGCGCCGGCCAGCGGGAACGCATCGACCACGGCGCGGCCGAGGCGCGCGGCGCGCTGCAGGTATTCGTCGGCGGGCACCGAGCCCATGGAACTCAGCGTTACCGCCAGGTAACGAGTTGCTGCAGATGACATATTATCGTATACGACCTTGGCCTCGGCTTCGCTTGCGCCCGTGACCAGGATGCCGAACGGACGGCGGCCCAATTGCTGCGACAGGCGCTTGACCAGTGCGTAGGCATTCGTGATCGACGCCGCGCTGGTCGAAACCTGCACGACGATCTCCGATCCGGCCATGGCCGCCACCGGGAAACTGTCGTACTGCGCGCCCTCCTCCAGGAATTCGCCGTCGACGATCACGATGCTGCCGGCCGACTGCTTGACCAGCACGTCGAAGATGTTCGAACGGCGCCGCGCCTCGTCCTGCGAACGCGCGCCGTGGCCCATCTCGACCACGGAGAAGCCTTGCGGCGCCTGGTGGATCACCTGGTTCAGCGCGCATTCCTGGCGCGCCACCTGCAGCAGGCTGCCGCGGCCGTCCAGGCCCAGGCGGCGTGCGACGCCGTAGCCGGCTTCGCAGGCGTCGACGATCACGACGTCATTGCCGGACTGGACCAGCGAGGCGCCCAGGTTGACCAGCATGGCGCCCTTGTCGTCCGACGGCGTGGCCGACAGGAAGGTCACGATGCGCGGCTTGGGGCCGGACAGCATCCGGCGCAGGCCTTCGGCCTGATCGAAGTCGAAACTAGCCAACATGCACCTCGCGCAGCGAACGGTCGTTGTTCAGGTTGCCCAGGCCGGCCATCATGACCGGCAGGTCCTTGTCCTGCAGCTGGGCGGCATCGCCGCGCTTGTTGCGGAAGGCGCGGTCGACCAGCATCGCGCGATCGGCCAGGTGCAGGTCTTCCGGCACGCGCTGGCCGTTCGACACGTAGTGCAGATTCAGCTTCTGCCGGATCATCACGTCCAGCACGCCGCCGATCGACGCGGCTTCGTCCAGCTTGGTCATGATGCAGCCGGCCAGGCCGCTGCCCTGGTAGGAGCGCACGACTTCGTTCAGCGTCTCGCTGGTCGCCGTCGCGTTCAGGCACAGCAGGCGCTGCACGTTGGCGCCGCTGTTGGTCAGCATCGCGACCTGCTCGGTGACCATCTGGTCGCGCTGCGACATGCCGATGGTGTCGATCAGCACGGTGTGCTTGTTGCGCAGCTCTTTCAAGGCGATGCGCAGGTCGGCCTCGTCCTTCACCGAGTGCACCATCACGCCCAGGATCTTGCCGTAGATGCGCAGCTGCTCGTGGCCGCCGATACGATAGGCATCGGTGGTGATCAGGGCCAGCTTGTCCGGGCCGTGGCGCATCACGCAGCGGGCGGCCAGCTTGGCGGTGGTCGTGGTCTTGCCGACGCCGGTCGGGCCGACCAGGGCGAACACGCCGCCGCGGTCGAGGATCGCATCTTCGTTGGCCATCGTGGTCAGGTTACGCGCCAGCACGGTCTTGACCCAACGCATTGCTTCGGCTGCATCCTTGCCGGCCGGTAGCTTGTCGAGCAGGTAGCGCGCCAGGCTGGCCGAGAAACCGGCCGCCAGCATCTCGCGCAGCACGGTCGCCTTCTGCGGTTCGCGCTGCTGGGTCGTGCCCCAGGACAGTTCCGACAGCTGGGTTTCCATCATGCCGCGCATGGCGCGCAGTTCGCTCATCATGCCGTTCATCTCGGCGGCGGCGGATTCCTTGGCCTGGGCGACCGCGGCCGCCATCATGGCGCTCATCGCGTCCATGTCGAAGGCCGGCGCTTCGGGCTGCGTTGCGCGGCGCTCGACGTAGGTCTGCGGGGCCGCGACGGGCGCCGGGATCGACGCTGCGACGGGAGCCGCGACGGGAGCCACTGCGGCCGCGGCCATCTCTTCCTGCGCGCCGTACAGGCGGTCCAGCAGCTGGCGTGCCTGCGGCATGGCCGGCTGGGCGGCCGGACGGGCAGCAACCGGCGCGGGCGCCGGGATGTCGTCCTGGCGCAGGTTCAGGTGCGGGCGCGGCGCGGCCATTTCGGAGTCCGGCGCCGGCGATGCCAGCGAGGCGACATCGTCGTTGTCCAGCGCGAGGATCTCGACGACGCCGTCGACCGGCCGGTTCGACAGGATGACCGCGTCCGGTCCCAGGGCATCGCGCACCTTGCGCAAGGCCTCACGGGACGTAGGGGCAGTAAATTTCTTCACGTTCATCGTTGCTCTCCGCTGTTACTTCGCTTCGTCGATTAGTCGGCTATTCAAGAGCGCAGTGCGCTCATCACGAATAGGATTATTGACGATGCCGGGAGGAAACGATCGGGGGAATAAGACGGGGAAAAAGGCCTATTTCGGTGCGGGCGGGTTTGGGAGAATAGGATGACGCTGGTCATGCATGGTGGGCACGTGGTGCCCACCCTACATCGAATGGTCGTTCACATTTGCGTAGGGTGGGCATTACATGCCCACCTTGGCGGCGCATACGCCGGTGGCGAGCACACCGGGGTCAGAGTCCAACCGGCAACACCGGACTCTGACCCCTGCCCTGACCCTGCCCCGCCTTAAGCGCCGACCAGGCTCGTCACGCGGATCGTCTTCGATTCCGGGATCTCGGAGTGCGACAGCACCTTCAGTTGCGGCAGCGCGCGGCGCAGGAAGCGCGACAGCAGCGTGCGCAGCGGGCCCGGGACCAGCAGCACCGGGGTCAGGCCCATGGCTTCCTGCTGCTGCGAGGCGTTGGCCGCCTGCTGGACGATGGTGTCGGCCAGGCCCGGCTCGATGCCGGTGCCGTCGCCACCGGCGTTCAGGGCCTGCACCAGCAGGCGCTCGAGACGGTTGTCCAGGGTCATCACCGACAGCTCGTTGGTGCCCGGGAACAGCTGCTGGACGATGGCGCGGCCCAGGGCGATGCGCACCAGCGTGGTCAGGTCGTTGGCGTCCTGGGTGCTGCCGCCGTGTTCCGACAACGTCTCGATGATGGTGCGCATGTCGCGGATGTGCACGCCTTCGTTCAGCAGGTTCTGCAGCACTTTCTGCAGCGTCGACAGCGACACGACCTTCGGCACCAGGTCCTCGACCAGCTTCGGCGCTTCCTTGCCCAGGTGGTCCAGCAGCGCCTGCACTTCCATGCGGCCCAGCAGTTCCGCCGCGTGGGTGGTGATCAGGTGGTTCAGGTGGGTGGCGATGACGGTGCCGGCATCGACCACGGTATAGCCCATGCTCTGCGCCTCGTCCTTCAGGCCGGCGTCGATCCAGATCGCCGGCAGGCCGAAGGCCGGATCGGTGGTCACCAGGCCCGGCAGCGTGCCGCTGGCCATGCCCGGGTTGATCGCCAGGAACTGGCCGTTCATCGCTTCGCCGCTGCCCACTTCGACGCCCTTCAGCGTGATGCGGTAGGCCGAGGGCTTGAGTTCCAGGTTGTCGCGGATGTGCACCGGCGGCGCCAGGAAGCCGACTTCCTGGGCGAATTTCTTGCGGATGCCCTTGATGCGCTTGAGCAGTTCGCCGTTCTGGCCCTTGTCGACCAGCGGGATCAGGCGGTAGCCCACTTCCAGGCCCAGCGTGTCGACCGGCATCACGTCCTGCCAGCTCGCCTCTTCCTGCTCGGCCGGCGCCGTTGCCGCCGCCGCGCCGCCGGCCGCGCCCTGGGCACCGGC
>CAUSCY010000026.1:0-76544 GCA_963529995.1 uncultured Massilia sp. | reverse complement strand
GGGAAACCTTATGATCCGAACTATATGACGGCTTGACAGGCAAGACGGTATCTACCACGCAGCGCCGTAGGGTGGGCACCATGTGCCCACCGCTCTGATTACACCGGCATCGGCCGATTGTTGTTCAGGTCGACGAAGCCGCGAATGATCCGGTAGGCCATCCACAGCCAAACGAGCGGCGTCACGATCCACACGACGAGGATGCCGATCAGGCTGACCCACAGCAGCCCGATCACGATCCACCCCACGAGATACCACCAGAACGAGCGGATCATCCACGTATGGTGGCTGTACACGATCGTACCCGCGGTATCCGGCCGCTTGATGTAGTTGGCGATCAGCGGCAGGATCGACAGGGTGCCGAGCGAGAAGAAGAACGTGATCGCGTGGATCACGTACATGATGCGCGCAAACTGCTTCGCGTCCTCGGCGCTGCGTTCGTAGACGACTTCCTGGTTCATCGATTCCTCCCCGGTTGGTTGTTGTTGCCTCAATGGTAACAGAGTGGTGCGGAGCGGGGCCAGGACTCAGGCGGCCCGTGCATGCCGCTGCACCCACGCGACCAGATTGCCCGCGTCCATGGCGCCGGCCTGGCGCGCGATCTCGCGGCCGCCCTGGAACAGCGCAATCGTCGGGATGCTGCGGATCGCGTAGCGGGCGGCGAGGTCCTGCGACGCTTCGGTGTCCACCTTCAGCAGGCGCGCATGCGGCTCCAGGCGCGTCGCGGCCTGGGCATAGGCGGGCGCCATCATGCGGCACGGCCCGCACCAGGCGGCCCAGAAGTCGACCAGCACGGGGATGTCGTTGCGGCCGATATGACGGTCGAAGCGGGCGCTGTTCACGTCCAGCGGCTTGCCGACGAAGAGCTCCTGGGCACATTTGCCGCAGACGGGCTTGTCGGCGAGGCGCTCGGCGCCGACGCGGTTGACGGCATCGCAATGCGGACAGACGATGTGGAACGGATCGGCCATGCTTGTTCTCCTGCTGGTTCGGTTGTCTAGGGTGGTAGGGTGCGCCATCGAAGGACGCGCCGGCATATCATCGGGTGCCGGGCACATGCCCCCAAGATGGGATCCAATGAGCAAATTGCAATCCACCGGTCCGGGCAGGCGCCTGATCGGCTGCGCCGGCTGGAGCATTCCGAAGGACGCGGCGGCCGCGTTCCCCGCCGAAGGCAGCCACCTCGAACGCTATGCGGCCGTGTTTCCGGCCGTCGAGATCAACTCATCCTTCTACCGCCCGCACCAGCCGAAGACCTATGCGCGCTGGGCCGAGAGCGTTCCGGACGACTTCCGTTTCTCCGTCAAGCTGCCCAAGGCCATCACCCACGAGGCGCGCCTGCGGGATGCCGACGAGCTGCTGGACCGCTTCGTGCGCGAGGCGGGAGAACTGGGCCCCAAGCTGGGTTGCGTGCTGGTGCAGCTGCCGCCCAGCGGGGCCTTCGTCGAGGACGTCGTGCGCGATTTCCTGCCGCGCCTGCGCGAGCGTTTTCCCTGCATGCTGGCACTGGAAGGGCGCCATCCGACCTGGTTCGGCGAGACGGCCACGAACGTGCTGCGCGAGCACGGCGTGACGCGGGTGTTCGCCGATCCCGCCGCGGGCCAGCCGGGCGAGCACGTGCCGACGGCGGACGCCAGCTACATCCGCCTGCACGGCACGCCGCACGTCTACTACTCCAGCTACCCGCGCGCTGCGCTGCGCCGCTTCGCCCAACAGGTCGACGCGGCCGCGGCGCGCGGCGACGTCTGGTGCATCTTCGATAACACGGCCGAAGGGCACTCGGTGCCAAACGCGCTGGACGTACTGCAGGGCGTCCCGGCCGACTGAGGCGAACGCGATGGTCCGCGCCACCTTCCGCTTCTACGCCGAATTGAACGACTTCCTCGATCGCAGGCGGCGCGGCGCGGCGTTCACGGTGCCGTGCGCGGAAAACGCCACCACCAAGCACATGATCGAGGCGCTCGGCGTGCCGCATACGGAGGTCGAGGTCATCCTCGTCAACGACCGTCCGGCCGGCCTCGACGCGCTGCTGGAAGAGGGCGACCGCGTCGCCGTCTATCCGCGCTTTGCAACCTTCGACGTGGCCGAGCTGGTGCGCATCGATACGATGCCGGCGGGGCGCCTGCGCTTCGTCGCCGACGCCCACTTCGGCGGCCTCGCGCGGCTGTTGAGAATGGCGGGGTTCGACACCATGTACCGCAATACGCTGCGCGCCGGCGAAATCGAGGCGATGGCGCTTGAGGAGGGCCGCATCGTGCTGACGCGCGACCGCGAACTGCTGAAGCGCCGTGGCATCGACCACGGCGCCTGCATCCGTGCAGGGAAACCGCAAGTCCAGCTGGTCGAAGTCTTCGCCCGCTTCGGCCTGGCCGAGCGCGCCCGGCCCTTCACCTTGTGCCTGCATTGCAACGCGCCGCTGCGCGCCGTCGCCAAGGAGGACGTGCTCGATCGCTTGCCGCCGCTGGTACGCGCCGGCCAGGACGCATTCCGCATCTGCGACTGCTGCGGACGCGTGTTCTGGAAGGGTACGCACTGGCAGCGCATGCGCGCCGCGCTGGATGCGGCGTCCGGCGGGGGCCTGCCGGACGCTTGACGCGTGCCTTGCGCAACAGTGTGTGCGCCAACCTTGAGATACACTATTTTCCCGTACGAGTCGCAATGATAGACAGCGCGTCACCGACCACTGATTCCATGTTGCAAAGAGTATCGATCCCCATCATGCGTGCAGAATGCCCGCCCGGCGCCTGTGTCTGCGAGCGCGACCAGTTGCTGGAAGACCCGGCGGCCGACCTGCGTCCGCTGCAGCTGACCCGCGCCGAAGAGGAGCGCCTCGTCGCGCGCATCGAGCGCGTGGAGAGCTACGAGGAACTGCTGCGCGTGCAGAAGGCGATCCGGCGCAACCTCGGCACCGTGCTCACCATCGAGCCGGGCCCGAACGAGGTGCGCACGCTGCGCGGCATCGTGATCCGCCTGGAAGACCGGCCGGGCCTGTGCCGCAAGGTGCGCCAGTCGGTGCCGGCCGCCGTGCGCCGGCTGCTGGACCGGCGCCCGGAGATCGCGTGGGCGATCCTGGATGCTGGTGGCTTGTTCGGGGCGGTGCTCTAGCCGGTGCCTACAGCATGGGCGGCAGCGGCGGGCGGGCCGCGCATGCCTGCGCGCGCTGCGCCAGGTAGGTCTCGAGCGCCTCGGCGGCGGGCGTCGCCGCCGCTTGCGGTTGTCGAAGACGCACATAGTTGACGGTCGCGTCGCAATCGCCCATTTCCGCACCCCGCCTGAACACCGCGCCGGCCAGATCGGTGTCGCCCCGTTGCTCGAGGACGAGGCCATAGCGGTTGAACGCGTGGGGATAGCGCGCCTGCATCGCTTTCCGGTACAGCACGGCCGCTTCATCGGGTTCCGCCGCGCCGGCGCGCCGCGCCTCGATCAGGATGCCCAGCGCCGTCTCGGCCCGGCCATCGCTGCGGCCGAGCGCCTTGCGGTACAGCGTGGCGGCTTGCGCATCGTCCTGCGCATTGCCGAGCCCCAGTTCGAAGCTGCGCGCCAGGTAGTAGTAACCGGGCGGGTAGTCTTGCGCGGCGGCGCGCGCGATCCAGGCCGCGGCTGCGCCGCGTTCGACATCGGACGTGGCGCGCATCATCGCCATGAGCGCGAGCCGCACCTGCGCGTAGGCGAGGCCGCCGTCGGCCGCTTGCGTCATCCAGGCCAGGGCCTGGTCGATATCGTGGTCGACACCCATGCCGTTCTCGTACGCCCAGGCGAGGTTCGCCTGCGCCCACCGGTGTCCCTGCGCGGCCGCCTTCGCGTACCAGTACGCGGCTTCCTTCGCGTCCAGCAGCACCCCGGCCCCGCGGTGGTACAGCACCCCCAGGTTGTTCTGGGCGATGGCGTTGCCGCTTTCGGCTGCCTTGCGATACCAGTCGGCCGCCTTTGCCAGGTCCTTCTCGCCGTAGGTGCCGTGTTCGTACCACGCGCCGAGCCGGTTCTGCGCTGCCGAATCTCCTGCGGTCGCAAGCGCCACCGTGCCGGCATACAGGGCCGGGTCCGGCGCCGCTTCCTTCTTCGCGCCGCCGGGCACCCACACATACTGCGTCTTGAGCCAGCCCGTCGGCGCCTGGCCCGTGGCGACCACCGCATGGAACACGCAGGCGCGGATCGCCCCCAGCGCGGCCTCGTCGAAGTCCGCGCGGCCCGCCGATGCGGCGACCCGTGCATCGGTGACGATTCCCGTCTCGCCGATCCGCACTTCGACGGTCGTCGTTCCCTTGGCGCCCTGGGCCAGCGCGGCGGCAGGAAAGCCGGGACGGAGGCAGGCGTTCAAGTCGAGCGTCATAACTTGCTGCGGGTCCTGGGGACGGGCGGCGTGGGCATGGGACGAGACGAGGAAAGCGGCGGCAAGCAGGAGAGCGGGTGTTTTCATGCCATTACTGTACGCCGCGCCGTGGCGCTACAAATGCGCGGATTGTCACGCGAGCCATCGCGCGACGCCATGTAGCGGATGGAGAGGCAGGGCAGACAAGCGCTTACGCGGCATCCCCCAGCAATGCCGACACGTACAACAGCAGCCGGTCCTCGCTCCTGCCCAGGTCCAGCCCCGTCAATTCCTCGATCCGGCGCAGCCGGTAATCCAGCGTGTTGCGGTGGATGTGCAGCGCGCCGGCCGTGGTGGTGGCGCTTTCGCCGTTGGCGAACCAGGCGTCGAGCGTGCGCCGCAGCTGGCCGCCGCTGCGCTCCTGGGACAGGCGCGCGAGCGGCTCGCGCAGGCGTTCGGCCTGCCAGCCCGACGCGAGGCCGGACAGCAGCACCGGCAGCGCCAGGTCGTAGTAGCTGGTGTGGCGGCGCTCGGTGAGGCCCAGTTGGGCATCGCGGCGGCGGCCGATGCGGGCCGCGCTGCGCGCGCTCTGGCAGGAGATGGCGGCGGCGTTCACGCCGGAGAGGGCCAGGCCCATCGTCAGGCGGAACGGCGTGTCGCACAGGCCTTGCAGCAGCGTGGCCAGCGCCTGCTGGCGGCGCCGTGCGTGCTGTTCGGCGGTGGCCGGTTCGGCATCCAGCACGTCCAGCAATACCAGCTCGTCCGGCCCCGTGGCGGCGCTCAGCAGGGCCGGCTCGCGTCCCAGCAGCGCCAGCTGCAGGCGCTGCAGCTCGGCTAGCGCGGCGTCGCCGTCGGCGTCGTCCAGTTCGACCAGGAACACGACCTGCACGCGCCCGAAGTCGAGGCCCAGGCGGCGGGCCCAGGCCTGCAGGTCGGGCCGCTCGCCCGGCTCGTCGCGGATCAGGTTCAGCACGAACGCCTCGCGGTGCCGGCTGTCGCGCTGCAGTTCGCCGGCCAGGCTGGCCTGTTCCAGGATCATCTCGGCGGTCAGGCGCACCAGCTCGCCGAACTGGCGCACGGCCGCCGGTTCGCCGGACAGGCCCACGGCGCCGCACAACTGGCCGCCCACGACCAGCGGCAGGTTGATGCCGGGCTTGGCGCCATGCATGCGTTCGGCGGCGGCGCCGTCGACCTCCACCGTGGCCCTGCGGCCCAGGGCAAGCAGGGCGCCGTCGTGCAGCGTGCCGACGCGGCTGGCGTCGCCGCTGGCCAGGATCACGCCGCGCGCATCCATCACGTTGACGTTGAACGGGATGATGCGCATGGTGCGGCTGACGATGTCCTGGGCGAGGTGTGGGCTGATGTCGATCATGCGATACGGCGGAAGAAGACGGTGATCCGGCCACTCTAACGGATCGGGCCACTTGTGCCAAGTGCCGAGACGCCTCCGCGGGGTTCGCAAAAACGCAAAACCGAATTGTGCATTTGCCTGAACTCCATGCTTGAGTTTCCTGCAACAATCGTGCCGCGCGCCGAGGTCTCGGGAGCGCAGGCGGAGGATAATGCCGGTATCGTCCGCCGTGATGGCGGATATATCGGAGACACATATTATGAGCAACAGCATGAGCGCCGGCGCACCGCGCCAGGCCGCCGCCGCCGACCCCGGCATCCTCGAGCGGGGCTACCGCAAGGCGACCTGGCGCCTGATCCCCTTCATCTTCGTCTGCTACCTGTTCAATTACCTGGACCGGGTCAACGTCGGCTTCGCCAAGCTGGAAATGCTCGATGCGCTCAAGCTGAGCGAAACCGTGTACGGCCTGGGCGCCGGCATCTTCTTCGTCGGCTACGTCCTGAGCGGCGTGCCGAGCAACCTGATCCTGCACAAGCTGGGTGCGCGGCGCTGGATCGCCATCATGATGGTGCTGTGGGGCGCGTTGTCGGCGGCCATGCTGACCGTCAGCAGCCCCGTCTCGTTTTACGTGCTGCGCTTCTTGACGGGCGTCGCCGAAGCGGGCTTCTTCCCGGGCATCGTGTTCTACCTGACCAACTGGTTCCCGTCGCAGAAGCGCGGCCAGGTGATGGCGCTGTTCATGTCGGCGATTCCCGTGTCGGGCCTGATCGGCGGCCCGCTGTCGGGCTGGATGCTGGCCCACTTCTCGGCGGGCCAGGGCGGCCTGGCCGGCTGGCAGTGGCTGTTCCTGCTACAGGGCCTGCCGACCGTGCTGCTCGGGATCACCGTGCTGTTCGTGCTGTCCGACGGCCTGCGCCAGGCGCCGTGGCTGAAGGCCGACGAAAAGGCGGCGATGCTGGCGGAGCTGGAGGCCGACGAGGCATCGCGCCGCGCCAGCTCCCACGCCGTCCACTCGTTCTCCGCCGTGCTGCGCAACGGCCATGTGTGGATGATGGGCCTGATCTACTTCAGCATCCAGATGGGCGTGTACGCCATCAACTTCTGGCTGCCCTCGATCATCAAGGGCCTGGGCGTTGCCGACGCGACGACGGTGGGCTGGCTCTCCGCCATCCCCTACCTGTTCGCGGGCGTGTCGATGGTCGTCGTCGGGCGCTCGGCCGATGTGCGGCGCGAACGCCGCTGGCACGTGTCCGGCCCCATGTTCTTGGCGCTGGCCGGGCTGCTGCTGGCCGCGAATTTCTCCGGCAATATCGTCATCGTGATGGTCGGCCTCGTGCTGGCGACGATGGGCGCGCTGTCCGCGCTGTCGATGTTCTGGCCGCTGCCGGCTGCCTTCCTGGGCAGCGCCGCGGCGGCCGGCGGCCTGGCCCTGATCAATTCGCTGGGCCAGGTGGCGGGCTTCGTCAGCCCGTTCCTGGTCGGCTGGATCAAGGATGCGACGGGCAGCACCGATACCGCACTGTACATCCTGTCGACCGTGATGCTGGTGGGCGCCTTCCTGGTGCTGCGCATCCCGGCACGCCTGGTCAACCGCTGAGAGGCCGCCATGAAGATCGTCATTGCACCCGATTCGTTCAAGGAAAGCCTGTCCGCGCTGCAGGTCGCCAGCGCCATCGAGGCCGGCTTTCGCGACGTGTTCCCGGAGGCGGACTACGTGAAGGTACCCGTCGCCGACGGCGGCGAAGGCACCGTGCAGGCCATGATCGATGCGACGGGCGGCCGCCGCGTCGAACACACGGTCACGGGACCGCTGGGCGAGCCGCTCGCCGCGTTCTACGGCCAGAGTGACGGCCTGGCCGTGATCGAGATGGCCGCCGCCAGCGGACTCGAGTCCGTGCCGCCGGCGCGACGCAATCCGCTGACGGCCACCAGCCGCGGCACGGGAGAACTGATCCGCCTGGCGCTGGACGCCGGCGCACGCCGCTTCGTGCTGGGCGTGGGCGGCAGCGCCACCAACGACGGCGGCGCCGGCATGCTGCAGGCGCTGGGCGTGCGCCTGCTGGATGAAGACGGCCGCGAACTCGGCCCCGGCGGCGCCGAACTGGCGCGCCTGGCCCGCATCGACGTGGCGCAGCTCGATCCGCGCGTGCGCGACGCCGAGTTTCACATTGCCTGCGACGTCAGCAATCCCCTGGTCGGCCCGCGCGGCGCCTCCGCCATCTTCGGCCCGCAGAAGGGCGCCACGCCCGAGATGGTCGTCCAGCTCGATGCCGCGCTGCGCCACTATGCCGGCATCATCCGGCGCGACCTGGGCCAGGACATCGCCGACGTGCCGGGCGCCGGCGCCGGCGGCGGCATCGCGGCCGCGATGGTCGTGTTCCTCGGCGGGCGCCTGCGTCCCGGGATCGAGATCGTCACCGAGGCCGTCGGACTGGAAGCGTCCGTGCGCGACGCGGATCTCGTCGTCACGGGAGAAGGGCGTATCGACGGCCAGACGGTGAACGGCAAGACGCCGATGGGCGTGGCGAAGGTGGCGGCGCGCTACGGCAAACCGGTGCTGGCCATCGGCGGCTGCCTGGCGCCCGATGCCGACGCCGTCTACGCCTACGGGATCGCGGCCGTGTTCGCGGCGGTGGCCCGTCCGTGCACGCTGGCCGAGGCGCTGGCCGCGGCCAGCGTCAATGTGCGCAGCGCGGCGCGCAATGCGGCGGCCGCGCTGGCGCTCGGCGCGCGTATCGGCACCGCTACATTGCCAGCCGCTACGCCTTCCTTGCAGTCAGCGTGACCCAGGCGACGCCGGCCAGCGTCGCCAGTCCCGACAGCGCGCTCCTTGCCGTGACGTGCTCGCCCAGCAGCAGCACGCCCAGCAGCGCGCTGATGACGGGTACGGACAGCTGCACTGCGCCGGCGCCGATGGCCGTCATGCGCGTGCGCACCCATTACCAGACGGCATAGCCGAGGCCCGACGTGATGCTGCCCGAGACGAGGGCATAGGCGACGCCGGCCGGGTCGGGGTGCAGGTCCGATCGACGCGCGAGGACGAGGACCGCCGCCAGCGGCACGGCCCACAGGAAGCTCGTCGCCGTGTTGGCGATGGGCGAGCCGCTCGCTTTGCCCAGCAGGGAGAATCCGCCCCAGGCGAAGCCGGCCAGCGCCATCATGGCGGCCGGCAGCAACGGCGGCGCCGACGCCGACGGCGCCAGGAAGACGACTAGCCCGCCCAGCGCCAGCAGCAAGCCCCACGGGCTGGCGCGCTCGCCTTTCGACAAGCCCACCGAAATCATCAACAGTTGCGCGCAGGCGAACAGCACGAGCGCGCCCGCGCCGGTGCCGATGCCGCGGTAGGCGAACGTGAACGCGGCCGCATAGGTGAACAGCAGCAGCGCCGACAGCCAGCCCGTGCGCGTGCGCTCCAGCCGGCCGCCCTGCAGGCGCAGGATGATCAGCAGCGTCGCGGCGCCGCTGGCCACGCGCAGCGCCGTGAACGAGGCCGCGTCGATGGTGGTCGTCTGCAGCGCGGCGCGCGTGAGCAGGGAATTGGCCGCGAACGCCACCATCGTCAGGCAGGTCAGCAGGCCGATGGCGAAGCCGGTGCCCTGGACTTGCGGCGCGGCTTCAGTGCGCATGTCCACCCCCGAGGTAGGCCGTGACGACCTTCGGATCCGTCTTGAGCTGGCCGGCGGGGCCGTGCACGGCGATGCGCCCGTTCTCCAGCACATAGCCGTAATCCGCCACTTCCAGCGCCGCCTTGGCGAACTGCTCCACCAGCAGCATCGTGACGCCCTCCGACTTCAGGCGCGCGATGATGCGGAAGACCTCGTCGACGAGAATGGGCGCCAGGCCCATCGACGGTTCGTCCAGCAGCACCACGTCCGGGTTCAGCATGACGGCGCGCGCCATCGCCAGCATCTGCTGCTCGCCGCCGGACAGCGTGCCGGCAAGCTGCTCGCGCCGCTCTTTCAGGCGCGGGAACAGTTCCAGTGCGCGTTCGAGGTCGTGGGCGACGTCGCCGCGCGCGCGCTTGCCCGTCAGCCGGGGGAAGGCGCCCAGCAGCAGGTTGTCGGTGACGCTCATCGTGGAAAACACGCGCCGCCCTTCCGGCGAATGGGCGAGGCCGGCGCGGGCGATGCGGTGCGCATCCAGGCCCGTGATGTCGCGGCCGTCGAGGGTGACGGTGCCGGCGCGCGGCTTGAGCATGCCGGAGATGGCGCGCATGGTCGTGGTCTTGCCCGCGCCGTTGGAGCCGATCAGCGTGACGAGGCGGCCCTTGGGCACGTCCAGCGAGATCCCGTGCAGCACCTCGACCTTGCCGTAGCAGGCGTGAAGGTTATCGATCGACAGCATGGCGGTCTCCTAGACGGTGGCGACGGCGGGCGCCGGGGAACCCTTGGCGCCGCCCAGGTAGGCGTCGATCACGCGCGGGTCGGATTGTACCTGCGCGGGCGTGCCCTCGGCGATCTTCTGACCGAAGTCGAGCACCGTGACGGTGTCCGAGATGGCCATCACGACGTCCATGTGGTGCTCGATCAGCACGATGGTGATGCCGTGGTCGCGGATCTTGCGGATGATCGCCATCAGCTCGCGGATGTCCGGCGCCGTCAGGCCCGCGGCTGGTTCGTCGAGCAACAGCAGGCGCGGGTCCAGCGCCAGCGCCCGGCCGATCTCCAGCAGGCGCTGCTTGCCGTAGGGGAGGTTGCGTGCTTCTTCCATCGCCAGGTCGGACAGGCCCACGAAGTCCAGGATGGCGGCGGCCCGCGCGCGCGCCGTCCGTTCCTCGCGGCGCCAGCGCGGCGTGCCGACCATGGCGTCGAACACGGTCGAGCGGAAGCCGTGGTGCAGGCCGACGAGGATGTTCTCGGTGGCGGTCATCTCGCCGAACAGCTGCACGTTCTGGAAGGTGCGCGCGACCCCTTTCATGGCGATCTGCGCCGGCGTGCGCCCGACGAGCGGATCGCCCGCCAGGTCGACGCTGCCCGCGGTGGGCCGATAGATGCCCGTCAGGACGTTCATCATCGTGCTCTTGCCCGAGCCGTTCGGGCCGATCAGGCCGTGCACGCTGCCGCGGGCGACGCGCAGGTCGACGGCGTTCAGGGCCTTCAGGCCGCCGAACTGCATCAACACGCGGTCGACGCGCAGCAGTTCGCCGCCCGCCTGCCGATCGGTAGTGCCCGCGAACGGATCCATGCCGGTGCCGGCGGCGACCGGGCGCACGTGCCGGCGCGCGCGTCCGGCGAGCGTGCGCACGAAGCCGACGATACCGTCCTGCAGGTAGTAGACGACGAACAGCGTCATCAGCCCGAAGATCGTCAGGCGCCAGTCGACCATGTTCTCCAGCCGGTAGGAAAACACGGCCAGGCCGATCGTGCCGACGACCGGTACCGCCGCCTTGCGCGGCGTCGTGCGGCGCCTGGCCAGCAGCAGGCCGGCGCCCACCACGGCCAGCACGGCGCAGGCGACGGCGATGTGGCGGAACAGGTCGATGTCGGCCAGCAGGCTGGGTAGCATGATCACGATGGCGGCGCCGATCAGCGCTCCGGTACGGCTCTTCCTGCCGCCCATGATCACGGCCAGCAGGAACAGGATCGTCAGTTCGAAATTGTAAGTGTTGGGCGCGATGTACTGTTCCGAGTAGGCGTACAGGCTGCCCGCCAGGCCGGCGAAGGCGGCGCTGATGACGAAGGCGTAGACCTTGTAGCGGTACACCGACACGCCCATGCAGTCCGATGCGATCGGGCTGTCGCGCAGGGCTTCGAAGGCGCGTCCCAGATGCGACTTCAGTAGCTGGTGCACGATGCCCAGCGATGCCGCCATCAGCAGCGCGACCATGTAGAAGTACTCGGTCTCGTCGAGCGCGTGGCCGAAGAATTCCGGCTTGCTCAGCGTGATGCCCATCGGTCCTTGCGTGAGCCAGGTCATCTCGTTGATCAGGATCTGCACGATGGTGCCGAAGGCCAGCGTGACCATGGCCAGATACGGCCCTGTCACGCGCAGCGCCGGCAGCGCAAGGATCGCACCGAAGCCTGCGGTGACCACCACGCTGGACGGAATCGCGAGCCACCAGGCCGCGCCCAGGTGCATGATCAGCGCTCCCGTCACGTAGGAGCCGACGCCGAACAGGCCCGCATGCCCGAGCGAGACCTGGCCCGTGTAGCCGACCACGATGTCCAGGCCGAACAGCAGGATCGCGTAGATCAGGATCGTCTCGGCCAGGTGCACGTAATAGGGATTGGTGACGACCAGCGGGAACAGCGCGAGCGCGGCAAGGCCGACGATGCCCGGCACGAAGCGTTTCGGGTTCATGGTCACACCTTCTTGATGGCGGCCTTGCCGAACAGGCCGGCGGGTTTGACGGCGAGCACCAGCAGCAGGAGCACCAGCCCCGGCACATCCTTGTAGCCGGTCGAGATGTAGTAGCCCGCCGTCGTCTCCGCGATACCCATGATCAGGCCGCCGACAATGGCGCCCATGCCCGACGTCAGTCCGCCGATGATCGCCACCGCAAACGCCTTCAGGCCCAGCGAGGCGCCCATCGTGGCCCCGGTCAGCGTGATGGGCGCCACCAGCGCGCCGGCAAAGGCGGCGGTGGCCGAGGACAGCGCATACGACAGCGTGATCACGCGGCCCGTGTCGATGCCCATCAGCCCGGCCGCATCGCGGTCGTTGGCGGTGGCGACGACGGCCTTGCCGTAAATCGACTTGCGGTTGAACAGCTCGACCGCCAGCATGATCAGCACGGCGCCGCCGATGACGACCAGCTGCATCGGCTGCACGTTGGCACCGAATACCTGGATCGGCGCCGTGTCGAGCGGGGAGGGGAAGGGCATGTCTTCCTTGCCCCAGATGTTTTCGGCGACGTTCTTGAAGATGATCGCCAGCGCGATCGTCGACATGATCCAGCCGAACTCGGATTTGATGCGGATCGCCGGCCGCACGCCGATCCATTCGACGAAGGCGCCTTGCAGGGCGCCGAACAGGATCACGACGGGGATCGCCAGCCAGTAGTTCAGGTAAGGTCCGCCGTGCACGCTGCCGGCCAGGCTCAGGCCGACGAGGGCACCCAGCATGAGCGCCTCGCCCTGGCCGAAGTTCAGCGTGCCGGACGTGGCGAAGGTGAGTTGGTAGCCGAAGGCGATGACGGCATAGATCATGCCGAGCGCGATCCCGCTGAAGACCAGCTGCAGAAGAATGTCCATGGTGTCTCCTCGTGAGGCCGACAGAAACCGCCGTCGTCCCTGCCTGCGCAGGGACGACGTTGTTTTATTTTGCGAGCACCACGCGCCCGCCGCGCACCTCGCCGAAGCGGGTATTCTCGAAGTTGATCGCCTCGTGGTCGGACTTCGAATAGGGCTTGTTATAGGTCGTGACGACGCCCTCGACCTGGCCGTTCAGGTTCTCCAGCGCGTCCTTGATCTTCGGGCCGTCGGTGCTGTTCGCCTGCTTGATGGCGGCGGCCAGCAGGTAGACGGAGTCGTAGCCCTGGGCGGCGGAGACGGCCGACGGCATGCGGCCGTTGGGCGGGTTGTAGGCCTTGACGTAGGCGTCGATGAAGGCCTTGCGGCGCGGCGTGTCCGGTTCCTGGATGAAGGCCTGCGGCATGCGCGTGCCCTCGGCGTTCTTGCCGGCGTTGTCGATGAAGTTGGCCATGGCGAGGGTCCAGCTGCCGACCATCGGCACCTTCCAGTTCAGCTTTTCCATGCCGTTGGCGATCTGCGCCAGCTCGGGGCCGATGCCGTAGGTGAGCACGGCCTCGGCGCCGGCCTGGCGCGCCTTGAGCAGCTGCGGCGTCATGTCGACGTCCTTCAGGTTGTACTTCTCGACGGCGACCGGCCTGATGCCTTTCTTCTCGAGGGCCTTCTCGAGATCCTCGCGCCCCAGCTGGCCGTAGCTGGTGGAATCGGCCAGGATCGCCACCTTCTTGAAGCCGCGCCGCGTGACGGCTTCCTCGACGATCATCACGGACTGGATGGCGTCGCTGGCGGAATTGCGGAAGATGTAGTTGTCGGGCTGCTTGGCGAACTGCTGGGTGATGACGGAACCCGTGGCGACGTTGTTCAGCACGGGTATCTTCGCCTGCTGGTAGAAACGCTGCGAGGCCAGCGCCACGGTCGTGTTGATGTAGCCGACGGTGGCCACGACCTTTTCCTTGTTGATCAGCTCCTGGGCGATCTGGACGCCGCGTTCCGGCTTGGCCTCGTCGTCCCGCTCGACCATCTGCAGCGGCCGCCCCAGGACGCCGCCCTTGGCATTGATCTCGGCGACGGCCAGCTTGACGCCGTCGCGCATCGACACGCCCATCGGCGCCGACCCGCCCGTGAAGGGCCCCGCCACGCCGATCTTGATCGGCTCGGCCGCGATGCCCGCCGTGGGCACGCCCAGCGAGCAACCCAGAACCACACCTGCAACCAATGCTTTCAGTCTGAAATCCATTGCTGTCTCCGTTGTGTTTTTTGTGTCGTACGGTGGACGCCGGCGGGACCGGCGTGCGGGTCCATCCGGGCCGATTGTAGGATAGCAATCCGTCAACAGCAACGCATTGTCATGACGCGACGCAGCATGCGTCGTTCATGCAAACGCGTAAGAGACGCGTAAGGAAGAGGGCGTATGGACGAAAAAAAAGCTGCGCCTGGGCGCAGCTTTCCTGGGTCGGATAACGATCAGCGATGACCGCGCGGAC
Organism: uncultured Massilia sp.; assembly: GCA_963529995.1. Lineage (GTDB taxonomy): Bacteria > Pseudomonadota > Gammaproteobacteria > Burkholderiales > Burkholderiaceae_D > Telluria. The sequence continues at coordinate 62,210 of CAUSCY010000026.1, read as the reverse complement.
CGCCGTGCCAGCCGCCACGGCCGCCGCCATGCCAGCCGCCGCGTGGGCCGCCGTAGTGGTGGCCGTGGCCCCAGTTGCTCCAGCTGAAGCCCAGGCCGATCGAGATCGGCGGATACCAGAACGGATCGGCATAGATCGGCGCCGGTGCGTACACGGGCGGCGCCACGTAGACCGGTGCCGCGCCATAGGCCACGACAGGCGCCTGGCTGTAGGTGGTGACCGGTGTCGAGGTCACGACCCCGCCGTTGGCGGAGCTCGCGCCGGTGCCCACCGGGACCGGGGTGACCGAGACGACCTGCCAGCCGTCGGCATCCGGCTGGGAAGCGGGGACGTAGGCGCGCGATCCATAGTTGGCCGGGCCCGGGTAGGTGGTAGCGCAGCCGCTCAGGGCGGCGAGCGAAAGAATGATGGCTAGCGTTTTCATGGCGGTTCTCCTCACCTGCTAGTGTACGGATTTTCTTCCTTCGCGCGCGCGGAATTACAGGCTGTTACACCTGCTGGATCAACCGAAATACATGAACTGAACTGTATGCGCTGAAATGCAGGTCGTCGTCCCTGCGAAGGCAGGGACCCAATGTTGTACGTGCCGTCGCAGGGCGAACTTGGGTCCCCGCCTGCGCGGGGACGACGCTTCGGGAGTCAGAGGGTCACATCCACTCGGGCATACCACGACCTTCCGTTGATCCCGAACGGGCACGTCTCCCAGCAATACGTGAAGCCCATCTGCGGGAACGGCGCCGCCCGCACCGGATCCCAGCGGGTCGGGAAGGTATTGAAGATGTTGTTCGACCCCACCGTCAGGCTCGTGCCCTTGTTGAACGCATAGCGCAGCGTCGCGTCGGCGATCCACTTGCCTTCCCACGTCTGCACGAACGGCGCCGTGAAGCCCTGGCCCTGGACTTCGCCGTACCAGTTGGCGCGCACGGTGCCGTTCCAGGCGCCCTGGGTGTAGTCGGCCGACAGCACGTGGTGCTGGCGCGGCTGGCCCCGTTCGATCAGCGTGACCTGGGCGTCGTCGAACAGCTGGGCGCCCGTCAGGACGGGCGACAGTGAATGCCGGCCTTTCACCTTGGTGCGGTTGAAGTCGAACTGGCCGGACAGCACCAGCGTCGATCCCGTCCACTTGGTCGTGTGTTCGGCCACGATGTCCAGGCCGCGCGTGCGCGTGTCGATGGCATTCGTGAAGAACTGGGCCTGGCCGACCTTCAGCGGGTCGAGGATGGCGCGGATCGGGCACGCGGCCGGCGTCGGGCAGGCACCGGATTCGGGGGCGATGTTCGACGAGAACACGATGCGGTCGTCGATGTCGATGCCCCACACGTCGGCCGTCAGCGAGAAGTTCTGCGCGGGACGCAGGACGATGCCCACGCTGGCATTCTTGGACGTCTCTTCCTTCAGGTTCGGGATGCCGAAGGCACGGGTGACGGCGCTGCCCTCGCGTGCCGTCAGCGTCTCCGTCAGGACGCCGGCCCCGTTCAGGTTCGTCGATACGGAGCTGTAGAACTTCTGCTGCACGCTGGGCGCGCGAAAGCCCGTCGACACGGTGCCACGCAGGCCCACGGTGCGGCTCGGGTCCCAGCGCAGGCTGAGCTTCCCGGTCGTCGTGCTGCCGAAGTCCGAATATTTTTCCCAGCGCGCGGCGGCGCCGATCAGCAGCTGCGGCGTCAGGTTGTGCTCGACGTCGGCGTACAGCGCGACGTTGTGGCGGCTGTCGTCGACGACCGTGGCCGGCGTCCAGCCGGGGAAGCCCTGGGTGCCGGACGCCGCCACGCCGCCCGCCTGGTCGCGGATCACGATGGCGGGGTTGTTGGTGCGGCCGTACTGGTAGGAGACGGGATCGCCGGCCTCGATCGCATAGCCGTCGCGCCGGTATTCGAAACCTGTGGCGAACGACAGCTTGCGACCGAACAGTTCGACGGGGCCGCGCAGGTCGGCGTTCACGGTGGTCTGGCGGAATTTCAGGGCGCCCGTATCCGCTTCGAGCGGCGACTCGGCGTAGATGCCGCCTCCCGGCTTCGGTTCGTACCAGTAGCTGACGTTGATCGTGTTCCCCTCGCGGAAATCGAGCTCGCTGCGGCCGTGGTTGACGGACAGGTCGAGCTTCCAGTCGCCCGCCAGGTCGCGCCGCCAGCCGAAGGCGGCCGAGGCATCCTTGACGGTGGTGCGGATGGCGGGCAGGAAGCCGTCCGGGTACACGGCCGGCACGTTGCGGCCATCCTCGGCGGGGCGGAAGAAGCCGGCCGAGTCGCCCGTGCGGTGCGAGACGCCGCCGAAGGCGTAGAATTCGCCGCCGCTGCCGCCGGCCAGCGGCAGGCCCGCATTCCACCAGAAGTACTTGTCCTTCGCCAGGCTGTCGCCGATGCGCTGGTGACGCGGGGCGGATCGACGCGCAGCGTGTCGACGCCCGCGCGGTTGGTCTCGCCGCGCCGCCGGCCTTCGACGGTCAGGTTGACGAAGCCGCCGTCGCCGATCTTCCAGCCCGTATTGGCGCTGCCCGCGGCCAGGTGCCCGCCGCCCTCGGTGCTGCCGCCCGCGCTGGCCGACAGCTGGGTCGACGCGCTGTCCTTGAGCACGATGTTGATGACGCCGGCAATGGCGTCGGACCCGTACTGCGCCGCGGCGCCGTCGCGCAGCACTTCGATGCGCTGGATCGCGGCCATCGGGATCGCATTGATGTCGGTACCGGCCGAGCCGCGGCCGATGGTCTGCTGGACGTTGACCAGCGCCTGCTGGTGGCGGCGCTTGCCGTTCACCAGCACCAGCAACTGGTCCGGGCCCAGCGAGCGCAGCGTGGCGGGGCGGATGATGTCGGTGCCGTCGCTGATGAAGGTCGTCGAGAAGTTGAACGACGGATCGAGCGTCTGCAGCAGCTTGCCGAGCTCCTGGGGGCCGGCCATCTGCATGTCGCGTCCGCTGATCAGGCCCACGGGGGCGGCCGAGTCGAGCGCGGTGCGCGCCGTGGAGCGCGAACCCAGCACGACGACGGACGCCATATTGCCTTCGGCGGCATCCGCCGTGGCGGGTGTCGAGGAGGGGGCGGGCGTTTCCTGGGCACGGGCAGGCCCGAAGGCCAGCAGCAGGGCGGTGGCGAGGACGGTACGGTGCAGCATGGGCATGGCGCGGTGATCGAACATCCTGTCTCTCCTTGTCGTTGTTGTCGTCCGTCCGCACCAAAAGGGTGCAGGACGAGGCGTACCCCAGCATAGCCACACCGGATGAGTACGCACAATTGTGAAATCTGCGACTGTTGTTAATTTTCTGACAAGGGCTGGATATTGCTTGCCGCACTGGACGACGAGAGGCTAAGCTGGCAAACATGGCGTGCAGTACGGCTGATGCGCAACGGCGCGCCATGTCACAAAATTGTTCGAACGTTATGCACCGGGCGAGCAAGACGCCGTCGTGCCGGCCGAGTCGCTAGAATGGATCTTCGCCCCATCCATTCGTCCGCGCTCCTCGATGCCACACGCCGCCACCGACCCCGGGTTCGATCCCCTCTACCGGCGCCTGTTCGACGCCTCCCCGAATCCCTACCTGGTTCTCGACCGCCAGCTGAACATCGTGACGGCGAATGCGGCCTACCTGGCGGTGACGGGGCGCACGCTGGAGGAGCTCGTCGGACGCTGGGCCTGGGATGCCTTTCCCACCGATGCGCAGACGGAGCGCCAGGCGATCGCCTCGTTCCGGCGCGTGCTCGCCACCGGGCAGGAAGACACGATGGCGCTGCAGCGCTTCGACATCCGGCGCACGCAGGATGCGGCCGGCGGCTTCGCGCAGCGCTGGTGGACCGTCACCCACACGCCCGTGTTCGGCGCCGACGGCAGCGTCGAGATGGTGCTGCAGCACCCGATCGACGTGACCGACGTGGAGCGCATGCGCGAGGCGGCTGCGCAGGCCGACGACCCGCAGGCGGCGCTGTCGGCCGAGCAGAGCGGCCTGATCGACCGCGCGCGCCGCGTGTACGAGACGAACCTGGACCTCAAGGCGGACATCGAGCGATTGCAGACGCTGTTCCGCAAGGCGCCCGGCTTCATGGCCGTGCTGCGCGGGCCGCGGCACGTGTTCGAGTTCGTCAACGATGCCTTCGTCGGCCTGATGGGCGAGCGCGACTACGTCGGCCGGGCGGTGCGCGCGGTGCTGCCCGACCTGGAAGGGCAGCGCGTGTTCGAGACGCTCGACTGGGTCGTCGAGCAGGGCCGCGAGTTCGTCGGCTACGACCTGGCCGTGCACGTGCAGCATGGGGGCCGCGACGAGCACCGCCGCATCAACCTGATCTATTCCCCCATCGTCGAACACGGGACCGTGGCCGGCATCTTCGTCGAGGGCACCGACGTGACGGAACAGCACCGCGCCCGCGCCAAGGTCGAGGAGCAGCTCGTGCGACTGCGCCGCGCAGAGCACCTGCAGGCGTTCCAGCTGGCGCTGTCCGATTGCCTGCGGCCGCTGACGTCCGCCGGCGACATCGTCGGCGCCGCCGGCCGGCTGCTGGGCCAGCGCCTCGACCTGGCGCGCGTCGTGTTCGCCGAGGTGGCGGCGCCGTCGATGCGGGTGACGGTGCGGCGCGACTGGTGCCGCGAGGGCCTGGCCAGCGTGGCGGGTATCGACACGACGCTCGACGACTTCGGCCCCGGCCTGGCGGACGAGCTGCGTGCCGGCCGCGGCGTGCTCGTGGCGGACGCGCGTGCCGACGCGCGCACGCTGGCGCACCTGGCCTCGTACGAGGCGATCGGCGTGCGCGCCTACATGACGATCCCGCTGCTGAAGTCGGGCAGCGTGCGCATGGTCCTGAGCCTGCACGACACGGTGCCGCGCACATGGAGCGAGGACGAGCTGCGCATCGCCCACGACACCGCCGAGCGCACCTGGGCTGCGGTGGAGACGGCCAGCGCCCAGGCCGAGCTGCGCGCCGAGCGCGACGAATCCCAGTACATCTTCGACACCATGACGGAGGGCTTCGGCCTGATCGACCGCGACTGGCGCATCGTACGCATGAACGCCGCCGGCCTGCAGCTCGTGCAGCGCAGCCGCGCCGAGGTCGTGGGGCAGGACCACTGGGAGGCGTTTCCGCAGGCGGTCGGAACCGACATCGAGCGCATGTGCCGGCAGGTGTACGCGGAACGCCGCGCCGGCAGTGCCGATTACGCCTATCCGTTGCCGGGCGGCGGCACGCGCTGGATGGAAGTGCGTGCCTTCCCGGCCATGGACGGCGGCCTGGCGGTGTTCTTCCGCGACGTGACGGCGCGGCGCGAAGCGGAAGAGCGCCTGCGCCTCGAGGCGCACCGCAAGGACGAGTTCCTGGCGATGCTGGCGCACGAGCTGCGCAATCCGCTGGCGCCGATCAGCGCCGCCGCCGACCTGCTGGCGCTGGGCAGCCCCGACGCGGCGCGCATCGCCCGTACCAGCGCCATCATCGCACGCCAGGTCGGCCACATGACGAGCCTCGTCGACGACCTGCTCGACGTCTCGCGCGTGACGCGCGGCCTCGTGGCGCTGGAGTGCGAGCCGGTCGATGTCAAGGCGACGGTTGCCGACGCCGTCGAGCAGGTGCGCCCGCTCGTGGAGGGGCGCCGGCATCGCCTGGAGCTGCAGCTGGCGCCGGAACATGCGATGGTGGCCGGCGACCGCAAGCGTCTCGTGCAGGTGCTCGCCAACCTGCTCGGCAATGCGGCCAAGTACACGCCGGAGGGAGGGCGCATCGCGCTGCACATGGAGGTCGACGACGGGCCGGGCGGCGACAGGGTCGTGCTGTGCGTGATCGACAACGGGATCGGCATGACGCCCGAGGTCAGGCAAGGCGCCTTCGACCTGTTCACCCAGGCCGAGCGCACGCCGGACCGTGCGCAGGGAGGACTGGGCATCGGCCTGGCGCTGGTCAAGAGCCTCGTCGAGCTGCATGGCGGCAGCGTGGCAGCGCACAGCGACGGGCCGGGACAGGGCAGCAGGTTCACCGTGAGCCTGCCGCGCGCCGCGACCCCGGCCCCGCGCGCGCCCGACGATGCGCGGCGTGCGGTCTTGCCCGGCGCCGTCCATGGGCGCAGCGTGCTGGTGGTGGACGACAACGTCGACGCTGCCCAGCTGCTGGCGCTGCTGCTGGAAAACGCGGGCCACCGCCCCGCCGTGGAGCACACGCCGGGCGCCGCGCTCGCGCATGCGCAGGCCGCGCGGCCGCAGGCCTGCATCCTCGACATCGGCCTGCCGGACATGGACGGCAACGAACTGGCGCGGCGCCTGCGCGCGCTGCCGGACATGCAAGGCGTGCTGCTGATCGCCCTGACCGGCTACGGCCGCCCGCAGGACCGCGAGGCGGCGCTGGCGGCGGGGTTCGACCACCATCTGGTGAAGCCGGTGGACGTGCACGCGCTGTTGCGGCTGCTCGGTGAGGATCCTGCCGGGGCCGCGTAGGGTGGGCGCCCCGCGCCCACGCGTAACGTTTGCATCATGCCTGCGTTTCGCGTGGGCACGGGGTGCCCACCCTACGCCGAGCCCGCGCTACCGGGCGGGCGATCAATCGAACAAGGCCGCCAGCGGCACCGCGCGCGCCATCGCCTCGTAACCGGCGTCGTTCGGATGCAGGTGGTCGCCGCTGTCGTAGGCCGGCAGCAGGCGCGCCGGCCGGGCCGGGTCGCGCAGCACGGCATCGACGTCGACGACGGCATCGTAGGCGCCGCTCGTGCGGATCCAGTCGTTGACGCGCTGGCGCACGGCCTCGCGTGCCGGCAGGTAGTAGACGTGGCCCTCGAACGGCGGCAGCGTGGCGCCCAGCACGCCGAGGCCGCGCACGCGGGCGCGCATCAGCAGTTGCAGGTAGCCGGCGATGAGGTCGGCGGCGGGGATCGGATTGGCCGAGGGGCTGTAGACGATGTCGTTGATGCCGATGAGGACGAACAGATAGCGCACGCCGGCCGTGGCCAGCACGTCGCGGTCGAAGCGCTCAAGCGCGTCCTTGCCGGCCAGCAGGGCGTTCGGATAATCCGTCAGCAGGGAGTTGGCGCTGATGCCGCGGTTGACGATGCCGACGGGGCGGCTGCCCGGCACGGCGTCGGACTGGATGCGGCGCGCCAGCCAGTCCGGCCAGCGGCGGTTGGCGCCGCTCGTGCTGCGCGCGCCGTCCGTCAGCGAGTCGCCGAGCGCCACCAGGGCGGCGCCGGGGCCGTTGACGTCCACCTCGGTCAGGAAGGGCCAGGACGCGATGCTGCGCTGGACCGGCAGCGCCGGGGCGGCCGCATGGTTCCCCGCGCTCGACACATGGCTGACCTGCAGCGCCGCATCGTGGATCGTGGTGGCCTGCACGCTGCCCGGCAGGTACAGGCTGACCGCCACGTCGGCCTGCGCCGGCAGCGCGAGTGCGACGGGGTCGGACAGCAGCGCGGCGCCAGCGGGAATCGCGCCTGACGGCTGGCCGCCGAAGCGCAGCTCGCGGCCGCTGCCCGCCACCAGCGTGGCGCCGCTCGCGCGCAGCCCGATGCCGGCGGCGCCGATGCGTAGCACCGTGCCGCCCAGTTCGTTGGACAGGCGCACGCGCACGCGGCTGCCGCCGATGCTGGTGCGCACGACCAGGCGCAGCGTCTGGTCAGTGAAGGTCTGCGTGGACGCCGCCGGCGGCGGACCGGCCGGTGCCGTGCCCCAGGTCGCGCACCAGGGCTCGCCGGCGGGCAGGCCCGCGTGCGCGGCGCGATGCGGCAGCGCGAGCGCCGCGCCGCAGGAGAAGCCGAGTTTCAGGAATGCGCGGCGGTCGGTGCCGCGAGGCGGGACCGAATGAGCGTGCTGGAGCGGGACATGCTGGGTGAACATCGCGATCTCCGTGGACGAGGCAGCCGGCGCTGGAGGCGCCGGTCCTGCCGGTCCAATCTACGCCGGTGCGCGCCCGGCACCGCGCCATGCGCGCAGCATGGCGCTTGCGGCAGATCGAAGGTCTGTAGTGTTTTTCCGGGAACCGCGTGGCGGTTCAGCCGAGGACGGTCAGCAAGCCATCCAGTCCGCTGAAGTTCAGCGCCACGTCCGCCTGGGCGCGCACGACGGGCTTGGCGCGGAACGCCACCGACAGGCCGGCGATGCCCATCATCCTGAGGTCGTTGGCGCCGTCGCCCATGACGATGGCGCGGCGCGTATCGATGCCGAGTTCGGCGCTGACGCGCTGCACCGTGCGCATCTTTTCCTCGGCGTCGACGATGCCGCCGGCGACGCGTCCGGTGAGCACGCCGCCGTCCGCCTCGAGCACGTTCGCATGCGCATGGTCCAGGCCCAGGCGCGCCTTCAGGCGTTCGGTGAAGAAGGTGAAGCCGCCCGAGACCAGCAGCGTCTTCAGGCCGGCCGCCTGCACCGCCTGCAGCATCGCTTCGGCGCCCGGGGACAGTTGCAGGCGCTCCTCGTAGACGCGGCCCAGCGCGTCGGTCGGCAGGCCCGCGAGCAGCGCCACCCGGCGCTTGAGGCTCTCGGAGAAATCGAGTTCGCCGCGCATCGCCGCTTCCGTGATGGCGGACACCTGCGGCTTCAGGCCCTGCATGTCCGCGATCTCGTCGATGCACTCGATGGTGATCAGCGTCGAATCCATGTCCATGGCCACCAGGCCGAAGTCGGCGAGGGTCAGGTGGGCGTCGACGAAGCTGGCGTCGATGCCGGCCGCGAACGCGGCATCGTCGACGCGGCTTTTCAGTTCCGGCGTGAAGTCGAAGCCGTCGCAGCGCAGCGCGTGCGCGTGCAGGTCGGTGATGCGGGCGGGGGCGGCGAGGGCGGCCACGCGCGCGAGCGCGGCGCGGTCCGCGCCGGGACCTTGCAGGATCAGTTTCTTGGACATGGCGGTAACGGTCTTACGCTAATAATTGTTTGATGGTCTGCTTGACCTGGTTCACGCGGCTGGCCAGGTCCGGCATGCTCGCCGTGATGCGCAGCTTGTCCTGGCCGGCGAGCTTGACGTGGCGGTTCTTCTGGATCAGCGTGATGATCTTGATCGGATCGATCGGCGGCTTTTCCATGAACTGCAGGCTGGCCGCCTCGCCGTGCGCATCGATCTTGACGATGCCGACTTGCTTGGCGGCGATGCGCAGGCGGTGCGTCTCGATGAGGGCCTTGACGGCGTCCGGCATCTTGCCGAAGCGGTCGATCAGCTCTTCCTGCATGTCGTCGATGCGGTCCTGGGTCTCGCAATTGGCCAGGCGCTTGTAGATCGACAGCCGTTCGTGCACGTCGCCGCAATAGTCGGCCGGCAGCAGGGCCGGCGTGTGCAGGTTGATTTCCGTCGTCGACGACAGCGGCGCGCTCATGTCCGGTTCGCGGCCGGCCTTGAGCGCCTTGACCGCTTCGTTGAGCATGTCGGAGTACAGCTGGAAGCCGATCTCCAGCATCTCGCCGGACTGGTTCTCGCCCAGCACTTCGCCGGCGCCGCGGATTTCCAGGTCGTGCATGGCCAGGTAGAAGCCGCTGCCCAGTTCTTCCATCTGCTGGATCGCGTCCAGGCGGCGCTGCGCCTGCTTGGACAGGCCCAGCACGTCGTTCACGAGCAGGTAGGCATAGGCCTGGTGGTGCGAACGGCCGACGCGGCCGCGCAGCTGGTGCAGCTGGGCCAGGCCGAATTTATCCGCGCGGTGCATGATGATCGTGTTCGCCGTCGGCACGTCGATACCCGTCTCGATGATCGTCGTGCACAGCAGGATGTTGTAGCGCTGGGCCACGAAGTCGCGCATCACTTTTTCCAGGTCGCGCTCGTGCATCTGGCCGTGCGCGACGCCGATCCTCGCTTCCGGCAGCAGCTCGCGCAGCATGGCCAGGCGGTTCTCGATGGTCTCGACCTCGTTGTGCAGGAAGTAGATCTGGCCGCCGCGCTTCAGTTCGCGCAGGCAGGCTTCGCGGATCACGGAACCGTCCTCGCTGCGCACGAACGTCTTGATCGCCAGGCGCTTCTGCGGCGCTGTGGCGATGATGGAAAAGTCGCGCAAGCCTTCCAGCGCCATGCCCAGCGTGCGCGGGATCGGCGTGGCCGTCAGCGTCAGCACGTCGACTTCGGCGCGCAGTGCCTTCAGCGCTTCCTTCTGGCGTACGCCGAAACGGTGTTCCTCGTCGATGATGACAAGGCCCAGGCGCGTGAACTTCACGTCCGGCGACAGCAGTTTATGGGTGCCGATGACGATGTCGACGGTGCCGTCGGCCATGCCCTTGATCGCGTTGTTGATCTCCTTGCCCGTACGGAAGCGCGACAGTTCGGCGATCCGGACGGGCCAGTCGGCGAAGCGGTCGGAGAACGTCTGCGCGTGCTGCTCGGCGAGCAGCGTGGTCGGCGCCAGGATGGCGACCTGCTTGCCGCCCATGACGGCGATGAAGGCGGCGCGCAAGGCGACTTCCGTCTTGCCGAAGCCGACGTCGCCGCACACGAGGCGGTCCATCGGCCGGCCCGAGGTCATGTCCTGCATCACGGCGGCGATGGCGGCGCGCTGGTCCGGCGTTTCGTCGAAGCCGAAGCTTTGCGCGAAGTTCTCGTAGTCGACGTTCGAGTATTCGAACGCATGGCCCTGGCGCGCGGCGCGGCGCGCGTACAGGTTCAGGAGCTCGGCGGCCGTGTCGCGCACCTGTTCGGCGGCCTTGCGCTTGGCCTTGTCCCACTGGCCGGAACCGAGCGTGTGCAGCGGCGCGTCTTCCGGCGAAGCGCCCGAGTAGCGCGAGATCACGTGCAGCTGCGAGACCGGCACGTACAGCTTCGATTCTTTTGCGTACTCGAGGTGCAGGAACTCCGTCTCGCCTTCGCCCAGGTCCATGCTCGTCAGGCCGAGGTAGCGGCCGATGCCGTGGTTGATGTGCACGACGGGGTCGCCGATCTTCAGTTCGGACAGGTCGCGCACCATCGATTCGACCTGGGTGCCCGTTTCCTGCTTCTTCTTGCCGGCGCGGCGGCCGCTGCCCGCATACAGTTCCGTCTCGGTGATGAAGACGAGGCGTCCGCAGGCGGTGTCCATCAGCTCGAAGCCGGCCTGCAGCGGCGCCACGCCCAAGACCACGGACGCGTCGGTCGCGCACAGGTTGGCGTAGCCGTCGACGAGGGCCAGGTCGAATTTGTACTCGTTGAAGTACTGCTGCAGCGTCTCGCGCCGGCCGGCCGACTCGGCGCAGATCATGACCTTGGCACCGGGGTCGTTCGCCGTGTGCGCGAGGTAGTTGCGCAGGTTGGCGAGCGGATCGTCCAGGCGGCGGTTGACGGCGATGTCGGGCACCGGCGCGGACAGTTCCGAGGCGCCCGCGCCGGCGTCGCGGGCGATGGCCCAGCGGCCGTACTGCTTGGCGTTCGAGAAGAACTGTTCGGCGCCGAGGAAGATCTCCTTCGGCTCCAGCACGGGGCGCTCGCGATCGCTCTTCAGGAATTTGTAGCGCGATTCCGTGTCGACCCAGAAGCGCTGGATCGATTCGTCGATGTCGCCGACGAGGGCCAGGCTGCCCTCCTGCGGCAGGTAGTCGAACAGCGTCGCCGTCTCGTCGAAGAACAGCGGCAGGTAGTATTCGATGCCGGCCGACGCGATGCCGTTGCCGATGTCCTTGTAGATCGGCGAACGGGTCGGGTCGCCTTCGAAGCGTTCACGCCAGCGGCTGCGGAAGGCGGTGCGCGCCGCCTCGTCCATCGGGAATTCGCGGCCCGGCAGCATGCGCACTTCCTTCACCGGGTACAGCGAACGCTGGGTGTCGGCGTCGAAGGTGCGGATGGTCTCGATCTCGTCGCCGAACAGGTCCAGGCGGTACGGCAGCGCGGAACCCATCGGGAACAGGTCGATCAGGCCGCCGCGCACGGAGTATTCGCCCGGCGACATCACCTGGGACACGTGGGTGTAGCCGGCCAGCGTGAGCTGGGCCTTCAGCCTGGCCTCGTCCAGATGCTCGCCCTGGCGGAAGAAGAAGGTGTAGGCGGCCAGGAAGGACGGCGGCGCCAGGCGCACGAGCGCCGTCGTCGCCGGCACCACCAGCACGTCGCAACGGCCGCTCTGGATCTCGTGCAGCGTCGCCAGGCGCTCGGACACGAGGTCCTGGTGCGGAGAAAATGCGTCGTAGGGCAGCGTCTCCCAGTCGGGCAGCAGGTGGCACGCGAGCTTGCCGTCGGCAAACCAGGGGATCTCGTCGAGCAGGCGCTGGCCGTCGCTGGCATTCGCGACGATCACGGTGAGCATCTTTTTCCCGGCTTTCAGTGCGAGGGCTGCCTGGGCGAGCGCGTAGGCATCGCTGGAGCCGTGCAGGTGCGGCAGGGCGAAACGGGTTCCTGGCTTGGGTAGGTGCTTTTTGAGATCGAAAGGCATTGACGCGTGCTATCCAGAATCGGAAAAACGAGCGTCCATTATAGTCGAACGGCGCCCCGCGGCCGGGCACGCACGCGCCCTAGGTTTCCGTGGCGCCGAGGCGTTCGAACACGCGCGCCGCGGGGTGCGGCAGCGCCGCCAGCTGCGGGTCGTCCGCGGCGAGCAGGCCGGCGTCCGCCAGCAGGCGCAGCCGGGCGACGCGGTCGGCCTGGTCCAGCGCCTCGGCCAGCGGCTGGGTGCCGGCGCGGCCCGCGCGCAGGATGGCGGCGGCGATCGGCGGCGGCAGTTCCCAGTGCAGCGCGATGCGCGCCGACAGTTCGCGCGCGCCGTCCAGCACGGCCGCGGCGAAGTCCTCGTCCTGCGGCACGAACGGGCCTTCCAGGATGCGGTCGGCCAGCCGGAACGCGACCACGAGCCCCATGTCCAGCATCAGCCCGGCCAGGTAACCTTCGAAGGGATCGGCGTCCAGGCCCGGCGCCAGCAGCACACCGGCCAGCGCGCAGCGCTCGGCATGGAGCCACAGGCGCGGAGCGGCCTCGCGCGCGCAGCTGCCGGCCGCCATGCCGATCACGGGCCGGAAGGCGACACGGGCCAGCAGCATGCGCAAGCCGTTCTGGCCGAGCACCATCACGGCCGCATCGATCGTGCGCACCGGTTTGGCGGGGCGGTAGTACGAGCTGTTGGCTTCGCGGATCGTTTCCGCCACCATCACGGGGTCGCGGCCCACCTGGCGTGCCAGCTCGGCGCCGGAGACGGCATCGTCGCGCAGGCTGCGCAGCAGGCGCGGGATCACTTCCGGCATGCGCGGCACCAGCTCGGCGGCATCGCCCGGGTGGTCGGCCAGCCGGTCCAGCTCGTCGAGCAGGCGCTGCGGCGCGCCCGGCGGCGCGTCGCCGGCGATGGAACCGCTGAGCCAGTGCCAGAACGCGGCGTCGAGCGACGCCGGCGCGGGAGGGGCGGGCACGGCGCGTGCCGGCTCGGCGACTGCGGACGGCGGTATGTCCGCGCCGGCGGGCCGGGGTGCGCCAGCGTCGCCGCCGAACAGTCGGGCAATCCAGTTTTTCATAGGTGCACAGCGTGGAGCGCAGCGGCGGGGCAGGAGATCGGGATGCGTATTGTAGCCGGGCGGCGGCGGGGATACGCACGCGACATGGACAAGGGCAGGGAATTGGCGTAAACGACAAGGCCTGCCGGACGCCTTGCGGCGCCGGGCAGGCCGATTCCGTCACGCGGACGGTCGCGCGCGGGTATTACTGGGTCTGCGAGTTGGTCGGCGGCGTGGTCGGCACGGTGGAGCCGGCGTTGCCGTTGTTGTTCCAGCTCTGCGAGCTGCCCTGGCCGCTGCCGGTGGTGCCGATCGAGCTGCCTTCCGACACGCCGCTCGAGGTGGCGCCGGCCGACGAGCTGCCGCTCATGTCGGAGCTGCTGGTGCCGGTCGAGCTGCAGGCCGACAGGGCCACGGCCATCATGCCGGCGACGAGGATGCCTTGGTATTTTTTCATGATGCTCTCCTGGTTGGGTGGGTGCGTCCATCATGGATGGGTCGGCCCGCACGCGAAATAGGATGGCTGCCGTCATCCACGTAGGACATCGCGTACATACTGTTTGCCAGGCGCGCATAGGGCGACGGCCGCGCAGGGCGGCCGTCGGAAGGGAAACGCGCGGGTCAGAACAGGCTGTTGACCGGTTGCGCCGGCTGGGGCGGCGGCGTGCCCGGAGCAGGCGGCGCACCGGGCGCCCCCGGCGGCGCCGTGCCGTCGGCTGGCGGTGCGTTCGGGTCGAGCGGCTGTTGTTCCAGGTCGATCCCGCTGAAGGTCTGCGCATCCGCATATTCGGGATAGACCCAGTCGTCGTTCTCGCGTACCAGGCCTTCCGGTTCCGCGCGCACCGTTTCCGGACGCTTGGCCACGGCGACCTTCATGTAGTCGATCCAGATCGGCAGCGCCAGCGTGGCGCCGAATTCGCGTCCGCCCAGCGATCGCGGGTCGTCGTAGCCCATCCAGGCGACGGCGACGACGTTGCCCGCGTAGCCGGAGAACCAGCCGTCGACGGCGTCCGACGTGGTACCCGTCTTGCCGGCGACGTCGCCGCGGCCCAGCGCCTTGGTGGCGGCGGCGCCGGTGCCGAAGCGGGCCACGTCGCGCAGCATGCTGTCGGTGACGAAGGCGTTGCGCGGGTCCAGCACGCGCTGCTCTTCGGTGCGCGCGGGCGGCTTCACCTCCTGCAGCACCTTGCCGTCGGCATCCTCGATCTTCGCGATCAGGTAGGGCTGGACCTGGTAGCCGCCGTTGGCAAACACGGCATAGGCGCCGGCCATCTGCAGCGGGGTGACGGCGCCGGTGCCCAGCGCCAGCGTGTAGTTCTTCGGCTGGCGCGCGAGGTCGAAGCCGAAATGACCGAGGAAGTCGTGGGCGAACGGCACCGTGACGGCGCGCAGCAGGCGTACCGAGGGCACGTTCTTCGATTCGGCTAGCGCGCGGCGCATGGTGATCGGGCCGTCCCACTTGAAGTCGTCGTTCTGCGGCGACCAGGTCTTGCCGGCGTCCTCGCCGGCCATGTCCAGCGGCGCGTCGAGGATCTTGGTGGCCGGCGAATAGCCTTTCTCGATGGCGGCCGAATAGATGAAGGGCTTCATGCCGGAGCCGGGCTGGCGCCAGGCCTGGGTCACGTGGTTGAACTTCTGGAAGTTGTAGTCGAAACCGCCCACCAGCGCGTGGTAGGCGCCCGTGTCGGCATCGATGGCGACGAACGCGGCGGCCACCTGCGGCACCTGCGTCACGGACCAGTTGTCCTTGGCGTCCTTGGCGACGCGGATGATGGCGCCCGGCGACAGGCGCAGCGTGTCCTTGGCATTGCTGGACAAGCCGGCCTGCGCGAACTTCAGGCCCGATCCGGACAGCTCGACGACGTCGCCGTCGATGGTCTCGACCTTGATCGACTTGCTCGCTGTGGACAGCACGACCGCGGGCAGCAGGCCGTCGCTGACGGGCCGCTTGGCCAGCGCGTCGTTGATGGCGTCCTCGCGCTCGACCGGGTCGGACGGCAGGTCGATGCGGCCTTCCGGACCGCGCCAGCCGTGGCGCTGGTCGTAGGCGATGACGTTGCGGCGCACGGAGGCATAGGCGGCATCCTGCTCGTTCTTCAGGATCGTCGTCGTGACCTTGATGCCCTTGGTATAGGCTTCGTCCTTGAACTGGTTGTAGACGACCTGGCGCGCCAGCTCGGCCACGTATTCGGCGTGCGAATCGAATTCCTGGCCGCGCGTGTTCACGCGCAGCGGCTCGCTCATCGCCTGTTCGTATTCGGCGTCGCTGATGTAGTTCAGCGCGTGCATGCGGCCCAGCACCTGGTGCTGGCGCTCGCGCGCCTTCTTCGGGTTGACGGCCGGGTTGTGGCGCGACGGGTTCTGCGGCAGGCCGGCCAGCATCGCCATCTCGGCGACGGTCAGCTTGTCCAGCGGTTTGCCGAAATAGGTGCGCGCGGCGCTGGAAAAGCCGTAGGCGCGCTGGCCCAGGTAGATCTGGTTCATGTACAGCTCGAGGATCTCGTCCTTCGACAGTGCGGCCTCGATCTTGTACGCCAGCGCGATCTCGTTGATCTTGCGCGACAGGCGTTTTTCGCGCGACAGGAAGAAGTTGCGCGCCACCTGCATCGTGATCGTGGACGCGCCGCCCGAGCCGAAGCCGCCGCGCAGGTTGGCGCCGACGGCGCCCAGCATGCGGCGGTAGTCGATGGCGCCGTGCTCGTAGAAACGCGCGTCCTCGATCGCCAGCAGCGATTTCTTCATCAGCGGCGGGATCTTGTCGATGGGAACGAAGTCGCGGTGCTCCTCGCCGAACTCGCCGATCAGGACGTTGTCCGCGCTGTAGATGCGCAGCGGGATCTTGGGCCGGTAGTCGGTGACGGCGTCGAGCGCCGGCACGTTCGGCAGCACGCGGAACACGACGTAGGCGGCGACGGCGGCGCCGGCCAATACGACGAGGGCGAGCAGGATGCCGAGGGCCGGAAGGATGAATCCGCGGTGGCGGCGGGAGGGCGCGTGCGCCGGCTTGCTGGTATGTGCCAAAACTGAACTCTCTTGATGCGGTCCATGGACCGGTGAGGCTGCCCGGAAGGGCCATTGCGGCGCATTATAATCCGCTTTTCTTCCATTCCGGCATGTGCGATAGTCTTGCTTCCAGGACTCATGGCATGGCCCGTCCGGTCCTGCCAGACGATACCGCCGAGCGATCCCCATGCCCTACGACCCGCATTCCCCCGCCGTCAAGCCCTATATCCCGGCGAGCGCCCGGCTGCCCGAAATGACCCTGCGCGCCCTCGTCATGGGCACCGTGCTGGGCATGATCTTCGGCGCTTCCTCCCTCTACCTCGTGCTCAAGGTCGGCCTGACGGTGAGCGCCTCGATTCCCGTCGCCGTCATCGCCATTACCCTGTTCGGCCTGGCGAAGAAGGCGGGCGGGCGCGAGGCGACGATCCTGGAAAACAGCATCACCCAGACGGCGGGGTCGGCCGGCGAATCGCTGGCCTTCGGCCTCGGCGTGACCATGCCCGCCATCATGATCCTCGGCTTCGACCTGGAGATCTCGCGCGTGATGCTGGTCGGGGTGCTGGGCGGCCTGCTCGGCATCCTGATGATGATCCCGATGCGCCGCACGATGATCGTCGACCAGCACCGCGAACTGAAATACCCGGAAGGCACCGCCTGCGCCGAGGTGTTGAAGGCGGCCGCCACGGAAAGCTCGCGCGAGGCGGCCGGCGAGGTGCGCACCGAAGGGTCGGACGAAGCGCGTGAAGCGCGCCGGCGCGCCCTCATCATCTTCGGCGGCTTCGGCCTGGGCCTCCTGTACAAGGTCTTCAACATCTCGTTCAAGCTGTGGAAGGATACCGTCAACTTCGTGTTCGGCGCGCCACTGAAGGCCGGTTCCGCCGGCGCGGAGATCTCGCCGGAACTGCTGGGCGTCGGCTACATCATCGGCCCCCGCATCGCGATGACGATGGCGGCCGGCGGCGTGCTGTCCTATCTGCTGTTGATCCCGATGATCAAGTTCTTCGGCGAGCTGCTGACCGTGCCGCTGGCGCCGGGGACGATGCTGATCAAGGACATGGGCCCGGACGACATCCGCAGCGCCTACGTGCTGTACATCGGCGCCGGCGCCGTCGCAGCCGGCGGCTTGATCAGCCTGGCGCGCTCGCTGCCGACGATCTGGGGCGGCCTGAAAGGCGGCCTGTCCGGCCTGAAGCAGGCCAGCAAGGCCGACGCCACCGTGCGCACGGAGCAGGACATCCCGTTGAAATGGGTCGTGATCGGCTGCCTGGGCATCATCGCCGTCATCACCTTCGCCACGCCGCTGCACATGAACGTGCTCGGCGCCTTGCTGATCCTCGTGTTCGGCTTCCTGTTCTCGACCGTGTCCTCGCGCCTGACGGGCGAAGTCGGCTCGTCGTCGAACCCGATTTCCGGCATGGCCGTGGCCACGCTGCTGTTCACCTGCCTGATCTTCCTCGTGATGGGCTGGACCGGGGGACGCTATTACGTGACGGCGCTGTCGGTCGGCGCCATCGTCTGCATCGCCGCCAGCAATGCGGGCACCACCTCGCAGGACCTCAAGACGGGCTACTTGGTCGGCGCGACGCCGCGCCTGCAGCAGTACGCGATCCTGGCCGGCGCCCTGGCGTCGGCGCTGATCCTGGGCCCGATCCTGCTGAAGCTGAACGATGCCGGCACCGTCTACGTGCCCGCTGCCCAGGTGGCGCCGCACGTGAAGGTCGACGCGCGCACGCTCACCGAGACGGCGCAGTTGCAGGGCCCGCAGGCCGCATCCGACCACGCCACGTACAAGGTGTGGCAGAAGGTGGACACGAACGGCGGCCCCGCCGGCAAATACCTGGTGCGCGACGACGGTTCGCTCGCCTACCTGGTCGACCCGGGCATCAACGGCCAGTTCCACACGCGCCCGGACGGCTCGGAAGTCAAGAAGTACGATGCGCCCAAGGCCGTGCTGATGTCCTACATCATCAAGGGCATCCTGGACCAGCAGCTGCCGTGGACCCTCGTGCTGTTCGGCGTCATGATCGCCGTGGTGCTGGAAATGGCAGGCATCCAGTCGCTGGCGTTCTCCGTGGGCGTGTACCTGCCGCTGGTGTCGACGCTGCCGATCGCCGTCGGTGGCCTGATCCGCTGGCTGGTCGACCGCCGCAACGGCAAGCTGCCGCAGTATGCGGGCCTGGACGAGGAGCAGTTGCAGGCTGCGGGCGACCGCAGCTCGGGCACGCTGCTGGCCTCCGGCTACATCGCGGGCGGCGCGCTGGCAGGCATCGTCATCGCCATCACGGCGGGCGTGCTGACGGATTTCGACAATGCGATGAACAAGTGGGCGGAGGCGGCGAATCCGTTCTTTGCGGGGGCGGATGCGGATGTGCTGTCGCTGATACCGTATGCGGCGATTTGCGTGCTGCTGTATTGGGTAGGGCGCGAGAAGGCCAAAACATAAGCCGTCGTCCCTGCCTGCGCAGGGACGACGTAGTGTTACTTTCGTGGCGGTGGGGCTTAAACGAACGCCAGATCGTGCTGCCGGATCGTATCGTCGATCCAGTCGTCCACGTGCCCGAAGCGGTAACCCAGCTCCGCGGCGCGTGTGGTATCGAGCACCATCGGCGCCGGCAGGTCGAACGGCGACAGGCGACCCGGGGCCGGCGGCGGCTGCACGCGGGCCAGGCGCACGCGGGTGTCCAGCACGGCGCCGACGCGCTCGTGCAGGTCGACGGCCGATAGCGCGCCGTCGCTGGCGGCATTCACGGCGCCCGTGAAATCCTGCATACCGGTCCACAGGAGGAAGTCGGCGGCGGCCTGCAGCGGCATGAACGATTGCGCGGCATTGCGGTCCGCGTATTCCAGCGTTCCCCCAAGGCGCGCCAGTTCGACGTAGTGGGCCAGGCGGCCCGTGAAGTCTTCCGGACCGGCCAGCACGTGGGCCAGGCGCGGCACGACAAGGGGCAGCGAACCGTCGCGCACCAGGTAGGCTTCGGCCTGGACCTTGCCCGCCACGTAGCACTCGGTCGCGCGGCACGGGTCGTGCCACGGATAGGCGGTGTCGATCGGCTGGCTCTCGACGGCCAGGTCGGCTTCCGACAGCGGCTGTGCGGCGTCGAAGCCGAGCGCGCGGTAGGCGTCGATGGTGGACGTCATCACGTAGCGCCCGGTGCGGCCGGCGAAGGTGCGCACGGAGATCGCCGCGTCCAGTGGGTTGTAGCACATCTGGTCGAAGACGATGTCCCACGGCGCGCGGTCGGCGAAGGCCTTGCGCATCGCGGTCTCGTTGCGGCGGTCGACGCGGATGCGTTCGATGCGCGTGCCGAAGGGATCGGGCGCATAGCCGCGGGTGGCGATCGTCACGCGATGGCCGGCATGCAGGAGGCGCTGCACGAGCAGCTTGCCCATGAAACGGGTACCGCCGATCACCAGGATATTCTTGGACATGAGTTTTCCTTAGGCTCGACCGCCTCCCTCCTCGCGAAACAGGCGAGTGCATGGCACGGTCATGGTGAATCGGCTATATTCTCCATGCACAGAGGCAATCCTTCAAACAAGAAAAATACAGGTTGATGAACAAGAAAAACTTATGCATGGGTGAGCGATGAGGCCGCTGCGGAGCCTCTCCGGCCTGCTCGACTTCGACGCGGCGGCGCGCTGGGGCAGCTTCAAGCTGGCGGCGCAGGAGCTGCACAAGACCCCGGCGGCCGTCAGCCTGCAGGTCAAGCAGCTCGAGGAAGCGCTGGGTTTCGCGCTGTTTGTGCGCCATCCACGCCATATCGCGCTCACGGCCAAGGGCCAGGAACTGGCGATCGCCGTGGGCCGCATGCTGGGCGAGCTGCGCGCCAAGGTCGGCGCCCTGCAGCGCGGCGACGACGAAGCCGTGCTGCGCATCTCGACCACGCATTCCTTCGCCATCAAGTGGCTGGTGCCGCGCATGCCGCGCTTTACCAAGCTGCACCCGGAACTGGACCTGCGCATCGATTCGAACGACACCCCCGTGGACATCGAGGACGACGCCGTCGACGTGGCGATCCGTTTCGGCCCCGTGCGCGACGGCGATCCGGCGCTGCTGTTCCACGAGCGGCTGGTGCCCGTCTACAGCCCGGACCTGCTGGCGCCCGGCGAAACGGAATTGGGACTGGCCGACCTGGCCCGCTTTCCGCTGCTGTGCGAGCGCACGCCGGAAGGCTGGCTGCAGCTGCTGCAGGAAAACCGGGCGCTGAAGGGCAAGTACGACAAGGCCAAATACGATTTCTCGCGCGTGTTCACGCACTGGGGCGTGCTGGCGCAGGCCGCGGTGGCGGGGCAAGGCGTCGCGCTGGTCCCGTACGGGATCGCGTTCCAGGACATCCTGGCCGGCAGCCTGCGCGTGCTGCCCTGCCGCAGCGCGCCGTTCGGCAGCGGCTACAAGCTGCTCGTCAATCCGCACAAGGAGGCGATGACGAAGGTCCGGTATTTTCGCGACTGGATCCGCGCCGAGATGGACGAGATGCGGCAGACGCTCGACCAATGAAAAACGGCAGCCCGCGGGCTGCCGTTTTTCGTGCCGGAGCAACGAGGGTTACTTCACGCCGTGCATCAGCTTCTGGATCAGCGGCGCGATCAGGAACAGCAGCACGCCCGAGCCGATCAGGGCCCAGAAGCCGAAGGTGTAGCCCGACAGCGCCGAGGCGGTGGTCATGCCCGATTCGCCCGAGACGTGGCTGGCGAAGATGCCGGACAGGTTGTTGCCGATGCCGGTCGACAGGAACCAGCCGCCCATGCCCAGGCCCACCAGGCGCGTCGGCGCCAGCTTGGTCACCATCGACAGGCCGATCGGCGACAGGCACAGTTCGCCGATCGACTGGACCACGTAGACCATGAACAGCGTCCAGAACGGGATCTTGCTGTCCGGGCCGACGAGGCTCGTCAGCGCGAACATCAGCAGCAGGAACGCCAGGCCGTTGAAGATCAGGCCCAGGCCGAACTTGCGCGGGATCGACGGGTTGTTGCGGCCCATCGCGACCCAGACGGCGGCGACGATCGGCGCGCAGACGATGATGGCGAGCGTGTTCACGGACTGGAACCAGCCGGTCGGGAAGATCCAGCCGCCGAAGTCGCGGCGCACGATGTTCTCGGCCAGGAAGGTGAAGGAGCTGCCCGCCTGTTCGAAGAAGCACCAGAACATCACGTTGAAGAAGAAGATGATCAGCATGGCGATGGTCTTGTCGCGCGCGACCTTGCCGTTGCGGATGCCTTCGACCAGCAGCATCAGCGCCAGGCCGATGAACAGCACCGACAGGATGCCCTGCAGGGTTTCGGCGCCCAGCTTGAGCAGGAAGTACACGCCGGGGATCACGACCAGCGCGCCGATGACGACGGCCGCGAGGCGCGCCGGGCTGGCCAGCGGGCCGACCGGTGCGCCGATGCCCTTCAGGCCGCGGCGGCCGATCTGGAACCACAGCAGCGACAGCAGCATGCCGATGCCGGCCGAGAAGAACACGACTTTATAGGCCGGCACGCCGTTGTCGCCGAAGACGTTCTGCGCCAGGATGCCCGTCAGGATCGGCGCCAGGAAGCCGCCGGCGTTGATGCCCATGTAGAAGATGGTGAAGCCGGAATCGCGGCGCGGGTCGCTGATGCCGTACAGCTGGCCGACCATGGTCGAGATGTTGGGCTTGAACATGCCGTTGCCGACGATGATGGTGGCAAGGCCCAGCTTGAAGACGTTCGGGTCGGGCAGGGTGATGGCGAACAGGCCGACCACCATGAACGCGGCGCCGACGAGGATCGAGCGCTGGTAGCCGATGACGCGGTCGGCGATGTAGCCGCCGAAGACGGCGCCCGCGTACACCAGCGCGAGGTAGGAACCGTAGGTCAGGTTGGCGTCGGCCTGGCCCACGCCGCTGCCGCCGTAGAACTGGGCGACGATGTAGAGCACGAGGGCCCAGCGGATGCCGTAGAAGGCGAAACGCTCCCAGAACTCCGTCATGAACAGCATCCACAGCGGCGCCGGATGGCCCATGATCTGCTTGAATTCCGGTACGGTCTTGTCCCCGGCGGTTGTCGTAGCTGCACCGCTCATGCGGTTCCTCCCCAAATCGTTTTATAAGAATGGTCTCGTCGGTTGACCCGTCCCGGGTAGGTCCGGCTTGCCGATAGCGACGCATTTTAGTGGAAATCCCTCATCAGAAGGCAAGTTTTTCCAGCTCTGCCGTACGAGTGCACGCGGTGTGCCAAAACGGGACGCAAACTCGGGCGAGTTGTCGTATATTGGTGCGGTATTGCTCTTATATACAGTAGAGATAAGGAAGAGAATGATGACTTACGACGTTGTCGACACGCTGATTTCCCCGGAAGGGCGCCTCGAAGTGCTGTCCAAGGCCGAGGTGGCGAAGCTGCTGGACACGAGCCAGGGCGGCTTGTACCAGATCTTCCGCAAGTGCGCGCTGGCCGTGCTGAACTCGGGCAGCTCGATCGACGACGGCAAGGAGCTGCTGGAGCGTTACAAGGACTTCGAGATCCGCGTCATCCAACGCGAGCGCGGCATCAAGCTGGACATCCGCAACGCGCCGGCGCACGCCTTCGTCGACGGCAAGATGATCAAGGGCATCCACGAACACCTGTTCGCCGTCCTGCGCGACATCGTCTACGTGAACTTCGAGGTCACCGACAATCCGCGCTTCGACCTGTCCCGGCCCGAGGGCATCACGGACGCCGTGTTCCACATCCTGCGCAACGCCAACGTGATCCGGCCGCAGAACAATCCGAACCTGGTCGTGTGCTGGGGTGGGCACTCGATCAATTCCGTCGAATACGATTACTCGAAAAAGGTCGGCTACCAGCTCGGCCTGCGCGAACTGGACATCTGCACGGGCTGCGGTCCGGGCGCGATGAAGGGCCCGATGAAAGGGGCGAACATCGGCCACGCCAAGCAGCGCCTGCAGAACGGCCGCTACCTGGGCATTTCGGAGCCGGGCATCATCGCGGCCGAATCGCCGAACCCGATCGTCAACGATCTCGTGATCATGCCGGACATCGAGAAGCGTCTCGAGGCCTTCGTCCGCACGGGCCACGGCATCGTCGTGTTCCCGGGCGGCGCCGGCACGGCCGAGGAGATCCTGTACATCCTCGGCATCCTGCTCCATCCGGACAATGCCGAGCTGCCGTTCCCGCTCGTGTTTACGGGGCCGTCGACCTCGCGCGAGTACTTCGAACGCATCGACGGCTTTATCCGCGCCACGCTGGGCGAGGCGGCCACCAAACGTTACCAGATCATCGTCGACGATCCGGCCGAGGTGGCGAAGGTGATGCACACGGGGATCCGCCAGGTGCGCGAGTTCCGCAAGTCGCGCAGCGACGCCTATTACTTCAACTGGGGCCTGCGCATCGACCCGGAGTTCCAGCGCCCGTTCAAGCCGACCCACGAGAACATGCGCGGCCTGTCGCTGCACAAGGACCAGCCGGTGCACTTGCTGGCGGCGCAGCTGCGGCGCGCCTTCTCCGGCATCGTCGCCGGCAACGTCAAGGAAGAGGGGATCCGCGCGATCGAACAGCATGGCAAGTTCGAGATCCACGGCGAGAGCGAGATGATGGCGCAGCTCGATGCGCTGCTGCAGTCCTTCGTTGAGCAGAGCCGCATGAAGTTGCCGGGCAAGGTCTACGTGCCCTGCTACCGGGTCGTGCTGTAAAAGCACGTCGCCCCTGCGCAGGCAGGGACCCGATTTCTGCTGGCGTCGCGGCTGCGCCCGTAACATTGGGCCCCTGCCTGCGCAGGGGCGACGGGTTTGCCGATTACATCTCGTAGCTGGCCGCGACCCCGAAGGTACGGAACTGCGGCGCCGTGGTGCTCCAGCCGTCACGCCAGTCGATCGGCGCATCGCGGCCGAACACGTTGTCGACGTACAGGTTCAGCTTGACGTGCTTGATGCCGCTGAACGCCAGGTTGTAGTCGAAGGTCGTGTTGCTGCCAACGCGGCCGCAGGCGTCCAGGTATTGCGCGGCCACGTTCTGGGTCGCGCAATAGGTCGGCGAGGAGATGCTGTTGTTGCTGTAGCCGCTGCGGAAGTTCGCCGTCACGCCGTGGTCCCAGTCCCCCATCTTGGCGTAGGCGCGCAGCTTCACGCGCAGGCGCGACTTCATGTCGTAGGTACCCATCTCGTTCGGACCGTAGGCGTTATCGGCCACGCTGAAGCTCTGGTACTTCCACAGGTAGGTGCCGTCCAGCTTCAGGCGCACGTCGGCGTTCGCCACGCGGAAGCGTCCAGAGGCGTCGAAGTCGAAGCCCGAGGCGCGCGTCTTGCCGCTGTTGACGTAGGGGTTGTAGACCAGCCCCATCTTGCCGATGCCGCCGTAGTTGATCGTATTGCCCGGCGCGTACTTGTTCACCAGCGCCAGGAATTCGTTGTCGACGGCGGTGTTGTCGACGCGGATCAGCTGGCCGGCCGGCAGGCTGGCCTCGCCCTTCAGGATGTCGACCGTGGAGCGGGTGCCGATCTCGTTGCGGCGCTCGATGAAGAAGTAGTCGACGGCCGCCGTCCAGTTCTTGACCGGCTCGAACACCAGGCCGCCCGTGAACGAGCGCGAGGTTTCCGGCTTGAGGTCCTTGTTCGAGGCGACGAAGCTCGGCAGGCTGCCCGAGCAGTCGGCGTTGCGGAAGGTGTTCGCCTGGGCCTTGTCGGCCGCCGTGGCGCCGGCGGCGTTCTGCACTAGCGCGTTCAACTGGTTGGCGATCGGGCAGCGGCGCGGGTCGTTGGTGCTGTTGGCCACCGAGCTGCGGCCCAGGCCATTGCCCGACTCGACGATGTTCGGCGCGCGGAAGCCGCCGGACGCCGTGGCGCGCAGCAGCAGGCTGTCGGTGACGTTCACACGCAGGCCCAGCTTGGGCGAGACGTGCGCCTCGGCGCCGTCGGTCTTGTCGGCGCGCAGCGCGGCGTTCAACTCGATGCGTTTGGTCAGGGGCGCGGTCGCTTCGGTGAACAGCGCGTACTGGCTGACGGCGTCGTCGACCTGCAGGCCGAAGATGCCGACCAGGTCGCCGTTCAGCACATTGTCCGAGCTCTTCATGCGGTAGCTGGTGTTGCGCAGGTCGGTGCCGAACGCCACGCTCAGCGGGCCGGCCGGCAGTTGCGCCACGGTGCCCGAGATCGTCGCGTCGAAGAACTTCACCTTCGCTTCGCCGTCCGTGGTCCGCACCGGGAACATCGTCTCCAGCAGCGCGGGATCGTTCTGCTGACCGAATTTGTAGGTGCCGTTGACGATGGCGTCCGTGTAGCCCTGGGCGCTGACGGCGCGCGTGGCCTTGGAGGCCGTCGACTTCATCCAGCCCGCCGCCGATTTCCAGTCGTAGCCGCGCCACGTGCCCTGCAGCGCCAGCATCACGCGCGACTGGTCGGAATCGGTGCGGTTGAAGTTGAAGCCGTTGCCCGTGTCCATCATGCGCGCGCGGTACTCGACCGGCACGTTATAGGGGTTGTTCGGGTGGCCGACCGGCAGCTTCGGATACGAGAACGGGCCCACCATCTGGCCGCCGTAGACGTCGTACCAGATGCTCTGCGAGCTGGTAGCGCTGCCGTTGCTGACGCTGAACGGGGCCACGATGTATTCGCTGGTCGCGCTGGCCGAGGTGATTTCCAGGTTGGCGTCGATGTCCGGGCCGATGCGGAAGTGGGTGCTGCTGACGATCGCATGGCGCTTGTTGTCGGTGGTCAGGCCCGTGTAGGGCAGCGCATCCCATTTGCACAGCTTGTCGCTGGGGTCGATGTCCCCGGCCGGGCAGCCTGGTGCGGCGACGATGTTCGTGCTGCTCAGGTAGTAGTTGCCGGTCGGCGAGAAGGAACTCTTCGCATCCCAGGTCGAGCGGCCCGGCGTCAGCCGGTGCCAGCTCGGATAGTACTTCTGCAGGTCGCCGGTGCTGTAGCCGTCGCGCTTGTAGCCTTCCACCGTCAGGTAGGTATTGAAGCCCTGCTCGTCGATGTCGCCGTAGCCGAGGATCGCCGAGACCTTGCGGTTGCGGTCGTCGTGGAAGTGCTGCGGTTCGGTGTACTGGGCGCGGATCTTGGCGCCGACGAAGTTGCTGCGCAAGATGATGTTGACGACGCCGGCGATCGCGTCGGAACCGTAGATCGCCGAGGCGCCGTCCTTGAGGATCTCGATGCGTTCGATGGCGTCGCTGGCGATGGCGTCGAGGTTGGTGAAGTTTTCCTGGGCGCCGTCGGCCAGTCCGTAGGGCGCGATGCGGCGGCCGTTGACGAGCACCAGCGTCGACACCTTGCCCAGCCCGCGCATGCTAATCCCGGAAGCGCCCGTCGCGAAGCTGCCCGAGCTGCTGTTCGAGGTGTTCAGGTTGGCGCTGATCGACGCGGTCGACGTCAGGATGCCCAGGGCCGTCGTTTCGCCGGTCTTCTCGATGTCTTCCCGGCTCAGGATCTGGAGCGAGCCTGCGGTTTCGGCTTCGGTGCGCTTGATGCTGCTGCCGGTGACTTCCACGCGGTGGATCGGCTCGGCCGGGGCGGGCGCTTGCTGCGCTGCGGCGAGGGCTGGAAAGGCTAGAGACAGGGCCAGCGGCAAGGCCTGGTGCTTCAGAATACGCTTATGCTTCACGACGACTCCCAGGTGATGAATGATCAGATGGAACAACGCGCGCCGCTCGTCGAAAGGCAGCCGGCCGGCATAGCACGGCGCGCCCAATTACTTTTGCATAACATTGCTGCACCGCAAAGAGCTGATCTACAAAACGTGGGGGAAATATTTAAATCTCGTTACATTTGTCGGTTTTTTGATACAAATTGAAATAATTTTGTAATAACAATAGACGCAAAAAAACGCGGACAGTTTCCTGTCCGCGTTTTCGATGACCTATTTCCCGGGCCGTGACCCGGAACCGATCAGTCTTCCTTGCGCAGGTGCGGGAACAGCAGCACGTCGCGGATGTTCGGCGAGTCGGTGATGATCATCATCAGGCGGTCGATGCCGATGCCGCAGCCGCCGGCCGGCGGCATGCCGTATTCCAGCGCGCGGATGTAGTCGGCGTCGTAGTACATCGCCTCGTCGTCGCCGGCTTCCTTGGCGTCGACCTGGGCCAGGAAGCGGGCCGACTGGTCTTCCGGATCGTTCAGCTCCGAGAAACCGTTGGCGATCTCGCGGCCGACCATGAACAGCTCGAAGCGCTCGGTGATGCCTTCGCGGGTGTCCGAGGCGCGTGCCAGCGGCGATACTTCGACGGGGTAGTCGATGATGAAGGTCGGTTCCCACAGCTGCGCTTCGGCCGTCTCTTCGAACAGCGCCAGCTGCAGGGCACCCAGGCCGACGTGGGCCAGCGGCTTGACGCCGAACTTCAGCAGTTCCTGGCGGATGAAGGCGGCATCGTTCAGCTGCGCTTCCGCGTAGCCCGGGGCGTACTTGTCGATGGCCTGGACGATGGTCAGGCGCTGGAACGGCTTGCCCAGGTCCAGCGCGCGGCCGCCGTAGGTCAGCTCGGCGGTGCCGTGCGCATCGACGGCGGCCTGGCGGATCACGGCTTCCGTGAAGTCCATGATCCACTTGTAGTCGGTATAGGCCGCGTAGAACTCCATCATCGTGAATTCCGGGTTGTGGCGGATCGACACGCCCTCGTTGCGGAAGTTACGGTTGATTTCGAACACGCGGTCGAAGCCGCCCACGACCAGGCGCTTCAGGTACAGTTCCGGTGCGATGCGCAGGTACATCTGCATGTCGAGCGCATTGTGGTGCGTGACGAAGGGCTTGGCCGCGGCGCCGCCCGGGATCGGGTGCAGCATCGGGGTCTCGACTTCCATGAACTGGTGATCCTGCATGAAGCGGCGGATCGAGGCCATGGCGGCGGTACGGGCCTTGAAGGTGCGGCGCGTCTCTTCGCTGACGATCAGGTCGACGTAGCGCTGGCGGTACTTGGTTTCCTGGTCGGCCAGGCCGTGGAACTTGTCCGGCAGCGGACGCAGCGACTTGGTGACGAGGCGCAGCTTGGTGACCTTGACGGTCAGCTCGTCGGTCTTGGTCTTGAACAGGGTGCCTTCCACGCCCAGGATGTCGCCCAGGTCGTAGGTGCGCAGCGCTTCCATCGTCTCCTCGCCCGTGTTGTCGAGGGTGACGTAGATCTGGATGCGGCCGTCGGCGCGCGGGCCCGACGAATCCTGCAGGGTCGCGAACACGGCCTTCTTGCCGGCCTCGCGGCGCAGCATCATGCGGCCGGCGACGACGACGGCCTGCGGTTCGGCTTCCAGCTGCTCGCGGGTCCAGCCCGTGAACTGCTCGGCCAGGTCGGCCGCCTTGTGCTGCGGCGCGAAGTCGTTCGGGAAGGGCTGGCCCTTCTCGCGCAGCGCCGCCAGCTTGGCGCGGCGCTCGGCGATGATCTTGTTATCGTCGGCGACGAGGTTGGCGTGCTCTTGCTGGGTGTTACCCTGTTCTTGGTTTTCGGTGCTCATGGTGTCTATTTCAGGTGTAAGAATTACCGGCTGCTGCAGAGGTCCTCAACGGACAGGTCGGCATAATCGTTGACGACGCGGATGACGTTGTCATACTCGGCGAACGCTTCGGCGGGCAGCGTGGTGGTGATGACGACGGCGCGCATGCCCGCGCGCCGTGCCGCTTCGACGCCCATCGGCGCGTCCTCGAACACGATGCAGGCGGCGGGATCGACGTCGAGGCGTTCGGCCGCCTTCAGGAACACGTCCGGATGCGGTTTGCCGTGGGCGACGTCGGCTGCGCCGACGACCGTGTCGAAGCGCGCGCGCAGGTCCAGTTCGTCGAGCGTGAACACGATGTTCAGCGGCGGCGCCGAGGTGGCCACGGCCAGCTTGATGCCGCGGTTGCGCGCACCCGTCACCAGCTGGTCCAGGCCCTCGATGGCACGGCGGTAGGGGCCGTACATTTCGCGGTACAACGCATCCTTTTCCAGCGCCAGCGCACGGATCTCCTCGTCGGAGACGTCCGGGCCGAGGCGCGCGCGCAGGATCTCGCGGCCCTGGGCACCGGCCGTCTCGCGGAAGAAGGCGTCCGCTTCGTACAGCTTGCCGCGGCGGGCGAAGAATTCC
This sequence comes from uncultured Massilia sp., assembly GCA_963529995.1. Classification (GTDB taxonomy): domain Bacteria; phylum Pseudomonadota; class Gammaproteobacteria; order Burkholderiales; family Burkholderiaceae_D; genus Telluria. The sequence continues at coordinate 32,883 of CAUSCY010000026.1, read as the reverse complement.
AGCCACGACTTGGTGTGGTAGGCCATGTTGTCGACGATGGTACCGTCCATGTCGAAGATGAATGCGCGCGCGTTCGTGGTCATCGTGTTGCTTTCCTCTGATAGGTGTCGTTTACACGCCCTGTTTCAGGGACGCGGAAATGAAATCGTCGAGGTCGCCATCCAGCACGTTCTTGGTGTTGCCCGTCTCGAAGCCGGTGCGCAAGTCCTTGATGCGCGACTGGTCCAGGACGTAGGAACGGATCTGGTGGCCCCAGCCGACGTCGGTCTTGGAGTCTTCCAGCTTCTGCTGCTCGCTCATGCGTTTGCGCAGCTCCAGCTCGTACAGCTTGGCGCGCAGCATGTCGAAGGCCTCGGCCTTGTTGCGGTGCTGCGAGCGGTCGTTCTGGCACTGCACCACGATACCGGAAGGCGCGTGCGTCAGGCGCACGGCGGAGTCGGTCTTGTTGATGTGCTGTCCGCCCGCGCCGGATGCGCGGTAGGTGTCGATGCGCACGTCGGCCGGGTTGATCTCGATGTCGATCGATTCGTCGACTTCCGGGTACACGAACAGCGACGTGAACGAGGTGTGGCGGCCGTTGGCCGAGTCGAACGGCGACTTGCGCACGAGGCGGTGCACGCCGGTCTCGGTACGCAGGTGGCCGTAGGCGTACTCGCCCTCGACCTTGATCGTGGCCGTCTTGATGCCGGCGACCTCGCCCTCGGACATTTCCATGACCTCGGCCTTGAAGCCCTTGCGTTCGCAGTAGCGCAGGTACTGGCGCATCAGCATCGAGGCCCAGTCCTGGGCTTCGGTGCCGCCGGCGCCGGCCTGGATGTCGATGAAGCAGTTCGCATGGTCCATCGGGTTGCTGAACATGCGGCGGAATTCCATCGCCTCGATGACCTTCTTGATCTCGTCGGCATCGCCCTCGACGGCCTCGATGGTGGCGTCGTCGCCTTCCTCGCGGGCCATCTCGAACAGGTCGGATGCGTCGGTCAGGTCCGCGCGCGCCTTTTCCAGCGTCAGGACGACGCCTTCGAGGGCTTTCTTTTCGCGGCCCATGTCTTGCGCCCGCTTCTGGTCGTTCCAGATCGCGGGGTCTTCCATTTCCTGGTTGACCTGTTCTAGTTTCTCGGACTTCTTATCGAAGTCAAAGATACCTCCGAAGTTCGGCTTCACGGCTGCTCAGGTCATTCAGCAGGGCGGAGAGGGCGTTGATGCGTTCAGCTTCCATGGTCTCTAGCGTATTTTCAGTGGTTGAATCGAACCCTCGATTATACCCGAGAGCGCCCGATCTCCCCATGAAAGCGCGAATGTTCCACGAGCGGCCTGGCCGAATCTTGCCCGATTACATGGCGCTCCCTTATCATCGACCCCTGTTCCCTCCGTTTTCAGCCATCTTGACAGCCTCCATGAAGCCATCCCGCCTGCCGTTCCGCCTCGCCATCGTCCCCGCCATGCTGCTGGCCGCATCCACCCACGCGGCCGCCCCGAAAGCGGGCAGCACCGCCACCCTCGCACTGCTGGAGACGACGGACGTGCACCAGAACGTGCTCGGCTACGACTACTTCAAGCTGGCCGCCGACCCGTCGCTGGGCCTGGACCGCACGGCCACGCTGATCGCCCAGGCGCGGCGCGATTTCCCGAACACGATGCTGTTCGATAACGGCGACACGATCCAGGGCACGGCGCTGGGCGACTACCAGGCGCAAGTGAAACCGGTGGCCTGCGGCGAACTGCTGGGCATCTACAAGGTCATGCAGAAGCTGGGCTACGACGGCACCGGCATCGGCAACCACGATTTCAACTACGGCCTGCAATTCCTCGGCCAGGTCAGCGGCAACGACTTCGGCGCCGATGGCACCAGGACGGGCAAGCATTGCCCCGGCCCCGCCTTCCCGCAGGTGCTGGCGAACGTCTACAGCGTCAAGACGAAGCAGCCCATCTTTGCGCCGTACCGCATCCTCGACAAGAAGATCAAGGCGACCGGCGCCGACGGCAAGCCCGTCGAGACGACGGTGAAGGTCGGCATCATCGGCTTCACGCCGCCCACCATCCTGTCGTGGGACAAGCGCTGGCTGGAAGGGAAGGTCTACACGGAAGGGCTGGTCGAGACGGCCAAGCGCTATATCCCGGAGATGCGCGCGAAGGGCGCCGACGTCGTCGTCGTGATCTCGCACGGGGGCCTGGACGACAGCCCCTACACGCCGGACATGGAAAACGGCAACTGGCACCTGGCGCAGGTGCCGGGCATCGACGCCATGCTGCTGGGCCATTCGCACCAGCTGTTCCCGAATCCGACGAGCACGGTCCCGCAATTCAACCTGCCGCATGTCGACAAGACGAAGGGCACCGTATTCGGCGTGCCGACCGTGATGGCCAATCTGTGGGGCAAGAACCTGGGCGTGGTCAAGCTGGCCTTGCGCTACGACGGCAATCGCTGGATGTCGCAGCGCGACGCGAGCAGCGTCGAGACCCGCTCCACGCAGCAGGCGGATAAATCCTTCGTCGCGGCCGACCCGCAGGTGGCAGCGCTGGTAAAGGCCGAGCACGAGGCCACGATCGAGTATGTGAAGACGCCGGTGGGCAGCACCTCGTTCCGCATGTCGACGTATTTCGCCGACGTCGGCGACGTCTCCGCGCTGCAGGTCGTGAATTCCGCGCAGACGGCCTATGTGCGCGACTACGTGCGCGCCAACCTGCCGCAGTACAAGGACCTGCCGGTGCTGTCGATGACGGCGCCGTTCAAGACGGGCTTCGGCGGCGCGGCCGACTATACGGACGTGGCGCCGGGCAGCCTGGCGCTGAACAACGCGGCCGACCTGTACCTGTACCCGAACGCGCTGTACGTGGTGAAGGTCGATGGCGCCGGCCTCAAGGCCTGGCTGGAAAAGACGGCGACCCGCTTCAACACGATCGACCCGGCCAAGACGGAGCCCCAGGAGCTGATCAACCCGCAATTCCCCGGCTTTAATTTCGATACGGTGACGTCCGCCGACCTGCAATACGAGATCGACGTGACGAAGGCCCCGGGCCAGCGCGTGCAGGGGCTGCAATGGCGCGGCAAGCCGGTGCAGGACGACCAGGCCTTCCTCGTCGCCACGAATAACTACCGCGCGAGCGGCGGCGGCAACTTCCCGGGCCTGGACGGCAGCAAGACCGTGTTCGCCTCGCCCGACACCAGCCGCGACGTGCTGATCTCCTTCATCCGCGCGCGCAAGGCCCTGTCCCTGAAAGCGGACGGCGCCCAGCGCAGCTGGCGCTTTGCGTCCGTGAAGACGGCCGGTCCGGTGGTCTTCCACTCGGCGCCCGGCAAGATCGACCTGGCGCGTACGGCAGGCCTGGACAATGTGTCGGAACTGCAGGCCGACGACGGCCAGGGCAAGGGATTCGCCCTGTACGCGATCGACCTGGCCAAATGAAGCGGCAACTGCTGGCGGCGAGCCTGTTGCTGGCCGCCGTGCTGGCGCGGGCCGCCGACGGCTTGCCGCCGCAGGCGCTCGCGGACTGGGAACGTGGACTGAAACAGCGCAACGGTGTCGGCGTGCCGCGTGATGCGACGGCCGCGCGGGCGGCACTCGAACGCGCCGCCGCCGGCGGCGTGCCGGCCGCGATGTTCACGCTGGCCCAGATGCAGATGGCAGGCGAGGGCGGGGCGCGCGACGAAGCCGCGGCGCAGCGCTGGATCGCGCGGGCGGCGCAGGTGGAATATCCGGAAGCCTTGCAGGAGTTGGCAATGCGCGCCATGCGCGAGCCGGACCCGGTGCGCGCGGGCGAATTGATGCGCGAAGCGGCGCATGCGTTGCAGCACCGGGTGCACGAGGGCCGCGGCCCCGGTTATTGATGTGGCGGTGCAGCACGGTTTGGTGGGCATGTGATGCCCACCCTACGGAGATTGTCGTCGCCGCTCGTAGGGTGGGCGCGGCAGGCGTAGGCGCCACGTGCCCACCATACACGCCGAAATCAGTGCTTCGACGGCTTCGCGCCCGCCGCGATCTCGGCGGCCGCGATGTCGGCCAGGTCCATCAGGCTCTGTACCTCGGCCGCGCGCAGGCGGCGCGGTTCGCGGTCGATCACGCACAGGCTGCCCAGCAGCTGGCCGGACTTGTCGCGCAGCGGAACGCCTGCATAGAAACGGATGTGCGGTTCCTGCAGCACCAGCGGGTTGTTGCGGAAGCGCTCGTCCTCGAGCGCGTCTTCCACGACGAACAATTCGTTCTTCATGATCGTGTGCGAGCAGAACGCCCAGTCGCGCGGCGTCTCGCGTGCCGACAGTCCGACGCGGGCCTTGAACCATTGGCGGGTCGAGGTCAGCAGGGAGATCAGTGCGATCGGCGAGCCTGTCACCATCGCGGCCAGGCGCACCACACGGTCGAAACGCGGCTCGTCCTCGGTATCGACGAGGCCCGACGCAGCCAGTGCCGCCAGGCGTGTCCGCTCGTTGGCCGGCGCCGGGTAGTTCGGCAGCGGCGCAGGCTGGTATTCCTTGTCGGTACTCGGGTTCGGCGTGGCGCGCGTCTGGTCCTCGCCATGCATCAGGCCTTGTACCAGGCTCAGGCGCGTACGTCGGTGTCCTCCCGGCGTTTTCCAGGATTCGATCGCGCCGCTTTCCATCCAGATCTGCACGGTGCTCGTCGCCACGCCGAGGAGGCGTGCGACTTCGCTTGTGGTCAGGATGGGATCGTCATCTTTTAAGTTGCTTAGCATAAACTTCCTCACATTCCGCCAGTATAACGGATTTGCGGGTTCAGATTCTCTCCAACTATTGCGTTCTTCTTCGTAAGTTGTTCAATAGACATTCTCTCTAATTGTTGCGGCAATACGTCTTTGCAAACGTTTATTGTCAATCGTGCTGCTTGTGGGAAATTTTTATGGCAGAATTCGTCAAAACTGTCATTTCCGTGAAAATACTGAAATTTCTCGCAATCAACAAGAGGAAAAAGTGAGCAAACATACCAAAGGGCCGGGAATCGCCGCCAGGCTTGCCATCGCTTTCGCGCTGATCGTCGGCGTGACGCTCGTGCTGGCGGCCTTCGCCGTGCTGCGGGTGAGCGCCATCGAACGGGCGGTGACCGGCGCCGACCGCCTGCGCGCCACTCAGCTCGAGCCGCTGTAAGAGGTACGCGAGGCCCTCGACCAGACCGGCATCTCCGCCCGCAACGCCTACGTGTTCAAGGAGCCCGCCGAAGTGGCGCGTGAACTGGACTTGATCGACCACCATGCGGCGACCTATATGGCGGCGCTGGGCCGGCTGGACGGCGTGCTGGGCGATCATCCGCAGTACGTCAAGGCGAAGGAAGAACTGGTGGCCATGTCGAACGAGCTGCGCCGCCCGCGCGCCTACCGCACGTCAGGCGATATGGAGGGCTACAGCCGCTTCCTGGCCAACGAGTGCACGCCGCTGCGCCGCCGCATCGTCGCGGATATCGACGCCTTGCTGAAGGACTTGCAGGCCGGCAGCGCCAGGGCCAGCGCGGAGGCCGAAGCCACGGCCTCGTCGGCGCGCTACACGATCGGCGCGCTGGCCGTGCTGTGCGTGCTGGTGGCGACAGGCGTCGGCGTGGCCATCGTGCGGCAACTCGTGCGCCAGCTGGGCGGCGAGCCTGCCTATGCGGCCGGCGTGGCCCAGGCGATCGCGCACGGCCAGTTGCAACATGAAGTCGACACGCGCCGTGCCGCGCCGGCCAGCCTGCTGGCCGCGATGAGCGAGATGCGCAACAGCCTGTCCGGCATCGTCGGCAGGGTACGCACGGGCACCGAGGCGATCGCGACGGCGTCGAGCGAGATCGCTTCCGGCAACGTCGACCTGTCGCAGCGGACGGAAAGCCAGGCGGCCGAGCTGGCGCGCGTGGCCGGGTCGATGAAGGACCTGATCGAATCGGTGCGCCGCAATGCCGACTATGCGCAGGAGGCGAGCAAGCTGGCGGCCGACGCGTCGACCGTTTCGCGCCAGGGCGGCGCCACCGTCGACGACGTGGTGGCGACGATGAACCTGATCAGCGAGGCGTCGACGCGCATCGTCGACATCATTTCCGTCATCGACGGCATCGCCTTCCAGACCAATATCCTGGCCTTGAACGCGGCCGTGGAAGCGGCGCGCGCGGGCGAGCAGGGACGCGGCTTCGCCGTCGTGGCCGCCGAAGTGCGCGCCCTGGCGCAGCGCTCGGCCGGCGCCGCCAAGGAAATCAAGGCATTGATCGAGGACTCGGTGGGCAAGGTCGGCGCCGGTACCCAGCTGGTGGGCCAGGCGGGCGCAACGATGCGCACCGTGGTCGAGCGCATCGGCCGCGTGACGGCCATCATGACCGAGATCTCGGCCGCGACCCAGGCCCAGCGCGGGGACATCGACCAGGTCGACGGCGCCATCGTCAAGCTGGACGAGATGACGATCCAGAACGCCGCCCTGGTGGAGGAGGCGGCGGCCGCGGCGCAGTCGCTGCAGCAGCAGGCCGATGCGCTGGCGGGGTTGGTGAACGTGTTCCAGCTCGAGGATGCGGGGCAGGCGGCGCGCGGTGCGGGGGCGTTCCAGTCCCGACTGGCTTACGCGGCCTGAATACGCCGTCGCCCCTGCGGAGGCAGGGGCCCAATGTAGTCCGCGCAGCCGCTCGGCAAACAACATTGGGTCCCTGCCTGCGCAGGGACGACGTTTTGTCGAGCGTCTTGTTTAATGCAGCTGTTTCTTCTCGGGCTGCACCAGCACGAAGGGACTGACGACCGACGCCCACAGCTGTGCATCGGCCGCCTGCCAGGTCTGTGCCTGCAGGTCGGAGACCTTGGCCAGCTTCCCCTCGGTCATCCAGCGGACGATGCTGGCCTTGTCGTCGTGCGCCACGCGCAGCGCGACCTCGACCAGGTCGAGTTCCTCGCTCACGTACACCACGGCGCCGTGGGCGAAATGGCGTTCCAGTTCCGACCAGGGGATGCGGGCGGTCTCGCGGTTGATCTTGTCGTGCAGCTCGCTGTCCTTCAGCGGATCCAGTTTCAGTGATTCGTTTGTCATGCTCGTCTATCGGATGGGTTCGACCTGCGGAATCGGCGAACCCGCCCATGTTAACCGATACGCGGGACCCTTGCGGACATTCCCCACCAGTGCGGGCCGGAAGCAGGCCAGGTTGGTGCCGCCGGCATGGCGCACGCTCGGGTAGATCACGCCCATCGACCCGGCCTCGAGCAATTCGCCGGCCAGCTGCTGCGACGCCACGTAGCTGCCGGGATCGAGGCAGTGCGCCCAGGCGCCGTCGTCGCGCAGGTCGTGGAAGCCGGCGCTGAAGTCGGCCAGCAGCGACTGGTAGGACACGGCGTCGTCGAAGCGGCCGATCTCCTGGTACTCGACGGTCTTGTGGAACGCCACCTCGGCCAGCGCCGTCTCGGCCTCGAAGGCGCAATACCAGGCGCCGCGTTCGCCGTCGTTGAAGCGGCTGCCTTCCGGCCTGGCATACGTATAGGCCGCATTGATGATGCGGAAGTTGGGCACGCCGAACACCAGTTCGTCGACGCCGATCCCCGGCAGCATGCCGGACTCGCCGCGCAGGCGGTCGTTGGTGGCGTTGTCGAGGTCGAACAGGTCGCGCAGCAGCGCATCGTCGCCGCCAGCCAGCGGCGCCAGCACGGAATCCTCGGCATCGGCGAAGCGCGACGGGATCAGGCGGCAGGTGTCGAAGCGGCGCAGGGCGGTGAGGCGCGGGATCGCGCGCAGCGCGCCCATCTACAGTCCTCCGCGGCGGGCATCGAGCAGGCGGCGCACGGTTTGCATCGCCAGCAGTCCCCCGCCCATCATCGCCGCCAGCGGGGTGCGGCCCTGGAACACGGGGTTCGTGTTCGCCAGGTGGATCCACTCGTCGGCCAATTTGTCACCATACAAAATGTGCAGGGATTTATAGATCCCGAGCAGGTACGATATGCGGGTGATCCGGTCGACCTCGAGCACCCGCTGCGGTTTCTTCTTCCATTCGTAGAACGTGGATGACGACAGGCCGCCCAGCAGTTCGCGCGCATCGTCGTCGCGCACGCGCCAGGCTTCCATCAGCCGGAAGAAGCCGGCCAGGGCGGACGCGGACAGCCGCTCGCGGTCGGCGCGGGCATTCAGGTCGACGAGATGCAGGGGTTCGAAGCGGCTTTTGGGGTAGGCGTAGGCAAGACTCATGGATTCCTCCAGTGCTGGAGTTTTTATACTCCGATTTCGGATGGAGTGCAAGCGATCGGGGCAGGACTGTGGATGTCCGCAATCGTGCGACGGCCAGCCGCTTCGATACAATCCGAACACAGCCACAGCACATGAGATGCCGTGACACCATCATTACGCACCGATAAGGATGTCCCGGCGCGACAAGAACAGGAGTGTTCCATGACCCAGGCCCAGCAGGCGCCATCGCCGTTCGCGACCGTCATTCGCGTTACCAGCGGCAACTTCCTCGAGATGTTCGACTTTTTCCTGTACGGCTTCTATGCGACCTATATCGCGAGCACGTTCTTCCCTTCGGGGAATGAATACGCGTCGCTGATGGCGACCTTCGTCGCGTTCGGTGCCGGTTTCCTGATGCGACCCCTGGGCGCCGTCGTCCTCGGCGGGGTCATCGACCGCATCGGCCGCCGCAAGGGCCTGATCATGACCCTGGCCATCATGGCCTGCGGCACCATCCTGATCGCCTTCGTGCCCGGCTATGCGACGATCGGCATCTTCGCGCCGATCCTGGTCGTGCTCGGGCGCCTGTTGCAGGGCTTCTCGGCCGGCGTCGAGCTGGGCGGCGTGTCCGTCTACCTGGCCGAGATGGCGCCGCCGGGCCGCAAGGGTTTCTATGTGAGCTGGCAATCGGCCAGCCAGCAGGCCGCCATCATGGCGGCGGCGCTGCTCGGCTTCGTGCTCAACCGTTCGCTGTCCACCACCGAGGTCGGCGAGTGGGGCTGGCGCATTCCGTTCTTCGTCGGCTGCATGATCATCCCGGTCGTGTTCGTGATCCGGCGCCACCTGCAGGAGACCGAGGAATTCAAGGCGCGCAAGCACCGTCCCGAATTCCGCGAGATCCTGCGTTCCATCGCCGAGAACTGGCGCCTCGTCGTGCTGGGCATGATGCTGGTGGTGATGACGACCGTGTCGTTCTACCTGATCACCGTGTATGCGCCGACCTCAGGCAAGAGCGTGCTGAAGCTGTCGGCGGCGGACAGCCTGCTGGCCACCTTCTGCATCGGCCTGTCGAACTTCATCTGGCTGCCCGTGATGGGCGCACTGTCCGACCGCATCGGGCGCTGGCCGCTGCTCGTCACCTTCACCGTGCTGCCGATCCTGACGGCGCATCCGGTGCTGTCCTGGCTGGTGAACGACACCACCTTTGCCCACATGCTGGAAGCGGAACTGTGGCTGTCCTTCCTGTATGCCAGCTACAACGGCGCCACCGTCGTCGCGCTCACGGAAATCATGCCGGCGCACGTGCGTACGGTGGGCTTCTCGCTGGCGTACAGCCTGGCGACGGCGATCTTCGGCGGGTTCACGCCCGTGATCTCGACGTGGCTGATCAAGGCCACGGGCGACAAGGCGGCGCCGGGGTACTGGATGGCGGCGGCCGCGGCGTGCGGGTTGATTGCGGCACTGGCGCTGTATCGGCCGTGGAGAGGCGCGCGGGCAGAGGCTACGACGGCTTGAATCAACGTCGCCCCTGCGAAGGCAGGGGCCCAATTTTCACGCACGGCCGTGGCGCATGCAAAACTTGGGTCCCTGCCTTCGCAGGGACGACGGTATATAGGTGCGTGAGCTGACTTACGCCGGTTCCGCGTGCTCCACCAGCAACTGCACCTTCGTCACGCCGTTGTACTCGTTCGCATCGAGCCGGAACGCCACGCGCGCCTGCTCCCCGAGCGCGTCGGTATGGCCGAACCAGATGGCATCGTAGCGGCGCCCGTTCCGTTCCAGCAGCAATTTGAGGTGCTTGTCCTTCAGGATGCGCTGGCTGACCACGCGGAACTCGTCGCAGAACACGGGCGGGGCGAAGCCCTGGCCCCAGACCTGGCCGTCGAGCAGCTCGATGAACTGGGTCGAATAGAAATCGTCTTCCAGCGGACCGTCCGTTTCCACCACGCGTTCCAGTTGCGCTTCCGTCAGCCAGGCGCGGCCCACGGCTTCGAAGGCCTGGGTGAAGGTGTCGAAGTGCTCGGCGCGGATCGTCAGGCCGGCCGCCATCGCGTGGCCGCCGAACTTGTCGATCAGGCCCGGCACGCGCTTGGACACGAGGTCGAGCGCGTCGCGCAGGTGGAAGCCCGGGATCGAACGTCCGGAACCCTTGATCCAGCCGTCGCCGGCCGGCGCGAAGGTGATCGTCGGGCGGTAGAACTTTTCCTTGAGGCGCGAGGCGACGATGCCGATCACGCCCTGGTGCCAGCCGTCGTCGAACACGGCGATGGTGCTGGCGTCGGCCGGATTGAACTCGTCCAGGTGCAGCAGGGCCGTGCCCTGCATGTCGGCCTCGATCTCGCGGCGTTTGAGGTTGATGTCGTTGAGCTCCTGGGCGATGGCCCAGGCGCGGCCCTCGTCGTCCGTCGTCAGGCACTCGATCCCCAGCGACATGTCTTCCAGCCGGCCGGCGGCGTTCAGGCGCGGGCCCAGCGCAAAGCCCAGGTCGAACGGCGAGGCGGTGCGCGCCTCGCGTCCCGCCACGCGGAACAGTGCAGCCACGCCCGCATGCATGCGGCCGGCGCGCATGCGCTTCAGGCCCTGCGCCACGAGGATGCGGTTGTTGGTGTCGAGCTTGACGACGTCGGCCACCGTGCCCAGCGCCACCAGGTCGAGCAGGTTGTCCAGCTTGGGCTGCGTCTGGGCGTCGAACACGCCGCGCCGGCGCAGTTCCGCGCGCAGCGCCAGCAGCACGTAGAACACGACGCCCACGCCGGCCAGGTGCTTGCTGGGGAAGCCGCACTCGGGCTGGTTCGGGTTGACGATCACGCGCGCGTCCGGCAGCGTGTCGCCGGGCAGGTGGTGGTCGGTGACGACGACGTCGATGCCGCGCCGCTTGGCCGCTTCCACGCCGTCGATGCTGGCGATGCCGTTGTCGACGGTGATGATGATGTCGGGATTTTTTTCGCGCGCCGTCAGCTCGACGATCTCCGGCGTCAGGCCGTAGCCGTACTCGAAGCGGTTGGGGACGATGTAGTCGACCGTCGCGCCCATCGCGCGCAAGCCGCGCAGGGCGACGGCGCAGGCGGTGGCGCCGTCGCAGTCGTAGTCGGCGACGATGGTCATCTTCTTGCCGGCGCCAATCGCGTCGGCCAGGTAGACGGCGGCCGCGTCGATGCAGCGGAGCATGGCGGGCGCCAGCAGCGCCTGCAGTTCGCTGGCCAGCTCGCGCGCGTCGGTCAAGCCGCGCGCGGCATACACGCGCGCCAGCACGGGGTGGATCCCGCCCTGGCGCAGCATTTCGCTGTTGCGCACGGGGCAGGAGCGGATCGAGATACGGGTCTTCAAATCAGTGATTCCAGGGTCGGACGGCGCCAGAACTTGCGCTGGGCCATCGGGGTCGTCGTGGTTTCCATGTGGCCGTCGCGGTGGCTCAGGACCAGGCGCAGCTCCTTGACCGTGCCGGCGCGGACAAGTTCCAGCACGGGCGCGAACAGTTCGTTTTCCAGCAGCTGCATCTGCTCCAGCCAGCCGCCCCAGTCGGCGGCGATCGCGGGCGCAGCCGCGTTGCCGCAGGCCAGCAGCAGCGGACCGTCCAGCTTGGCCAGCACGTCGGCCGGACGGGCGGGTCGCTCCTGCGCCAGCGCGCCCAGCCAGCCGGGCACGGACCAGGCGGCCAGCCGTGGCGGATCGAAGCTGCGCAGGCCGGCGTTCGCGACCAGCTTGTGGGCATGTTCGGTGGCCATGCTGGCTTCTCCCCACGGCCAGATGGAATTGATGGCGGACTGGCCGCGCGCCTCGCGCTCGGCATTTACCGGATGCGTGTACCAGGTCACCTGCACGTCGTTCTGCAGCTTGCGGAACGCGCGCGCCGGCGGGCCGGACGGCATCCAGTCGGTCAGGTTCATGCCCACGGCGGCGTCCGGGGTCGAGGTGCTGATCTCGTCCCAGCCGTCGGCGCGCATGAACCAGGTGTCGGCGGCGCCGTATTCGAGCGCATGGCCAGCTTCCTCGAAGCAGGGCCGGGCACTGTCGAACAGCGCACGGCCCTCGTCCTCGCGCAGGTCGAGCTGGCGCGTATCCCCCATCAGCAGGTGGGTGCGGGCGATCTGGATATGCGTGGGATTGACGACGAACCAGCGGCCGTCGCCCGGGTGGAGCCCGAAGCCGCGCATGGCCCGCGCCGCCACGCCGGGAACCAGGCCATTGACGCCGTGCGACAGCCCGAGCGCATCGGCAATCCAGAGCTCGTGCGGCAATGCGCGGGCGGGACCGGGCAGCGGCACGCGGCGGGTCGATGATGATTTCGACAATAGCGTGGCCAGGGCCGGCGCCTGCAGGGCGCGGACCAGGTCGGGCGCGAATTCGGGAGCGGGGAGGGCGAACGGCAGGACGAGCGTGAGTTGGGCCATACCCGTATTTTAAGCCAAACGGCCCGGTAGCGAGTACCGTCACGCCTCCGTTTGCCATGTGGTTGAATAGGCAAGTTCTTCTGCGTGGAGAAAATGTTATTCCAATTGTGACAAGCCCCCACACTGATGAGCTTTGTGTGGCACACTGCGGGTCCAGAAAGATTTGCATGGGTCCATGAGCATCATCCACAAATTGCCGTACGAATGGCTGGTTGGCCTGCGCTATACGCGGGCCGGCAAGCGCAGCAGCCGCAACAGCTTCATTTCCTTCATTTCCCTGATCTCGGTGTCCGGCATCGCGCTCGGGGTGGCGGCGCTGATCGTCGTGCTGTCGGTGATGAACGGTTTCCAGAAGGAAGTCACGGACCGCATGCTGTCCGTGCTTGCCCACATCGAGGTGTTCGACGCCAACGGCGCCATGCCCAACTGTCAGCAGGCCGAGAAGGAAGCGCTGCGCAACCCGGCCGTGCGTGGCGCCGCCCCCTTCGTCGAGACCCAGGGCCTGCTCGTGAAGAACGATACGATGAAGCCGGCCGTCATCCGCGGCATCCTGCCGTCCAAGGAGCACGAGGTGTCCAGCGTGGCGAAGCAGATTCGCCAGGGCAGCATCGAGAGCCTGCAGAGCGGCCGGTTCAACATCGTGCTGGGCTATGCGTTGGCGCGCTCGCTGGGCGTGGGCATCGGCGACAAGGTCAATATGCTGCTGGCGCAGGGCACGATGACGCCCGCCGGCCTGGTGCCGCGCTCGCGCCTGTTCACGGTGTCCGGCATCTTCGAGGCGGGTCACTACGAATTCGATTCCGGCATGGCCTTCGTCGACATCGAAGATGCCCAGCGCATGGTGCGCCAGCAGGCGCCGTCGGGCCTGCGCCTGCGCATCGCCGACATGCACCAGGCGCCCCAGGTGGCCGAGCAGCTGAAGGCGTCGATGTCCGGCGACCTCGTGATGCGCGACTGGTCCAAGCTGAACGCCAACTGGTTCGCCGCCGTGCAGACGGAAAAGCGCATGATGTTCATCATCCTCACCCTGATCATCGCCGTGGCCGCGTTCAACCTCGTCTCGACGCTGGTGATGACGGTGACGGACAAGCAGGCCGACATCGCGATCCTGCGCACGCTCGGCTCGTCGCCGCAATCGATCATGAAGATCTTCATGATCCAGGGCGCGCTGGTGGGCATCATCGGCACGATCGTGGGCGTCGCCCTCGGCGTGGCGGTGGCGCTGAACATCGACGTCATCGTGCCCTTCATCGAGCACCTGTTCGGCATCCAGTTCCTGTCCAAGGACATTTATCTGATCAGCGAGATCCCGTCGGACATGCGCTGGCCGGACGTATTCAAGATCGGCGGCGTGTCCGTGCTGCTGGCATTCGTCGCGACGATCTACCCGAGCTTTACGGCGTCCCGTGTCAAACCGGCCGAGGCCCTGCGTTATGAGTGAAAACATGAACCAATCGACTGCCGGCACGCCGGTCCTTTCCGCCCGCGGCGTGGGCAAGACCTTCCGCCAGGGCGACTATGCCGTCCAGGTGCTGGACCACATCGACTTTTCCATCGACCGCGGCGAGCGTGTCGCCATCGTCGGCGCGTCCGGCTCGGGCAAGTCGACGCTGCTGCACATCCTCGGCGGCCTGGATACGCCCAGCACGGGTACCGTATCGCTGCTGGGCGAGGATTTCGCGACGCTGTCGGAAACCCGGCGCGGCGAGCTGCGTAACTCGTCGCTGGGCTTCGTCTACCAGTTCCACCACCTGCTGCCGGAATTCTCGGCGCTCGACAACGTCGCCATGCCGTTGCTGATCCGCCGTGTCGAACGCGAGGAAGCGGTGCGCCGCGCCGAGGCGATGCTGGCGCGCGTGGGCCTGACCAAGCGCGCCGTGCACCGTCCGGGCGAACTGTCCGGCGGCGAACGCCAGCGCGTGGCGCTTGCGAGGGCGCTGGTGACGGAACCGGCTTGCGTGCTGGCCGACGAGCCGACCGGCAACCTGGACCACGGCACGGCACAGGCGATCTTCGACCTGATGCTGGAGCTTTCCAGGACGCTGGGCACCGCCTTCGTCATCGTCACCCACGACCCCGAGCTGGCACGCCGCTGCGACCGCATGCTGCGGCTGACCGACGAGGGCCTGCATCCGGCCCAGGCCTGACGCGTGCGGGACTGAGTATCATGTGGATCGACACCCACTGCCACCTCGACGCCCACGAATTCGGCGCCGAATCGCTGGACATCGCGCGCCGCTCGGGCGCGCTGGGCGTCGGCATGATCGTGATTCCCGCGGTGGAGGCGGCCGCGTTCGACGGCGTGCGCGATCTCGCTGCGCAGGCACCCAACGCGAGTTACGCGCTGGGCATCCACCCGATCTTCGTGCCGCGCGCCACCGACGACGACCTGGCCTTCCTGCGCGAGCGGGTGGAAGCGTCGCTGTCGGACCCGCGCTTCGTGGCCATCGGCGAGATCGGCCTGGATTACTTCATCCCGATGCTGTGCGAACCGGACATGCGCGCCAAGCAGGAGCGCTTCTTCCGAGAACAGCTGCGCATCGCGCGCGACTTCGACCTGCCCGTGCTGACCCACGTGCGGCGCTCGCAGGACCAGGTGCTGAAGCACGTGCGCCAGATCCGCCCGGCGGGCGGTATCGCCCATGCCTTCAACGGCAGCTTCCAGCAGGCGCAGAACTTCATCGACCTGGGCTTCCGCCTCGGCTTCGGCGGCGCCATGACCTTTACGCGCGCGCTGCAGATCCGGCGCCTGGCGGCCGAGCTGCCGCTGGATGCCATCGTGCTGGAGACCGATGCGCCCGACATTTCGCCGGCATGGGTGCACCCGGGCCGCAACAGCCCGGAGCAGTTGCCGCAGATCGGGCGTACGCTGGCCGAACTGCGCGGCATCCCGGAGGACGAGGTGCGCGCGGCCTCGTTCCGTGCCGCGCTGGCATGCATGCCGCGGCTGGCGCCCCTGGTCGGCGCCTGACGTCATCCGGCGCGCCTGCGCGCCATCCCGCCTGCATGGATGCGAGTGCGTTGACAGCATGTCGGTTCCATCGTGCTGCGCCGGCGCATGGTGTGCGCCTGCCCGGTGCATTGCACGCGACCATGCCACACAAGTAAAGTTCGCGCCGGAGCATTCTGAGCCAAACCAATTCCGCGTTTGGTGAAGCATGAAAAAATTCCTTCTCGTGCCGCACTGCGGCGAACGACGAGGAGAGACAGTGGAAATCGGCGGCGAGTTCCTGCGGGTCCTGCAGCACGAGAAGTCCCTGAGCACGGCGCACCGGCCCCTGCGCCTGCGCCTGGCCCACGGCAGCGGCGTGCTCGAAGACGTGCTGCTGCCGCAGCGCGTGCAGGGCAGCGAGGCGGTGTGCGGCGGTATCGATTATCGGGTCGCCTGCCTGTCCAGCAATCCGGCGCTGCCGCTCAAGGAATTGATTGCGCTGCCCGCCGAGATCCAGTTCGTTACCGACCGCGGGCAGCTGCGCAGCGTATGCGGCATCGTCACCGAGGCGCGCGCCGGCGATGCTGACGGCGGCCTGGCCGCCTACGAGCTGGTGCTGCGCGACGTGTTCACCGTCATGGACAAGCGCACCAACAGCCGCGTGTTCCGCTTCCAGAACGAACTCGAGATCGTGCAGGCACTGTGCGACGAGTGGCGCCATGCGAACACGGTACTGGGCGCCGCCTTCGAGCTGGAACTCGACCCGCTGTTCGACATGCGCCAGTTCCCCCCGCGCGAGCAGACCATGCAGCACAACGAATCCGACGCCGCCTTCGTGCAACGCCTGCTGCGCCGGCGCGGCATCGCCTGGCTGTTCCGCCCGGGTCGTAGCCGCAACACGGCCGTCGACCCCGCGCACGACCTCACGCCGGCCCATACGCTGGTGCTGTTCGGCGATGCCAATGCGCTGCCCCGCAGCAGCGCCGGCAGCGTGCGCTATCACCGCGACCCTGCCGCCGACGGCCGCGACACGATTACCTCGTGGATGGGCGCCCGTCGCCTGCAGCCGGGCGTCACCACGCGCCACAGCTGGGACTACAAGCACCCGGGCGGCCCGCAATTCATGACGGCCAGCGCCAGGAGCAGCGCCGACCAGGGCCCGAGCGGCAACCGTCTCGCCGCGACGCTCGACGACTATCTCGTCGAGATGCCGCATGCCGGCAACGACGTCGAAGACCACTGGCGCCTGGGGCAGGTGCGCATGAGCCGCCACGAGTTCGAGAGCAAGTGCTTCCATGGCGAAGGCAGCGTGCGCGACTTCTGCGCCGGCGAGTACTTCACGCTGGAAGACCATCCCGAGATCGACCTGCACCCGGCCGCGGAGCGCGATTTCGTGATCACGGAGCTGCGCGTGGCCGCGGACAACAACCTGCCGCGCGAGCTGGAATCGCGTGCCCGCCGCCTGCTGGCATCCCTCAGCAGCGGCAGCGCGTGGACGACGGCGCAGTCTGGCCAGCCGGGCGTGCGTGTCGCCTTCACGGCGGTCCGGCGCGGCATCCCGATCGTCCCCGCCTTCGACCCGCGCACTGATCTGCCGCATCCGCAGCTGCAGAGCGCCATCGTGGTCGGCCCGCCGGGCGAGGACGTGCACTGCGACGCGCTGGGCCGCGTCAAGATCCGCTTTCCCGGCATGCGCGCGAGCGACCACGCCCATGCGCACGGCGCCGGCGCCTCGGATTCGCCGGCCGATTCGGCCTGGGTGCGCGTCGCGTCCAACTGGGCCGGCAACGGCAGCGGCAGCCGCCAGCAGTCGGGCGCCATCGGCCTGCCGCGCGTGGGCACCGAGGTGCTGGTCGCCTTCCTGGGCGGCGATCCGGACCGGCCCATCGTGCTGGCCCAGCTGTACAACGGCCGCGCGGCACCGCCCGCATTCGCCGGCGCCGGCGAGTTGCCGGCCAACCGCTACGTATCCGGCACGCGCTCGCGCGAAGTGCAAGGCGGGCGCGGCAGCCAGCTGCGCTTCGACGACACGCGCGGCGAAATCAGCGCCCAGCTCGCCAGCGACCACGGCAGTTCGGAACTGAACCTGGGCTGGCTGGCGCAACCGCGCGGCAGCGCAAGCGCAAGCAGCGGCGGCGCGCCGCGCGGCGAGGGCGCGGAACTGCGCAGCGACCTGTCGGTGGCGGTGCGCGGCGCCCAGGGCGTGCTGATCAGCGCCGAACCGAGCCCGCAAGCCGCCGGCGGCCAGCTCGACCGCGCCGGCCTCGTCGGCCTGGCCGAGGTCATGCAGGGCATCCTGGACGAGGTCGGCAAGCTGGCGGCGGTCCACGGCGGCAATGAACGAAGCGATGAGCCGCCGGCCGGCCAGCGCCTGGGCCAGCTCGTCGACAAGCTGAAGCGCTGGCACGCGGGCAGCAACGTCGCCGAAGGGCAGGAGGGCGGCGGCGCGCCAATTCTCGCGGCGACGGCGCCGAGCGGGGTCATCGTCGCCAGCAACGACAACCTGGCGCTGGGCGCGTCCAGCAAGGTCGACGTGGTCAGCGTGGGCGATACGGAAGTGACGGCGGGCCGCAACCTGTTCCTGCGCGCCGCCCGCAGCGTCGCCCTGTTCGCGCACGAGCTGGGCGTCAAGCTGATGGCGGGGCGGGGCGACATCGTGATCCACGCCCACCAGGGCAATATCCAGATCAAATCATCCGGCCGCATCAGCTTGATCGCGGCCGAGCGCATCGAGCTCGACGCGCCCACCGTGCGCGTGGTCGCCCCGGGCGCCCAGACCGACTGGGCCGACGGCACCATCACGCACCAGAGCCACGCGCGCGAGGTGCACAAGGCGGCGGAATTCGTGCACCTGGGCCCGGGCGGCGCCGCGCCCGGCGGCCTGGACATGCCCGTATCGCACCTGCATACGGACGAATACGTGGTGCTCACGCACCAGCAGACGGGCTTGCCCGTGCCCAACCAGCGCTACCGTGCCACCTTCGAGGACGGCCGCGTCGTGACGGGCCGCACCGATGCGCAGGGCCGCACATCCCTCCTCACCGGCGAAGTGATCGGCGAGGTGGACATGGCCTTCCTGCCCGACGACGACACTTCCCGCTGAGCGGGTCCCCTTCACCCGACACGGAGCGCGCATGGCCGACCCGACCCGCCCCTTGCCCAACCTCGTCCCCCAGCCGGACGGCAGCTGGACCGGCCGCACGGTCCTGACCCCCACCGCCTTTACCACCCGCGGCCGCTTCACGCTGCCCCCGTCGAAGGTGATCCCGGTGATCGTGGTGCCAGGGATCATGGGCAGCAACCTGCGGGCGGCGACCAGTCCGGCGAAGCGGGCGAACAAGGCGCTGAATCCGGGTGAGGCGGCGTGGAGGGCGCCGAATGGGACGTTCGAGGGGCTATATGCGGCGCGTATCTGGAAGAAGCGGAGGCCGAAGGAGCGCCAGCAAATCCTCGACGCATCCACGCTGGAAGTGGACAGCCGCGGGGAAATCCATTTGCCCCTCGAGGCGCGGAACTACGGGATGTCGGAGAAAGAAGTGCGTGAATTGCACTGGGGTGAAGTGCACTGGGATTCGTATGGCGGGTTGCTCTACGGCTTGCACGTCGGCTTGAATCACACTTTCGACATGGACCCGCTGGACAATGTGCGCGTGATCTGCCGTCACTGGAAAAACGTGATGGCGCACGATCCCGCGCAGTGGGGAGTCCGCGCAGTCGACAAGCTGACGGAAGGCGAACTGGAGAAGCACGCTGCTTACTATTACCCCGTGTATGCATGCGGATATAACTGGCTCGAGTCCTGTGCCGAGTCGGCCAAGCGGCTGCGCCGGCGTATCGAGCAAATCCTTGCGTTCTGGAATGAGCGCAAGCGCGCTTGCCAAAAGGTGATCCTGGTGACCCATTCCATGGGCGGGCTGGTAGCACGCGCTTGTGCAAAACAGATCCCGGATCAGATTCTGGGTGTGATCCATGGCGCGATGCCGGCATTGGGCGCGCCCGTCTGCTATCGACGAATTGCTTGCGGCACCGAGAAGTGGAGTCCCAGTAATGGTTCCTTGGCCAATAAGGAAGCCGAGTGTATCGCGGACATTCTGGGTGAGCGTCCCGAGGCGACGATGGCGGTGATGGCGACATCACCGGGCGCGCTGGAACTATTGCCCAATCATCTGTATCCCAGACCCTGGTTGCATGCGCACGTGGTCAGCCGTGTCAATCACAAGGACGTGGTCCGCGATGTCATGCAGCTACCGGGGGCGGATCCCTACGATCTTTATCGCGACATGGACTCCTGGTTCCGGCTCGTCGATCCGCAATTAGCCGACCCTGCCGGGAAATACCGCGAGTCCGAGTTTGGTGTGAAAGGCGCAGTCCTGCAGGCGATCAAGAGTGCCGAATCCTTTCATCGCGAAACGCTCGGGGAATACTACCACCCCAATACCTATGCCTTCTATGGCGCGGACCCGGACCAGCAGGCATTCGGGACCGTGCATTGGATGGCCTGGGATCCCGCAAATGGTGCTGTTTTTACCGAGGCGAACCTGCGTACCGCGACCCGTGTCGGCTACGACCCGTCCGGGGGGCGGCGCGTTCGTGTCGAGGGCAGAAGCGAACTCCATTTTGTTCCCGCCCGGCAGGATGTCGCAGGAGACGGTACGGTGCCATATCAGTCCGGCATCGCTCCCCAAGGGCATGCGAAACAAGTCTTTGAAATCCGCGGGTTCGATCACCAGGGCGCGTTCAAGCACGACTCGGTGTTGCTGTTGACTCAGCACCTCATCGCGAAACTGGTGCAAAAGCTGCCATGAAGCGGATCGATATGACGAACACGGTATTCGCCGTCCCTCCCCAGATCATCGACAGGAATGGGCGGGCACCGAGATTCCTCCCGTCGGCGCGTTCCGCTTTCAAGCTGCCACAGACGATGTCATGACTCGCCTGCGGAAGCATGGATGGCGGGAGCTTGTGATCCTGCTGGCAGCCCTTGCCTGCGCAGGGACGTGGGCGGCCGGCCAAGTCCGCAGCATGCGCGACAGAACCGAGGTAGCGAAAATGACCGAAAAAATGACGACGGTATGCGTTGGACGCTACCTCATCGATGTGCCGGAAAATGCGGCAGTCAGCATGTCGCACGAAAGAATCGGGGGCTTCGATGTCGAGACGGTCGAAGAAAGCGATGCTGCATTCCAGGCCCGTCTCGAAGCACGCGAGGCTGGTATAGGGGCACGGACGGCTACTGCGAGCAGGAATGAACCTGGCGGCATGGTGGAGGCCCGTGAGCTGCGCATTCCTGGCGCAGTCGGTCGTACGTTCATCTATGGTCGGGAACGGACGCATGGTTTCGAGCATGGCCGCAGGATCGAGGTGGAGTGGGTATCGGTGGAGAGTCATGCCCATATCGAAGGCTTGACTGTATCGCTCTCGATGAAATACGGGAGCGAAGCCAAGGCACGGGAGGCGGAAGCGTTGTTGGCGCGTGTCCGTCCGCGTGGCGAGAGCGAAGTCCCGCGCGAGCCAGGTTTTTGCGTCTGGCGAGCGGTGTTCGCCGAGCCGCTGCCTCAGCACAAGGGCGAGCACGCCGCGCTGCACATCGGCTTGCCCGATCATCCCGACGTGGTGCTTGCCTTTGCCAGCATGCCTGGCGGAGGCACGGATCCCGACCTGCTGGCACGTACTGCTGAAACCGACAGCGCGGCGGATGCGGAGGAACTTCTGCGTGTAGTGAAGCTACGTGCTGGAAAACGGAGCATCAACGGCATGGGCGGTGAAGAAGTACTGGAGCGCATCCACGAGCCTAATTTCGCGACCACTTACGCGTTCATGTGGGAGACAAGAGGTGTTGACGACGATCCACTGCAGCCGTTTGTATCGCTTGAACTTCAAGGTGGCATCAGTTCCCGGCCTGGAGGCAAACCGGTCGATACCAGCCTGCACGAAGATGCCGTAGTGGCGCTCTGGGATCGCGTCGCTTCGAGCATACGTTTGCGGCCGGCGGGTGGGCGAGCTGGCCCTGAGAGCGCTTCTTCCCCAACGACGCCGAAGCTGGGCACGATCGTGACGGCCGGTGAGATCTGTCCGCAATCCGGCTGGTGGCGATGCAATGAAGGCGCGCGTGGGGTGGACGTACAAGGTGGTGAAGTGCAGTACATCCGCAGAGGAGAGCGGATGCCACAGGCACTGCTGCTGCCGCGTCAGACCATGTGGCAAAAGTTGCGCGGTATTCAAGCAAGTGTCGAGCCCGATCAGCCGACGAGCTGGAAACTGGTGGACAAGCGCTATCGACCACGCACGCCGGCACTCGTGACGCTGGTGCCGGCGGGCGCGCCGAGCGCGGCGTTCGAAGAAAGTGAAAGCGCGGCCCCGCCGGCAGCGTTGGGCGGCTATGCACGGACGGGAGACGTTTGCCCAGCCAGCGGCTGGTGGCGCTGCGACGAACAGCATGCGCTCGACGGCACACGCTGGTTCGGACGAGGGAGTGTGCTGCCCCCTGCGACGTTTCAAGTACCGACGGGATTGTTTGGGCGCTCATCCGGACCCGACGTCATCCAACGCCGCAGCACATGGCAGCTGGTGCGTCGCGCGGAGGCGGAAACGCACGCAAATGGGGCGGTCTGATCACCCGTTGATGACGAGCTGCTTATGAGCCCCTCGAAGAAGATGCGCTTCGGTTGGAGGAAGTTCCTGCTGGTGGCGATGCTGCTCAGTTTGCTGGGTTGTGGTCTTGTCGATTGGTTTTACCGTGCGAGAGGGATATTCGAGGTTGAGAGAATGACCGAGAGCATGAAAACGGTGTGCGTCGGTCGATTCCTTGTCGACGTGCCGGTCACCGCGGAGGTTAGCTTGTCGCGCGAGCGAGTGGCGGGATTCGACATCGAGACCGTACAGGAAAGCGAGGAGGCATTTCGCAAGCGGATCGGCGCGCGAGAGGCGGAGATCGCCGCGCGCGGGTCGGCCACCGACGGTACTGGCGGTCTGGTAGAGGCGCGGGATCTTCGCATTGCGGGCATGACCGGCCGTACGCTCATCTACGGCCTCAACCGCGGCTACTACATGGCTGGCGACCGGCGCGTCGACGATGAATACGTATCGGTGGAATCGCACCGCCACATCGGCGGCTACAGCTTTTCGCTATCCGCAAGCTACGAAGATGAAGCGGGGGCGGCACTCGCCGAAGGACTGCTGGCCAGCCTTCGGCTGCGTACCCAGGACGAGATTCCGGCAGTCGCCGGCTTCTGCATCGAGGCGGCAGTGTTCGCGGAACCGTTGCCGTTGCCGAAGGTAGAACATGTCGCGATGCACATGGGGATACCCGGCCACCCCGATCTCGCGCTGGCGTTTTCCTCCATGCCGGGAGACGGGGCGGACCGCGGCCTGCTCGCGCGCGTAGCGGAGAACGATGCGGAAGCGAGCCCGTACGAGTTATTGCAGGTGACTAAGCTGCGCGCCAGCAATCGCAGCATCAACGGACTGCCGGGCGAGGAAATGCTGGAACGCGTGCGGGAACTGAACTTCACGACGGGCTTCAACCTCATGTGGGAGATGAATGGAATCAAGAACGACCCGTTGCGTCCTTATCTGTTGCTCCAGATGGAAACCGGCACCAATCCGCGCGCCGGAGGCAAGCCGGTCGACTCGACCTTGCACGAGGATGCGCTGGTCGAACTGTGGGACAGGATCTCGTCGAGCATTCGCTTGCGGCCGTCGAGTCCACCTGGTCCGGCGGCCGCGCCGGAGCCTCCCTCGCCGCTACTCGGGACGACGTCGAGGGCAGGCAAAGCATGTCCCTATTCCGGCTCGTCGCGCTGCGATGAGACGCATGCTCTGGACGGAACCCGCTGGTTTGCCCGTGGCGCAGTGCTGCCTGCAGCGACGTTCCAGGTGCCTTCCAACTCGTTCGGACTCTCTGCGGGACCCGACGTCATCCAACGCCGCAGCACATGGCAGCGGGTGCGTCGCGCGGACGCAGAAGCACATGGCCATTCTTGAGCATCCGGCGAATAGGAGCTGCCCATGTTCTCAGTGCGCATCTCGTCCGCGTCAGGCCCGCTGACCGGCCCATCGCTGCTCGGGCCATAGATGCGTACCGCAATCCTCGGCTTCGTCGCCGGCGCGGTGACCCTGCAGAATGCGCCCTTGCTGCCGTCGGATGCGCATGTGCTGCTCCTGTTGATCGCCGCGGTCGCCTGCCTTGGCGCGACGCGACTAGCAGTCCGGATTCAACGGAATACGCTGCGCCACAGCCTGCGGCTACTGTCGAAGCTCCTCACCGGCTTCGTGCTCGGTATCGCCTGGGCCGCCTGGTGCGCTCACGCGGCTCTGGCCCCCCATCTCGACGCGAAGGACGAAGGCCGCGACCTCGACGTCATCGGCGTCGTCGCCAGCCTGCCGTACCGTTTCGACCAGGGCGTGCGCTTCAACCTCCAGGTCGAGCGCAGCCTGACGCCCGACGCCAGACTGCCGCCGCTCGTGGCGCTGTCCTGGTATGCCGCCGGCCGCGGCAATGCGACGCCGCCCGAGGTGCGGCCGGGCCAACGCTGGCGCCTGACAGTACGCCTGCAACGTCCGCACGGCAACGCGAACCCGGGCGGCTTCGACTACGAGGCCTGGCTGCTCGGCCAGGGCGTGCGCGCCACCGGCTACGTGCGCGCCGCGGATGGAAACCGCCTGCTCGATCCCTTCGTCGCGCGGCCCGGGACGCTGGTCGAACGCGCCCGCGCCACGCTGCGCGAGCGCATCGTGAGCGCGCTGGACGGCGAACCCCATGCGGGCGTGATCGTGGCGCTCGTCATCGGCGACCAGCGCGGCATCGACCAGGCGGACTGGCAGGTGTTCAACCGCACGGGAATCGGCCATTTGATCTCGATCTCCGGGTTGCATATCACGATGATCGCTGGAATGGCCGCGCTGGCCGCGTCGACGTTGTGGCGCCGCTCCTTCTTCACCGATGCGCAACTGCCGCTGCTGCTCCCTGCTCAGAAAGTGGCGGCACTGACCGGCGCCGTCGTCGCGCTGCTGTACGTGCTGCTGGCCGGCTTCGGCGTGCCGGCGCAGCGTACGCTGTACATGCTGTCGGTGGTCGCGCTGGCGATGTGGATGGGTCGCATTGGCGCCGTCTCGCACGTGCTGTGCACGGCGCTGCTTGTCGTCGCCGTGCTCGATCCGTGGGCCGTGTTGTGGCCGGGCTTCTGGCTGTCGTTCGGCGCCGTGGCGATGATCCTGTTCGCCGGCCACGGCCGCATCGAGGCGCGCCGTAGCGGCTGGAGAGCGGCGCTGTTCTCTGCCGGACGCACGCAATGGGCCGTCACGCTCGGCCTGGTGCCCCTGACGATGCTGCTGTTCGGCCAGGTGTCGCTGGTCGCGCCGTTGGCGAATGCGTTCGCGATCCCGCTGGTGAGCTTCATCGTGACGCCGCTCGCGCTGGCCGGCAGCCTGCTGCCCGCGCCGCTATGCGGCTGGATGCTCATGGCGGCGCATGGCTGCGTGGCGTTGCTCGCATTCCTGTTGGAGCAGTTGGCGGCGCTGCCGGCCGCCGTCTGGCGTGCCCCCGCGCCGCAGCCCTGGGTGTTCGCGCTGGCGCTGGGCGGCACGCTGTGGCTGCTGATGCCGCGTGGCTGGCCGCTGCGCTGGACCGGTGCCGTCGCCTGGCTTCCACTGCTGGCCCAGGTGCCCGATCATCCGGACCCCGGCACCTTTCGCGTCACCGCGTTCGACGTGGGGCAGGGCATGGCACTGCTGGTCGAGACGAGCGGCCACCGGCTGCTGTACGACACGGGTCCGGCGTACGCGCCCGGCGCCGATGCCGGCAACCGCGTCATCCTTCCCTATCTGCGCATGCGCGGCATCGGCGCGCTGGACGGCATGGTGGTGAGCCATGGCGACACCGACCATACGGGCGGTGCCGTCGCCGTGCTGGAGGAAGTTGGAACAGGGTGGCTCGCCTCGTCGCTGCCGCCGACGCATGCGGTGGTGCGCGCCGCCCGCCGCCATGTCGCCTGCGCCGCAGGCCAGCGCTGGGAGTGGGACGGCATCCGCTTCGAAATGCTGCATCCGGCGCCCGCCAGCTATGCGGATACGGGGTTGAAGGCGAACGCGCGCAGCTGCGTGCTGCGGATCGCGAACGGACGTCATGCGGTGCTGCTGGCGGGCGACATCGAGGCGGCGCAGGAGGCGCGGCTGGTGGCGCAGGATGCAGCGCGGCTGCGCGCCGACGTGCTGCTCGTGCCGCACCACGGGAGCGGGACGTCCTCGACGCCCGCATTCCTCGACGCGGTCCGGCCGCAGACGGCGGTGTTCCAGGTCGGGTATCGCAACCGTTATCGTCATCCGAAAGTCGAGGTGGTCGAGCGCTACCGCGTGCTGGGTGCGGAGCGGGTGCGGACGGACGAAGTGGGCGCGGTCGTGTTCGAGGTCGGCGCCGCGATCGGCAGCAGCAGCTACCGCCGCACCCACCCACGGTACTGGTACGCCGGCGGTCCGGGCTAGGCGGTACGCTGCTCGGCGCGGCGCTCCGGCTGGCGCTGTTCCAGCGGCAGCGTGATCGTCACCCGCAACCCGCCCACGTCGCGGTTGGCCGCCGCAATCCGCCCGCCATGCGTCTCGACGACGCGCTTGGCGATCGCCATGCCCAGGCCGTGGCCGTCGACATTGTTCCCGGTCGGGTTCGAGCGGAAGAAGGGTTCGAACACGTCGCCCAGGTGTTCCTCGGCGATGCCTGGACCCTGGTCCAGCACTTCGATGTGCACCTGGGTGCCGTCCGGGTGGATGCCGATGTCCACGCGGCCGCCGGCGCCGTGCTTGACGGCGTTGCGCACGATGTTCTCGACGGCGCTCCACAGCAGGTCCGGCGCGCCGTTCACGCTGACGGGCGTGGGCGCATCGACGTCGATGCGTGCGCCGCTTTCGAACCTGGCATCGTCGGCGATCTGGTCGACCATCTCGACGAGATCGACGGTCTCGACGGCGGGCAGCTGGGACGATGCCTCGAGGCGCGACAGCGTCAACAGTTCGCCGACCAGGCGGTCCATGCGCACGCTTTCGCGCTCGATGCGCTCGAGCGTCGGCTGGATGCGTTCCGGCTGCTGGTGCGCCAGGCCGATCGCCGCCTGCAGGCGCGCCAGCGGCGAGCGCAGTTCGTGCGAGACGTCGTGCAGCAGGCGGCGCTGGCCGTCCATCAGGGCGCGCAGGCGCGCGCTCATGCGGTCGAAGTCCTGGCCCAGTTCGGCCAGCTCGTCTCCGATCAGGCGCGGCCTGTTGGCGGCGAACTTCGGTGCGAGGTCGCCCGCAGCGGCGGCTTCGAAGGCGCTGCGCAGGGCGCGGATGGGGCGCGAAAAATACCAGGCGAGGAGGGCGGCGAACAGCAGGCTGGCCAGCGTCGCGGCGACGATCGGCAGCCAGCGGCCCACGTGGCGGCCGAATTCCGGCGGCAGGCCGAATCCGCCGCCCGGGCCGCCGGGGCCGCGGCCTTCCATGCCCGGCCCCGGCGGCGTGCCGGGAGGCGCCTGCATGCCGGAATGCGGGCCTGGCTGCAGCGGGCCCATATTCGGTCCGAAACCCGGCCTCTCCATGCCGAATCCGCCGGGCATGCCGGCGTCCGGACCTTGCGGTCGCGGCGCGCGCGAGGCGAAAGCCAGGAACTTGCGGCCGTCCGCGCCGGTCAGGTGGGTTACGGCCCAGGTGGGGCCGTCGCCCGTCAGGCTGCGTTCGACCTCTTCGCGCAGGCGCGTGGGCACCGTGCGGCCCAGCAGTTCGTGGCCCTGTTCGTCGAGCACGTAGAGGCGCACGCGGCGGCTGGACGCCGCCAGGTCGCGCAGGCCGTCGACGCCGCCATGCTTGAGCGTGGCGCGCGCGGCATCGAGCATGATGGTCGCCGGCGGGCTCGCGTCCAGCGTCGGCTCGCCGTTGCGCTGGCGTGCCTGGTCGCGCAGCCAGATGGTGCCGCCGATGCCGATCGTCGCGGCCACCTGGGCCAGCAGGATGGACAGGAAGAACTTCCAGAACAGCCGGCCCATCGTCACTCGCGGATCAGTTGATAGCCGAGACGGTAGACGGTCTGCAGGCAGGAGCGGCCGTCCGACAGCGTGCCCAGCTTGTGGCGCAGGCTGGACAGGTGGACGTCGATGTTGCGGTCGAAGCGGGCCAGCGGGCGGCCCAGGCCCTGCTCGGACAGGTCGTTCTTGCTGACCGGGCGCCCGGCGTTGCGTGCCAGGACTTCGAGGAGGTTGAATTCGGTGCTGGTCAGTTCCAGCGCTTGGCCGTCCCAGGTGGCGCGGCGCTGTTCCGGCAGCATGGTCAATTTGCCGACCGTGAGCGTGATACCCGGCCCCTCGTTGCCCGAACCCTGGGTGCGGCGCAGGATGGCGCGTACCCGCGCCGTCAATTCGCGCGGGGTGCAGGGCTTGGTGACGTAGTCGTCGGCGCCCAGTTCCAGGCCGAGGATGCGGTCGGCGTCGTCGCCGCGGCCCGTCAGCATCAGGATCGGCATGCGGCTGGCGGCACGGATGCGGCGCAGGGTCTCGATGCCGTTCATGCGCGGCATCATCACGTCGAGGATGGCGATCGCGTACTGGCCGCTCAGCGCTTCGCGTGCGCCGGCCTCGCCGTCATGGGCGCAGGCCACCCGGAAGCCTTCCTGTTCCATGTATTCGGTGAACATGGCCACCAGTTCGGTGTCGTCGTCGATGAGCAGTACTTGGTTCATGCTCGCATCTTAACAAAGCGTGCCCGGTGCGGGCGTGGCCGGCTGCTCGTCTTTACCTCGTTTTACAAGGGGTTAACGCCTCTTTACACGGCGACAACTGAGAATGGGCGCTCCGAACCACACAGGATGCTCACCATGAAATTCATTCGCCGACCGGTGGCCGCCGCGCTGCTTGCCGCCTCGTTCTTCGCCTCGTTCACTGCGTGCGCCGCCACGTCCTCCGTCGCTCCGGAACCCGGCGCCGACATGGTCGACACCGCCGATGTGCCGCCAGGCGGCCCCGGCCCCGACGATCGTGGTCCGGGGCCCGGCTTCCGCGGCCCGGGTCTCGGCATGCCCTTCGGCCACTTCCATGGCCTGAAGCTGACGGACGCCCAGCAGGACAAGCTGTTCAACATCATGCATGCCCAGGCCCCGCAGCGCCGCGAGCACGAGAAGGCGATCCGCAAGGCCGAGGAGGGGCTGCGCGAGCTGGGTGGCGCCGAACGCTTCGACGATGCCAGGGCAGCGGCACTGACGCGCGACCTCGGCCAGGCCATCGCCGCCGCCGAACTGCTGCGCGTGCGTACCCAGTCGCAGGCGCTGGCCGTGTTGACGCCGGAGCAGCGTGCCGAATGGCGCGAGCGTCGCCGGCACGGCCCGGGGCGCGACGGCGGGCCTCATGACGGCCCCGATGGCGCTCCCCGCGACAGCAAATAAGGAGCCGCATCCCATGCGCCACCACATCGACGATCCCCGCCATGATCACGACGACAGGGACGACCACCATCTCGGCCTGCAGGCCGACCTCGAACGCCTGCTGTCGGCGGCCGCCGACCGCCGCACGTCGCTGCGCTGGCTGTTCGCCGGCGTCGGCGCGGCCGGCCTGCCGCTGGCCGGCTGCGGCGGCGGCTCCGATGGCAGCACGAGCACGGCCGACACCGTGTCGACGGGCACGACAGGCTCCACCAGCACCGGCAGCACCGGCAGCACCGGCACCGGCTGCGCCGTGATCCCGGAGGAGACGGCGGGCCCGTACCCGGGCGACGGCACCAACCGCAACGCCGGCGGCGTCGCCAATGCGCTTACGGTATCCGGCATCGTGCGCAGCGACATCCGCTCCAGCGTCGGCACGGGCAGCGCGACGGCGGCCGGCATCCCGCTCACCATCAAGCTGCAACTGGTGAACGTGGGTGCCAGCTGCGCGACGATCCCCGGCTCCGCGCTGTACCTGTGGCACTGCGACCGCGAAGGCAATTACTCGATGTATGCCAGCGGCCTCACGAGCGAGAACTACCTGCGCGGCGTGCAGGAGGCGGATGCGGACGGCGTCGTGACCTTCACGACGATCTTCCCCGGCTGCTACGCGGGACGCATGCCGCACGTGCACTTTGAGGTCTACCGCAGCCTGGCGGCCGCCACCAGCGCCGCCAACAAGATCAAGACCTCGCAGTTCACGTTCCCGACGGACGTGCTGAACACCGTGTATGCGACCAGCGCCTATGCGTCCAGCGCGCGCAACCTGTCGAGCATCAGCTATGCGACGGACAATGTGTTCAACGACGGCGTGACGCTGCAAATGGGATCGGTGACGGGTTCCGTCACGGAGGGCTATACGGTCACGTTGACCGTAGGTGTTTCCCTCTAATAAAGACGCAGTGGCGCGATGACAGCATTACAATGGGTGCCCGTGTTTTTACGTGCCTCGTCACGCGCCCCTCCATGACCAGACCGCTGCTGCATTTCGTCCACGGGAACAGCTATCCTTCCGGCGCCTACGGCCGCCTGCTCGACGCGCTGCGCGACGAGTACGACGTGCGCACGACGGACATGCTGGGCCACGATCCGCGCTATCCGGTCGACGACAACTGGCAAGGGCTCGTCGCGGAACTGATCGCGCAGCTCGAGACCTACGGCGAGCCGGCGATCCTCGTCGGCCACTCGCTGGGCGGGGCGGTCGCCATGCTGGCGGCAGCGCGCCGTCCGGACCTGGCGCGCTGCGTGGTGATGCTGGATTCTCCCGTCGTCGGCGGCTGGCGCGCGCTGGTCTGGCGCGCGGCCAAGGCGCTGGGGCTGGGCCGGCGCCTGTCGCCGGGCGGCATCGCCATCCGCCGGCGTCACGTGTGGCCGTCGCGCGCCGCTGCGTACGCGCACTTCCACGGCAAGCCCATATTCCGCGCCTGGGCGCCGGGTGCGCTCGACGACTACCTCGACCACGGCCTGGTGCCCCACGCGGATGGCGTGCAGCTGCGCTTCTCGCGCGAGGTGGAGTCCGACATCTACAGCACGCTCCCGCACGACATGGACCGCATCCTGCGCACGCCGTTCCCCGTGCCCATCGGCTTCGTCGCCGGCACCGACTCGCTGGAGCTGCGCCGGGCGGGCCTCGACGCCACCCGGCGCCTCGTCGGCGACAATCTCGTCATGATCCCCGGCACGCACCTGTACCCGATGGAGTCGCCGCAGCTGACGGCCCGGCTCACGCACGAGATGATCGCGCGCCTGCTGGCTCGCGAGCGCGGAAGCCATGCCGGCCGCATGGCGGGCGCCATGTAAAAACCGGCCGGAATAGCGTAGAATCGCGGGATTTACATCTTCACCCGAGAGAAGCCCAGCGATGAGTATCAAGAGCGACAAATGGATACGCCGGATGGCGGAACAACACGGCATGATCGAGCCGTTCTCGCCGAACCAGGTGCGCGAGGCCGACGGCCGCAAGATCATTTCGTGGGGCACGTCCTCGTACGGCTACGACATCCGCTGCGCCGACGAATTCAAGGTCTTCACCAATATCAACAGCACGATCGTCGACCCGAAGAATTTCGATTCGAATTCCTTCGTCGACATCAAGAGCGACGTCTGCATCATCCCGCCGAACTCGTTCGCACTGGCCCGCACCATCGAATACTTCCGCATCCCGCGCAATGTGCTGACGGTCTGCCTGGGCAAGTCGACGTATGCGCGCTGCGGCATCATCGTCAACGTGACCCCGTTCGAGCCGGAATGGGAAGGCTACGTGACGCTGGAGTTCTCGAACACGACCCCGCTGCCGGCCAAGATCTATGCCGGCGAAGGCTGCGCCCAAGTGCTGTTCTTCGAAAGCGACGAAGTCTGCGAGACCTCGTACAAGGACCGCGGCGGCAAGTACCAGGGCCAGCACGGCGTGACGCTGCCGAAAACCTGATTTACGCTGAATAATGACACGTCGTCCCCGCGCAGGCGGGGACCCAAGTTTGCAAGCATTCGCGTGATGCGAACGGCACTTGGGTCCCCGCCTCCGCGGGGACGACGTTTTTCGGGCGCCGGCTAGCTAGCCCAGCGCACGCCGCCCGTTGTGGTTGCTGCGCCGGTCCACCAGCGCATGCCGGTGCTCGACGCCCGTATAACCCATCTGCCCCATGCGGGCGGACGCTTCCTGCGTCTCCATCATCGCCGCGGCGCTGCGGTTGCGCTCGTACATATGACAGACGATGGCGCCCGCCGTCTCGCGGCCGCCCAGGCCGAACGACAGCCCCAGCGCCAGCGCCACGGCGCCGACGATGGCGATGAACAGCGCCGTGACGAGCGTGCTGGCGATGCCGATCTGGTTGACGGCGACCAGGATCGCGAAGGCCCACACGGCCCACTTGGCGGCCGTCCCCAGTGCATCGATGCCGCCCATGCGGCTGCGTGCCGCGGCGCGGCGCACCAGGTCGCCCAGCGCATTGGCGGCCATGCCGCCGACGACGAGCACGACCAGCGCCACCGCCAGGTTCGGCAGCCACATCAGCAACTCGAGGAATACCTGCGACACGGCCGCGACGCCCAGCGCGTCGAACGCGGCCACCAGCGCGATCAGGCGCACGAACCACTTGGCGATCAGACCCAGGATGCTGGAGGGTTCGCGCCGCATGGTGCGTACCATGCCGGCGAGCCCGGCGCGTTCCGTGAAACCGTCGAAATGGATGGCGCGCAGCACCGTCACGATCAATTTCTCGATGAGGGAGGCGACGATCCAGCCGATGCCCAGGATGATCAGGAAGCCCAGCACGCGCGGCACGGCCCCGAACAGGAGCGCCATGGCGGCTGAGAGCGAGGCCATCAACGATTGGCCCCAGTCGGTGAGTTGCGCATTCATATCGTCCTCCGTGGCAACGATCCTGTCTTGGACGGTTCGACCGCTGGCGCTGCATGCGGTTCGCGGACGGCGTCCGCGATCCCGATGCGATTGCGCGTGGTCAAACGAAGCCCCACGGAGGCGATTGACCGCGTGCGCGCAAGGTCAATCGGAGACCATGGGCACGGGGCACATGGCCGACGTCATGTCGTTGTTGCAGGGGAGGGGATCATGGACAATCCGGTCGGCTGGTTCGAAATCTATGTGCAGGATATGGAGCGCGCGAAAGCGTTCTACAGCAAGGTATTCGAGGTGACACTGGAGCGTATCGTCCCCGAGGCGGCGGACACGCCGGGACTGGACATGTGGGCCTTCCCGATGGCGCAGGGCGGTCGCGGAGCCGCCGGTGCGCTCGCCCGCATGGACGACATGGCGTCGGGCGGCAACAGCGTGATCGTGTATTTCAATTGCGACGACTGCGCGGTGGAGGCAGGCCGGGCAGCGAAGGCGGGCGGCAGGATCGCGCGCGCCAAATTCTCGATCGGGAAGTACGGCAACATCGCCATCGTCGAGGATACGGAAGGCAATGTGATCGGGCTGCATTCGATGCGCTAGGGTGCGTGCGGCAACCCCGTCGCCCCGGCGCAGGTGAACTGCCACAAGAAAGTTGGACAGTAAATTGTCCAC
>CAUSCY010000025.1:0-78096 GCA_963529995.1 uncultured Massilia sp. | reverse complement strand
AAGTTGGGAAAGAAAATATCATGATTCAAACCGAAAGCCGGCTCGAAGTAGCCGACAATACCGGTGCCAAGGAAGTTCTGTGCATCAAGGTATTGGGCGGCTCCAAGCGCCGTTACGCCAGCATTGGCGATGTGATCAAGGTCACCGTGAAGCAAGCCGCACCGCGCGGCCGCGTCAAGAAAGGTGAAATCTACAATGCCGTGGTTGTGCGTACCGCCAAAGGTGTGCGCCGCCAAGACGGTTCCCTGGTGAAGTTCGACGGCAATGCCGCCGTGCTGCTGAACGCCAAGCTGGAGCCGATCGGCACCCGTATCTTCGGACCGGTGACGCGCGAACTGCGTACCGAGAAGTTCATGAAGATCGTGTCCCTGGCACCTGAAGTTCTGTAAGGGAGTCGTAATGTCTAAGATTCGTAAAAACGACGAAGTCATCGTCCTGGCCGGTAAGGACAAGGGCAAGCGCGGTGTCGTTCAGCAACGCGTTGATGCTGAACACGTCATCGTCGAAGGCGTGAACGTGGCCAAGAAGGCCGTCAAGCCGAACCCGATGACCGGCGTAACTGGTGGTATCGTCGACAAGACCATGCCGATTCACGTGTCGAACGTCGCGCTGTTCAACGCTGCGACCGGCAAGGCAGACCGCGTTGGCTTCAAGGATGTGGACGGTAAAAAAGTCCGCGTCTTCAAGTCGAACGGCGAAGTAGTGAAGGGGTAATAAGAAATGGCCCGTCTCCAACAACTGTATAAAGACAAAGTCGTCGGCGAACTGACCGAGAAGTTCGGTTACAAGTCGATCATGGAAGTCCCGCGCCTGACCAAGATCACCCTGAACATGGGTCTGTCGGAAGCAGTCGCCGACAAGAAGATCATCGAGCACGCCACGGGCGACCTGACCAAGATCGCCGGCCAGAAGCCGGTCGTGACCAAGGCTCGCAAGGCAATCGCAGGTTTCAAGATCCGCGAAGGCTACCCGATCGGCACGATGGTGACCCTGCGCGGCGCCCGCATGTACGAATTCCTGGACCGTTTCATCACCGTGGCTCTGCCGCGCGTGCGTGACTTCCGCGGCGTTAGCGGCAAGTCGTTCGACGGTCGTGGTAACTACAACATCGGCGTCAAAGAGCAGATCATCTTCCCGGAAATCGATTACGACAAGATCGATGCGCTGCGTGGCATGAACATCTCGATCACCACCACCGCCAAGACCGACGAAGAAGCCAAAGCGCTGCTCGCCGCCTTCAAATTCCCGTTCAGGAACTAAGAGCATGGCAAAACTTGCACTGATTAACCGCGAACAGAAGCGTGCAGACCTGGTGGAGAAATTCGCCGCAAAGCGTGCAGCTCTGAAAGCAATCATCGACGACCAGTCGAAGACCGAAGAAGAACGTTACGAAGCGCGCCTGAAGCTGCAGGCTCTGCCGCGCAACTCGGCCCCGACCCGCCAGCGTAACCGCTGCGCCATGACCGGCCGTCCCCGTGGCACTTTCCGTAAATTCGGTCTGGCCCGTACCAAACTCCGCGAATTCGCCATGAAAGGCGAAATCCCGGGTATGACCAAAGCTAGCTGGTAATAGGAGAACAAGCAATGAGTATGAGCGATCCTAT
Source organism: uncultured Massilia sp. (assembly GCA_963529995.1). GTDB lineage: Bacteria > Pseudomonadota > Gammaproteobacteria > Burkholderiales > Burkholderiaceae_D > Telluria. The sequence goes on along the minus strand of CAUSCY010000025.1, from coordinate 76,492 downwards.
CGCCGATATGCTGACCCGCATCCGCAACGCACAAGGCGTGCAGAAGACCAACGTGTCGATGCCGTCGTCGAAAGTGAAAGTTGCGATTGCCAACGTCCTGAAGGACGAGGGTTACATCGAAGATTACGCCGTGACCACCGAAGGTGGCAAGGCTGAACTGAAAATCGGTTTGAAGTACTACACTGGCCGTCCGGTTATCGAGCGCATCGAGCGCGTCTCCCGTCCTGGCCTGCGCATCTACAAGGGCAAGGATGAAATCCCTCAGGTCATGAACGGCCTGGGCGTGGCAATCGTCTCGACCCCGAAGGGTGTGATGACCGACCGCAAAGCACGCGCAACCGGTGTCGGTGGCGAAGTGCTGTGCTACGTGGCTTAAGGAGTAGACGATGTCTCGAGTAGCTAAGATGCCAATCGCCGTCCCGGCCGGTACCGATGTCGCGATCAACGCGTCGTCGATCACCGTCAAGGGCCCGCTGGGCACCCTGACCCAGTCGCTGAACGGCCTGGTCAAAGTGGAAAACAACAACGGCACGCTGACCTTCGACGTGATCGACGATTCGCGCGAATCGAACGCGATGTCGGGCACCCTGCGTGCACTGGTCAACAACATGGTGACCGGCGTGACCAAGGGCTTCGAGCGCAAGCTGACCCTGGTCGGCGTGGGTTACAAGGCGGCAGTCCAGGGCAACGCCCTGAACCTGTCCCTGGGTTTCTCGCACCCGGTGCTGCACGCGATGCCGGAAGGCGTCACTGCAACCACCCCGACCCCGACCGAAATCCTGATCAAGGGTATCGATCGTCAAAAGGTCGGCCAGGTTGCCGCAGAAGTGCGCGCTTACCGCTCGCCTGAGCCTTACAAGGGCAAGGGTGTCCGCTATGCGGACGAAGTGGTGAAGCTCAAAGAAACCAAGAAGAAATAATCGGAGTTGACGATGGACAAGAAAGAATCGCGTCTGCGTCGTGGGCGCCAAACCCGCATCAAGATCGCGCAGCTGGGCGTGAACCGCCTGTCGGTGCACCGCACCAACCTGCACATCTATGCGAACCTGATCAGCCCGGACGCCAAAGTCCTGGTGTCGGCTTCGACGCTGGAAGCAGAAGTGCGCGCGGAACTGGCTGGCAAGACCGGCGCCGGCGGCAACGCTGCCGCTGCTGCCCTGGTCGGCAAGCGCGTCGCAGAGAAAGCACTGAAAGCAGGGATCACCGAAGTCGCATTCGACCGTTCGGGTTTCCGTTACCACGGCCGTGTGAAGGCGCTGGCAGAAGCCGCGCGTGAAGCCGGTCTGAAGTTCTAAGGAAGAATCGTCATGGCAAAAATGCAAGCGAAAATGGCAAGCGACAAGCCGGATGATGGCATGCGCGAGAAAATGATCGCGATCAACCGCGTGACCAAAGTGGTCAAGGGTGGTCGTATCATGGGTTTTGCAGCGCTGACCGTTGTCGGTGACGGCGATGGCCGCATCGGCATGGGCAAAGGCAAGTCGAAGGAAGTTCCGGTCGGCGTGCAGAAAGCGATGGAAGAAGCCCGCCGCAACCTGATCAAGGTGCCCCTCAAGAACGGTACGCTGCAGCACACCGTCACCGGTCGTCACGGCGCCTCGCGCGTCCTGATGGCTCCGGCCAAGCCGGGTACCGGCGTGATTGCCGGCGGTGCAATGCGCGCCATCTTCGAAGTGATGGGCGTGACCGACGTGGTCGCTAAGTCGACCGGTTCCTCGAACCCGTACAACCTGGTTCGCGCTACCCTCGACGGTCTGGCAAAAATGAGCACTCCGGCTGACATCGCTGCCAAGCGCGGCAAGTCGGTGGAAGAGATCCTGGGTTAAGGGGAATACCATGGCAAACACCGTTAAAGTCAAGCTGGTCAAAGGCCTGATCGGTACCCGTCAGGATCACCGCGCCACCGTGCGCGGCCTGGGTCTGCGTCGTGTCAACTCGGTCTCCGAGCTGCAGGACACCCCGGCGATCCGCGGCATGATCAACAAGGTCAGCTACCTCGTTAAAGTTGTCGACTAAGCCGCGGCTTGGTCAACGGAGAAAATAATGCAACTCAATACCATCCAACCAGCAGACGGCGCCAAGCACGCTAAGCGCCGCGTCGGTCGCGGTATCGGCTCGGGCCTGGGCAAGACTGCCGGCCGCGGTCACAAGGGTCAGAAATCGCGTTCGGGCGGCTTCCACAAAGTCGGCTTCGAAGGCGGTCAGATGCCTCTGCAGCGTCGTCTGCCGAAGCGCGGCTTCAAGTCCCTGAACGCTTCGTTCAAGGCGGAAGTGCGTCTGTCGGACCTGAACAACCTGGCCGTCGGCGACGTCGACATCCTGGTGCTCAAGCAAGCCGGCGTGCTGCCGGTCGTCGCTCGCGACGTGCGCGTGATCCTGTCGGGCGAAATCACCAAGGCGGTGAACCTGAAAGGCATCAAGGCCACCGCTGGCGCGAAGGCAGCGATCGAAGCAGCTGGCGGCTCGGTCGCGTAAGCGCGACCGCTGCCTGATCGGAGCAAAAATTGGCGACTAATTCACAACTTGGTAAAAGTGCCGCTTCCGGCTTCCCCTGGGGCCGGTTGTGGTTCTTGCTTGGCGCATTGGTCGTGTACCGTATCGGTGCTCATATCCCGGTCCCCGGGATTGACCCGGTCGCCATGGCCCAATTGTTCAAGCAGAACGAGGGCGGCATCCTGGGCATGTTCAACATGTTCTCCGGTGGTGCTCTGTCCCGCTTTGCCGTGTTCGCACTTGGCATTACGCCGTACATTTCGGCTTCGATCATCATGCAGCTGGTGTCGATCGTCTCGCCGCAGATGGAGGCACTGAAGAAAGAGGGCGAGGCCGGTCGCCGCAAGATCACCCAGTACACCCGTTACTTTACGGTGGTACTGGCTCTGTTCCAGGCGTTCGGCATCGCAGTCGCGCTGGAAGCGCAGCAAGGCCTGGTCATCGACCCGGGCGTGGCTTTCCGCTTCGTGACCGTTACGACCCTGCTGACCGGCACCATGTTCCTCATGTGGCTGGGCGAGCAGATCACCGAACGCGGTCTTGGCAACGGTATCTCGATCATCATTTTTGCCGGTATCGCAGCCGGTCTGCCGAACGCACTGGGTAGCTTGTTCACCCTGGTGTCGAACGGTTCGATCAGCAGCTTCGCCGCAATCTTCATCGTGATTCTGGTGGCCCTCGTGACCTACGCGGTCGTGTTCGTCGAACGCGGCCAGCGCAAGATCCTGGTGAATTACGCGAAACGCCAGGTCGGTAACAAGATCTACGGTGGCCAATCCAGCCACCTGCCGTTGAAGTTGAACATGGCCGGCGTGATCCCGCCGATCTTCGCTTCTTCGATCATCCTGTTCCCGGCCACGATCGTCGACTGGTTCACGCGCGGCAAGGACACCAATAACCCGTTCATCGGGTTCTTGAAGGACCTTGCAGCGTCGTTGACCGCCGGCGAGCCGATCCACGCGTTGCTGTATGCGGTGGCGATCGTGTTCTTCTGCTTCTTCTATACGGCGCTGGTATTCAACAGCAAGGAAACGGCGGACAACTTGAAGAAGAGCGGCGCTTTCGTTCCGGGCATCCGTCCGGGCGAGCAGACTGCGCGCTATATCGACAAGATCCTGATGCGCCTGACCCTCGCCGGTGCGGTCTATATCACGGCGGTGTGCCTGCTGCCGGAGTTCCTGCAAAGCCAGTGGAAAGTTCCTTTCTACTTCGGTGGAACCTCGCTCCTGATCATCGTGGTCGTCACGATGGACTTCATGGCGCAAGTGCAGAACTACGTCATGTCGCAGCAATATGATTCGCTGCTGCGCAAGGCTAATTTCAAGGGCGGCATCCCGTCGCGTTAAGCGACAGGGCGCACCAGGAGTGATCAGACCGAATGGCAAAAGACGACGTCATCCAAATGCAAGGGGAGATTCTCGAGAATCTCCCGAACGCGACCTTTCGCGTGAAGCTGGAAAATGGGCACGTGGTGTTAGGACATATCTCGGGTAAAATGCGGATGAATTACATCCGCATCCTTCCGGGTGACAAGGTAACGGTGGAACTGACCCCGTATGACTTGTCCCGGGCCCGCATCGTGTTCCGCACCAAGTAAAAGTAATCAAGTTATCGAATCTGGAAGAGAGTGCAAAATGAAAGTTAACGCTTCAGTCAAGCGGATCTGCCGCAACTGCAAGATCATCAAGCGCAAGGGCGTGGTCCGTGTGATCTGCGTCGAGCCGCGTCACAAGCAGCGTCAAGGTTAATACGAGGAATAACGAATGGCACGTATTGCAGGGGTCAACGTCCCCAATCATCAGCACACCGTCATCGGCCTGACGGCGATCTACGGTATCGGTCGCACCCGCTCGCAGCAGATCTGCGCTTCGACTGGCGTTGCTACCAACAAGAAGGTCAAGGATCTGGACGACAACGAACTGGAAAAGCTGCGTGAAGCAGTCGGCAAGTTCGTGGTCGAAGGCGATCTGCGCCGTGAGCTGTCCATGAACATCAAGCGTCTGATGGACCTGGGCTGCTACCGCGGCATGCGTCACCGCAAGGGCCTGCCGGTCCGCGGCCAGCGCACCCGTACCAATGCACGTACCCGCAAGGGCCCGCGCAAGGCAGCTCAATCGCTCAAGAAATAATCTAGGAACTGACCATGGCTAAGCAACAAAGCTCGGCGGCAGCAGCACGCGTCCGCAAGAAAGTCAAAAAGAACGTCGCTGAAGGCATCGCACACGTCCACGCATCGTTCAACAACACCATCATCACGATCACCGATCGTCAGGGCAACGCTCTGTCGTGGGCAACTTCCGGCGGCGCCGGCTTCAAGGGTTCGCGTAAGTCGACCCCGTTCGCAGCGCAGGTTGCTGCCGAAGCTGCTGGCAAGGTCGCTCAGGAATACGGCGTGAAGAACCTGGAAGTGCGTATCAAGGGCCCGGGCCCGGGCCGCGAGTCGGCTGTGCGCGCGCTGAACAACCTGGGTATCAAGATCACCGAGATCCAGGACGTGACGCCGGTTCCGCACAACGGCTGCCGTCCGCCGAAGCGTCGTCGTATCTAATCGCGCCGGGCGGCTCGTCCGCCTGTCGTGAAGACGATACGCGCCTTTGCGCAATCGCACCCGCCGGTGCAGTTGACCCAGAAATGGGTTATACTGCCCGGCTATTGTCGCCTTGGCCTTCCGGCCTGGGCGGTTTTTACAAGCCACGTCCGGTCTCATGCAGAGCTGGACTAGCGCCTGTTGCGGCATATTGATATGCATCGCATCCGGGGCGTGATCATTCAAATAAAGGAAGTTTAACGTGGCACGTTATATCGGACCAAAAGCAAAACTGTCGCGCCGTGAAGGCACCGACCTGTTCCTGAAGAGCGCACGCCGCTCGCTCGACTCCAAGTGCAAACTGGACGTCAAGCCGGGCCAGCACGGCGTCAAGTCGGGCCAGCGTACCTCGGACTACGGCAACCAGCTGCGCGAAAAGCAGAAGGTCAAGCGCATGTACGGCATCCTGGAGCGTCAGTTCCGCCGCTACTTCGCCGAAGCGTCGCGCCGCAAGGGCAACACCGGTGAAACCCTGCTGAAGCTGCTGGAAGGCCGCCTCGACAACGTCGCTTACCGCATGGGCTTCGGTTCGACCCGCGCCGAAGCACGCCAGCTGGTGAGCCACAAGGCCTTCACCGTCAACGGCCAGGTCGTGAACATCGCTTCGTACCAGGTCAAGACCGGCGACGTCGTCGCTGTCCGCGAAAAAGCCAAGAAGCAAGTGCGTATCGCCGAAGCGCTGTCGCTGGCCGAGCAAGTCGGTTTCCCGAGCTGGGTCTCGGTCGATGCCAAGAAGTTCGAAGGCACCTTCCGCGCATTCCCGGAGCGTAACGAGATCGCTGCCGACGTCAACGAAGCACTGATCGTCGAACTGTACTCGCGTTAATCGACGACCTCGGAACGGCGTACGCCGTTCCTTGTCGTCGTCCCCGCGCAGGCGGGGATCCATACGTCGCGGACTAGGTCAGCTCAGTATGGGTTCCCGCCTTCGCGGGAACGACGGAGTGATATTAATCCTCCGTCCGCACACAGAATTCGTTGTACCGCCCGCCATCGCAGCGGGCGTTTCTACTGATGCCATCAGCCTTATCGGTGTAACGAGCCGAGGGTATTGAAAAGGACATTTCATGCAAAATAGTTTGTTGAAGCCACGTATCATCGACGTCGAAGCACTGGGCGCCGGCCACGCGAAAGTCGTGATGGAGCCGTTCGAACGTGGTTACGGTCACACCCTGGGCAACGCGCTGCGCCGCGTGCTGCTGTCGTCGATGGTCGGCTATGCGCCGACCGAAGTGACGATCGCCGGTGTCGTGCACGAGTACTCGTCGCTGGACGGCGTGCAGGAAGACGTCGTCGACCTGCTGCTGAACCTGAAGGGCGTGGTCTTCAAGGTCCACAACCGCGACTCCGTCACGCTGACCCTGAAGAAGGAGGGCGAAGGCCCGGTCCTGGCTTCGGATATCGACCTGCCGCATGATGTCGAACTGATCAACCCGGAACACGTGATCGCTCACCTGACCGCCGGCGGCAAGCTGGACATGCAGATCAAGGTCGAGAAGGGCCGCGGCTATGTGCCGGGCAACGTGCGCCGCCTGTCGGAAGACACCAACAAGACCATCGGCCGCATCATCCTGGACGCCTCGTTCTCGCCGGTGCGCCGCGTGTCGTACGCCGTGGAATCGGCCCGTGTCGAGCAGCGTACCGACCTGGACAAGCTGATCATCAACATCGAGACCAACGGCGTCATCACGCCGGAAGAAGCGATCCGCCAATCGGCCCGCGTGCTGGTCGACCAGCTGAACGTGTTCGCCGCCCTGGAAGGCACCGAAGCCGCCGCGGAAGCGCCGTCGCGCGCGCCGCTGGTCGATCCGATCCTGCTGCGTCCGGTGGACGACCTGGAACTGACCGTCCGTTCGGCAAACTGCCTGAAGGCCGAGAACATCTACTACATCGGCGACCTGATCCAGCGTTCGGAAAACGAGCTGCTGAAGACCCCGAACCTGGGTCGCAAGTCGCTGAACGAGATCAAGGAAGTCCTGGCTTCGCGCGGTCTCACGCTCGGCATGAAACTCGAGAACTGGCCGCCGGCTGGTCTGGAGAAGTAATTTTGCAGTACCTGCCCGGGCAATGTGGTCCGGGCAGTCTTAACCCTTGAACCGGTCCGCGTTCTCGTGCGCAAGCGCCTGAACGATCGAAGAACTGGATTTAAAACACTCGAAAGGAACTACCATGCGTCACCGTCACGGCCTTCGCAAGCTGAATCGTACTTCGTCCCACCGCCTGGCAATGCTGCGCAACATGACCGTTTCCCTGCTGCGTCATGAAGCCATCAAGACCACCGTTCCGAAAGCAAAGGAACTGCGCAAGGTCGTCGAGCCGATCATCACCCTGGCCAAGAACGACACCCTGGCCAACAAGCGCCTGGCCTTCGCCCGCCTGCGCGACCGCGAAATCGTCCAGAAGCTGTTCGCTGAAATCGGCCCGCGTTACAACGCGCGTCCGGGCGGCTACATCCGTATCCTGAAGATGGGCTTCCGCGTCGGCGACAACGCACCGATGGCATACGTCGAACTGGTGGACCGTCCGGAAGTCGGCGCTGCTGAAGACGCACCGACCGCCGAGTAATCCACTCAGCGTCAATGAAAACCAGGCTCCGTGCCTGGTTTTTTTTCGCCTGCTGCAGTGCCACGGCCGGCGGTGTACCATGCTGTTGCGCCGAACCAATCCGAGCTATCCATGTCCCGTCTTTCGTTCCGAACCCTGTTCCTCCTTGCCGCGTCGCTCTTCGCCGCCATGTTGTGCGCCGTCACGCCCGCACGCGCCGACGACGACTTCCTGCCGCCCGAACAGGCCTTCCAGCTGTCCGCGCACATGGAAGACGCGCACACGGCCGTCGTCCGCTACGCGATCGCGGATGGCTACTACATGTACCGCGAGCGCTTCAAGTTCTCGGCCAGCGGCGCGACGCTGGGCGAGCCCGCCATCCCGTCCGGCAAGGTGAAGTTCGACGAGACCTTCCAGAAGGATGTCGAGACCTACCACAAGGGCGTCGAGATCCGCATCCCCGTGCAGGGCAGCGGCCCGTTCACCCTGAACGTGACGGGGCAGGGCTGCGCCGACAAGGGCCTGTGCTATCCGCCGCAGGATGCGTCCGTGCAGCTCGTGGCGGGCGGCGGCGGCGCCGGCGCCCGGCCGGCCCTGCCGATCGGCGCCAATGCCGCGGCGCCGGCAGGCCAGTCCGGCGCGCCGGGCTTCTCCTTGTCCGGCCAATCGCAGCCGCAGCCCCAGCCGCAAGTCGACACGCCGGCACCGGCTGCTGCTGCACCGGTCGCTGCTGCACCGGCGCAGCAAGCGGCCGCCCCGTCCGAACTCTCCGGCATCGGCGCGCTGCTGCAGGGCGGCCGCCTGCTGGCCATCGTCCCCGCCTTCGTGCTGCTCGGCCTGGGCCTCGCGTTCACGCCCTGCGTGCTGCCGATGGTGCCGATCCTGTCCTCGATCATCGTCGGCGAGGGCAAGGACGTGAAGCGCACGCGCGGCTTCGTGCTGTCGCTCGCGTACTCGCTCGGCATGGCGATCGTCTACACGCTGCTGGGCGTGGCCGCCGGCCTGCTGGGAGAAGGCCTGGCGGCGGCATTGCAGAATCCCTGGGTGCTCGGCGCATTCGCCCTGCTGATCGCGGCGATGGCCCTGTCGATGTTCGACGTCTACCAGCTGCAGGTGCCGGCCGTGCTGCAGACCAGGCTGTCCACGGCGTCGGGCCGCCAGTCGTCCGGCAAGCTGGCCGGCGTGTTCGTCATGGGCGCGATCTCGGCGCTGATCGTCGGCCCCTGCGTCGCCGCGCCGCTGGCCGGCGCCCTGGTGTACATCAGCCAGACGCGCAACGTGCTGGTGGGCGGCGCCGCGCTGTTCGCGATGGCGATCGGCATGAGCATCCCGCTGCTGCTGGTCGGCCTGTCGGCCGGTTCGCTGCTGCCGCGCGCCGGCATGTGGATGGAATCGGTCAAGCGCTTCTTCGGCGTGCTGATGCTGGCGATGGCGATCTGGATGGTCACGCCCGTACTGCCGGGCGCGCTGCAGATGCTGCTGTGGGCCGCGCTGCTGCTCGGCTACGGTTTCTATCTCGTCCGTGGCCACGGAGCCGGGAAGAAGGCCCACTGGGCCGCACTGGCCCTGGGCACGGCGGCCGTCGTCGTCGGCGCGACCCAGCTGGTCGGCCTGGTGAGCGGCGCGCGCGACCCGTTCGCGCCGCTGGCCCGCTTCACGGGCGGCGCCCCGGCGCACCAGCCGCTGGCCTTCACCCGCATCAAGACCGTCGCCCAGCTCGACGCCGCCCTGGCCGCGAACGCCGCCACCGGCAAGACGGCGATGCTCGACTTCTACGCCGACTGGTGCGTGTCCTGCAAGGAGATGGAAAAGCTGACCTTCGTCGACCCGGCCGTCAAGGCGCGCCTGGCGAACACGCTGCTGCTGCAGGTGGACGTCACCGCCAACGACGGCGACGACCGCGCGATGCTGAAACGCTTCGGCCTGTTCGGGCCGCCGGGAATCATCCTGTTCGGCAAGGATGGGGAGGAGATCCCGGACAGCCGAGTGATCGGCTACCAGGACACGGCCAAGTTCCTGGCTTCGCTGGGCAAGTTGCAATAACCAGCAATAACGGCGGGGCGCTTGGCTCCGGTTAAGGCACCCCGACACCCCCGTACCCCTGGCGGATCGTCGCGACGTTGTTGTAGCCGCCGCGCTGCTCGATGAGCGCCTGCAGATTGGTGCCCGACTGGGAAATCGTCGCCAGGTGACCGTCGCCTATTTGCACGATGTTGGCCACGTTCTGGCCGCCTTGCTGCAACACTTCGGCCCGATTGTGCACGCCCCAGGCCTGGTCGATCCGGATCGACGAATCGAAGCCCGACTGGTCGACCAGGATGGTGTTGTACTGGCCACTCGAATTCGTCTCCCAATAGGAATCGACATTGATGTCGACCTGCAGGTTCACGCCGTCCGATTGCCGGATGATGTAATCGTTCCCGCTGCCTGCCTGGTAGACGCTCGCACGCGCGAAGTCGACACCCTGCTGCACCACCTGCACGCGGCTGCCGTCCTGCGTGTCGCCCCAGGGCCCGCCCTGGTAGATCTGTACCTCGTTGTTGCCGCCGCTGGCCACTTGTTCCACGACCGCTGTATTGGCGCTGCCCGTGTACTGGGTGATGGCCACGACGTCGCCGGCCCATGCAGGCAGGGCCGCCAGGGCGAGAACGGCCGCGCAGGCGGCGAACGATTGCTGTTTCATGATGGACTCCTCGAAGATGGATGAAGGCCTTCCCGCTGGCGATCCAGGGGCCTAGTACTGGATCAGGGTTGCTGCGTTGTTGTTGCCAATCTGGCGCAGGGAAATCACGGGTGCGCGCGGACCCTGTATCGCGTCGAGCCGGTTGCCGTTGCCGATCTGCTCGATCATGGCCTGCCGTCCGGTGCCGGACTGGGCGATGCTGGCTTCGTTGGCATTGCCGCGCTGGTTCAGGCGGACCGTATGGGCATTGCCGGCCTGCGATACGAACGCATCGTTGCCGATGCCGGCCTGCGTCGCCGCAACGCCGTTCGACAGGCCGGCCTGCCGGACGACGAGCCGGTTGTCGTTGCCGTTCTGCGTCAGGCCGGCGGACTGCCTGCGGCCGGACTGGTCGATGGATGCCGTATTGCGCACGCCCCGCTGGTAGACGGTCGCGCTCAACTCCGAGGCCATGGACAACTCGGGCCCGGCCAGGTCGCCGGCCCATGCCGGCAGCGCCAGCGCCGCGGCCAGCACGGCGGCCAGCCTCGTTCGTTCGTGCATCGTGGACTCCTTTCTCGCGTGGGTAAGTGTTCAAGGCGCCGCATCGCGTCCGTAGTCGCGCAGCAGCGCGCCGCTGCGCGCGTTCTCTTCCTTCAGGCTCCAGTGGCCGTCCTGGATGCCTTGCGCCACCAGGTGCATGACGGCCGCCTCGATCGCTTCGCGCACGCACAGCTGGGCCGGTTCGTTGCGCGTCATGCCGGCCTCGAACTGCACCAGGTCCTTGAAGTTGACGAACTTGAAGACCGTCGGGCGGACCTCGTAGGAATAGATGGCCTTGGTCGTCGACACGCTGGCCAGCACCTTGCCGTTGCGGATGTCCACCGTGCGCAGGCCCACCGTCACCTGGTCGACGCGGTACAGCGTCGACAGCCCGATGCCCAGGTAGTTGGCGCCCAGGCCGCCCGTGCGCACATTGCTCTCGTAGGCCGTGATGCCGCCCTCGACGATGATGGCGGCCGGCAGCAACTGGGGGAGCGAGGGCGGCTTGTCCGGCGCATCCAGCGCACGCACGACCTTGCGTTCGGTGAGCAGGTTCTGCAGGTTTTCCCGCTCCACCGGGATGAACCAGCCCGAGTCGAGCAGCGCCTTGACGAGCATCGTGGCCGCGCCCTGCGTGACGGCCGTCGAGAACGAACTGTCCGGTGCCGCCTTGTACTGCCCGGTCTGGTCGCGGAAGCCGTACACGGCGACGACGACCTTGCCCTTCGGCGCCGGCAGGCGCGCCAGCTCGCGCGAGAGCCGCGTGGCGGGTGTCGCTTCGGCGCCCGGGTTGGGGACGGATGGCGGATGGGCGCAGCCGCCGAGGAGCAGGGCGGCAGCCAGCATGCAGGATTGGCACACGCTTCTTGCCAACCCCATTACTGCGCCCCGATCTGGAACGAGGTGGAGGCGCCCGTGGTCTTGTCCGTCGTCGTGATCACGAGCACGCCGCCGCCGGCATCGACGATATCGATGCGGAAGTTGCCCGTCTCGACGGAGCCGGGATGCAGCTTGCCGCCCGAACCCATCACGCCGGCCGTCGCCGCGGCCGACAGCTGGCTCAGGATCGAGCGCTCGAGCAGGTCGGTGAACTGTTGCAGCGGGTTCTGGCGCGTGGACGCCGCCTCGGGCTCCTTGTGGCGGTTGGTCAGCTGCGCCGTGCCGAGAAACGCGCTGCCATTGAGCGGGCTGCCGCCGAAGGTGGGATTCGTCGGCACGTACACCAGTTCGCTGGCCGCCACGGCGCCGGCCCAGCCCATCCACACGACGGCGGCCAGCGCCGCGCTGTTCGAACGCTTCATCGATTCCTCTCGTCAGAATTCGTCGGGCGCCAGTTCGTCCTCGACGAACAGCAGGCGCTGCACTTGCGCATTCACGGCCGTCTCGTAGGCCACGTCGACGGCGTAGCGGCCGAGCGGGAGGACGTCGCCGCGCCCGGGCAGGGCGCCCTGGAACAGGACGCGGCCGGCATACTCGACGACGACCTGGCTGCCGCGCCGGCTCGATGCGCGCTCGCGTACCGCAAGCGCAAACTGTTCTCCGAGCGGCTTGTCGTGCCAGAACGCGCAGAACGCGGCATAGAACGCGTGACCGGCGGCACTGACCGTCTGGTCCAGCACCACGCCGTCCAGCGGCTCCTGCAACGTGCGCTGCGGCCCCTTTCCATCCGCCGCAGCGTGGGCGGGCAGGGCGGTTGCGAACACGAGGCATGCGGCCAGCCGGATCATCCTTCACTCCAAGTATTTACGCCGGGAATGATTCTGGCCGCCCGTGTGTCTTGCAGTAACGAAATTAATCAAGCAAAGCGCGGGGTTTGGGCAAGCTCAAGCCAGCGCATGGACGAAAAAAAGGGAGGCGAATGCCTCCCTTCTCGGTCAGGAACGAGCCGCTCAGCTGGCGGCGGTGTCACGGCCGCCGCGGTGGCCGCCATGGAAGCGGTGCTGCATGCGCGCCGCCTTGGCGTCGAAGACCTGCTTCTGTTCCGGCGTCAGCACGGCATAGAAGCTGTTCAGCGCCCCCAGGCGTTGTTCCATGGCCGCCGTACGCTGCTTCTGGCGCTCGATGGCCTTGCTCATGCGTTCCGGCGCCGACAGCTTGGCGATGGCCGCGCGGTCCGGACGCGGTCCGTGCTGGCCGCGCGCCGGCGGCTGCATCGAGGCGACGAAGGACTGCCACGCCTGTTCCTGGGCCGGCGTGATCTTGAGCTCGTCGTGCAGCTTGGCGACGCGCTTGGCGCGGAATTCGGCGCGCTGTTCCGGGGTCAGTTTCTGGCCGCGGTCGTGGCCATGGGCGAAGCGGCCCCCGTTCTGGGCTTTCGGGTGGGCCTGGTCCTGCGCCGCCGGGGCGGCGGCGGTCTGCGCCTGGGCGCCGATGGCGGCCGCGCCCAGCGACAGGGCGGCGAGTGCGGTAATGATGGATTTGCGCATGGTAGTCATCTCTTTTTCCTAGTCAGGTTGAACGCGGCGGCGGGCACGGGAGGTGGCCGCAAGGCGCCGTGAATCTGCCTGCAACGTGCGCCGTGAAAGGCGTTGGTACGTCGGCGGCATGTGTCCATCATCGAGGGAAAATGTAAGCACGGCGTGTCCGCTGTCGCGCTCTTTGTATCAATTTGTTTCCCTATGCCATCCTTATACACACGGATACAAAGACTCTGTTCAGGGGTCCTGCAAGCCGCGATAATGATGTCATGGACACACCATCTACCATTCTGATCGTCGACGACGACCGCGATATCCGCTCCCTCCTGGCCGACTACCTGGAGGCGAACGGCTATCGCGCGCTGGCGGCCGCCGACGGCAATGCGATGTGGAAGATCCTGGACGAGTCGCGCCCCGACCTCATCGTGCTCGACCTGAACCTGCCGGGCGACGACGGCCTGACCCTGTGCCGCAAGCTGCGCGCGCATTCGACGCTGCCGGTGATCATGCTCACGGCCCGTAACGAGCCGCTCGACCGCATCCTCGGCCTGGAGATGGGCGCCGACGACTACCTGCCCAAGCCGTTCGAGCCGCGCGAGCTGCTGGCGCGCATCCGCAGCGTGCTTCGCCGCAGCCATGCGATGCCGCCGAATTCCCAGGCAGAGAACGTGCAGCAGATGAAGTTCTCCGGCTGGACGCTGGACCTGACGGCGCGCCACCTGGTCAACCCGCAGGGCGTGATCATCATGCTGTCCGGCGCCGAGTTCCGCCTGCTGCGCGTCTTCCTCGAACACCCGAACCGCGTGCTCAACCGCGACCAGCTGCTGAACCTGACCCAGGGCCGCGACGCCGATCCGTTCGACCGCTCGATCGACATCCAGATCAGCCGCCTGCGCCAGAAGCTGGGCGAGGATGCGCGCATGCCGCAGATCATCAAGACGGTGCGCAACGGCGGCTACGTGCTGGCCGGCCAGGTCACGGTGGAGCCGGGCGCGTGAGAGCCTTCCTCGGCTCGATGACGGGCCGCGTGTTCGCCACCCTGCTGCTGGGGATCCTGCTCACCGCCGCGCTGACGCAACTGCTCGCCGACGCCGAGCGCCAGCGCGTGATCGAGACCTACCGCGACCAGCACCTGCTCGACCGCGCCGAACAGCTGATCATGGCGACCGAGATCGTCCCCGAATCGGCGCGTCCCTCGTATCTCGACATCGCCAACCGCCCCGGACTGCTGCTCAAGGACGTCGGCGGCGCGCCCGGCACGCCGGTCCACGTCCAGAGCGCCTTCGCCCAGGCGCTGGCGGCGCGCCTGGGGCCGCGCTACGAGCTGCGCTCGCTCGCCGAACGTCCCACGCAGTGCGGCATTCCGTACGACCAGCCGGTCGTGTTCGGCCTGCTCAGCATGACCTGGCGCGGCACCTGCGAGAACATCGGCGTGCGCCTGCGCGACGGCGACGAGCTGCGGCTCTCGGTCCTGCCGCCGCGCTCGGTCACCGGGCCGGAACGCACCGACTACACGACTGCCATCACGCTGCTGCTGCTCAGCGTCGGCTTCCTGGCCTACCTGGTGGCGCGCATGACCACGCGTCCGCTCAAGCAGCTGGCGCAGGCCGCGAAAAACCTCGGCAACGACATCAACCACCCGCCGCTCGACCTGACCGGCGCCGACGAGATCCGCCAGGCCAGCGCCGCCTTCAACGCGATGCAGGCAAGGATCCGCCAGTACATCTTCCAGCGCACCCAGATGCTGGCCGCGATCACCCATGACCTGCAGACGCCGCTCACCCGGCTGCGCCTGCGCCTGGAAAAGGTCAGCGAGCCGGAACTGCAGGAGCGCCTGATCGGCGACCTGTCGGCGATGCAGCAGATGGTGCGCGAGGGCCTGGACCTGGCGCGCAGCATGGACACCACCGAGACCATGCAGATGCTCGACCTCGACTCGCTGCTGGATTCGGTGTGCGCCGACGCCGCCGACGCCAACCAGCGCGTCAGCCTGTCCGGCCACGCCGGCATGGCGCTGCTGGGCCGGCCGCTCGACCTGCGCCGTTGCCTCGTCAACCTGATCGACAATGCCGTCAAATACGGCCATGCGGCCAAGGTGACGGTCGACCGCATCAACGGCGCCGCGCGCATCCGCATCCGCGACGCCGGCCCCGGCATCCCGGACGCCGAGCTGGCGCGCGTGTTCGATCCGTTCTACCGCATCGAGACCTCGCGCTCGCGCGAATCCGGCGGCACCGGGCTGGGATTGACGATCGCGCGCAACATCGCCGAGCAGCACGGCGGCAGCATCGTCCTGGCGAACCACCCGGAAGGTGGCCTGGAAGCGACATTGATGTTGCCCGAATACTACCCAGGAAAGTAAATCCCTCTACAGCAACATTCCGACATATTGCCGTCATGGCCGTGTGCGACAATCGGCGCCGGGTATTGACGCCGAGATCCGGGTCGCTATCCCCATCGCATAAGAACGAGCCCCGTACAAAGCAAGGGGCACAGGGAGTGGAATGAAACACAAGAACATCGCACTGGTCGCCGCCATCGTCGCCGTCGGCGCCGGGGGCTGGTACGTCAACCATCACAGCGGCGCGCAGCCGGAAGCGCTGGTCGCCAAGGCCGGCAAGGGCCACGGCGAACAGCCGCCCGCCGTCGTCAATGTGGTGCCGTCGCAACGCCAGGACGTGCCCGTGCTGCAGCAGGCCAACGGCACCGTGACGCCGATCCGCACCGTCGACCTGCACCCGCAGACGACGGCCACGATCCGCGAAGTGCACATCAAGGAAGGCCAGTTCGTGCAGCAAGGGCAGTTGCTGTTCTCGCTCGACGACCGCGCCGACCGCGCCAATCTCGACAGGGCCCAGGCCCAGGTGGAGCGCGACCGCGCCCAGCTGGCCGACCTGGAGCGCCAGTACAAGCGCAGCCAGGAGCTGTTCGCGCAAAAATACATCGCCCAGAGCGCCGTCGACACGCTGCGCGCCCAGGTCGACCAGGCCAGGGCCACGCTGCAGTCGGACATCGCCGCGGCCCGCGCCAGCAGCGTCGCCACCAGCTACACGGCGATCCACGCGCCGATGTCCGGCCGCGTGGGCGGCATCGACGTCTACCCGGGCAGCCTGGTGCAGCCGAGCACCTCGCTGACCACCGTCACCCAGCTCGACCCGATCACCGTCGCCTTCACGCTGCCCGAGTCCGCACTGCCGGCCCTGCTGGCGGCGCAAAAGCGCGGCAAGGTCGAGGTGCAGGCCTTGCCGGGGGCCGACCTGGCGCCCGTCAAGGGCGTGCTCAGCTTCGTCGACAACACGGTCGACCCGACCGCCGGCACCATCAAGGTGAAGGCCGAATTCGACAACCGCGACACCACCCTGTGGCCGGGACAGTACGTCAATACCAAGGTCACCGTGCAGACGCTGAAGAATGCCGTGGTGGTGCCGCAGACGGCGATCATCACGAATGCCCAGGGCACCTTCGTGTATGTGCTGGACAAGGACCATGCTGCGAAGCAGGTCGCGGTGCAGCGCCTGTACGGCTTCGGCCTGGACGCCGCCGTGTCCGGCCTCACCGGCAGCGAGCGCGTGATCACCGATGGCAAGCAGAACGTGCGTCCGGGCGGCAAGGTGCGCCTCGCTGAAGAGATGGACAAGGGCCAGGGCGGCAACAAGGACCGTGCCACCACCGTCGCCGCCAACAAAAGCTGAGCCATGAACCTGTCCGAATTGTGCATCCGCCGGCCCGTGATGGTCGTGCTGCTGTCGCTCACGCTGATTCTGGTCGGCGTGCTGGCCTACTTCCACATCCCCGTGGCGGCGCTGCCCAGCTATAACACCCCCGTCATCAACGTCAACGCCAACCTGGCCGGCGCCAGCCCGGAGACGATGGCCTCGTCGGTGGCGCTGCCGCTCGAGAAGCAGTTCTCGACGATCCCCGGCATCAACCTGATCACGTCCAGCAGCAGCCAGGGCAATACATCGCTGACGCTGGAATTCGACACCTCGATCGACATCAACGCGGCCGCCGTCGACGTGCAGGCGGCGCTGCTCGCGGCCCAGCGCCAGCTGCCGCAGGAAATGACGGACCTGCCGTCCTATCGCAAGGTGAATCCGGCCGACGCGCCCGTGCTGTTCATGACGATGACGTCGCCGTCGATGAATTTGTCCGAGCTGAACGACTATGCCGAGAACCTCGTGTCGCCGGCGATCTCGACGCTGCCCGGCGTGGCCCAGGTGCAGGTCAACGGCGGCAAGAAGTTCGCCGTGCGCGTGCGCGCCAAGACCGACCTCATGAACGCGCGCAACCTGACGATGGACGAACTGGCCGCCGCGCTGCGCGCCGCCAACTCGAACGCGCCGCTGGGCATCCTGGACGGCCCCCAGCAGACCCTGACCATCCAGGGCCCGCCGCAGATGCAGCGCGCCGCCGACTTCGCCGACCTGATCGTCGCCACCCGCGAAGGCCAGCCGGTGCGCCTGAAGGACGTCGCCGACGTCGAGGACAGCTACCAGTCGGTCAAGGCCTTCGGCGCCTATAACGGCGAGCGTTCGATCGTGCTGCTGGTGCAGCGCCAGCCGGATGCGAACACGGTGGCCGTCGTCGACCACGTCAAGAACCTGCTGCCGCGCTTCCAGTCGCAGCTGCCGGCCTCGATCAAGATCAACCTCGTCAACGACCGCTCGATCTCGATCCGCGAGGCGCTGCACGACGTCAACCTGACGCTGGGCCTGACCGTGGTGCTGGTGGTGCTCGTGATCTTCCTGTTCCTGCACCGCCTGTCGGCCACGATGATCCCGGCCATCACCATGCCGATCTCGCTGCTGGGCGCGCTGTCGCTGCTGTACTGGATGGGCTACAGCCTGGACAACGTGTCGCTGCTGGGCATCACGCTCGCCGTCGGCCTCGTCGTCGACGACGCCATCGTAGTGCTGGAAAACATCGTGCGCCACATGGAGATGGGCAAGAAGCCGATGCGCGCGGCGCTGGAAGGCTCGCGCGAGATGGGCTTCACCATCATCTCGATCTCGGTGTCGCTGGTGGCCGTGTTCATCCCGATCTTCTTCATGCCGGGCGTGATCGGCCTGCTGTTCCACGAATTCGCCGTCATCGTCGGCCTGGCCGTGCTGGTGTCGGCCGTCGTGTCGCTGACGCTGGTGCCGATGCTGTCCTCGCGCCTGCTCTCCGCCCACGGCCATGACCCCCATGAAGAGAAAAGCTTCATCGGCCGCCACTTCGAGGCCGGCTTCGCGAAGGTCCGCAACGGCTACGAGAAGACGCTCGACATGGCGCTGGCGCACCGTCCCGTCGTGCTGGCGATCGCGTTCGGCACCTTCATCCTGACGGCCGTGCTGTACAGCGACATCCCGAAAGGCTTCTTCCCCGAGGAAGACCTGGGCCAGCTGCGCGTGTCGACGGAGGCGTCGGAAGACATCTCGTCGGCCGCCATGATGGACCTGCAGGTGCGCGTGGCCAAGGTGATCCAGGACGACCCGGCCGTGCAGGACGTGACCGCCTTCTCCGGCGGCGGCAACGGCGGACGCATGTTCGTCGTGCTGAAACCGCGCGAGGAGCGCGACAAGATGCCGGCCGTGATCGAGCGCCTGAGGAAGAGCACGCGCGCGGTCGCCGGCATCGCCGTCTACATGTCGCCCGTGCAGAACCTGCAGCTGGGCGGGCGCCAGTCCAAGAGCCGCTTCCAGTACACGCTGCAGAGCGTGTCGGGCGAGCCGATCAACGGCTACGCCAACCAGTTCCTGGAACGCATGCAGAAGGACCCGCTGTTCCGCGACGTCACCAGCGACTCCCAGGAGCGCGGCCTGCAGGCCACGCTCGACATCGACCGCGACAAGGCCAACGCCATGGGCGTGCAGCTGTCCGACGTGCGCACGGCCTTGTACGCGTCGTTCGGCGAGCGCCAGGTGTCGACGATCTATTCGACGGCGGCCAGCTACTACGTGATTCTGGAGACGGCGAAGCCGGACCGCGAGTTCGAGGATGCGCTGTCGCGCCTGTCCGTGCGCAGCAGCACGGGCCGCATCGTGCAGCTGTCCAGCGTGGCGAGCGTCAAGCGCACCGTGGGCCCGATCTCCGTCAACCACCAGGGCCAGCTGCAGGCGATCACGCTGTCGTTCAACCTGGCGCCGGACGCCGCGCTGGGCCAGGCCACGGCCGCCATCGAGCAGATGGGGCGCGAGATCAAGCTGCCGTCGTCCGTCATCACCAACTACGGCGGCGACGCGGCCGTGTTCCAGAGCTCGCAGTCGAGCCAGCTGGTGCTGATCATCGCCGCCGTCGGCGTCATCTACGTGCTGCTGGGCGCGCTGTACGAGAGCTTCATCCACCCGATCACGATCCTGGCCGGCCTCCCGTCGGCGGCCGTGGGCGCGCTGCTGACGCTGCGCCTGTTCAACATGGACCTGACCATCATCGCGATGATCGGCATCCTGATGCTGATCGGTATCGTCAAGAAGAACGCGATCATGATGATCGACTTCGCGCTGGACGCCCAGCGCAACGGCGGATTGAGCCCGGAGCAGGCGATCCGCGAAGCCTGCATCCTGCGCTTCCGTCCGATCATGATGACGACGCTGGCCGCGCTGATGGGCGCGCTGCCGATCGCCCTGGGCCTGGGCGCCGGCGCCGAGCTGCGCCAGCCGCTGGGCCTGGCCGTGTGCGGCGGCCTCGTGTTCTCGCAGGTCATCACGCTGTACATCACGCCCGTGATCTACCTGTACCTGGACAAGTACAGCGGCAGCGGCCCGATGACGGACGAGGAACTGGCGAAGCTCGACCGTCCGGAGCTGGACCTGGTGAAGGTGGCCTGACGCCCCGGAAGCGGATTACAGTTTGTCCATGCAGGGCGGGCCGGGTGCCCGCCCTTTTGCTTCAAGGCTTCATGTAACGGCCGAGAATCGGGGTAAAATCGCCACAAATCGATGGAATATCGGCCGACTTTTGGATACATACTGTAACAACAGTTAAAAGGCCGAACTTGTAAGCTGTTTGCAAATGTCCAACGATGCGTGCGTACAGTTACCAAACGCGGTAGACTGCGCACGTTAACCCATCCCAGTTGTGTTCGAAAAGCGGTACTCATATCTTGCGTGACCATTCCCACATTCCACTGGAGGACAGCGATGTCTGCGCACATTGCGGCCAGCCGCTGCCCGGACGGAGTGTGAGCACCTACGGACGCAAGGGCCCGAACCGCGCCGGCCTGGTCGCCACGATCCTGCTGCACTTGCTGCTGGTCGCGGTGTGGCTGTACCAGCCCCAGGACAAGCACAGTTCCCCGCCCAAGGCCGGCGAAGAGAACGCCATCGTGTGGCTGCCGCCCGAGCCGCAGGTCAAGCCGACGCCCACGCCGAAACCGTCGCAGCAGCCGGCCAACACGTCGAAGCCGGCGCCGTCGAAGTCGTCGAAGCCCGCGCCGGCTTCCCGGCCCAAGGTGCAGCGCCTGCCGGACACCATCACGCTGCCGGACGAAAAGCCCGTCAAGGAAACCCCGGTCCCGACGCCACCGAAGGAAGAAAGCAAGTCGCCGCCGCAGGAAGTCGACATGCAGGCGTATATCGAGGCACGCAAGAAGGCGCGCGGCGCCACCCGTTCCGACGCGCCGCCGGCCGAGGAAAGCGAAGCCGCGCGCGGCACCCGCAACGCGCTGGCGAATATCGCCGGCATCAACGGCCGCGGCGGCCAGGATCCGAACGAGACGGGCGGCGTATTCAGCGTCACCAACCAGACCTTCTCCAAGGCCGACCTGAAATTCCGCGGCTGGAACCCGAACTTCAAGCGCCGCTGGCTGACGGCCGTGACGGTCGAGCGCGGCAGCGATCCGGATATCGAGACGGCGATCGTCAAGAAGATGATCGAGCTGATCCGCAAGGAAAAGACCGGCGACTTCGAGTGGGACTCGCACCGCCTGAACCGCGTGGTGACCCTGTCGGCACGGCCGCAGGATACGCAGGAATTG
This sequence comes from uncultured Massilia sp., assembly GCA_963529995.1. Classification (GTDB taxonomy): domain Bacteria; phylum Pseudomonadota; class Gammaproteobacteria; order Burkholderiales; family Burkholderiaceae_D; genus Telluria. Next base: position 55,289 of record CAUSCY010000025.1, on the reverse strand, counting down.
ATGAACTTCCTCTACAAGGAAATGTTCCCGGAATACAGGCCGCCGCGCGGTTGAAATCAGAACAAGGTAATAAAAATAAAGCCCGGTCGATATATCGACCGGGCTTTATTTTTATTGCCGCTTTGCGCATTTACCGTTTTTCAAGGAAGACGGAGCATTGATTTTGCATAGTCCGTGCCGTGAGGCTCCGCAAGTGAAATGGGACGACGCAGCTTTACCTTTGGCGGAGCGATAGCCAAATCGGGTAAAGGCTTCGATCCCTTATCAATGGCGACGACGGCGGGATAATATGAAAAATATACTGCTTTTCAAACAGTTATTATGGGCCGGTGTTTTTGTTCTATTTTCTATTTTTATAGGTGAATGGACGCCGGCATCTGCCCAGGGCACCTGGGTCCGATGTGCTCAGGAAGACCAGGTATGCACCTTCAGCGGAACGCGGCAGGTACGCTATGGCGCGAAGGGAACCTATGCATTCCGGACGGCGACGGGATCGATCGGCTGCAATAACGATGTGTTCGGCGATCCCGTGTTCGGCGTGGACAAGGCGTGCGACTACGCCGGCGATACCACGACGCCCCCGGCCGCATCCTGGACGCAGTGCGCGCTGGAAGACCAGGTCTGCACGTTCAGCGGCACGCGGCAGGTACGCTACGGCGCGAACGGCCAGTACGCCTACCGGACCGCGACCGCGTCGATCTCCTGCACGAACGACGTCTTCGGCGATCCCGCCTACGGGTTCGACAAGGTCTGCGATGTCCAGGGGACTGCAACGACGCTGCCCTCCGCCTTGAGCAACCCCATCCCGTTTCCCATCGTCCCGGTGGCGGCCGCCAATCTCCCGAACGGCAAGGTCGTCACCTGGGCTGCCTACAGCCCGACCACCTTCAGCGGGAGCGACAACGGTTATACCGCGACCGCGCTGTTCGACCCGGCGACCCTGTCCGTGACCGAGCGCTGGGTCGCGGAAACGGGCCACGACATGTTCTGCCCCGGCACCAGCCTGCTGGCCGACGGCAGGCTGCTCGTCAACGGCGGCGCCAGCAGCCAGAAGACGAGTATCTATAATTTCGCGAACGATACCTGGAGCGCCTCCTACCCGATGCAGGTCGCCCGCGGCTACCAGGGCAACGCGACGCTCTCCAACGGCAGCGTGCTCACGCTGGGCGGTTCGTGGAGCGGACCGCTGGGCGGCAAGAACGGCGAGATTTGGCGGGATGGGGCGGGCTGGACCCTGATGTCCGGCATTCCCGTCGATCCCTTCATCACGCCGGATCCTGACGGCGTCTACCGCGGCGACAACCACCTGTGGCTGTTCACCCAGCCCGGCGGACGCGTGTTCCAGGCCGGTCCCGGCGTCGACATGCACTGGATCGGCACGAGCGGAAACGGCTCGGTCACGGCCGCCGGCCGGCGCGGCGACGACGTGTCGAGCATGAACGGCAATGCCGTCATGTATGACATCGGCAAGATCCTCAAGACGGGCGGCGCCCAGGCCTACGAGGAAATCGACGCCACCGCGGCCGCCTATACGATCGACATCAATAGCGGCAGTGCCCAGGTCAAGAAGCTGCAGCCGATGCAATATGCGCGCGCCATGCACAACAGCGTCGTGCTGCCCAACGGCCAGGTCGTCATCTCGGGCGGGCAGACCTACGTCAAGATATTTTCGGACGACCGCTCCGTGCTGATGACGGAGCTCTGGGACCCACGCACCGAGACCTTTACCCCGTTGCGGGCGCTGACCATTCCACGCAACTACCACAGCTTTTCGCTGCTGCTTCCAGATGGACGCGTCCTCATCGGCGGCGGCGGACTGTGCGACTTCGACTGCACGACGAACCACCTCGACGCCCAGATCCTCACGCCGCCTTATCTGCTGAACGCGAACGGCACGGCAGCGAACCGCCCACGCATCGTCTCGGCGGCGCGCCAGGCCAGCTACGGCGGCACGATCGCGGCCACGACCAATCGCGCGGTCAGCCAGTTCGTGCTGATGCGGCTGAGCGCCGTGACGCATTCGCTCAACAACGACCAGCGCCGCGTGCCGCTCACGCTCATCGCCACAGGCACCGCCACCGGCGCCACCAGCTATACGCTCCGGGCACCTGCCAATGCCGGCATCGCGCCACCGGGCTACTACATGCTGTTCGCACTGGATGCCAACGGGGTGCCCAGCACCGCGTCGACGATCCAGTTGCGCTGAGCTAGCAGAGCGGGGCGACCATGTGGAGCGTCCTTTTGTCCACCTTCCTCGTCGCCGGACGGGCGCCGCCACCCGATACGGCGGCTGCTGCTGCATCTGCCGCCGCCGCCGCCCGCGGCGAGCGCCTGTTCGACGGCCGGGAAGCGTTGCGGGGCAGGCTCGCCGGGCATATGGCGAGCCTGCCGCCGGGCCTGGCTGCCTGCGTGGGCTGCCACGGGAATGCCGCGACGTCCTCCGCGCTGGAAGCGCGTTCGGCGCCGCCGCTCGCCTGCGCGGCCTTGTCCCGCGTGCGCGAGCGGCATGGCGAGCCGCCGTTCGCCTACGACCGGGATGGCTTCTGCCGCACCTTGCGGACGGGGATCAATCCGAACTTCGTCGTCCTGCAGCGGACGATGCCGCGCTTCGAGATCGATCCGGCGCAATGCGATGCACTCTGGGCTTATCTGACGACGAAGGGAGCCGGCTGCCATGACGAACGATAGGCGCGGCCGGCGACGCTTCCTGGCGACGGCGTGGGCCGGCACCTGTCTCGCGCTGGGCCGCTCGCCCGCCGCCCGGGCGCACGGCATCGGCATCGTGACGCCGCCCGTAGGGCTGCCGCTGGAGGTGCGGGTCCTGCGCAGCGACGGCGTGCGGCTGCCGCTGCGCCGCCTGCTGCTCGGCCGCACGACCGCGCTGCAGCTGATGTTCACCGGCTGCAGCGAAACCTGCCCGCTGCAGGGCGCGCTGTTCGCCGCTGTCCAGGAACGGTCGATGCCGTCCGGCGGCAGGCTGCAGCTGCTGTCGCTGAGCATCGACCCGATGGACGATGCGCGCAGCCTGTCGGCCTGGCTGCAACGCTTCGGGGCGCGACGCAACTGGATGGCGGCGGTGCCCACGGCAGCCGATATCGACGTGCTGCGCAAGGCGCTGCAGGCCGGCGCGCCGGCGGTTCCCGCGCACTCGTCGCAAGTCTTCTTCGTCGACCGCGGCGGACGCCTCGTGTGGCGCTCGGAAGACTTGCCGCCGGTGGAACTGGTGATCGGCATCGCCGCAAGATTAAGCAGCAGCGGCAAATGAGTTCAAGTGAGTTGCCGCGGCCGTCCAAAAAAAATGCCGTCCAGCCTGCACCGGACGGCATTCCTGTCGCTGTCGCCTAAAAGTAGGGCGGGCATCACATGCCCACCATGCAAGCTCAGCCCGCAGCCTTCAAGCGGCGCGCCACATCCAGCGCAAAATACGTCAGCACGCCATCGGCACCCGCACGCTTGAACGACATCATGGTTTCCATGATGACCTTGTCCGGATCGAGCCAGCCGTTCGCGAACGCGGCCTGCAGCATCGCGTATTCCCCGCTGACCTGGTAGGCGAAGGTCGGCACCTTGAACTCGTCCTTCACGCGGCGCACCACGTCCAGGTACGGCATGCCCGGCTTGACCATGACCATGTCGGCGCCTTCGGCGATGTCCAGCGCCACTTCGCGCAGCGCTTCGTCGCTGTTGGCGGGGTCCATCTGGTAGGTGTTCTTGTCGGCCTTGCCCAGGTTGGCGCTCGAGCCCACCGCTTCGCGGAACGGGCCGTAGTAGCCCGAAGCGTACTTGGCCGAATAGGCCATGATGCGGGTGTGGATCAGTTCCTTCTCTTCCAGCGCCTGGCGGATCGCGCCGATGCGGCCGTCCATCATGTCCGACGGGGCCACGATGTCGACGCCGGCTTCGGCCTGGGCCAGGGCCTGGCGCGTCAGCATGGCGATCGTCTTTTCGTTGACGATGTAGCCGTTCTCGTCCGGCAGGCCGTCCTGGCCGTGGGTCGTGTACGGGTCCAGCGCGACGTCGGTCATCAGGCCCAGCTGCGGGAAGTGGCGCTTCAGTTCGCGCACGGCGCGCGGCACCAGGCCTTCCGGATTGGTCGCCTCGACGCCGTCGTAGGTCTTCAGGGACGCGTCGACGACGGGGAACAGGGCCAGCACGGGAATGCCCAGGCTGACGGCTTCCTCGGCCACCTTCAGCAGCAGGTCGATGGAGACGCGTTCGACGCCCGGCATCGATGCCACCTGCTGGCGCTGGTTCTGGCCGTCGAGCACGAACACCGGGTAGATCAGGTCCGAGGCGGTGACGGTGTTTTCGCGCATCAGGGCGCGCGAGAACGGGTCGCGGCGCATGCGGCGCATGCGTACGGCGGGATAGGCGTGGGGGGTGATGATCGGCATGTTCAATCCTCAGTCGTTGGCCGCGGCCGGGCTGTCGCCGTCCGGTCCGTCGGCCTGGGTGTCAGACTGCGCGGCATCGTCTCCATCGAGGCCGAGCAGTTCGATGATCTTGGCGTCCGCTTCTTCGATGCCCACGCGCTTCAGGGCCGAGAACAGCTGGACCGTGAAGGGGAAGCCGTTGCCGTCTTCGTCGACGTAGCTGTCGAGGATCTGGCGCGCCTGGCGCAGCACGTTCACGGATTCATTGCGGTTGAGCTTGTCGACCTTGGTCAGGATGCAGTGGATCGGCTTGCCAGTCGGGGCGAACCACTCCAGCATCTGCACGTCCAGGTCCGTGAACGGGCGGCGCGAATCCATGATCAGGACGAGGGCGGCCAGCTGGTCGCGGCGCTGGACGTAGTCGCCCAGCAGTTTCTGCCAGTGCAGCTTGGCATCGCCCGACACTTCCGCATAACCGTAGCCCGGCAGGTCGACCAGCAGCGCCTGGATCTCCTCGACCTTGGTCGGGTCCTTGCGGTGCATCGCCACGTGGGCGCCGCCGATCGAGAAGAAGTTGATGTGCTGCGTGCGTCCCGGCGTCTTCGAGGCGAAAGCGAGGCCCTTCTGGTTCGTCAGGATGTTGATCGCCGTCGATTTGCCCGCATTGGACCGGCCGGCGAAGGCGATTTCCGGCACCCCGGTGCGCGGCAGATCGCGCAGCTGGTTGACGGTCGTAAAGAAGCGGGCTTGCCAGAGTTTGGACATGGACGAGGGACGGTGAAAGGGAAGTGAAGCGAAAAAGACAACAAAAGAAGCGGTCCGGAAAGCAAGCTATTGTACAATAGGGAGTTACCTGCCGTCGGCGAAGGAGTCGGATTGCGCTCTTCTCCAAGGCCGGACATGTGGCACTGGAGCAGCACTGATACTGCGAATGAACGTCGACTTTTTCGGGGTGCGTTGAATGAATCGTGTGTTCTTACCGGCCGCAGGCGCGGCGATGACCAAGTCCCTCCTGCTTGCAATCCTGGCGCTGCCGTGCGCCGCCGTCCTTGCCGCCGACGCCGCGGCACCGGCCAATCCCGTCCCCAAGGTCGATCCGGCCAAGGGCGGTTCCCTCTACGACACCGGCGACAACGCCCGCGGCCTGCCGGCCTGCGTGTCCTGCCATGGCGCGGGCGGCAATTCGACCATCGTCGCCAATCCCAAGCTGTCCGGGCAGGCCCAGGCCTACCTGCACAAGCAGCTGGTCGACTTCACGACGCCGAACCGCCAGCAGCCCGTGATGACGATGTACGCCAAGATGCTCAGCGAGGAAGAAAAGCAGAACATCGCCGCCTGGCTCGCCACCCAGCAGCCGAAGCCGGGTGCAGCGAAGAACAAGGATACCGTCGAGCTGGGCCGCAAGATCTACCGCGGCGGCATCGCCGACCGGGGCGTGGCCGCCTGCGCCAGCTGCCACGGCGCCGCCGGCAACGGCATCCCGGCCCAGTATCCGCGCCTGGCCGGCCAGCACCAGGACTATACGCTGGCCCAATTGCAGGCATTCAAGGCTAGCGGCCGCAAGAACAGCCCCCAGATGGCGACATTGGCCAAGCGCCTGTCCGACGAGGAAATGAAAGCTGTTTCCGACTACATCGCTGGGTTAAAATAATTTCTCATAAGAATTGTAATAAGGGGGCAGCGGCGCGAGCGGGCTGCCCTTTTTGTTGGTATGCTCCCGCAGTTGTTTCTGATGCGAATGAAGGTAAGGGCTGATGAGTACCACGGGAATCGAACTAAAAACGCGCCGCAACGGCCTGGCCGAGGCTGTCGAGCTGGTCTCGTCGATGCGCTTTGCGATCAGTCTGCTGATGATCATCGCGATCGCCGCCATCATCGGCACCGTGATGCAGCAGAACCAGCCGACGCCGAACTACATCAACCAGTTCGGCCCGTTCTGGTTCGCGATCTTCGACAAGCTGGGCCTGTACGCCGTCTATTCGACCTGGTGGTTCCTGCTCAGCCTGGCGATCCTGATCGTCTCGACGGCGCTGTGCATCGCCCGCAATGCGCCGAAGATGCTGCGCGACATGCGCAGCTGGCGCGAGAGCGTGCGCGAGGAATCGCTGCGCAATTTCCACCACCGCAGCGAATGGACGGCGGACATGAGCGCCGTGCCGCTCGCGACCCAGACCGCGCAACGCCTGGAAAATGCCGGCTACAAGGTGAAACTGGTCGACAAGGCCGGCGGCGTGCTGGTCGCGGCCAAGAAGGGCGCGGGCAACAAGTTCGGCTACATCTTCGCGCACACGGCGATCATCGTGATCCTGCTGGGCGGCCTGCTCGATTCCGACCTCACGATCCGCTTCCAGCAATGGTTCATGGGTAAGGCCCCGCTGATGGGCGCCTTCCCGGAAAACATCCCCGCGCGCAACCGCCTGGGCGTGGGCAATCCCTCGTTCCGCGGCAACACGATGATCCCGGAAGGGCAGAGCAGCGCCACCGCCATCCTCGTCCAGAACGACGGCGTGTTCGTGCAGGAATTGCCGTTCACGATCCACCTGAAGAAATTCATCATCGATTTCTATTCGACCGGCATGCCCAAGCTGTTCGCCAGCGAGGTGACGATCCGCGACCACGAGACGGGCAAGACCTTCGATGGCACCATCAAGGTCAACCAGCCGCTGATCTACCGCGGCGTGGCGCTGTACCAGTCCAGCTTCGAGGATGGCGGCAGCAAGCTCAAGCTGACCGGCTGGCCCATGACGGGCAGCGCCGACGGCGCCTTCCCGGTGTCCGGCGAAGTCGGCGGCGCAAGCGAATACAAGCACGGCAAGGATGTCTACGCGATCGAATGGAGCGGCTTCCGCCCGTTCAACGTGGAGAACGTCAAGGCCGGCGAGGACGTCAACGCGGTCAAGAAGGGCAAATCCCTCAACGAGGAACTGTCGGCGACCCTGTCCCAGCATACGGGTTCGGCCGCCAAGAACGCCAACAACAAGGACCTCAAGAACGTCGGCCCCAGCGTGCAGTACAAGCTGCGCGACAAGACCGGCCAGGCGCGCGAATTCCTGAACTACATGCAGCCGGTGGAGCTCGAAGGCGCCCAGGTCTACCTGGCCGGCGTGCGTACCGACCCGTCGGCGCCGTTCAGCTTCCTGCGCATTCCCGCCGACGACAAGCACGGCGTGGGCGAGTGGATGCGCCTGCGCGCGGCGCTGGCCGATCCCGCCTTGCGCGAGGAAGCGGCGCGCCGCTATGCCGAGCGCGCGCTGCCGCCAGGCCAGAAGGATGCCGCCCTGGCCGCCCAATTGCGCGAATCGAGCGCCAAGACGCTGGCGATCTTTGCCGGCAGCGGCGACAATGGGGCAAATGGCGCCAATGGCGCCAATGGTGGATACGTCGCCGTGTCGCGCTTCCTGGAGCGTATTCCGCAGGCGGAGCAGGAAAAGGCCGCGAATGTCTTCATGAAGATGCTCAACGGCGCCATGTGGGAGCTGTGGCAGGCGGCGCGTGCGCAAGCGGGCGAGCCGGCCGCCGAGCCGACCGAGGCCCATGGCCGCTTCCTGCAGCTGGCCACCAATGCGCTGTCGGACAGCTTCTTCTACGGCGCGCCGGTCTACCTGGCGCTGGACGAATTCACCGAAGTGAAGGCGTCGGTGCTGCAGGCCACGCGTTCGCCCGGCAAGAAAGTGGTCTACCTGGGCTGCCTGCTGCTGGTGATGGGCATCTTCGCCATGTTCTACATCCGCGAGCGCCGCATCTGGGTGTGGGTGAAGAACGAACAGGAAGGGCAGGGCGCCCATGCGCTGATGGCCATGAGCACCCAGCGCAAGACGCTCGATTTCGAGCGCGAATTCGACGAGTTGAAAACGAAGCTGCCGCAATCGGCGTAAGCTGGCGATCAGGCAAGGAGAGAGTACACGATGGATATTTCGCAAACCTCGCAAACGCCGGCGCAAAAGCAGCCGGCCGACCCGGTCCGCTACACCCGGCCGCCCGGCTTCTTCAAGCGCCTGACGGCCGTCGACTGGATCTTCGGCGCCGCGCTGCTGGCGGCCGCGCTGTTCGCGTTCAACCGCTACGGCGCCTACATGGACGTCTACGAGGAGGCGATCCTGCTGCTGGCCGCGCCCACGTTCGCGTTGCTGGGCTGGACCTGGAAGCCGGTGCGCTGGCTGATCCCGCTGATCGCGGCGCTGTCGCTGTGGGGCATCTCGCTGTACGGCGGGTCGCTCGATGCGGCGAACCAGAAATTCTTCCTCAAGTACGCGCTGTCGAGCCAGTCCGCCATCCTCTGGATGAGCGCGCTGTTCGTGTTCTCGACCGTGTTCTACTGGATCGGCCTGGCCGCCCGCTCGCCGTTCGGCGGCAGCGTCGGCTCCAAGCTGTGCTGGGCCGCCGTGGTGCTGGGTTTCACCGGCATGATGGTGCGCTGGTACGAATCCTACCTGGTGGGCCCGGACGTCGGCCACATTCCCGTGTCGAACCTGTACGAAGTGTTCATCCTGTTCTCGATGATCACGGCGCTGTTCTACCTGTACTACGAGCAGCGCTACGCCACCCGCCAGCTGGGCCCGTTCGTGCTGCTGGTGATCTCGGCCGCCGTCGGCTTCCTGCTGTGGTACACGGTGGCGCGCGACGCCGCCGAGATCCAGCCGCTGGTGCCGGCGCTGCAGAGCTGGTGGATGAAGATCCACGTGCCCGCCAACTTCATCGGCTACGGCACCTTCGCGCTGGCCGCCATGGTCGGCTCGGCCTACCTGCTGAAGTCGCACGGCTACCTGGTCGACCGCCTGCCGTCGCTGGAAGTGCTGGACGACGTGATGTACAAGGCCATCTCCGTCGGCTTCGCCTTCTTCACGGTGGCCACCATCCTGGGCGCGCTGTGGGCTGCCGAGGCCTGGGGCGGCTACTGGTCCTGGGACCCGAAGGAAACCTGGGCGCTGATCGTCTGGCTGAACTACGCGGCCTGGCTGCACATGCGCCTGATGTCCGGCCTGCGCGGCCGCGCCGCGGCCTGGTGGGCGCTGGTCGGCCTGCTGGTCACGACCTTCGCCTTCCTGGGCGTGAACATGTTCCTGTCGGGTTTGCACTCTTACGGGAAGCTCTGAGGCAAAATGACGGCCGGATTACATGGTGTAACGAAAGCGCACGTGTCCGGCCTAGTATCGGTGGATAGTGTAAGGTTGAAACAACAGACGCCACTATGTCGTCACGTCCAACCGGAGCTGTCATGTTGATCAAGCGAAATCCGAACGGCATCGACCTGCCGTTCCCATCCGAAATCACGCCGCGCGAGGTGGTCGAGGGACGCCGCGCCTTCCTGGCACGGGCCGCCGCCACCGCCGTGGCCGGCACCTCGCTGTGGGAAATGCTGCAGCGCGAAGCCCTGGCCCAGGGCGCGCCCACCCAGAAGCTGGCCGCCGTCCGCAACGCGGCCCTGTCGACGACCGAGAACCAGACCTCGTTCCAGGACGCGACCCACTACAACAACTTCTACGAATTCGGCACCGACAAGTCGGACCCGGCCGAGAACGCCCACACGCTGCGCACGCGGCCCTGGACCGTGCAGATCGACGGCGAGGTGAAGAAGCCGGTGACCCTCGACATCGACCGCCTGACCAAGCTGGCGCCGCTCGAGGAGCGCATCTACCGCCTGCGCTGCGTCGAGGGCTGGTCGATGGTGATCCCGTGGGTCGGCTATTCGCTGTCGAACCTGATCAAGCAGGTCGAGCCGACCGGCAATGCGAAATACGTCCAGTTCATCTCGCTGGCCGACCGGTCCCAGATGCCGGGCGTGCGCGGCCGCGTGATCGACTGGCCGTACTCGGAAGGCTTGCGCATGGACGAAGCCATGCATCCGCTGGCGCTGCTGACGGTGGGCATGTACGGCCAGGTGCTGGCGAACCAGAACGGTGCCCCGGTGCGCATCATCACGCCCTGGAAGTACGGCTTCAAGTCGGCCAAGTCGATCGTGCGCATCCGCTTCCTGCGCGAGCAGCCGAAGACGTCGTGGAACCTGCTGGCGCCGGAAGAGTACGGTTTCTACTCGAACGTGAACCCGAACGTCGACCACCCGCGCTGGTCGCAGGCGACGGAACGGCGCATCGGCGAAGGCGGCCTGTTCACGCCCAAGCGCAAGACGCTGATGTTCAACGGCTACAACGACGTCGCGCCGCTGTACGCCGGCATGGACCTCAAGAAATTCTTCTGACGAGGCGGCGCCATGGCATTCAACCCGACACCGAAGCAGCTCACCGCCATCAAGGCCGTCGTGTTCGTGCTGGCGCTGCTGCCGTTCCTGCGCATGGCCTGGCTGCTGGCGAACGGCGTGCCGGTCGACCCGGTCGCCTTTCTCACCTTCGGCACCGGCGACTGGGCCCTGTACCTGTTGTGCGCCACCCTGGCCGTCACGCCGCTGCGGCGCCTCACGGGCTGGAACTGGCTGGTGCGCCTGCGGCGCATGCTGGGTTTGTATGTGTTCTTCTACGCGGCCGTGCACTTCCTGACCTTCCTCTGGTTCGACCACGGCTTCGACGTGGCGGCGATGTGGAAGGACGTGCTCAAGCGGCCGTTCATCACGGTCGGCTTCATCGCCTTCGTGCTGCTGGTGCCGCTGGCCGCGACCAGCACCCAGGCCATGATCCGGCGCCTGGGCCGGCGCTGGACCCAGCTGCACCGGCTGATCTACCTGATCGCGCCGCTGGCGATCCTGCACTACTGGTGGATCAAGGCCGGCAAGCACAACTTCGAACAACCCATCGTCTGGGGCGCCGTCGTGGCGCTGCTCTTGGGCCTGCGGGCCTGGTGGAGCTGGAACCGCACGCGCAGCGCCGCCTCGGCGGGATCGGTACGCTCATGACATGAAAAGGTTCGGTGCGATCGTCCTCCTGCTGGCCCTGGTGCTCCTGATGGTGCTCGGGGTCTCGCGCACGCGTTACGGCGTGGCGGTCGATCGTTGCCTGAACCTGCAGGCGCGCTGGGGCGAGCAGACGGCGGCGTGCGCGGCGCTGGCGTGGCCGGACGATCGGTCGCGGGAAAGGGATTAAATAGACCCCCGTCGTCCCTGCGCAGGCAGGGACCCAATTTTGCGTGCACTGCGCGCTCGCAAAATTGGGTTCCCGCCTGCGCGGGAACGACGGCGATGGGACTTACCTGACGACGGTTTCCAGAGCAAACAGCTCCGACGGATCCTCGCGCCGGCGTACCAGGTGCACCTGGTCGCCATCGACCAGCACCTCGGCGGCGCGGCCGCGCGTGTTGTAGTTCGAGGACATGGTGAAGCCGTAGGCGCCGGCCGCCATCATGGCCAGCACGTCGCCCGGCTCGATCGCGAGGTCGCGGTCGCGTGCCAGCCAGTCGCCCGATTCGCACACAGGGCCGACCAGGTCGTAGGTGACGGGCGTGCCGTCGCGCGGCTTGACGGGCTTGACGTCCATCCAGGCCTGGTACAGCGCGGGACGGGCCATGTCGTTCATGGCGGCGTCGATCACGCAGAAGTTCTTTTCCTCGCCCGGCTTGATGAATTCCACGCTCATCAGCAGCACGCCCGTGTTGCCGACGATCGAGCGGCCCGGTTCGAAGATCACCTTGATGGGCTTGCCGCCGTGCTTCTCGGCGCGCCAGGCGTCGATGCGCGCGAACACGCGCTCGACGTAGTCGCCGGCCGGGACCGGCGGCTTGTCGCCGGTGCCGTAGTCGATGCCCAGGCCGCCGCCCACGTCCAGGTGGTGCAGGTGGATGCCTTCCGCCGCCAGCGTGTCGATCAGCTCGATCAGCTTGTCCAGCGCCTCCAGCAGGGGCGCGTCGTCCAGCAGCTGCGAACCGATGTGGCAGTCGATGCCGACCACGTCCAGATGCGGCAGCGTGGCCGCGGTACGGTAGGTCGCGAGCGCGTCCGCGAAGGCGACGCCGAACTTGCTGGCCTTCAGGCCGGTGGCGATATAGGGGTGGGTCTTGGGATCGACGTTCGGGTTCACGCGCAGCGACACGGGCGCGCGCTTGCCCATGCGGCCGGCGACCTCGTTGATGCGGTGCAGTTCCGGGATCGATTCGACGTTGAAGCAGAGGATGCCTTTTTCCAGCGCCAGGCCGATCTCGGCCATGGTCTTGCCCACGCCCGAGAAGATCACCTTGCCCGGATCGCCGCCGGCGGCGATCACGCGCAGCAGTTCGCCGCCCGAGACGATGTCGAAACCGGCGCCCCGGCGTGCCAGGATGTCCAGGATGGCCAGGTTCGAATTGGCCTTCATCGCGTAGCAGACCAGCGCGTCGCGGCCGGCGGCCGGCCGCGCGTAGGCGTCGAAATTGTCCAGCAGCTGGGCCTTCGAATACACGTAGGTGGGGGTGCCGAACTGCTCGGCGATGGCGGACAGGGAAACGCTTTCGGCGTGCAGAACACCGTTCTTGAGGGCAAAGTGCGACATGTTTACTGTTGGGTGGCCGGGAGCGTCGGCGGTTGGGTGGCTTGGGTGTCGTTGGCGTTGGAGTCGACCGACGGACCGACGACACCGGCGGCCGGGGCCGGCGGCGAGGTGGCGGTGCCGATGGCGGTCGCCGCCGGCTTCGTGGCCGGCGTGGTGGCCGGGGTAGCGGCATTGCCATGGTGACGCGCCGTCTTGGGCGGCGTGTGCGGCATGTACAGCGGGCCGGTCTGGCCGCAGGCGGACAGCGTCAGCAACAGCGCCAGACCGGAGGGAAGCGCAAATGGAGACTTCACGATTAGAATCACGGTTTGATATCAGACCTTGGAGTGTAGCATGACCGAAACCGAATTCCTGGACCTCGCCGAGTCCACCCTGGACCAGATCGAAGGCGCGTTCGACCAGCTGTTCGAACAGGACGTCGTCGACGTCGAATGCAAGCGCAACGGCAATGTGCTGGAGATCGAGTTCGTCGACAACGGCTCCAAGATCATCGTCAACAGCCAGGCGCCGCTGCAGGAAATGTGGGTCGCGGCGCGCGCCGGCGGCTTCCACTACAAGCGCGTCGGCGACGAATGGCGCAATACGCGCGACGACAGCGAATTCTTCGCATCCCTGTCCCAGTACGCGACCCAGCAGGCGGGCGTGCCCATCAAGCTGGGCTGAGCCAAGGCCGGGGTCAGAGTCCGGTTCTTCCGTTGGGACTCTGACCCCGGTGTTCCACCCGAGGATCAGAACAACTCGTTGCGCACCGCGTCGCGCGTCTTCTGCTCGGGCATCGGCCCGACGTCGAGCGACTGCACCCCGGTCCCCGGCGGATTCTCGGCGTAGTAGTACTCGTCGCCGTACAGCACCAGGCCCGGCGGCACTTCCCTGTCCACCACCGGTTCCGTCTTGAGCGCCTTCTGCATGAAGCCCACCCAGATCGGCAGCGCCAGGCCGCCGCCCGTCTCGCGGTTGCCCAGGTTGCGCGGCTGGTCGTAGCCCATCCAGGCGATGCCGACCAGGTTCGGCTGGTAGCCGGCGAACCAGGCGTCGATGGAGTCGTTGGTGGTGCCGGTCTTGCCGCCGATGTCCGGGCGCTTCAGTGTCTGCTGGGCCTTGGCCGCGGTGCCGTAGCGCGCCACGTCGCGCAGCATGCTGTCCATCAGCCAGGCGTTGCGCGCGTCGATCACGCGGTTGGCCTCGACGCCGGCGCGTTCCGGACGCGCTTCCGACAGCACCTTGCCGTCCGCATCGGTCACCTTCGAGATGATGTAGGGGCTGATGCGGTAGCCGCCGTTGGCGAACACGGAATACGCACCCGCCATCTGCAGCGGGTTGGTCGAGCCGGCGCCCAGCGCCAACGTCAGGTAGGGCGGATTGCGTTCGGCGTCGAAGCCGAAGCGGGTCGCGTATTCCTGGCCGTAGCGGGCGCCGATCTTGTTCAGGATGCGGATCGAGATCATGTTCTTCGACTTGGTCAGGCCGCGCCGCATCGTCATCGGGCCTTCGTATTTGGCGTCGTAGTTCTTCGGTTCCCAGGCCTGGCCGCCCGTGGTGCCGGCGGCGAACGAAATCGGCGCGTCGTTGATCAGGGTGGCCGGCGAGAAGCCGCGTTCCAGCGCCGCCGAATAGATGAAGGGCTTGAACGAGGAACCCGGCTGGCGCCAGGCCTGCGTCACGTGGTTGAACTTGTTGCGGTTGAAGTCGAAGCCGCCGACCAGCGCGCGGATCTTGCCGTCGTTCGGGTCGACCGCCACGAAGGCCGATTCCACGTCCGGCAACTGGGTGATGTTCCACGACGAGCCGCCGTCCTGGCTCACGCGGATGACGGCGCCGCGGCGCAGGCGCCGGGTCTGGGCCGCCTTGGGCGACAGCCATTCGCGCGCGAACGTCAGGCCCGGTCCCGTGATCTTGATCTCTTCGCCCGATGCCAGCACGGCGGTGACGAGCGTGGGCGACGCCTGCATCACGATGGCGGCGACGATGTCGTCGGAATCCGGGTGCTCGGCCAGCTCGGCCTCGATGGCTTCGTCGGCGTCCGATTTCGACGTCGGGACCTCGATGTATTTTTCCGGGCCGCGATAGACGTGGCGGCGCTCGTAATCCATCACGCCCCGGCGCAGCGCCAGGTAGGCGGCGTCCTGGTCGGCCTTGGTGATGGTCGTGAACACGTTCAGGCCGCGCGTATAGGTGTCTTCCTTGAACTGCTCGTAGACCAGCTGGCGTGCCATTTCGGCCACGTACTCGGCGTGCACGCCGAAGGCGGTGCTGTCGGTCTTGATCTTGAGTTCCTCGTCCTTGGCCTGGGCGTACTGGGCGTCGTTGATGTAGCCGAGGCTGTGCATGCGCTGCAGGATGTACTGCTGGCGCAGGCGCGCGCGCTTCGGATTGACCACGGGATTGTAGGCCGACGGCGCCTTCGGCAACCCGGCCAGCATCGCCGCCTCGGCGACCGTGATGTCCTTCAGGTCCTTGCCGAAGTAGATCTGGGCCGCGGACGAGAAGCCGAACGCACGTTGGCCCAGGTAGATCTGGTTCATGTACACCTCGAGGATCTGGTCCTTGCTGAGGTTCTTCTCGATCTTGTAGGCCAGCAGCGCCTCGTAGGCCTTGCGCTTCAGCGTCTGTTCGCTCGACAGGAAGAAGTTGCGCGCGACCTGCTGGGTGATGGTCGAGGCGCCCTGGCGCGCGCCGCCGGTGGCGTTGTGCACCGCGGCACGCAGGATGCCCCAGTAGTCGACGCCGCCGTGTTCGTAGAAACGGTCGTCCTCGATGGAGAGGACGGCCTTCTTCATCACGTCGGGAATGTCCTTGAAGTGCACCAGCGTGCGGCGCTCCTCGCCGAATTCGCCGATCAGCACATTATCTGCCGTAAAGATCCGCAAGGGCATCTTGGGCCGGTAATCGGTCAGGGTGTCGAGCGCGGGCAGGCCGGGATAGGCCATCGCCAGCGCGAACACGACCACCAGTACCCCGCACACGGCCAGGCCGAACAGGCCGGCAACGACTTTGAGCAGGAGGCGCTTGGGGCGGGACGAGGTAGGGGGAGATTGCGGAGCGGATGGCGCTCCGTTCGGGGATGCTTTCATGCGGATTGACGGCTCGCTTTATTGATCGAAGTCATTATAAGTCAGGGCAAGATCTGAATCATCGCTAGACAATGCAACAACAGGTGTGAAAACCGCAGCAATATTGATTTTTCGCAGTGTCGCTCAACTGTCGTATTCCTGCTTCGTAACTAGTTATTCCCGTATAGAAATTTCTTGTCTGTGGACATCAGTATTGCTACGATTTGATGCGGTGCCTGATATATGTGCGCCAAATATCTGTTTTATCAATGAATCCCCCACGCGGGCGTTAACAAGTCGTTCCAAAGAGAACGGAGTAAAAGGGAGTGCGCTCGTGATCAGCCTCGGTTCCTTGTTCGGACCATCGAGTCCGCCACTGGTCGGCCTCGACATCAGCACGTCCAGCGTGCGCCTGGTAGAACTGGCCGACGCCGGCAAGGGAGAACTGCGCCTGGAACGCTACGCGTCCGAACCGCTGGCGCGCGGCGTCGTCGTCGACGGCAATATCGAGAACATCGAAGCGGTGTCGGACGCCGTGCTGCGCGTCTGGAAGAAAAGCGGCACCCGTATCAAGCACGTCGCGCTCGGCATGCCGCCGGCCGCCGTGATCACCAAGAAGATCATCCTGCCGGCCGGCCTGCCGGAAGACCAGCTCGAAGTGCAGGTCGAATCCGAGGCGAGCCAGTATATCCCGTTCGCGCTGGACGAGGTCAGCCTCGATTTCGACGTGATCGGCATGGCGCCCAATTCGCCGGAAGACATGGAAGTGATGCTGGCCGCGGCGCGCCGCGAAAAAGTCGAGGACCGCGTCGCCATCGCCGAGGCAGCCGGCCTCTCCGCGACCGTGATGGACATCGAATCGTATGCCGCGCGCGCCGCGCTGGACCGCGCCGTCGGGGGCCAGGCCGGCATGCCGAAGGACCGCGTCCATGCCCTGTTCCAGATCGGCGCGCAATCCACCCACGTCTCCATGCTGCAGAACGGCGACACCATCTACGAGCGCGAGCAGCCGTTCGGCGGCATCCAGCTGACCCAGGACATCGTGCGTTCCTATGGCCTGTCGTTCGAGGAAGCGGAAGCGAGGAAGCGCGCCGGCGACCTGCCCGACAACTGGCGCACGGACCTGCTGCCGCCGTTCCTGGAAAACGCCGCGCTCGAGGTGACGCGCGCGATCCAGTTCTTCTTCACGTCGACGCCGTACACCCGCATCGACCAGATCTGGCTGGCCGGCGGCTGCGCCATGCTGCCGGGCCTGATCGACATCATCGCCGGCCGCAGCCGCATCCCGACGGCGCTGGTGTCGCCGTTCCAGGGCATGCAGATGGGACCTGCCGTGCGCGAGCAGCAGCTGCGCAACGAGTCGCCCGGCTACCTGGTCGCCTGCGGACTGGCGCTGCGGAGGTTCGGCTGATGATCCGGATTAACCTGCTGCCGCACCGCGAAGCCAAGCGCAAGCAGAAACAGGCCGCCTTCGTTGCCCTGATGTCGCTGGGCGCGCTGGCCGGCGTCGCGCTGGTGCTGCTGGTGGGCGCGTACAACGCCAGCCGCATCGCCGTGCAGAACGAGCGCAACCTGGTACTCAAGAACGCCAACGCGGACCTGGACAAGAAGATCGCCTCGATCGCCAGCCTGAAGTCGGAGATCGAGGCGCTGAAGGCGCGCCAGCAGGCCGTCGAGGACTTGCAGGGCGACCGCAACCAGCCGGTCTACCTGCTGGACGAGCTGGTGCGCCAGGTGCCGGACGGCGTCTACCTGAAGAGCTTCAAGCAGGACGGCCAGAAGGTGCAGCTGAACGGCGTGGCCCAGTCGCAGGAACGGGTGGCCGAATTGCTGCGCAACCTGTCGGGCGTCTCGCCCTGGCTGGAACGCCCGGACCTGACCGAGGTGCGCGCCACCACGCTGGCGCAGAGCAAGACCGACCGCAAGGTCGTGGAATTCAACCTGACGGTGGCGATCAAGCGCAGCCGCGAGACGGACGACAAGGACGGCGGGGACGGCAAGAAGGACGACAGGAAAAACGGCGGCAAGCCGGGAACGCCCGCGGCGGCCGGAGCACATTCATGAACATCGACGTCAAACAACTGGGCGCCGACCTGGCGGCCCAGTTCGAGGGCCTGCAGGGGCGCCACCCGGGGCTGTGGCCGCTGGCGCCGCGCCTGCTGTGCGCGGCCGGCGCCATGGTCGCCGTGCTCGTGCTGGGCTGGTATTTCTACTGGAGCGGCCAGTTCGAGGAGCAGGAAAACCTGGCGCAGCAGGAGGTCAAGCTGCGCGACGACTACAAGATCAAGATGGCGCAGGCGATCAACCTGGAAGCGCTGCAGGCGCAGCAGCAGCAGGTCAACCGCTATGTCGAGCGCCTCGAGAAGCAGTTGCCGAGCAAGGCCGAAATGGCCGCGCTGCTGTCCGACATCAACCAGGCCGGCGTCGGCCGCGGCCTGCAGTTCGAGCTGTTCAAGCCGGGCCAGGTCGTCGTCAAGGACTACTACGCCGAGCTGCCGATCGATATCCGCGTCAGCGGCAATTACCACGACATCGGCGCCTTCGCGGCCGACATGGCCAAGATGCCGCGCATCGTCACGCTGAACAACCTGGCGCTGTCCACCGGCAAGGACGGCACGCTGTCGCTGGACGCCGTCGCCAAGACCTTCCGCTACCTCGACCAGGACGAGCTGGAAGCCCAGGCCAAGGCACGCAAGGCCAAGAAGAACAAGAAGGGCGCGGGCGCCAACAAGGGGAGCGGCGCATGACGCATCGATGCATCCCGATGGCGCTGGCCGTCTCCTTCCTGCTGACCGGCTGCGGCGACAGCGACGTGCGCGAAGTGCGCGAATGGATGGACCAGGTCCAGCGCGACACCCGCCCCAACGTCAAGCCGCTGGCCGAGCCGAAGGATTTCATTCCCTACGCCTACGGCGCGGCCGCGGCGCCCGATCCGTTCAGCCAGTCCAAGCTGCTGGGCGAACTGGCGCGCACCGCCGCGCACGACCGCAACCAGCCGGACCTGAACCGTGCGCGCGAACTGCTCGAGAGCTTCCCGCTCGACACCATGCAGATGGTGGGCTCGATGCAGAAGGGCGGCATCGGCTATGCGCTGCTGCAGATCGACCGTTCGGTGTACCAGGTAAGGGCCGGCCAGCGCGTCGGCCAGAATTTCGGCGTCGTCACCCGCGTGGGCGAGGATGCCATCGATATCCGCGAAGTGGTGCAGGACGCGGCCGGCGACTGGGTCGAGCGCATGGCCCGGCTGGAGCTGCAAACCAAGGAGAGCCGTAAATGATCCGATTCACCCGCCTCGTATGCGGTCTGCTGCTGGCGCTGGGCGCCGGCGGCGCATGGGCGCAGAATGCGATCGAGTCGATCAGCGCCAACCAGCAGGGCGGCAACGTCGTCCTCAACGTGACCATGAAGGAAGCGCCGGCCAGGGCGCCGATCGGCTTCTCGATCACCAACCCGGCACGCATCGCGCTCGACTTCGGCGCCACCGCCAACGCCACCGGCAAGACGTCGCAGGACATCAACCTGGGCGACGTGCGCGGCGTGAACCTGGTGCAGGCGGGCGAGCGCACGCGCCTCGTGCTGAACCTGCAGCGCCCGCAGAACTACGTCACCGCCATCGAGGGCCGCTCCGTGCTGGTCACCGTCGAAGGGGCGGGCGGCGTGGTCCGGGCGGCCGCTCCCGCCGCCGCCGTGCCCGCGAGCGCCGCGACGCCGGCACCGATCCAGCTGCTGCGCGACCTCGATTTCCGCCGCGGCAGCAACGGCGAAGGCCGCGTCGTGGTCGACCTGCCCAACGGCCAGGTCGGCGTCGACGTGCGCCAGGCCGGCAACCAGATCCAGGTCGATTTCCTGAACACGGGCCTGCCGCCGTCGCTGCGCCGGCGCCTGGACGTGACCGACTTCGGCACCCCGGTGTCGCGCATCACCACGACCGCCCAGGGCAGCAACGTCAAGATGCTGATCGATGCCCAGGGCAACTGGGAACAGAGCGTGTACCAGAGCGACACCCAGCTGGTCATCGACGTCAAGCCGGTCAAGGAAGACCCGAACCGCCTGGCCACCGGCGCGCAGGGCTACAAGGGCGAGAAGGTCTCGTTCAACTTCCAGAACATCGACGTGCGCGCGGCGCTGCAGGCGGTGGCCGACATCTCGGGCCTGAACATCATCGCCAGCGATTCCGTCAGCGGCAACCTGACGCTGCAACTGAAGCAGGTGCCGTGGGACCAGGCGCTCGACGTGATCATGCAGGCCAAGGGCCTGGACATGCGCAAGAACGGCAACGTGATGTGGATCGCGCCCAAGGAAGAATTGCTGAGCAAGGAAAAGCTGGAGCTCGAGCAGAAGGCGCAGATCACCGACCTGGAGCCGCTGCGCTCGGAAATCTTCCAGCTGAACTACCAGAAGGCCGAGTCCTTCCGCACCGTGTTCGGCCTGGACGCGGGCGGCGCCAGCACCGGCGCCGACAGCCGCAACCGCGTGCTGTCGCGGCGCGGCAGCGCGATCATCGATCCGCGCACCAACCAGCTGTTCGTGACCGACATCGCCTCCAAGATCGAGGACATCCGCAAGCTGATCCAGAAGGTCGACATCCGCACCAAGCAGGTGCTGGTGGAGGCGCGCCTGGTCGAGGCCAACGACGGCTTCTCGCGCAACCTGGGCGCCAAGCTGGGCTTTTCCGACCTGCGCGGGATCCGCGGCGGCGACGCCGGCTACCAGGTCAGCGGCGACAATCGCCTGGCGATCGGCGGCAACCTGACCGGCGTGGGCGAGACCACGGGCCAGATCCCGGCCACGAGCGGCTTCGCCAACAGCCAGATGGTCAACCTGCCGGCCAATCCGATCAACGGCGTGGCCGCGCCGACCATCGCCTTCTCGCTGTTCTCGTCGGCCGCCAACCGCTTCCTGAACCTGGAGCTGTCGGCGCTGGAAGCGGACGGCAAGGGCAAGATCATTTCCAGCCCGCGCGTGGTCACCGAGGACAACGTGGCGGCCGTGATCGAGCAGGGCGTCGAGCTGCCGTACCAGCAGGCCACCAGCAGCGGCGCCACCTCGATCGCCTTCCGCAAGGCCAACCTGCGCCTGGAAGTCACGCCGCAGGTCACCCCGGACGGCAACGTGGTATTGGACGTCGACGTCGCCAAGGATTCCCAGGGCCAGAGCACGACGGCCGGTTTCGCCATCAATACCCAGCACGTGAAGACCAAGGTGATGGTCGAGAACGGCGGCACCGTGGTGCTGGGCGGTATCTACCAGCAGACCGAGACCTCCGACGTCAGCAAGGTGCCGTTGATGGGCGATATCCCCGTGGTGGGCAATCTTTTCAAGAGCACCTCGCGTTCGACCCGCAAGACCGAACTCCTGGTGTTCATCACCCCGAAGATCGTGGCGGACAGGGTGACGGGCGTGCATTGATCGACTCCCGCCGGCAGCCGCGAACGCAGTAAAAATTTCAGCAACAATAATCAACAAAGAGCAGAGATGAACAACTACGAGCATGATTTCGCGGCACGCCATGGCGTGCGTGCAGCCACCCTGGCGATGGCGCTGGTGCTTGCCGCCTGCGGCGGCGGCGGCGGCAATCCGGGCACGACCGGCGGCAGCGGTTCCACCGGCGGCGGGTCCACGGGCAATGGCGGCAGCGGCACCGTCACCAACAGCGCGACCGTCACGCTGGCCTTCGCCAATGCCGGCGGCGCCAGCACCAATGCGCTGAGCGGCGCCACCCCGCTGACCGTCAAGGCCACCGTGCTGGACGCGAACAAGAAGCCGGTCCCGAACGCCATCGTCACCTTCGCCACCGACGCCACCCTGGCGACCTTCTCGCCGACCTCGGGCAAGGCGCTGACCGACGCCGCCGGCGTGGCCACCGTCACCATGCGTGCCGCCAGCCTGGCCGCCGGCGGCGCCGGCACCGTCACCGCCACCTCCGACGTGGCCGGCGCCACCGTGAGCGGCACCGGCAATTACGCGGTCGGCGCGACCACGCTGTCGTTCGGCGCCCTGAGCGCCGCGCCGTCCAGCCTCCAGGCTTACGGTTCGACCGTGCTGTCGGTCGACCTGCTGAGCGGCGGCGCCAAGTACACCAGCCAGCAGGTCAACGTGAGCTTCAACTCGGCCTGCGTCACCGCCGGCAAGGCCACGCTGGCCGCCACCGTGGCGACCAACAACGGCACCGCGCAGACGGTCTACCGCGACAAGGGTTGCGCCAACAACGACGTGATCACCGTGTCCGCCGACGGCGTTTCCCAGTCCGCCACCACCACCTTGACGATCGCGCCGCCGTCGGCCGCGTCGGTGCAGTTCGTGGGCGCCACGCCGACCAATCAGTCGATCGTGATCCAGGGCCAGGGCGGCAACGGCCGCACCGAGACCGCCGTGCTGACCTTCAAGGTCGTCGACAGCTTCGGCAACCCGCTGGCGGGCAAGCAGGTGAACTTCTCCACCGCGTCGCCGTACGTCAAGATCAACAAGGCCAGCGATACGACCGATGCCAGCGGCAGCGTGATCACCACCGTCAATTCGGGCACCACGCCGACCTCGTTCCGCGTGCAGGCGACCCTGCCGGGCACCGCCAGCGGCACCAGCCCGGACATCTCGACGATGTCGGACTCCATCGTCGTCACCAACGGCCTGCCGGTGCAGCGCGCCTTCACGCTCGCGACCGACAAGTTCAACGTCGAGGGCTGGAACATCCTGAACGGCTCGGCCGCCACGATCACCGTCAGCCTCGGCGATGCCTTCGGCAACCTGGTCCCGGACGGCACCCCGATCGTGTTCCAGACCAATATGGGCGCGGTCGGCTCGTCCAGCACCGGCGGCTGCAATACCGTCAACGGCAATTGCTCGGTGACGTTCCGCACGCAGCAACCGTTCACCGCCACGCCGGGCCTGCCGGCGACGCCGTGCAATGGCGCCAGCCCGGACGCCACCCGCGCCGGCCTGGCCACGATCTGCGCCAGCACGACCGACGGCAGCAACGTGCTGTACCAGAAGACGGCGATCTTCTTCAGCGGCAGCACGGCCGTCAATACGTTGATGGGCGGCGCCAAGGTCTCGTTCGACGCGACCAAGCCGAACGACCTGGGCACGATCAGCTCGAGCGCGACCAAGGTGTTCCAGCTGCAGCTGAACGACGTGAACCTGAACCCGATGCCGGTCGGCAGCCGGGTCGAGATCACGAGCATGCTGAACGGCAATGCGTCGGCCGTGGTACCGGCCACGGTGCCGAACATCGCGCCGCACAGCACCACCAATGTGGACGATCCGACCGGCAATTCCATCAGCGGCAACCAGGGTTCGACGCACACGTTCAGCATTTCCAGCACGCAGCCGACGGAGTGCAAGAACGCGACCCAGGCCTCGTTCAACGTGACCGTGACCACGCCGTTAGGCTCGGTGACGAATATTCCGTTTAAACTGTCGTTCACCTGCCCGTAAAATGCACGAGCACGTCCCTGGCGGGACGACCGAATGACACGCGGCGGCCAGGTTATCCTGGCCGTCCGCATTTTGAGCGATCAATAGTGCCTGACTGCAAGAACAACAATATTTTCCTCGTCGGCCTGATGGGCGCCGGCAAGACGACCATCGGGCGATTGCTGGCGCGGCGGCTGAACATGACGTTCATCGACTCGGACCACGAGATCGAGGCGCGTACCGGCGCGTCGATCCCGTGGATCTTCGAGATCGAGGGCGAGCCGAGCTTCCGCCGGCGCGAGGCCGACGTGATCCGCGACCTGACGGCGCAGAACGGCATCGTGCTGGCCACGGGCGGCGGTGCCGTGCTGAACCCGGACAGCCGCAAGCTGCTGGCCGAGCGCGGCACCGTCGTCTATCTGCGCGCCAGCGTGAACAGCATCCTGCAGCGCACCGCCCACGACCGCAACCGTCCGCTGCTGCAGACGGCCGATCCGCGCAGGAAGCTGGAAGACCTGACCGCTCAGCGCGAGCCCCTGTACCGCGAGATCGCGGACCTCGTCATCGATACGGGCCGGCCTAACGTACAATCGATGGTACAAACGATACTGGACCAGATCGCGGCGCTGGAAGCGGCGCGCGCACGCAAGGCAAGAACTACGATGAACGAGCAACAAGCATGTACGACCGCATTTACTAACATTAACGTCGACCTCGGCGAACGCAGCTACCCCATTGCCATCGGCCGCGGCCTGCTGGATGACGCCGGCCTCCTGACCCGCCACATCGGTCTAGGTGGCAAGGTGGCGATCGTCACCAACACGACCGTCGCTCCGCTGTACCTGGAAAAAGTCGCGGCCCCGCTGCGCGCGGCCGGCCGCGAGGTCGTCCCCATCGTGCTGCCGGACGGCGAGGAATATAAAAACTGGGAGAGCCTGAACCTCGTGTTCGACGCGCTGCTGGCCAACAAGTGCGACCGCAAGACCACGCTCGTCGCGCTGGGCGGCGGCGTGATCGGCGACCTGACGGGCTTCGCCGCCAGCAGCTATATGCGCGGCGTGCCGTTCGTGCAGATCCCGACCACGCTGCTGGCGCAGGTCGATTCCTCGGTGGGCGGCAAGACGGGCATCAACCACCCGCTCGGCAAGAACATGATCGGCGCCTTCTACCAGCCGCGCGCCGTCATCGCCGACACCGCCACGCTGGACACGCTGCCGGACCGCGAACTGTCGGCCGGCCTGGCCGAGGTCATCAAGCACGGCGCCATCCTCGACGCCGCCTTCTTCGACTGGATCGAGCAGAACATCGGCGCGCTGGTGGCGCGCGACCACGCGGCGCTGGCGTATGCGATCGGGCGCTCCTGCGAGATCAAGGCCGACGTCGTCAAGCGCGACGAGCGCGAAGGCGGCCTGCGCGCCGTGCTGAACTTCGGCCACACCTTCGGCCACGCGATCGAGGCCGGCCTGGGCTACGGCGCCTGGCTGCACGGCGAGGCGGTCGGCTGCGGCATGGTGATGGCGGCCGACCTGTCGCACCGCCTGGGCCTCGTCGACGCCGCCAGCGTGGACCGCGTGCGCAAGCTGGCGCAGGCCGCCGGCCTGCCCGTGACGGCACCGGACCTTGGCACCGCGCGCTGGATCGAGCTGATGGAAGTCGACAAGAAGAACGAGGGCGGCGAGATCAAGTTCATCCTCGTCAAGCCGCTGGGCAGCCCCAGCGTGACGGGGGCGCCGCGCGAGCTCTTGCTGGCCACGCTGGAAGCCACGGTGGGAGCGGATAGGGGAGACGACGCGCGATGATCGATTTCGACGCCCACCTGGCACCGTATGCGGCGCACTCGTCGAAGAGCCTGGGGCGTCGCCATCCGGAAGGGCCGGCCGGCTCGCGCAGCGAATTCCAGCGCGACCGCGACCGCATCATCCACTCGACCGCGTTCCGCCGGCTCGAATATAAAACCCAGGTCTTCCTGAACCACGAGGGCGACCTGTTCCGCACGCGCCTGACGCACTCGATCGAGGTCGCCCAGATCGCGCGCACGCTGGCGCGCAGCCTGCGCCTGAACGAAGACCTGGTCGAGGCCACGGCGCTGGCCCACGACCTGGGTCACACGCCGTTCGGCCACGTGGGCCAGGACGTGCTGAACGACTGCATGAAGGACTACGGCGGCTTCGAGCACAACCTGCAGAGCCTGCGCGTGGTCGACCATCTCGAGGAACACTACGGCGCCTTCGACGGCCTGAACCTGACCTTCGAGACGCGCGAAGGCATCCTGAAGCACTGCTCGCTGACCAACGCGCGCCAGCTCGGCGAACTGGGCCAGCGCTTCGTCGACCGCACGCAAGCGAGCCTGGAAGCGCAGCTCACCAACATCGCCGACGAAATCGCCTACAACAACCACGACATCGACGACGGCCTGCGTTCGGGCCTGTTGACGATGAAGCAGATGGAAGAGGTGGAACTGTTCGCGCGCCTGCACCGCCAGGTCGTGGCGCAGTACCCGGGCCTGCCGGGCCGGCGCGAACTGTACGAGACGATCCGCCTGATGATCACGGCGATGACGGCCGACCTGGTCGAGACCTCGGCCGCGCTGATCCGCGAGGCGAACCCGCAATCGATCGAGGACGTGCGCGCGGCGCAGCCATTGATCCGTTTCTCGCCGCAGATGCGCACGGAAACGACGGCGCTGAAGCGCTTCCTGTACGCCAACCTGTACCGCCACTACAAGGTCAACCGCATGCGCGTGAAGGCCAGCCGCATCGTGCGCGAATTGTTCGAGGCCTTCATGACGGATCCGGTGCTGCTGCCGTTCGACTACCAGGTGGCGTCCGGCGACACGATGAAACAGGCGCGCAAGATCGCCGACTATATCGCGGGGATGACGGACCGCTATGCGATTCGCGAGCACAAGCGGATCTTTTCGCTGGACGAGCTGTAACCCGTACCCTTGAAACCGTCGTTCCCGCGGAGGCGGGAACCCATACTGAGCAACCGGATTCCGTATGCTGGACGCGCCGTGACGTCATAGACGGACGGACTTCGAAACCTCAGCATGGGTTCCCGCTTTCGCGGGAACGACGGTACTTACTCCACGCGCGCGAACACCCTCAGCCGGTGTCCATCCGGATCCGCAGCCGCGAACGTGTAGCCGAAATCCAGCTGCTGCGGCGCTTGCAGCATCGCCAGGCCGGCCTCGCGCCAGGCGGCGTACAGGGCATCCACGTCGGCCGTCCCGGCTACCTTCAGCGCGATCTCGCTGCCGCTGCCATGGAAATCCGCTGCGGGCTTGACGGCATCCTTCGCCCACAGGCCCAGCATGCGGCCGCCCTCGAGGGCGAACAGGGCGAACGTCGGCGCGGCATCGATGGCATCCGCGCCGAGCAGGCGGGCGTACAGGCGTGCGCTGGCCTGCGGATCGGCGACGTAGAGGATGGTGTAGTGCGGGGTGATCATGCATGCTCCTTCGGTGGTTGACAGTGCGGCCAGTGTAGGGAAGCGGACTGTCAGTTTCCGTCAGTAGCGTGCGTGGTGCAGCGTGACGAGCGGCTAGCGCTCTGGGATGCCTTCGGCGGCGCGCCATTCCTGCAGCAGCGCCCGGCGGTGCTGCGGGTAGCGCTCCGCGGTGGGCGTGAGCGCGCCGATGCGGTCCAGTCGGAAGTGGCGGAAATCCTGGCGCAGCTCGCACCAGGCGACCAGGATGCGCACCCGTTCGAAGAACCCGAGCGCCACCGGCCAGACGGTACGCCGGGAGGTGGCGCCGTTTTCGGCCCGGTAGTCGAGCACCAGCTTGCATTCGTCGCGCAGCGCGGCGCGGATCGGCGCCATGTGCGGGCCGGGCGGCCCCGCTTCGCGGGCGCTCGCGACCAGCAGGGCGGTGTCGTCGAGCGTGCGGCGCAGCGGCGCCGGCAGCACCGTCGCGATCTTGTCGACCGCTTCGCGCGCGGCTTCGGCCAGCCGCGCGTCGCCGTGCTGCGCGACCCAGCGTCCGCCCAGCACCAGCGCCTCGATCTCTTCCTGCGTGAACATCAGCGGCGGCAGCAGGAAGCCGGGTTTGAGCACATAGCCCAGGCCCGGTTCGCCCTCGATGCGGGCACCCTGTTCGCGCAAGGTCGCGATGTCGCGGTACAGCGTGCGCAGGCTCACCCCGAGCTTGTCCGCGAGCGCGTCGCCGGTGACGGGCGCGCGGTATCCGCGCATGGCCTGGAGCAGGGCCAGCAGGCGTTGCGAGCGTGTCATCGGCGCCGTTTCCGCTCAGTCGAACAGATTGGGTTGTCCCAACTGGCCCAGCAGCTTCTTCACCGGCGCCGGCAACGCCGCTTCGCCGATCCTGGCCAGGTCCCACCAGACGTGGCCGGCCGGCGTCGCCGCGCGCGCGGCGAGGCCGATCCGGTACGGGTGGATGTGCAGGCGGTAGTGCGTGAACACGTGCTGCAGCGGCAGCAGTTCCTCGCATTCGTCCACGACGCCGAACCTGGCCGCCGCTTCCGGCACGCCCAGCACGTCGGCCGGGACGGAGTCGTCGTCCAGGGCCACGTGGCCCTCGACTTCCGGCAATGACAGCAGGCCGCCCCAGATGCCCGTGCCGGGACGCTGTTCCAGCAGCACCTGGCCGCCATCGATCACGACCAGCATGCGCGCGCGTTTTTCCGGCGTCGCCTTCTTCGGTTTGCGCACGGGGAGTTCGGCCGTGCGGCCGGTGGCGTAGGCCACGCAGCGCGATTGCAGCGGGCAGCGGCCGCAGTCGGGGCTGGAGCGCGTGCACAGCGTGGCGCCCAGGTCCATCAGGCCCTGCGTGTAGGCCTCGATGCCCTCGTCCGCCGGCAGCAGGGCGTCGGCGCGGCGCCACAGCGCGTCCTCGACGGGCTTGATGCCCGGGTATTCGTCGATGCCGAACACGCGCGCGAACACGCGCTTGACGTTGCCGTCCAGGATCGCCGCGCGGGTGCCGGCCGAGAAGGCGGCGATGGCGGCGGCCGTCGAGCGGCCGATGCCGGGCAGGTCGGCCAGCAGTGCCGGGTCGGCCGGGAAGGCGCCGCCGTACTCCGCCACGATGCGCTTGGCGCAGGCGTGCAGGTTGCGTGCGCGGGTGTAGTAGCCCAGGCCGGCCCAGTGGGCCATCACGTCTTCCTGCGGCGCCTCGGCCAGCGCGAACACGGTCGGGAAGCGTTCCAGGAAGCGCGCGTAGTAGCCCAGCACGGCGGCGACCTGGGTCTGCTGCAGCATGATCTCGGACAGCCAGATGCGGTAGGCGTCGCGCGTGTTCTGCCAGGGCAGGGCATGGCGCCCGTGGGCGCGCTGCCAGTCGATGACGGCGCGCGAAAAACTCGGGTCGGACAGGATCTCGGATTCGGTGGTGCGTTTCATGAGGTTTCAAACAAGGGTTCGGGCGCCGTCTCGGCCAGGCTCGCGCGCAGCGCGCTGCCGACGGCGCCGGTCAGCTCGGCCAGGCGCGCGCGGGCGGCGTCGACGTCGCGCCGCGCCGCGTCGAAGGCGGCGATCTTCTGGTCCAGCGTGCCGGTGGCGTCGTGCACGCGCTGGATCGACACCTGGCGCTGGCGCAGCTGGTCGCGGTGCTGGCGGATGCGCGATTCGAGCGGCGACATCAGCACCTGCAGCCACGCTTCCACGTCGACGTTGGCTTCGCGGAACGCATGCTTGATGCGCGAGACGATGGTGTCGAAGAAGCGTTCCAGCAGGGCGGCGCGGCTCGTCATCAACAGGGTCGCCGTGCCGAACTGCTTCAGGTAGATCGCCTCGATGGCGTCGACCTCGAGGCGGTAGCGCTCCAGCGACAGGGGCAGCGGCATGGCCAGCGCCAGGCCGTGCTCGGCCGAGAAGCGGCGCGCCATGGTTTCCATCATGGCGCGGATCTCCTCGACCTTGGCGCTCGCGCCATCCAGGCTGGCGCGCACCTGGGCAAAGAAGTCGCGCACGGGCGCGCGCGTGCCGGTGGAGAACAGCGCCGCCTGCATGGCCGTGCGCACGGCGTCGGCGTGGCGCTGCACGACGTCCATGCCGATCAGGCTGTACAGCTCCGTCGACAGCGTCGTGTACACGGCGCGCGTGCCCTGCAGCTTGAACAGGCTGGCGTCGAACTCCTTCTTTTCCATCTCCACGCGGCGCATCATGTGGGCGATCATGCCCTGGTTCTTGCCGCGCAGGCTTTGCAGCTCCTCCATCTGCTCGACGAGGTCGCGTCCGCGCGCACCCAGCAGCGTTTCCTGCGAACCGGCCAGTGCCGACAGCTCCTCCTGCAGGTGACGGCGCAGGATGTCCTGGCGCGCCGGCACCAGCTGGCCGAACAGGGCCGCTTCCAGCTGCCCCATGCGGCTTTTCTCGAACAGCGTCATGTCGCCGCCGATCTTGCCGACCAGCGCCTTCTGCGCCGACACCGGGTACACCTGCGTCGCCTGCACGCCCAGCAGCCGCGCCACGTCCTGCTGCTGGCGCACGATCGCGGCGTCGTTGTCCGCCGGGCTGCGCAGCTCGTCCCACAGCGCGTCGATCTTGTTCAGCACGACGATGCGGCTGGCCGGCGTGCCTGCGCCTGCGCCGGCCCCGATATGCGTACGCCAGACCTCGATGTCGCTGCGGGTGACGCCCGTCTCGGCCGCCAGCACGAACAGCACGGCGTGGGCGTTCGGGATCAGGTTCAGCGTCAGTTCCGGCTCGGTGCCGATGGCGTTCAGGCCGGGCGTGTCGACGATGACGAGGCCCTGCTTGAGCAGCGGATGCGGGAAGTTGATCAGCGCATGGCGCCAGCACGGGATCTCGACCAGGCCGTCGGCCCCGATGGCCGCGGCCAGGTCCGGGTCCTCGGGATCGGCCAGGCCGTAGCTTTCCGCCTCGGCCAGCGGCACGCGCTTGGTCAGGCTGACCTGGCGGAAGGCCTCGGTCATGCGCGCGGGCGCGTCCAGGTCGAGCGGCAGCACGGTCCAGGCCGCGGCATCGTCGCGATAATCCCCGGTGGCGCGGCGGCCGGCGCGCGTCTCGATGGGCAGCAGGCGGATGGACGGCGGCAGCGCCGCATCCCAGGCCAGTTCGGTCGGGCACATGGTCGTGCGGCCCGGGCTGGACGGCACGATGCGGCGCCCGTAGTCGGCGAAGAACAGGGCGTTGATCAGCTCGGACTTCCCGCGCGAGAATTCGGCGACGAAGGCCACCGTCAGGCGGTCGTCGCGCAGCCGCGCGAGGGCGCGCGCCACGCGCTGCTCGGTGGCGCCGTCGAGCAGGCCGGCCGCCTGCGTCCAGGCGCGATAGCGTTCCAGGGCCTGGGCGACGTGTCCGCGCCAGGCGCCGTATCGTTGTAGGTCTTGCATGGTCCCGCTTTCGCGTGGCTGATTGCTTTGTTGTGCGCGCACGATCGGCGCGTTCTCTCTCTCGCTCTTACCGCTGGCAGGTCGCGCAATAAAACGTGGAACGCTGGCCCTGCTTGATCTGGCGGACCGGCGCGCTGCAATTGCGGCAAGGCACTCCTGCACGATCATAGACGAAATATGTCTGCTGGAAATATCCAGATTGACCATTTACTGCAATAAAGTCACGCAAGGTACTGCCTCCCTGCACGATCGCGGCGGCCAGGATCTCGCGGATGGCCTCGGCCAGCTTGTCATAGCGTGCCCGGCTGATGCGACCGGCAGGCGTCTTCGGATTGATACCGGCGCGAAACAGGCTTTCGCAGGCGTAGATATTGCCGACCCCGACGACGATGTCGCCGGCCAGCAGCACCTGCTTGATCGGCGCGTTGCGCTTGCGCGTGGCGCGCCACAGCAGTTCGCCCGAGAACTTGTCTTCCAGCGGCTCGACGCCGAGGCCGCGCAGCAGGATGTGCTCGTCCAGGTCGCCGTCGTCGTGGCCGTGCCAGAGGACGGCGCCGAAGCGGCGCGGATCGTGCAGGCGCAGCACGCGCCGGCCTTCCGGGCCGCGCACGACGAGGTCGAAGTGGTCGTGCTTCTTGAGCTCGATCCCTTCGGGCAGCACGCGCAGGTGGCCGGACATGCCGAGATGGACGATCAGCGTGCCGTGCTCGAACTTCAGCAGCAGGTATTTACCGCGCCGGCCCGTGCCGAGGATGCGGCGGCCGGCCAGCAGCGCCGGCAGCTCGGGCGGGAAGGGCCAGCGCAGGCCCTCGCGGCGCAGGATGACTTGTTCGACGATGCGGTCTTCCAGGTGCGGCGCGACGCCGCGGCGGGTGACTTCGACTTCTGGTAATTCAGGCATGAAACTCCAGGAAAATCAGGAAAGATGGACGCAATGTAAATTCGTGTTGCAGGGGCGCACGCGGGGAGGGCGTTCGGCGTAGAATCGGTCCATCGATTTGATTGGGACTTGCCTTGAAAAACGCTTTCGCCATTGTAACCCTCTCTGCGCTGCTATCGGCCTGTGCTGTGGCGCCCAAGCAGCAACCCGCCCAGGACTCGGACCAACCCCTGCTCGCCGCTGAAGCCCAGCGCAAGGCACAGGCGGGCGAAGCCCCGGACGAGGCCAAGTCGGAAGAAAACATCCCGAACGTCGCCATGACGAGCACCATGATGACCCAGCTCATGCAGGCCGAGATGGCGTTCAAGAATGGCGACTGGCAAGGCCCCTACCTGACGCTGCTGAGCCTGGCCCAGCAGACGCGCGACCCGCGCCTGGCCAAGCGCGCCGCCGAGATGGCGCTGTCGGCCAAGCAGGCCGAGGACGCGCTCGCCGCCGTGCGCCTGTGGCGCGAGTACTCGCCGCACTCCGAAGAGGCCAGCCAGTACTATCTGGGGCTGGTCATCCTGTCCGACAACCTCGGCGAAGCGGAAAAAATCCTCCAGCAGCGCCTGGCCGAGGCGACGCCCGGCGCGCGCGGCCTCGTGATGTTCCAGATGCAGCAGTTGCTGATGCGCGCCAAGGACAAGGACGCGGGCATCGCGATGATCGAGCGCCTGGTCAAGCCCTACGGCAACACGATGGAAGCCCACGTCGTGCTCGCGCAGACGGCGCTGGCGCGCGGCGCCAAGCCGGATGCCCAGCGCGAGGCGCGCGCCGCCCTGCAGATCAAGCCCGATTCCGAAATCGCCGTGCTGACGCTGGCCCAGGTCAGCGAGGACGACGGCCAGGCCATCGCCATCCTGAAGCAATTCCTCGACGCCAATCCGGATTCGCGCGAAGTGCGCACCGCCTATGCCCGCCTGCTCGTCGACAGCAAGCAGTTCGAGGCCGCGCGTCGCGAATTCCTCGCGCTGGACAAGGCCCAGCCGGACAATCCCGGCATCCTGTACGCCCTCGGCGTGCTGTCGATGCAGATGAACGACAACAAGGGCGCGGAAGGCTACCTGACGCGCTTCGTCGACGTCATGGAACGCGCGCCGGAAGAAGAGCGCGACGCGTCCAAGGCCGTGCTGATCCTGTCCCAGCTGGCGGAAGAGCGGGGCGACTACCAGGCGGCCCAGGACTGGCTCTCGCGCCTGGACAGCGGCGACGAGAAGATCCAGTTCGGCGCCGAGCTGCGCCGCGCGCAATTGATCGCCAAGGCCGGCGACGTGCCCGGCGCACGCAAGCACCTGGGCACGCTGCAGACCGAGGACAAGGCCGAGCAGGCCCAGATCCTGCTGGTCGAGGCGCAGATCCTGCGCGACGCGGGCAAGGAGCAGGAAGCCTACAAGCTGATGGAGCAGGGCACCAGGCGCTTCCCGGAGAATATGGACTTCCTGTACGACTTCGCGCTGACGGCCGAGCGCGTCGGCAAGACGGAAGTCATGGAAAAGTCGCTGCGCAAGGTGATCGCCAACGCACCCGACAACCAGCATGCCTACAATGCCCTCGGCTATTCGCTGGCCGACCGCAACGTGCGCCTGAAGGAGGCGCGCCAGCTGGTGGAGAAGGCGCTCGGCATGGCGCCGAACGATCCGTTCATCATGGACAGCATGGGCTGGGTGGAATACCGCATGGGCAACCTGGATGCGGCCGAAGCCCAGCTGCGCAAGGCCTATGCCGTGCGCAGCGATCCGGAGATCGCCGTCCACCTGGGCGAAGTGCTGTGGAAGAAGGGCGAGCAGGACGAGGCGCGCAAGCTGTGGCGCGAGGCGCAGGCCAAGGACGCCAAGAACGAGGCGCTGAAGACGACGCTGGCGCGCTTGCGCGTGTCACTGTGAATGCGCTGTGAAATAATATAAAGCTATCAACCGGACCGGCGGCTCGTCCGCCGGTTTTCATTTCCGACACCGATTCGACGATGCCGACTTACCGTTCACTCCGCCTTGTTCCCATCCTTGCCTTGACCGCAGTCCTGGCCGGTTGCGCCACCGGCAGCGCCCACCTGTCCAACCCGAACGCCGCCGCCGCGGCCTACCGCGACACGATCGACCTCACGGGCCGCCTGGCCGTGACGTACCAGAAGGATGGCCAGCCGCAAGGCATCAACGGCAACTTCACCTGGACGCAGCGCCCGGGCCGGATCGACGTCGCGCTCAATTCGCAGCTGGGCCAGACCGTCGCCCAGATCGCCGTGACGCCGCAATCGGCCACGCTGACCCAGTCCGGCCGCGCGCCGCGCACGGACAAGGACATCGACGGCCTGACGCGCCAGGCGCTGGGCTGGTCGCTGCCCGTGGCCGGCCTGGCCGACTGGCTGCAGGGCTACGCGACCGATGCGAACGGCAAGCGTTTCGCCGCCTCGCCCGCCAACAACACGGTGTTCACGAACGACGGCTGGAACCTGCGCTTCGCCGAATGGCAGGATGGGCCGAAGGGCGCGAGCGGCGCCTTCCCGCGCATCATCCGCGCCGCGCGCACTGCGACGGCGAATACGGAAGAGCTGTCGATCAATATCGTCGTGGATCCGGTGGAGTGAACGTGGCGCCCACCTTTCTGCATGACTGCCCGGCCCCGGCCAAGCTGAACCTGTTCCTGCACGTGACGGGCCGGCGTCCGGACGGCTATCACCTGCTGCAATCCGTCTTTCAACTCATCGACCATGGCGACACGCTGCATTTCGACCTGCGCGCCGACGAGCGCATCGTGCGCACCAGCGACGTGCCCGGCGTACCGGAAGAACAGGACCTGATCGTGCGCGCACTGCGCGCACTGCAGGCGGAATACGCCAGGCGCCACGGCCGCCTGCCGCCCGGCATCGACGTCGCCATCGACAAGCGCCTGCCGATGGGTGGCGGCCTGGGCGGCGGCTCGTCCGATGCGGCCACGGCGCTGATGGCAGCGAACCACCTGTGGCAGGCTGGCCTGAGCGATGCCGAACTGATGGCGCTGGGCTTGCCGCTGGGCGCGGACATCCCGTTCTTCCTGTTCGGCGAGACGGCGTTCGCCAAGGGCGTGGGCGAGGAACTGCAGGCCGTGGCGGGGCCGGATGTCTGGTATGTCGTGATCGAGCCGGGCGTCTCCGTGCCCACCGTTGCAATTTTTACGGCAGACGATTTGACAAGGGATTCGAAACCCATCACAATAGCGGACTTTTCCAGGGGGCAGATCGAATCGCAGGGTTTGATTGGCTTCGGGAAAAATGATTTGCAGGACGTGGCAGC
The DNA here is from genome assembly GCA_963529995.1 of uncultured Massilia sp. Classification (GTDB taxonomy): domain Bacteria; phylum Pseudomonadota; class Gammaproteobacteria; order Burkholderiales; family Burkholderiaceae_D; genus Telluria. The sequence goes on along the minus strand of CAUSCY010000025.1, from coordinate 20,541 downwards.
CCGCCTGTTCCCGCCGGTAGCAGAGGCGATTGCATGGTTGGGGCAGCACGGAGCGGCCAGGATGACTGGCTCAGGAGCGTGTGTGTTTTGCGCGTTTTCCAGCGAGCATGAAGCAGAGTCGGTAGTGCAGAAAATACCGATGAAGTGGAAGGCGTGGAAAGCAAAGTCGCTGACACGGCATCCGATGAAATCGCTCTTGCAAATCAACGAGTTGTAGAATAAAATCTTGCCTGTCGATGCGCAACACGATATAATAGTCGGGTGCAGCGACAAGCTGACAAGTTTCAGTGTAGGGGAATCGCCAAGTTGGTTAAGGCACCGGATTTTGATTCCGGCATTCCAAGGTTCGAATCCTTGTTCCCCTGCCAAAGTTTAAATGCCTGAGCTGTTGATGCCAAACGCTCCAGCAGGCAGCAGAAGTGGAGCCGCCGAGAGCGGCCCATTTTTTTTGTGGTTCCGCGTTAGTCTTCTTGCATTAGCGCCTTTTCAAGTTTTTTCATTACTCTTCTGGGACTCCCATGGCTTACGAAAACCTGATGGTTTTTACCGGCAATGCCAATCCGGCGCTAGCAGAAGGGGTCGCAAAAAGCCTCGGCATTCCTCTCGGTAAGGCCGTGGTCTCGAAGTTCTCCGACGGCGAAGTCATGGTCGAAATCAATGAGAACGTTCGTGGCAAGGACGTCTTCGTTCTGCAATCGACCTGCGCTCCCACCAACGACAGCCTCATGGAAATCATGCTGATGGTCGACGCTCTCAAGCGCGCATCGGCAGGCCGCATCACCGCGGCGATTCCGTACTTCGGCTATGCCCGCCAGGACCGCCGTCCGCGTTCCGCCCGCGTTGCGATCTCGGCGAAAGTCGTCGCCAACATGCTGCAACAGGCTGGCGTCGAGCGCGTCCTGATCATGGACCTGCACGCTGACCAGATCCAGGGCTTCTTCGATATCCCGGTCGACAATATCTACGCGTCGCCGATCCTGCTGGGCGACCTGCAGCGCAAGAACTACGACGACCTGCTGGTCGTGTCGCCGGACGTCGGCGGCGTGGTCCGCGCCCGCGCGCTGGCCAAGCGTCTCGGCTGCGACCTGGCGATCATCGACAAGCGCCGCCCGAAGGCGAACGTGTCGGAAGTCATGAACATCATCGGTGAGGTCGAAGGCCGCAACTGCGTGATCATGGACGACATGGTCGACACCGCCGGCACGCTGTGCAAGGCTGCCGAAGTCCTGAAAGAGCGCGGCGCCAAGAAAGTCGTGGCGTACTGCACGCACCCGGTCCTGTCGGGTCCGGCCATCGACCGCATCGCCAGCTCGCCGCTGGACGAACTGGTCGTGACCGACACGATCCCGCTGAGCGCGGCTGGCCAGGCTTGCGGCAAGATCCGTCAGCTGACCTCGGCACCGCTGCTGGCCGAAACCTTCAAGCGTATCGTGAAGGGCGACTCGGTCATCTCGCTGTTCGTCGACTAAGTAATATGGTGGGCACGTGGTGCCCACCCTACGGCGTGTTGATGAACGCCGGTTGCGATCGTAGGGTGGGCATTACATGCCCACCAAAACGCCGATCTGCCGATATCGCGGCGCGCAAGGTCATACCGAGCGCGCCGTTGGCACATTAAGAACTTGGGGTCCCCGCCTGCGCGGGGACGACGTTTCCGGCGCTGCCGAAAACATCGTTTTTCTTGAGCGCGCAAGCGCTCTTTTCACGGAAGTCCCTGGTCGCGGGGACGTCCAAACCCGGGCTACCGGGCCGGTGCGAACCGGCATTCGGGCCCATTACTCTTGGAGTATCACATGAAAGTAGTCGCATTTGCCCGTACGCTGCAGGGGACCGGAGCGAGCCGCCGCCTGCGCAAAGCTGGCCAGACCCCGGGCATCATCTACGGTGGCGCAGCCGCCCCGGAACTGATCGCCCTGGACGGTAACGCCCTGTACCACTCGCTGAAAAAAGAAGCGTTCCACGGTTCGATCCTGGACCTGGAAATCGACGGCAAGGCACAAAAAGTCCTGCTGCGCGACTTCCAGATGCACGCATACAAGCAACTGGTCCTGCACGCTGACTTCCAGCGCGTCGACGCTTCGCAGCCGATCCACACCAAGGTCACCCTGCACTTCATCAACGCCGACATCTCGCCGGCCGTCAAGCTGAACGGCGCCGTCGTGTCGCACGTGCTGAACGAACTGGAAGTGTCCTGCCTGCCGGGCCAACTGCCGGAATTCATCAACGTCGACCTGTCGAAGCTGGAAGCCGATGCATCGATCCACGTGTCCGACCTGGTCCTGCCGGAAGGCGTGACCGCGCTGACCCACGGCCAGAACCTGACCGTCGTCACCGCCATGATCCCGCGCGGCGCCGCTTCGGCCGAAACCGCTGCAGAGTAATTCCTGCACCGTGCCGCCCGGCTTGCCGGGCAGCGAACGAAAACCCGTCGCGACGCGAGTCCGGCGGGTTTTTTGTTGCCTGTTCAGATGAGGCCGAGCGTCAATCCCTTGAGCGTGGCCGCGGCCCGCGTCGAGCACTCGAGCTTGCGGAAGATGCTTTCGATGTGGGTGCGCACGGTCGACGGGCTGATCTGCATGACGCGCGCCGCTTCCTTGTTGCTGTCGCCCAGGCTGATCCGTTTGAGCACCTCGATCTCTCGTTCGGACAGCAAGCCCTTGCGCGCCGGCGCGGCGGGCGCCCGGCCGCCGGCTGCGCTCAGGACGAAGGCGACGGCATCCGCATCGAAGCGGCCGGCGCGCGCTTCCTCGGTCAGCAGCCGGGCCGCTTCGTCCTCGCCGTAGGCCGGACGCCACGGCCGCGCCGCGCACAGCGCCGCATGGGCGCCCGCTGCGGCCAGCAGGCGCTGCGGCATGCCGAGCGTATCCGCCTCCAGGCCGCGGAAATAACCGCTGCCGTCGAGCCGTTCGTAGAGGTGCGACGCCAGTGTCGCTTCCGCGCGCAAGGTCGGGACCTGGGCGCCGGCGCGCGCAGTCCAATAGGGCACCAGCTGGACGGCCTCCCAGTCGGCGTTGCCGAGCTTGCCCGCACGCTCCCACACGGTATTCGGCACGGCGACGCGGCCGATCCCATGGATCAGCGCCGCCCGTCCCAGGCAGCGCTGCTGCTCCGGCGCGAGGCCGGCCAGCGCCGCGGCGCCCTGCGCCAGCTCGGCTACCCGGCGCGAATAGCCGGTCAGCCAGGGCAGCTTCAGTTCGATCATGTCGGCAACGATGGCGAGCGGCACCGGGCGCGCCAGCAGCGGATCGTTGGCCGGGCAGGCCGGTACGTCCAGTTCCGTCAACCAGCCGGCGGCGTATTGCACCGCCAGTTCGGCCAGCGCCGCCGGGTACTTGCTGCCGCCCCAGGCGCGGATCATGCGCAGCGCATCGTCCAGGCCGCGCGTACGCGACAGGATTTCCAGGTCGCCCGCCAGGCTCGTGTGGTACACCACGGCCGGGATCGCCGGCGCGCGCAAGCCCTGCGGCGTGCCGCTGCCGTCGTACCACTCCCACACGTGGCGCAGGCCCGCCTCGACGTCGCCCGGCAGCCCCAGCATGCCGGCGATGTCGCCCGCCACTTCGCAATGGATGCGCGCCAGCGGCGCCACGGTGGCAAAGTTCAGCGGATGGCCGGGCGGCAGCGCGTCGCGCAGCATGGCGTCGCGCCCGTTGACGTCGTCGCCCAGCAAGGTCGCGAAGCCGGATGCATTCGCCGTGCAGCCCGACCAGCGCAGCAGCGCCACCCAACGTGCATATGCACAATTGACGCGGCTTGCGCCGTCGGCCAGGGCGATGCGTTCGGCCAGGCGCGCGGAGCGGATCGACTGGTCGGTCGGCTGGCCCATGCTGAGGTCGCCGATCATGGCCAGGAGATGGACGGCGTCGTCGACGCTAACGGTATGGTCGGGTTGCATCCCGGTACTGTAGCGGCGATACCTGCGCCGGGCAAGATGATGATCGGTCCATCGACACCGAGGGTCGGTCGATCGACCGATACCGCCGCGCCGGCCGTCTCCCTACACTGGTCTCCATCGACACCGATCAACGTTCTCAAGGAGACCACCATGAAAGCATCGACCTTTACTCGTATCAAGACCGGCCTGCGCGCCACTGCCGCCGCCGCCGTCATCGCCGCCGGCGCCAACGCCATGGCTGCCCCGGCAGCGCCGGCGCAACCGTCGGTCGTGATCGTCCACGGCGCCTTCGCCGACGGTTCCGACTGGGCCAAGGTGATCCCGCTGCTGCAGGCCAAGGGCATCCGCGTGACGGCCGTGCAGAACCCGCTGACCTCGCTGGCCGACGACGTCGCCGCGACCCGCCGCGCGCTCGACAACCAGCCGGGCAAGGTCGTGCTGGTAGGCCATTCCTGGGGCGGCACCGTGATCACGGAAGCGGGCGCCCATGACAAGGTCGCCAGCCTCGTGTATGTCGCCGCCTTCGCCCCGGACGTCGGCCAGACCAGCGGCGAGCTCGGCAAGGGCTTGCCGACGCCGCCGGGCATCGCCAGGCTGTCCGTGGACAAGGCTGGCTTCGGCAGCCTGCCGCCGGCCGCGCTGAAGGAAGACTTCGCCCAGGACGTGCCGCCTGTCCAGGCCGCCGTGATGGCCGCGACCCAGGGCCCGATCGCGATGAAGGCGTTCGACGAGAAGACCACCGTCGCCGCCTGGAAGAACCACCCGACCTGGTACATCGTCAGCAAGAACGACCGCATGATCCAGCCGGACCTGGAGCGCGCGTTCGCGAAGAAGATGGGTGCCAAGACCACCGAGCTGGCCGCCAGCCACGTGCCGCAGCAGTCGCGCCCGCAGGAAGTGGCCAAGGTGATCCTGGACGCGGTGGCCGCCACCAAGTAAGACCGGCAGGCAAGTAGCATGCACGACGGGATAGCTGTATCCCGTCGTTTTCCGCGATAATCTGCTTTTACGCATTGATTGATCGCCCCATGCACATCCGCCTGATCGTCGGCCTCGGCAACCCCGGCCCGGAATACGAACAAACCCGCCACAACGCCGGCTTCTGGCTCGTCGACAACCTCGCCCGTTCGCTGCCCGGCTGCCACCTGCAGCGCGAGTCGCGCTTCAACGGCATGGTCGCCAAGACGTCGATCGGCGGCCACGATACCTGGCTGCTGGAACCGCTGACCTTCATGAACCGCTCCGGCCAGTCGGTCGGCACGCTGGCGCGCTTCTTCAAGATCGCGCCGGAAGAAATCCTCGTCGTCCATGACGAACTCGACCTGCCGCCCGGCGCCGCCAAGCTCAAGCGTGGCGGCTCGTCCGGCGGCCACAACGGCCTGAAGGACATCACGTCGAGCCTCGGCACCCAGGACTACTGGCGCCTGCGCCTGGGCATCGGCCACCCGCGCACGCTGAACCTGCAGCAGAACGTCGCCGACTTCGTGCTGCACCGCCCCCGCCGCGAAGAACAGACGCTGATCGACGACGCCATCGACAAGGCGCTGCGCATCATCCCGATGGTGTGCGAGGGCAAGATGAACGCGGCGACGATGCAGCTGCATACCGATTGATGCTTAGGTAGACGGCTTTACCGTCCACCCTATTTGATCAGAGCAGTCCGCGCGCCAATGCCTTCAAGGTCATCGCGGGGCGCGACGTCGATTCGAGCTTGTCGAAGATATTGTCGACGTGCATGCGCACGCTGGCCGGGCTGATGCGCAGGGCGCGCGCCGCCTCGCGGCTCGTTTCTCCCTGGCTGATGTGGCGCAGTACTTCGATTTCGCGTTCCGTGAACTGGCTGCTCCGGCGCGGCATGGGCGCCGCTGTGGCGCGCGCGGCGGCAATGACTGCTTCCGTCGCGCGCCGGTCGAAGCGGCCGGCGGCCGCCTGCGCCGTCATCAGGGTGGCGGCGGCGGCCTCGCCGTGCGCCGGCCGCCACGGACGGGGAGAGCACATGGCCGTGAAGGCGGCCGCGGCGGCTAGCATGCGTTCCTGCATGCCCATCGCCTCGCCGCGCGCCTTGCGGAAGTAGCCGCTGCCGTCCAGGCGTTCATAGGCGAAGGAACCGAGCGTGGCTTCCGCCTGGATCGCCGGCACCTGGTTGCCCGCGCGCGCCGTCCAGAACGGTACCTTGCGCACCTGCTCCCAGTCGTGGGCGTCGAGCTTGCCCGGACGTTCCCACACGATATTGGGCACGGCCACGCGGCCGATGCCGTGCAGCAGGGCGGCCCGTCCCAGCGGCCGTTCCTCCAGCGGCAGCATGCCGGCCAGCGCGGCGCCGCGCCGCACCAGGGCTGCCACGCGGCGCGAATAGCCGGTCAGCCAGGGCAGTTTCAGTTCTATGACGTCGGACACGATGGTCAACGGGACGCGCCGGTCGTGGCCCGCGTAGTCGGCGGCGCAGGACGGTTCCTCGAGCGCGTCGAGCCAGGCCTGGGCGTGGGGTGCCAGGCGCTGCACCAGCGAGACCGGATATTTCACGCCGGCACGCTCGCCGATCAGTTTCAGGGCGCCGGCCGTGCCGTGCGACGGCGCCAGCACTTCCAGATCGCCGGCCAGGCGCACGTAGAACACGGCGCGCGGAATGCCGGGCGAGAACAGCGCGTCCTGCATGTCGCCGCGATGATGGCTGCCGAACAGGTGGCGCAGGCTTTCTTCCATGTCGCCGGGCAGGCCGAGCAGGGCGGCGATGTCGCCCGCCACCTCGCACTGCATCTGCGCCAGCGGCATGACGTTGGAAAAGTTCAGGTTGTTGTGGGTGGGCAGCGTGCGGGTGACCATCGCGAGACGCCCGCCGACGTCGTCGCCCAGCAATTGCGAGAACCCGACGGCCGTCGCCGTGCTGCCGGACCAGCGCAGCAGCGCGACCATGCGCGTGCTCGTGCAGGCCTGGGCGCCGTCGCCATTTTCCTCGGCCAGGCGGGCAGCAAGGCGCGCCGTGCGGATCGAGTGATCGGGCGGCAAGCCCATGCTGAGGTCGCCAACGAGGGCGAGCACCTGCACGGCATCTTCGACGGTGATGGTTTCATCGGATTGCATGGCCCTAATGTAATGGCCATTGTCAAAGTGTACAAGGCGCACGGTTGGGATCCGCGGACGAGACGCAAAAAAGCCCGCACAAGCGGGCTTCGTGGCGGCGTCGCGTCCAGGCGGCGGCAGGAGCGCCCACGCTATCTGCGTGGTGCCTCGCGCCGGCGCCAGGCGATCAGATCGCGCGGATGTTGCTAGCCTTCTCGCCCTTCGGGCTCGGCGAGCGCTCGAACGACACGCGCTGGTTCTCGGTCAGGCTCTTGAAGCCGTCCGACTGGATGTCCTTGAAGTGCGCGAACAAGTCGCCGCCGCCCGCATCGGGAGCGATGAAGCCGAAGCCCTTGGAATCGTTGAACCATTTGACGGTGCCGGTTTGGATAGTCATTGAAATACCTTTGAAGTTGATGAGGGCGAATGCGCCCGGAATGCACATGCAATCAAGAGATACCAGCAATGAGAATCAAACAGGAATGCCGTGAAGGCGAGACGGGAAAGAGACCAGCAAGAAAACGACTTGATGTAGTGCGAGGACCAATATACAGGGCATTCGCCGAATCGCCTAAGGATTTCGACGATAAGTGATTGTGGTTGTGCAGGCAACGCTCGCACGGCGCCCACATGCATGACGCGAAAGCCGCGTTTATAGTGACGCCATGACCATCCGCATCCGCCGCTACCGCGACGCCGACCGCAAGGCCGTGCTGGCCGCTTTCCGCACCAATGTCCCGGACCATTTCCCGCCGTCGGAAGAAGCCTGGCTGCGTTCCTGCCTGGACGAGCCGGACGGTCCGCTGTTCGTCGTCGTGCGGGGCGGCGAGGTGGTCGGCTTCGGCGGCTACGAGCTGTCCGCGTTCTACGACCTCGCCACCCTCGTGTTCGGCCTGGTGCGCGCGGACTGCCACGGTACCGGCATCGGCCGCGCCCTGCTCGAATACCGGCTGCTGCACATGGCCAAGCGCAAGCTGCGTCCGCGCTGGGTGACGGTCGACACGCATCCGCATACGGCCGGCTTCTTCCGCCGCTGCGGTTTCGAGGAGATCGCGCGCTGGCCCGGCGGCTATCGCTCGGGGCGCGACCGCGTCGACCTGCGCTTCGAATTGACTGATGCGGCGTTGGCCGCATTCGTGAAACGTTAGCCCTGCAGCACCACCTGGCTGCGCAGATCGCGCACGATGCGGTCCAGCACCGGCTGCATGGCGCGGTGGTCGGCCGGCGTGCAGGTGGCGCTGCCGTGGCGGAAGGTCAGGCGCCGCTTGACGGTGACGGCGTTGCCCACGCGCGCGTAACTGGCGCGGTAGAAGATGCCGCCGTTCATGGCGTTCACCGGCGGCGGCAGCGACAGGATGCGCACGCCCTTCGGCAGGCGGAAGCGCATCTCGTCCTCGGCATCGACGGCCGGACAGACGAAATCCTGGCGCCGCTCCCGTTCCTGCACCATGCCCGCGACGGCATCGCCGACCACGCTCCACGCCGGATACGTCGTGGCCAGCGCGCCCGGCCCCGGCAGGTCGACGAACTGGTCGCCGCTGCCGGAAACGGCCATGCTGTAGTCGTCGCCGTTGCCGTCGACGGTGCCCGCATCGAACACGCCCCGCGCCTTGCGCCCCATGCCCTGCAGCATGCGTTCGGCGAACCGCTCCCGCTCGGCCGGACGGGCATCGCGCACGGCCTTGCGCAGCGGCTCGGCCAGCGCCCCGGACACGCTGCGCTCGACCCGGAAACGGCCACGCCCGTCGCGTGCGATATCGACCGTGGCCACGGCCCGTATCCGCTGCGGCTGCAGCATGGGCGTCATCGCGAAGCCGCCCGTCCTGAGCAGCAGCACCGGCTTGCCCAGCACGCTGGCCGGCAGGTAGCCGGCGGCAGCCGCTTCCGCCGTCGGGTCGAGGAACAGGTCCAGGCTGGGCACATAGGTGATCATGTGGTTGAACACGCCCAGCGTCGGCGCATCCGGCAATTTATAGGCGTTGCCGCTGTTGACGAGGGCGCCGCTGCTGTCGATGCCCAGCGCCGCCAGCAGCGCCTCGAGCAGGCCCGCATGGTCCTTGCAGTCGCCATAGCGGTTGTCGAGCACGACGGATGCCGGATGCGGCACCACGCCGCCCGCGCCGATGTACACGCCCACGTAGCGGATGTTCTTGCGCACCCAGTCGGATAGCGCCAGCACGCGGGCACGCGTGTCCGGCAGCCCGGCCGTGAGCTGGCGCGCCAGCGCGGCAATGGCGGGCGAGGGCGCCGCGCGGCCGGCGCTGCCGCTGCGGAAGGCGGCAGCAAACGCCGGGTAGCCGGAAAACGTCGACACGGCCAGGCGCTTGCCGTCGTCGAGCGGACTGACCGAATCCGCTTCCATGCGCTCCTCATCGCCACGGAATTGGCTTCCCTGATAGCGCCATTGGTAACGCCGGGTGCCAGGCGGACCGCTGCCGGCCACGGGCACGAAGCCGACCGCATCCGCGTACAGCGGCAACGCAGCGGGCATGTCGTAGATCAGCAGGAAGTTCCGGTTGAGGCGGAGGGGTGCCGGGGTCAGGTCTTCGAAGTGGCCGGGAAACAGCGGCGTCGCGCGCCGCAATACATAGCGCAGGGCCAGCCGGTCGCCCACGGCAACTTCCGGAAACACGACGACTTTTACCCGCGTATCCTGGAACAGCGGGGCATCGCTCGATGCGGGTTCCTGCTGGTCCTTGACCTGGCCGGGCAGTACGGGCACGCGGCGGCCGTCGGGTTTGAGCGTCCACGCTTCCAGCGATTCGATGACGTCGAGCGTGTTGTTATAGCTGATGGCGTACTGCCCGCGAGACTGGATGGCGCGCGCCTCGACGATGGTTTCCAGGTGGTCGACCGCGAGCGTGTAGGCGCCGCCAGGATCGACCGCGTAGTGCTGGATGTGGTGCTCGACGATGACCGGCGCATCCGTCTCGCGTGCCAGCACGCAGCCGCAGGCCAGCGCCATCAAGAGAAACAGGAACAGGCATGATGCGACAGCACAATGTCGAGCAAGCATGTGGGCTCCGGATGCAGGGGCAACCGGATCATCTTACGAAGGCGCAAGCTTCTACTGTTGAGCTAACGCAAGCGTGCTAAAGCGCTCGTTGCCGTGGACGATTCCCGTGCCGCGGCAGGAACCAAGGCATCCTGCGATAATTTCCGGATGAGCGATCTGACTTTCCACGCGGGCCCGCGCGCCCTCGAACGCATCCGCACGCACGGCTTGCGCGCCGCCGACATCGCCGTCGTCCCGGCCGCGGCCGGCGGCCCGAAGGGGCTGCTGTTCCGCGCGCTCGACCAGTGGCTGTTCGGCACCTGGTTCCCCACGGCGCCGCGCGAGCGCATCCTGATCGGCTCGTCGATCGGCGCGTGGCGCATGGCGGCCGCCTGCCAGCGCGATCCCGTCCGCGCCTTCACGCGCCTGGGCGAGCTGTACAGCGGCCAGCGCTATACGAGCACCAAGCCCAGCCAGCAGCAGATCGACGAAGTCGTGCAGGGGCTGTTGAAGGAATTCGTGCGCGGCCACGAGGAGGACATCGTCGGCCATGCCCATTACCGCTTGCAGGTGCTGGCCGTGCGCGGCAAGCGCGCCCTGGAGGCGCCCGGCCACCGCCACGCCGAGCTGCGCGGCTTTGCGGCCGCCGCCCTGCACAACCTGTTTTCGCGCGACAAGCTGGCGCTGCTGATGGACCGCGTGGTGATCGGCGACCGCCGCGCCGAGGCGCCCTGGCTGAGCCAGGCATTCGACCGCTTCGACACGCATTTCGCCCCGCTGACGCAAGACAACCTGGCCGCCAGCCTGCTGGCCTCCGGCACGCTGCCGATGCTGATGCAGCCCGTGCGCGACATCCCCGGCGCGCCGCCGGGCCACTACTGGGACGGCGGCATCATCGACTACAACCTGGCGCTGCCGTACGCCCGCATCGGCGCGCGGGAACCCGGTGCGATCGTGCTGTATCCGCACTTTTCCGAGCACATCGTGCCGGGATGGCTCGATAAAGCCATGCCCTGGCGCCGCGCCGCGCGCGGACCGAACCGCGCCTGGCTGGACAATGTGCTGGTGGTGGCGCCGAGCCGCGCATTCCTCGGCAAGCTGCCGCGCGGGAAAATCATCGACCGCAGCGATTTCCAGTTCTACGGCCTGAACCACGACGCCCGCATCCAGGCCTGGAGTCGCGCGATGGACGAAGGGGAGCGCTTGCGAGACGCGTTCGCCGCCTTCGTGGAAAAGCCCGACGTCGGCCTGATCCGTCCGCTTTAAGCGACGTCGGCGGGACGATAATCCGGCAAAATCGCCGTATTCCAGGCCGGATTGCAGTCTTCGGCGGCGAGCGCAGGTACAATACGGGGTTTCGAAATTCGACCCCAGAAAGCTTCCCATGAGTCTCAAATGCGGCATCGTCGGCCTGCCCAACGTCGGCAAGTCCACCCTGTTCAACGCCCTGACCAAGGCCGGCATCCCGGCTGAAAACTACCCGTTCTGCACCATCGAGCCGAACGTCGGCGTCGTCGAGGTGCCGGATCCGCGCATCGACCAGCTGTCGGCCATCGTCAAGCCGGAGCGCGTCGTGAAAGCCATCGTCGAGTTCGTCGACATCGCGGGCCTGGTGGCCGGCGCGTCGAAGGGCGAGGGCCTGGGCAACCAGTTCCTGTCGCACATCCGCGAGACCGACGCCATCGTCAACGTCGTGCGCTGCTTCGAAGACCCGAACGTGATCCACGTGGCCGGCAAGGTCAGCCCGATCGACGACATCGAAGTCATCCAGACGGAACTGGCGCTGGCCGACATGGGTACCGCCGAGAAAGTCCTGCACCGCGAGCAGAAGAAGGCGCGCGCCGGCGACAAGGACGCGATCAAGCTGGTCGCGATCATCGAAAAGATGATGCCGCACCTGAACGAAGGCCAGCCGGTCCGCACCCTGGGCCTGGACGCCGACCAGCTGGAACTGATCAAGCCGATGTGCCTGATCACCGCCAAGCCGGCAATGTTCGTCGCCAATGTGTCCGAAAGCGGCTTCACCGATAACCCGCTGCTGGACCAGCTGACCGAGTTCGCCAACAAGCAGAACGCCCCGATCGTCGCCATCTCGGCGGCCATCGAATCGGAAATCGCCAACCTGGACGACGCCGACAAGCTGGAATTCCTGGCCGACCTGGGCATGGAAGAGCCAGGCCTGGACCGCCTGATCCGCGCCGCCTTCAAGCTGCTGGGCCTGCAGACCTACTTCACCGCCGGCGTGAAGGAAGTGCGCGCCTGGACCGTGCCGATCGGCGCCACCGCCCCGCAGGCGGCCGGCGTGATCCACACCGACTTCGAACGCGGCTTCATCCGCGCCCAGACCATCTCCTTCGACGACTACATCGCCTACAAGGGCGAGAGCGGCGCCAAGGAAGCGGGCAAGATGCGCGCGGAAGGCAAGGAATACATCGTCAAGGATGGGGATGTGCTGAACTTCCTGTTCAACGTCTGACTCTGCATTGGAATCCGGTCGATTCCGATACGCGACGAAAGCCCCGCTGCCAAATGGTGCCGGGGTTTTGTTTTATCTATCAGGGCTGGAGTGACGAAAATGAATTTGCGTTGCTGATTGCCGATGCCAACGGACTGCATACGAAGGTGTCCACGGCGCCGGTGTGACGCGACGTCGCTTCGCGCCGCACCTTCCGAAGCGCGGCGGCAATGTCTCGGGCAACAGATGCCTTTGTAGAGCGAAGCAGACCTCTACAACCGTTTGGCGAAGTCGCACAGAATATGGTCGGCGCAGACAGAAAGGCATCGGTCAGCGATGACGAGGCGATTGCTCTGTGCGACAAAATCCTTTCCTACTTGAAGTTCAGGGTCAAGATGCCTGGTGTACTCCAAGGTAGCTCAATCCCGGCATGCGTTAGCGTATATCAATCCTACAAGGATAGGACGGCACCGGTGAGATCCAACCTACTCGCGAATAGGAAAAATTTGAATAAGACTAGCGCGCATGCTAAAAGTCCAAGTCCCAATTGCATTGGTCCTGTTATCACCTTGGACTGATAGATTCGCCAAGAGCGCCAAGTGGCGACTACAAGCATCGTTGCAGCACCAGACAAACCTAGGGCGCGACTATTCTGATAGAAATGCACACTAATATCGGTTAGCACCTCTATAAAATCAGAGGGCTTTTCCAAAAGCGCAAGTAAAAGAGAAAGAATAAACAGCAACCCTGCAACAAATGCATCAACCGAGCATAAAAACGCGACTCGTCCTAACATGATGTCCTCGCTCATTCATTCCTTCATCGCCCAATAATTCAAGTCAAATCGTTAGGGTTGGACGGCATTGACTTTGCTGTGTCACCACGAGATAAATCACGTCGGGTTTTTGTTAGAGAGTCCATTGTTTGGGAGAATGGAGCCATGAAAAACCTACCAAGTATTCGCCGAAATCATCAAGCGCGCTATGCGCATGATCAGCGAAGCCGGCGGTCAGCACGATTCATACGGGCCGCAGTCACGTCGATTGCGGTAAAAATAGGCTATACGCCAGACAAAGGACTGTATCAATTGATGTAGGCTGAGGCACGTACAGTTTCAGGAAGCGACGAGATGCAACGCTGCCATCGTCGGCGCTATGAACTTCCCCCATTCCGGGGATTGCGATTTAGCGTTTAACACATACCATCGGAATCCGTCGGATTCCACCTAGCCCGACCCCCCCGGCTTCCACTTGGAGCCAGGTTTTTTCATGTTCAATCAAATTATTTATCCAGTATGCATGAGCGTGGAAATTCGCGAGATTTCCACGATCTTTGTACTTGTAGAATCGCAGATACGCATGTTGATGTTAAGCAATAACTAAACGCGTCATCTTCCGTCCAAAACCACAAAGATCAGTCATGAAGTCAATTCGGGTATCCATCATTGCGGCCCTGCTCGCCAGCAGCGCCGGTCTCCACGCCGAGGAAACCACCTCCAAGGTCGAACATTGCGACCGTCCGCTCGGCACCCTCGCCGTGAGCGAGGCCCAGAGCGCCAGTTCGACCGCGCTGCAGAGCTACGGCCTGGGCTCGCCGGTGGCGCTGCTGCGCATCATGATCCAGCAATCGAACTGCTTCCAGGTCGTGGAACGCGGCGCGGCGATGGCCAACCTGCAGCAGGAACGCGCGCTGGCGGCAAACGGTGACGCGCTCGCCGGCAGCAATGTCGGCAAGGGCCAGATGCAGGCGGCCGACTTCGTGATGACCCCGAACGTGCAGTTCGCCGCCAATAACACGGGCGGCGTCGGCGGCGCGATCTCCGACTACGGTGGAAAGCTGTTCGGCGGCCTGGGCCGCATCGCAGGCGGCCTCGCCGGCGGCATGAAATTCAAGGAAGCCCAGACCAGCCTCTTGATCGCGGACGTGCGCTCCGGCATCCAGGTGGCGGCGGAAGAGGGCGTCGCCACCAAGACCGACTTCGGCATTTCCGGCTGGAGCTGGGGCGGCGGCGATTACACGCGCCTGGGCGGCTACACGAACACGCCGGAAGGCAAGATGGTGGCCGCCAGCCTGCTCGACAACTACAACCGCATCGTCGTGAAGATCCGCAACGAGCCGAGCCTTGTGCGCGCCAGCAGCGCGGCCAGCAAGGCGAACGCGCAGGCATCGACCCAGGCCGGCACGCCGGTCTTGGCCGGGTCCAGCGTGTACGCACGCCTGGCGACGGTCAAGGTCTACACGGAACCGCGCTCGAGCAGCAAGCTGATGGGCACGCTGAAGCGCTCGGAAGAGGCAATCGCCACCGGCGAAGAGCGCGATGGCTTCGTCAAGATCGACGGCGAGAATGTCTCCGGCGGCTGGGTGCAGCGCACGCTGGTGGCGACGCAGGCAGCGCCGCAGTAATCTTCGGCCTGCCCGAAGCAAACCCCGAAAGCTGGACGCCGGTTTTCGGGGTTTTTTCATGGCAGGCTGAGTCGTACGCGCGCAACGGGTGACCACTGCTGTGCGCAGCTTTGAGCCGGCCAGTGCTACAACAGCGGTTCATGCACTTACCTGTGGAGACCGCCATGAAGCTCATTGCCGTTATGTTCGCTTTGGCAGTGTCGTTCATCGTGTCCGGCGCACCTGCGCGCGCCGATCCGCTTCCGCTTTTGACCTTTACCAGCTCGGGCACGATCACCCAGGGCGACGACTACCAGGCCGCTTTCTTCGACACCGGCGGCGACCTGGTCGGACAGAAGTTCACCATGACGCTCACGGTCGATGCCAACACGCTGCCGTCGATCAACATTGGCACCGACTACAGCGTGCATCAGAATTACACGGATACGGCTGTATCATGGGGCGAGGTGACCATCAACGGACATACCTTCTCGTGGCGGAACGATCGGAGCTCGAGTATCGTGTCCCGGCGTAATCCTGCTGACGACTGGCACGGTGCTGCCATCGATGCATGGGGAATCGCTAACAATGGCTTGTCCGTCTACGCGTCCACGAATATCTATTCCTGGTACAACCGTTTTCTTAACAGCACGGATATCACGCAACCCACCGCATTCGACATGGACGGCTTTTACATGAAGGGCGAAAGCTATGTGTCGGTCTATGCGCCCACGGGGGCGCCGCGTGGATTCGTGTTCATTGCAAACCAGCTCGACACGGCCGTCTGGGGCGTCAGTCCGGTACCGGAACCGGATGCCTATGCGATGATGGCCGCGGGCCTGGTGCTCATCGTTGGCCTGGCACGGCGCAGGAGCATGCGCTGATGCGGCTATAGCAAGGCGCAACGCCGCATCGGCGCCGCCATACGACGTCCCCGCAAGAGGCGACTCTGCGGGGTTTTTTGTTGCCGGCCGTGCGGCTATCCATCGGGAGAAACAGTAGATGTCCCTCCGCGCCCTGCGCACCCTGGTCGCCATCGCCAAACACGGCTCCTTCGTGCGCGCCGCCGAGGCCGTGCATCTGACCCAGTCCGCCGTCAGCCTGCACGTGCGTGCGCTGGAGCAGGACTTCGATGCCGTGCTGTTCGACCGCAGCAAGCGCGTGCCCGTGCTTACCGAAGCGGGCCGCCGCGCCGTCGAACGCGCTCAGCAAATCCTCGACTTGTACGACGGCATCGCCGCCGAACTGGGCGAGCAGGGCGAGCTGCACGGGAGATTGCGCCTCGGCGCCATCAACACGGCGCTGGCGGGCATCCTGCCCGCGGCGCTGGCCGCGCTGCGCGAACGGCATCCGCGCCTGCGCGTGCTGGTCAATGCGGGGATGTCGGCCGAACTGGCGCTGCGCGTCGATGCGGGCGAGCTCGATGCGGCCATCACGACGGAACCGGTCAAGCCGCATCCGGCGGGCCTCGTGCACTCGGGCCTGTACCGCGAAGGGTTCTGGGTCGTGGCACCGGCGGGACTGGAAGGAAACGATGCGCGTACGCTGCTGCGCGACCACCCGTTCATCCGCTTCGACCGCAATGCCTGGGCCGGGCGCACCATCGATGCCGAGCTGCGCCGCATGCGTCTGGACGTGCAGACGCAGATGGAGCTGGACAGCCTGCAGGCCATCGTGCACATGGTAGCGTCTGGCCTTGGCGTAGCCGTCGTGCTGCTGTCGGAGCGCACGCGGGCGGCGTTGCCGGGCCTCGTCTGCTTGCCGTTCGGAACGCCGCAGTTGGAACGCAAGGTCGTGCTGCTGGAGCGCGAAGACCGCCGCGCGAGCCGCCTGGCGCAGGCGTTGG
Organism: uncultured Massilia sp.; assembly: GCA_963529995.1. Classification (GTDB taxonomy): domain Bacteria; phylum Pseudomonadota; class Gammaproteobacteria; order Burkholderiales; family Burkholderiaceae_D; genus Telluria. Next base: position 3,908 of record CAUSCY010000025.1, on the reverse strand, counting down.
CCGATGCCGTCCGGGCGGAGGCGGGCGGTGCGGCCATCCATGAGAAAAACTCGAGTTAATCAGTATTTAATATCGATTTTTCTCAATCAAGAAAACCGTTATCGTGGCTGCATGACGATGACGCTCCTGCTCGCCCTGATTCCTATCGCCTTGTTGATCGCCCTGGGCAGCTGGCTGCGCCGCAGCCGTTTCATCGACGACGCGTTCTGGCCCCATGCCGAAAAGCTCGGCTACTACGTGCTGTTGCCGTCGCTGTTCCTGCACGGCCTGGCGACGGCGCGCCTGGACGGATTGCCCGTCGCGGCGATGGCGGCGACCCTCGTCTGTTCGACGGCACTCGTGGCTGCGCTGCTGGTCGCCATGCGGCGCCGCCTGCCCGTCGACGATGCCGCCTTTACGTCCGTGTTCCAGGGCGGGGTGCGCTTCAATAACTATGTCGGCGTCTCGGCTGCCGCCGGCATCTGGGGTGCGCAGGGCGTGGCGCTGGCGGCGGTCGGCAATGCGGCCATCGTCCCGACAGTGAATGTGCTGTGCGTGCTGGTGTTCTCGCGCTACGGCAGCAAGGGCCGGCCCGCGCTGCCCGCCGTGCTGCGCCAGCTGGCTGCGAATCCCCTTGTCGTCGCCTGCATCGCCGGGATCCTGCTGCACGCGGCGGGCATCGGCTTGCCGGCGCCCGTCGAACCCGTGGTCAAGGCGCTGGGCCAGGCATCGCTGCCGCTGGGCCTGTTGTGCGTGGGCGCCGCGCTCGACTTCTCCGCGGTGCGCAGCTGGATGCGTCCCGTGGGACTGTCCTCGGTGGCGAAGTTCGTGCTGATGCCGCTGGCGACGCTGGCCGCCTGCCACGCCTTCGGCCTGCACGGCCCGGCGGCGCTGGCCGCGCTGCTGTTCCAGTCGCTGCCGACGGCATCGTCCTCCTACATCATGGCGCGCCAGCTTGGCGGCGACGCGCCGTTGATGGCGGGGATCATCACGGCGCAGACGCTGGTCGCTGGAGTGGCGATGCCCTTGTCGCTGCTCGGATTGGCGGGATGGCTCTAACGCGCCACGATCAGCCCGATGACCGCGACGGGAATGAACAACCACGCTGCCAGCATCAAGCGCGTTCCCCACTTGACCGAGGCGATGACGGGCTCCGGCAACGTATCTCGGTGCCGCTCGTAAGCCAGCAGCGCCATCCCGGCCGCGAGGCACGCTGCCAGCAGCACCATATTGCCGCCGCGGCCGAACGGATACACGAGCGTCGCGCCATCCATCGCCGTCGTGCTCGACATCGACATCCACAGCAGCGTGAAGCCGGACCATGCCAGGCCGACGATGCCCAGGGGTTTCTTGAGCGTCGCGTCTTCCAGGTAGCACAGGGCCAGCCCCAGCATGCCGTAGGCCCACGGCACCATGAGCATCAAGTCGCCAGGGCTGACGTCGCCGCCACAGTCGCACGGGCCGAACAGCGGGGCGCTGCCCACGATGACCGCCACGAGTGCCAGCAGCATGGGCATATTGCACACCGTCCGCCAGCCATTGTCCGCCACCTTGATGTCTTCCTGCATGGTTTCCAGCTCCTCATTGATGTGCTTCAGCATCGATGAGGCCGGAGTGTGCAGCCGGATTGACGGCATGGCACGTGGTGTTTCTCGCAGGCAGGGTGGCGGCACCGGGTGGCGCGTCAGGCGATACCGCCGCATCGCAGGCATGTCACACAGTCGTTAAATTCCTGTCATCAACGTGAAATATGCGTCCCCTATCCTCCTGCGGATTCCGTGCCGAATGAGCCCGGCCCCCACCGACCATCTGGAGAGATGACGCATGACTTCGAATACCGACCTGTCCCGCCGCCGTATGCTTCGCCTGTTCGGCGCCACCCCGATGCTGCCGCTCGGCGCCGGCGGCGTTGCCGCACTGCTGACCGCGTGCGGCGGCGGCGATGACGATCCGGTCACCCCGCCGGCCGGCAACAATCCGCCTCCGCCGGCCGTGACGCTGGCGAGCGTGTCGTTCGGCGCGATGAACGCGCCGAGCCTGGCCGACGCCGCCAACATGGCCAAGACCTATGTCGCATCGAACATGACGGTCAACTTCAGCGATTCGAGCAAGGTCGACTTCAAGCTGTCGTATCAACCGTTCTTCGTTACCGGCGACATGGTCCCGGACGGCAAGGGCGGCACCATCCTGGCCGGCGGCTACTACGACATCAACAACAAGCCCATCGTCGACACCACCGTGGCCGGCAAGGAGCGCCAGTTCTTCTCGGATTCGCCGGACGGCACCTCGCTGCTGACCGTGCCGAACGCCAAGGTCGACGGCGTCAAGGGCAACCCGGTGTTCGCCGTGGTGCAGTTCGAGTACACCACCTGGGCGCAGGACGGCAAGACCGATATGTACGGCAAGCTGCCGTCGCCGATCGCCGTGCTGACCCTGGACCAGGACAAGACCACCGGCAAGCTCAGCCTCGTGAAGTACCACAACGTCGACACCTCCAGCGTGAACGGTCTGTGGATCACCTGCGGCGCCAGCCTGTCGCCGTGGGGCACCCACCTGTCGAGCGAAGAGTACGAGCCGAACGCCTACCTGGCCTCGACCGATGCCCAGTTCAAGGGCTACAGCAAGAACCTGTACGGCGACGAGACCAAGGCCAACCCGTACAACTACGGCCACCTGCCGGAAATCACCGTCAACCCGGACGGCACCGGCAGCATCAAGAAGCACTACTGCATGGGCCGTATCTCGCACGAGCTGGTGCAGGTGATGGGCGACAACCGCACCGTGCTGATGGGCGACGACGCCACCAACGCCGGCTACTTCGTGTTCGTCGCGGACAAGGAAAAAGACCTGTCCTCGGGCACCCTGTACGTGGCCAAGGTCGGTGCCGGCTTCTCGCTGGACCCGGCCGGCAGCGCCGCGCCGCTCACCTGGATCAAGCTCGGCTCGGCCACCAGCGCCGAGATCCGCTCGCTGGCCACCTCGCTCAAGCCGGCCGACATCATGGACGTGAAGACCGCCGATCCGGCCGACGCCACCTACACCAAGGTCGCCGCCAACGGCCGCGTCGAGTGGATCAAGGTCAAGCCGGGCATGGAGAAGGCCGCCGCCTTCCTGGAAACCCACCGCTACGCCGCGCTGGTCGGCGGTTCGATGGGCTTCACCAAGATGGAAGGCACCACCGTCAACCTGAAGGACAAGGTCGCCTACTCGGCACTGGCCAACTGCAACGGCTCGATGGTGGCCGGCGCCGCCACGAACGTGCCGGGCAACGGCATCTCGATCCCGAAGGCACTGACCGCCGGCGCCGTGATGGCGCTGAACATGAAGGGCGGCCAGAAGGACACCGCGGGCAACGCCATCAACAGCGAGTGGATGCCGGTCGACGTCAAGGCCCTGATCGTCGGCGAGGACATCGCTGCCGACAGCCTGGGCAACACCGCCAACCCGGAAAAGGTCGCCAGCCCGGACAACCTGAAGTTCTCGGAAAAGATGCGCACCCTGTTCATCGGCGAGGACAGCGGCAACCACGTCAACAACTTCCTGTGGGCGTACAACGTCGACACCAAGAAGCTGGCGCGCGTGCTGTCGACCCCGTCCGGCGCCGAATCGACGGGCCTGCATGCCGTCGACGACATCAACGGCTGGACCTACATCATGAGCAACTTCCAGCACCCGGGCGACTGGGGCAGCCTGCACGCCAAGGTGAAGGACACGTTGGATCCGATGATCCGCACGAACTACAAGGACAAGTTCGGCGCGGCCGTCGGTTACCTGACGGCGGAAGTGTCGCAGATCAAGCTGGCGAAAGCCTAAGGTAAAACAACGTCGCCCCCGCGCAGGCGGGGGCCCAATTTTTTTCGCCCTGCCGCGCACTGACATTGGGCCCCTGCCTTGAACTGCCACACAAAAGTTGGACACGGATTTTAGAC
>CAUSCY010000024.1:0-78505 GCA_963529995.1 uncultured Massilia sp. | reverse complement strand
ACTCTAATTTGTTTTAAATTTTATAACTTGTTTGTCCCACTGTTTTATGGGGGGGGGGGGGGGGGGGGGGGGCCGCGCCCGCGCCCGGGGGGGGGGGGGTACGACGTGATTACAGCTGGGACTTGATGATCTGGCCGAGGGTCGCGATGCCTTCGCGGATGCGCTCCGGCGGCACGGTCACGAAGGACAGGCGCAGCGTGCTGGTTTCCGGCTCGTTGGCATAGAACGGCGCGCCCGGCACGAAGGCGACGCGCGCGGCCAGCGCCTGCTCGAGCAGCTTGGTGGCGTCGATCTGCTTCGGCAGCTTGACCCAGATGAACATGCCGCCTTCCGGACGGGTCCAGGTCACGCTGTCCGGGAAGTGCTCGTCCAGCGCATCGAGCATCACCTGGCACTGGTTGGCGTACAGCGTGCGGATGGTCGGGATGTGGCGGTCCAGGAAACCGTCCTTGACGACTTCGTGCACGACCATCTGGGTCAGCTGGGCGGTATGCAGGTCGGCTGCCTGCTTGGCCAGCTCGAGGCGGCGCACCAGCGGCAGCGGGGCGCAGACGTAGCCCAGGCGGATGCCGGGGGTCAGCACCTTCGAGAACGAGCCCATGTAGATCACGCCGTCAGGGTTCATCGACACCATGCGCGGCATCGGCTCGCCCTTGTACGACAGGGCGCCGTACGGATCGTCCTCGATCAGCGGCAGGCCGAGGCGGGCGCAGGTTTCGACCAGTTCCTGGCGGCGTGCCAGCGACAGCGAGCGGCCGGTCGGGTTCTGGAAGTTCGGCAGCGAGTACAGCAGGCGGGCGCCGTCGGCCAGGCCGGCGATCGAGGACGGCACCAGGCCGTCGTCGTCGGTCGCGACCGAACGGAATTCCGGCTGGTACACGGAGAACGCCTGCAGCGCGCCCAGGTAGCTCGGGGTCTCGACCAGCACGGGGCTGCCTTCGTCGACCAGTACCTTGCCCAGCAGGTCCAGCGCCTGTTGCGAGCCGGACACCATCAGGATCTGTTCCGGCAGGATCTTCGTGCCTTCCGTGGACAGGGAATTCGCAATCCACTCGCGCAGCGGGGCGTAGCCGTCGGTCGGGCCGTATTGCAGGGCCTGCTTACCGGCGTCGGTCAGCACCTTGTCGTAGGCCGCCTTCATGACGTCGACCGGGAAGGTGGCGGGCGAGGGCAGGCCGCCGGCGAAGGAAATGATTTCCGGACGCTGGGTGATTTTCAGGATCTCGCGGATCGCCGAGCTTTGCAGCTGCTGCGCGCGTTCCGAAAACTGCCACTGGATGGGATTGGGATTTTCGATTTTCATACTGGTCTCACAGGAAGGACGGCGTTGGTGCGTCGGCCATTATAAAGCACGTCGGGTAGGCGGCTTTCAATAAAGAGCCCGCCTGGTGGGCAGGCCCCGTTCGGGTACTGCCCGTAGTTTAGGCTACTTCTGCAATCAGTTCGATCTCGACGCAAGTGCCGCGCGGCAGCGAAGCGACGCCGAAGGCCGAACGCGCATGCTTGCCGGCCTCGCCGAACACCTCGCCGATCAGCTCGGAGGCGCCGTTGGTGACCAGGTGCTGTTCGTTGTAGTCCGGGGTCGAGGCGACCAGGCTCATGACCTTGACGATGCGCTTGACGCGGTTCAGGTCGCCGCCACAGGCTTCCTGCAGCGTGCCGATCAGGTCGATCGCGACGGAGCGGGCCGCGGCCTGGCCGTCGGCCGTCGTCTTGTCGCGGCCCAGGATGCCGGCGATCGGCGAGCCGTCGGCGTTCTTGGCGATGTGGCCCGAGATGAAGACCAGGTTGCCGGTCTGGACGTACATGACGTAGGCGGCGGCCGGGGTCGCCGGCGCGGCCAGGGTGATGTTCAGTTCTTTGAGTTTGTCGTAGACGGACATTGGGATCCCCAGTTTGCGTGAAAAAGAGCCGGTATTGTACGTCGTGCCGGCCGTGCGCTCATCCCTGTACTCATCCCTGCGCCAGGATCGGCGCGAACAGCGCCGCGTCGACGTTGCCGCCCGTGAGCGGCAGGCCGATCCGCTTGCCGTCCAGCCGGCCCTGGTCGCGCAGCTGCAGGGCGGCGGCCAGCGGCGCCGCGCCGGCGCCTTCGGCCACGTTGTGCGTGCAGCGGTAGTACAGGCGCATGGCCGCGGCGATCTCCTCGTCGCCGACGGCCAGCACGTCGTCGGCCTGCGCCAGCACGACGGCGAGCGAGTCCGGATCCGGCACGCGGCAGGCCAGGCCGTCGGCGACGACGGTCGACACGGGCGCCGGCACGCTTTCCCCGGCCCGGAACGAGCGCTGGTAGGCCGGCGCCTGGGCCGACACGACGCCGATCAGGCGCACCGACAGGCCCAGCGCGCCGCGCGCCGCGGCGGCGCCGCAGAAGCTCGAGCCCTGGCCGATCGGCACCAGCACCAGGTCCAGGTCCGGGCAGGCGCGGAAGAATTCCATCCAGCCCGTCGCCACGCCCGCCACCAGGTCGGTGTGGTAGGACGGCACCATGTGCAGGCCGTCGCGCGCGGCCAGCATGAGCGCATGTTCGCGGCTTTCCTGGAACTCGCTGCCATGCTCGATCAGGTGCGCGCCGAGGGCGCGCATCGCCGCATTCTTTTCGCTGCTGTTCCCGTGCGGGACCACGATGGTCGCCGCCACGCCGTGGCGCCGCGCCGCCGAGGCGACCGACTGGCCGTGGTTGCCGCGCGTGGCCGCGATCACGCCGGGCAGGCCGGGTTCGCGTCGCAGCAGGCGCTCCATGTAGACCAGGCCGCCGCGCACCTTGAAGGCGCCCGTCGGCGCATGGTTCTCGTGCTTGACCCAGGCGGCCGTGCCCAGCGCCTCTTCCAGCAGCGGCCAGCGGTATTGCGGCGTGGGCGGCATGGCGGCGTGCACCAGGCGGGCGGCGTCTTCGATGTCGGCGAGGTCGGGCAGTGGCATGGGATGGATCTCCAGGGTGGTCGATGCGGATATTAACGTTTCACCTGCGCGCGGCGGCCCAGCGCCACCACGGCGATGACGGCCAGCGCGAAGGCGCAGTTGGCGAGGGTCAGCGGCTCGCCCAGCAGGACGGCCGCCGCGGCCAGCGACAGGAAGGGCTGCAGCAACTGTACCTGTCCGACGCGCGCCACGCCGCCGAGCGCGAGGCCGCGGTACCAGAAAAAGAAGCCGACGAACATCGAGCAGACGGTGACGTAGCCGAAGCCGAGCCAGGCGGACGGCCCGGCCTGGGCGAGCGCCGCAGGCGTCGCCGTCCCGGACCAGGCCAGCAGGACGGCGCATGGCGGCGCGGCCAGCAGCAGCGCCCAGCAGATCGTGGCCTCGCTGCCCAGCGTGCGCGCCAGCCGGCCGCCTTCGGCATAGCCCATCGCGGCCAGCGCGATGGCGGCGAACATCAGCAGGTCTTCCGTCTGCAGGTGGCCGCCGCCCTGGGCCAGCGCGAACGCGACGACGAGGCCGGCGCCGAGCACGGCCAGCAGCCAGAAGCGGGGAGAAGGCCGTTCGTGGCCGCGCAGGGCGGCATACAGCGCCGTGCACAGCGGCAGCACCCCGGCCAGCACGGCGCCGTGCGCGGCGGGCAGCGTGCGCAGCGCGATCGAGGTCAGCAGCGGAAAGCCGATCACGCAGCCGAGCGCCACCAGCGCCAGCGGCAGCAGTGCCGCGCGGCCCGGCAGCGGAGCGCGCTGCCAGCGCAGCCAGGCCGCCGCGAGCAGCGCCGCGCCGAGTGCCCGGCCGAGGGCGACGAAGGCTGGATCGAGTCCGGCGACCGCCATGCGGGTGAACGGCATCGTCAAGCTGAACAGCGCCACGCCGGCCAGGCCCAGCAGCATGCCGCGCTGTTCGTCGGAGAGGGACCCGCCCGTGGAAGGGAGGGTGGAAGGGCTGGCGGACGGCGGATGGCGCATGCAGGTCTCCGGTGAACGTTGCCGCAAGGAGCGGACAGGATTATGCTAGCCCTGCCGGGCGATACAGTCCCGGTACACTTTTGCTGATGGATTTTGTACTGTTATGGTGAAATGACCAACACACCCATTGTGAATCTGCTGTCGCGGGAATCGGGCGAATCGCTGCCCGACCAGATCGTGCGCTCGATCGCGGCCCGCATCGACGACCGCCAGCTGCGCGCCGGCGCGCGCATGCCCTCGATCCGCAGCTTCGCGGCCACCCACGGCGTGTCGCCGTTCACCGTGGTGGCCGGCTACGACAAGCTGGTGGCGCAGGGTTACCTGGAATCGCGCCGCGGCGCCGGCTTCTTCGTGCGCGAGCGTTCGCCCCTGAACGCCAGCCTGCGCCATCCCGACGGTCCCGCCGCCGCGCCGGCCGCGCTGGACGTCGTCTGGCTGATCCGTAACATGTTCCGCCAGTCGCCCGGCCAGCCGTCGAGCGCGGCGGGCACGCTGCCGGCCGACTGGCTGGACGGCGCCGGCATCGCCAATGCGCTGCGCGCCATCAGCCGCCAGCACGGCAACCTGCTCGTCAACTACGGCAACCCGATGGGCTATGCGCCGCTGCGCCAGCAGCTGCAGCGCAAGCTGGCCGAGATCGACATCGCCGCGGCGCCGGAGCAGATCGTCACCACGCTGGGCGCGACCCAGGCGCTGGACCTGGTCGCGCGCGAGTTCTGCCGGCCCGGCGACACCGTGTTCGTGGACGATCCGGCCTGGTTCCTGATGTTCGGTTCCTTCGCCGCGATGGGCCTGAACGTGGTCGGCATCCCGCGCCTGGCGGACGGTCCCGACCTCGCGCGCCTGGCCGAGCAGGCCGCCGTGCACCGGCCGCGCCTGTACGTCATCAATTCGGTGCTGCACAACCCCAGCTCGACGACGCTGTCGGCGGCCAAGGCCTTCCAGGTGCTGCGCATCGCCGAGCAGCACGACATGATCGTCGTCGAGGACGACATCTATTGCGACCTGCATCCGGGCGCCGCGCTGCAGAGCGTCACGCGGCTGGCCGCGCTGGACCAGTTGCGGCGCACGATCTACCTGGGCGGCTTTTCGAAATCGCTGGCCGCCAACCTGCGTGTCGGCTTCCTCGCCGCCGCGGGCGACCTGGCGCAGCGCCTGGCCGACCGCAAGATGCTGGCCACGCTGACGACGGGCGAACTGGGCGAGCGGGTCGTCTACCGCATCCTGTCCGAAGGGGCGTACCGCAAGCACGTCGAGCGCATCCGTGCGCGGCTGGATGCCGTGCGTCCGGCGGTGCTGCGCCGGCTCGAAGGACTGGGCATGACGCTGGAGCCGGCACCCAGCGCCGGCATGTTCGCCTGGGCCGATTGCGGCCGCGACACCAATGTGCTGGCGGCGCGCGCGCTGGACGAAGGCTTGCTGCTGGCGCCGGGCAGCCTGTTCTCGCCGAACCAGTTGCCGAGTACGAAACTGCGCCTGAACGTCGCCGCGATGGACGATCCGGCGACGTGGCGTTTGCTGGAGCGCGAACTTTAACGGCCGCGCTGACCGCCGCCCATTCCATTTTTCGTATTATTTTTGCTGCACCGCACATAACAACTTTATTTTCTATTTAGTTCCGCGTTTTTATTTATTCCCATTCCCTTCTTTATTTTCCGCAATCGGCAGGCAGACTTTATTTTTCGATTTCTCCGATTGCTCCAGAATTAACTCCTGGAAATATAAATTAATGGCTTTTCCCTTATTCGTCATTCATCGTGAATTTCCTTTCGCAGGCCTTACATGTAAATAAGATTTAATTTGCATAAAATGTGTTGTTTTACTACGAGACTATTGAAATATCCGTTTTTATTTGTAATGCTATTAAGCGGATATTGACGGTGATCATAGTTTCGCGACATTCACTGCGAACTGATATTTCCCGTAAGAAGCATTTGGATTACTGCGTTTGTGGTTGCCTGGGATGCTGAATGAACGGGGGATACGATGGGAAAGCTATCGGTGATGGTGCTTGGGCTGCGCGGTTTTCCGCGGGTCCAGGGTGGGGTGGAAGCACACGCTGAACACCTGTGTGCGGAACTGGCGCAGCTGGGGTGCGACGTGGAAGTCGTCGTGCGCGACGGTTACCAGCCGCGCGATATCCCGGCGACGTGGAAGGGCGTACGGTTCCGACGCTTGTGGGCGCCGCGGCGCAAGAGCCTGGAGGCGATCGTGCACACCTTCCTCGGGGTGCTGTACGCGGGTATTCGCCGCCCGGGCGTGCTGCACATCCACGCGATCGGACCGGCGCTGATGGTACCGCTGGCGCGTCTGCTGGGCCTGAACGTCGTCGTCACCCACCACGGGCCCGACTACGACCGCCAGAAATGGGGCAAGGCGGCCAGGACCATGCTGCGCCTGGGCGAGCGCTTCGGCATGGGCTGGGCCAGCCAGCGCATCGTCATCTCCGAGGTCATCCGCACGCTGGTGCGCGACAAGTACGGCCGCGACAGCGTCGTGATTCCGAACGGCGTGACGGCGCCGGACATTCCGGCCACCACCGGCGCGCCCGTCAAGTACGGCCTGGTGCCGGGGCGCTACGTGCTGCTGGTGAGCCGCCTGGTGCCGGAAAAGCGCCACCTGGACCTGATCCGCGCCTTCGGCCAGGCCGGCCTGGACGGCTGGCAGCTGGCCCTGGTCGGCGCCGCCGACCATCCGGACGACTACATGATGTCGGTGCTCGACGCCGCCGCCGGCACGCCGCACGTGGTGTGCACGGGCTTCCAGTCGGGCCTGGCGCTGCGCGAACTGTATGCCCATGCCGGCCTGTTCGTGCTGCCGTCCTCGCACGAAGGCTTGCCGATCGCCCTGCTCGAGGCGCTCAGCTACGGCGTGCCGGCGCTGGCCAGCGACATCCCGGCCAACCGCGAGATCAGCAATCCCGGCCTGCGCTTCTTCCCGGTCGGCGACGTCGCGGCCCTGCGCCGGGAACTCGGCGCGCTGGCCGCGGTCGCGCCGGATTGCCACCAGGCCGAAGCGATCCGGCGCCACGTGGTCGACAGCTACCGCTGGAGCGCGATCGCCCGCGAGACGCGCGACGTCTACGAACGCCTGCTGCGCCGGCCCGCGGTCCAGCCGCTCGGCCAGGCCGGCGGCCAGGCGGTCGACCAGGAGCCGCAGGCGGCGCACGGCACGGCGAGCGGCCCGGGCGAATGACGGCCCGCGCCATCACGGATTTTCTCTCGTTGAGGAGGTACACCATGAAAGCAATGATCCTAGCTGCGGGTAAGGGTACCCGCGTACAGCCGCTGACCTACGAACTGCCCAAGCCGATGATTCCCGTCGCGGGCAAGCCGGTCATGGCCTACCTGATCGAGCATCTCGCGCGCCACGGCGTCGACGACATCATGGTCAATGTTGCCCATTTGCACGAAAAGATCGAGGACTATTTCGGCGACGGCCAACAATACGGCGTCCATATCGGCTATTCCTTCGAAGGCTATTCGACCGGGGACGGCAAGATCGTGCCGCGCCCGCTCGGCTCGGCAGGCGGCATGCGCAAGATCCAGGACTTCAGCGGCTTCTTCGACGACACCACGATCGTGCTGTGCGGCGACGCCGTGATCGACCTGGACATCGGGGCGGCCCTGGCCGAGCACCGGGCCAAGGGTGCGCTGGCGACCGTGATCACCAAGGAAGTGCCGTGGGACAAGGTCTCGAGCTACGGGGTCGTCATCGCCGACGCCGACGGCCGCGTCACCTCGTTCCAGGAAAAGCCGGCGCCGCACGAAGCGCGCTCGAACTGCGCCTCGACCGGCATCTACCTGTTCGAACCGGAAGCGCTGGAGCTGATCCCGTCCGGCGTCGAATTCGACATCGGCTCCCAGCTGTTCCCGCGCATGGTGGAGCTGGGGCTGCCGTTCTACATGCAGAGCTGCGACTTCAACTGGGTCGACATCGGCACCGTGGCCGAATACTGGTCCGTGATGCAGTCGGTGATGACGGGCGAGGTCGACGGCATGGCGCTGCCGGGGCGGGAAGTGGCGCCGGGCGTGTACGCGGGCCTGAATACCCGCATCGAATGGGACGGCACCGTGATCGAGGGGCCCGTCTATATCGGCTCCGGCACGCATATCGAGGCGGGCGCCCATATCGTGGGCCCATGCTGGATCGGGTCCGGCTGCCGCATCCTGTCCGACGCGAAAGTGGTGCGCAGCGTCGTGTTCGACTACACCCGCGTGTCGCGCAACGCCGAACTGGCCGAACTGATCGTATTCCGCGATTACAGCGTCAATCGCAGCGGGACGATATCCCACATCAAGGAATTCAGCGACCTGTGGGGCAATGCGCGCGATCGCCGTGCGCGTTGCCGGGACAGTGCGGCCGTCGTGCGGGCCGTCGGCTAGGCATTGCATTTAAAAAATTAAAGTTGGGCCGTTTCCAAGGCGGCGTGATCGACAACTTTAAATGGGCGCCGCCATGGCGCCGTCTTTCAAACCCAAAAATGAGGAGTCGAACCATGAAGACCATGAAGTTGACGATCGGCGCCATGCTGATGGCGTCCGTGACACTGGCATACGCGGCGGACGTCGAACACACCACCACCATCGACCTGACCAGCGCCGATGGCGTCTACAGCGGCGCGTTCGGCGCCAAGTTCTCGGGCGGCCTGAAGGGCAAGACCTTCCTGGACACCTTTCTGCTGAACTTTGCCGGCGCGTCGGACCTCGATGCCGTCGTCACGTCCATTGCCAGCGGCACCAAGGTGGACCTGGACATCACCTCGTTCAGCCTGTATTCGGGCAGCAAGCTGATCGCCAGCTCGGACGTCCTCTCGACGGGCAAGCTGGACCTGCAGACGCTGATCTTCCCGAGCCTGGCAGCCGGCAGCTACGCGCTTCAGATCGGCGGCACGGTGCTGGGCAGCTCCGGCGGTTCCTATGGCGGCAACATCAATGTGTCGCCGGTGCCGGAGCCGGAGACCTGGGGCATGATGGCCGGCAGCCTGGCCGTGCTCGGGTGGCTGTCGCGCCGCCGCAAGCAGGGCAGCCGCCTGCCGGACGCCGTCGCGGCGTAAGCGCCTGAGCGCAGGGACCGGCTCGCCGGCGCGGGAGCCGGTCCCATTTCCCTCGCGCCGGGGAACCTCGTTTGCCGCAGCATCCCACGCCAACCAACGGATCAGCGCACCATGAACAACCTCGAACATTCCATCGCCGCAGACGACGAAGAATTGCTGCTGGCGCATCAGAGGACGGGCGAGTCCAGCCACGCGTCCGACGCATCGGGAAAATTCCGCCTGTCGTCGCTGCTGGGCTGGCTGAAGCTGGCCGACATCGCCGCCTTGCTGGCCGCCGGGTTCGGCGGCTTCTTCCTTCGCTTCGGCCTGGACGAGACGCTGACGTCGGCCGACCACCTGTTCATCTACCTGAGCACCGTCGTCACGATCGTGTCGCTGCACGTCGCCCAGGGCTACCGGGTGCGCTCGCTGTCATCGCTGTACGCGCTGATCAGCACCTTTTTCGTGGGCGGGACCGCCGCGCTATGCCTGATGCTCGCCTGCGGTTACCTGTCGCGCTCGCTGTACAGCTATTCGCGCGTCTGGCTCGTGACCAGCGTGCTGGCCTCGGCCGCGCTGCTGCTGCTGAACCGGGTTGCCATCACGCAATGGATCCACCGCGCCAAGCGCGCCGACCTGCTGACCGAGACCATCGTCATCGTCGGCGCCAACGAGCGTGCCGAGATGATCGTCGATGCCATCCGCAACACGCCTCACTCGAACATCAAGATCCTGGGCCTGTTCGACGACCGCGTGCAGCGCCAGATCCCGGACGCGCTGCAGGGCCGCCTGCTGGGCTCGACCAATACGCTGCTCCAATATATCCGCCGCTACCGCGTCGACCGCGTCGTCGTCGCCTTGCCCTGGCTGGCGTCGGACCGCATCGACACGCTGCTCAAGAAGCTGCGCACCGTCCCGGTCCGCATCGACCTGGTGCCGAATAATGTCGTCTGGCAATTCCCAGCGATTAACATGGAGCGCCTGGGCAGCGTGCCGGTGCTGACGGTCGCCAATGGCCGGGTCGACGAGCAGATGGGCGTCGGCAAGCGCCTCGAGGACCTGGTCATCTCGAGCCTGCTGATCGTGCTGATCAGCCCCTTGCTGCTGCTGATCGCCCTGGCCGTCAAGCTCGACAGCAAAGGGCCCGTGATCTTCCGCCAGCGCCGCCACGGCTTCAACAACCAGGTATTCGAGGTGTATAAATTCCGCTCAATGACGGTGGCGGATTCGGCCAGCGCCGACGTGGTGCAGGCGACCCGCAACGACCGCCGCGTGACGCGCGTCGGGAAATTTCTCCGGCGCAGCAGCCTGGACGAGCTGCCGCAGCTGTTCAACGTCCTGTTCGGGCACATGTCGATCGTCGGGCCGCGGCCGCATGCGGTCCAGCACAATCTCGAATTCGGGGCCATCATTTCCCAGTATTTCGCCCGGCATAACGTCAAGCCCGGCATTACCGGCTGGGCCCAGGTGAACGGCTTGCGCGGCGAGACGGATACGGTGGACAAGATGCACCGCCGGGTCGAATTCGACCTGCACTATATCGAGCACTGGTCGCTGTTGCTGGACCTGAAGATCCTCGTGATGACAGGATTCGCCGTCTGGTTCCACGACAACGCCTATTAGACGGCCCGCGCGGGTCAAAACGAAACGGCCGGCTGCGCCCTGGGGCGCGCCGGCCGTGTCGTTTGGCGTAAAGGGCTTTACTCGTCGGTGCTGTGCATGGCTAGCGGTGCCTCTGCCGCCAGGGGATCCTCCTGGGTGCCGTGCGTCGCCACCCAGAGCACGCCCAGCCAGGGCAGGACCAGCCAGCCGCCGAACGCGCAGACGAGGTAGATGTCGCGCGTACGCGGATGGCCGCGCCTGTCGGCGATCGTGCCGGGCAGCAGGTAGAGATAGACCAGGGAACCCAGCGCGCACAATACCAGCCGGAGCAGGGTAAGGATTGCCGTGGCCAATACGACCAAGGCGATAAGGAAAAAGGTTCTCATGTTTTTCCCTTTTAAAGGAAATGAAGGATGCCGATCGAATGAACGGCATCGACTGACAACACGGCCTGGAATCTCCCGATGGCATTTTCCAGTATATCAGCCGTGGACCCGGGCTCAGCAATATATTTGGTACGGCGTTTATCGGAACCCCTGTGTCTTCTCATTTCAGTTTATTTCCATTTGGAAATAATAAATGCTCGCTTGCGCTGCGGTGTTGATGGAGAAATCCGAACCCGCGTTCATGGCGACATCATCCGAAATGGTCCCCGCGTTCCCGATTTTTTCATTTATTTTGGCGCACTGCAACAATCTCGAAATACGTCGTCGGGTATCTCTGGGTATCGATATCGACGAACAAGGTGCCGTCTTTCGCGTCCACCTGCTCGAGCCTGCCCATGCGCTCGCCGTTCAGCGCCAGCGCATACACGGCCAGCGAACGGTAGTTGGCGTTGACGATTCCCAGCCGCATGCGCGTCGATTGCAGCAGCACGGGCAGGTGGCCGATGTCCTGCAACACCTTGCGTTCGTCGACGCTGGCGAGCTCTCCCTGCTTCACGCTGCGCGAGCCGTCCGGATTCGTCACCTGGAAGGTCATGCCGGAATTGATCGCGTCCGTGCTCACGGTCAGCAGCATGCGGCCGGCGTCGGCGAGCGGCCGGCCGTCCAGCGAGGACAATGCGACCATGGCGGGCGTGTCGAAGCGCTCGATGTGCAGGTGGGCGAGGCCGGGCGGGACCGTGGCGTCGAACACCGCCGCTTCCGTGCGCGGCGTCGCGATCGCCAGGCTGCGTTCGCGCCCGCGCAGCACGAGTTCGCGCGTGTCCGATGCGTAGACGGCGTTGGCAACGTCCGTCAACCCGGTCCTGGGCAGCACGCCGGCGGCGGACAGTTCGCTCGTCACCTGCGCCGGGTTTTCCTTGCCCGTCGGCGCGATCGTCTTGCGCGGCGTCTTCCACGCACCGGGCAGGGCGGCGGGGCCGGCCCCATCGTCGACCGCGACGCCGAGGCGCGTCTGCAGGGCCAGGCCGGCGAGCGCGTAGCGCAGGCCGCCGGCCGAGCCCATGCTGTTGTTGGCGCCGCCGAAGTCGTCGGTCCCGATCCGCACGACGACCGCGTTCGGCGAGGGTGCCACGTCGCCGCGCAGGAACAGCAGGGCCGCCAGCGTCTCCGTCGCCTTGGCCACCGGATCCAGGCCGATGTGGTAGGGGTAGATCGCGCGGTGGCGCTGCGGCACGGCGGCATCGTCGGCGCCGTCCAGGATCACGGGTTCGTTGAACTGGCAGATCATGTCCCAGTCCTGCAGGCCGGCGTAGGCGGCGACGGCGACCGCTTCGCGCCGCCATGCGCTCCAGAACACATGCCCGTATTCGGACACCGTGAACGGCTTGCCCGCATGGCGGTTGGCGGCCAGCGACTGCACGTAGCCGAGCGAGCGCCGGCCGGCGTCGCGCGCATCGGGCGTCAAGCCGGTGTCGTGGAACGAGCTGGCCTGGCGGATCGTGGAGCCGGGCTCGGCGAACTTGCTGGGGTCGTCGAAGTAGGCATGCATGTCGATCCAGGAGAACTGCGCGCGCGACAGGTTCGCCTGCAGCGACAGCCAGTTGTTCAAGCTGGTGAGCGGACCGCCATAGCCGATGCCGCCGGCGCTCGCCGGTGCGCGGAAATGCGCCGTCATCCAGCGCGCCGTTTCCGCTTCGCGCGCGAGGATGAATTTCTGGGCGTCGATATTGCGCGGCGAGGCCTTGTGGATGTCGACGGGCAGCCGGACCGTTCCCTGTTCGAGCGATTCGGCGCCGGGATCGAAGCGGTCGGCGCCGCCCTCGCTCCAGGCCTTCTGCAGGGCGGTGCTGGCGCCGTACCGCGTCTTCAGCCAGCCGTTGAAGGCGGCGCCCAGGCTGGCGCGCACGGTCGGGCTGCCGAAGGTGAGCACGCTGAAGTCGATGCCGCCCTCGTTGACGAGGATGATCCCGGCCAGCGCGGGATCGGCGGCGATCGACAGGCCCGTGTAGGGATTCACGGGCGTAAACAGTTTCCTCGTCAGCTGGCGGAAATGCTCGCGCTCCGCATCGCTGACGTACACCCCGGCCTTGACGTCGTACGGCGACGGCGCCCACTGACCCTTGCCCTTGCCGGCGACCGCGTTCGAATAGCCGCCGTTCTTGTTCGACAGGCCGTCGAACATCCAGTACAAACCTTCCTTCTTGAGGGCGGCGAGGAAAGCGTACATGCGGTCGAGCTGGACGGGATTGAAGGTCATGTGGGCGCCGCCTCCCGTCATGAGCACGGCGTCCACCATGTGCAGGCGCACGAGGTTGTAGCCGGCCAGGCGCAGCTGGCGGGCGACGCGCTTGCCCGCGGCGGCGTCGGGGAAGGAGCCGCTCGCGGGACTCACGCCCCAGGACGCGGCGAGGAAGCGGACGGGCCGGTCCGGCTTGTTCGCGAACACGAACTTGCCCTGGGCGCCGACGCGCACGGGGCCGTCGGCGCCCGCGGGCCGCGCCGCGTCCGCGTCGCCGGCGAGCGCGGACAAGTGGAGCGCGGACAAGTCGAGCGCGCTGCCGGGCACGATCTGCAGCGATTGCGGCGGTATGGCGACCCAGGGACCGGCATGGGCCGGGGTGCACGCCAGCGATGCGGCCAATATGGGGCCCAATGCAGCGGCGATTCGGACGGTCAGGTGCATGCGGCAGGCATCATGGCATTCAGGTTTCGGGCGTGGATGGCAGCGGCGGCCGGTCGGTCGCGCGCGCGGTGACGAGGTGCTTGTACGCCTTCATCAGGCGCGCGTTGAGCGGCTTCTCGAGGTAGAGATGCACGAGCACGCAGGCGACGGTGACGACGGCCGACACCAGCGGCAGCAGGGCGAGCTGCAGCGGCGCCGACAGGTGCTGCAGCACGGGCCGCAGCGCCGTCAGCACGAAGCCGTGGAACAGGTACAGGCAGTAGGAGACATCGCCCAGCCGGGCGACGATCGCCGCGACGGCGGGACTGCGGAACCGGCTGTCGCCGAAGCACACGAGATACAGGCAGCAGCCGATGCCCAGCAGCGTCAGCGCCGTGCCGAGGTTGCGGTTGCCGGCGGCGTCGCCGAACAGCAGCAGGGCCGCGAACACGGCGGCGGCGGCGGTGCCGGCCAGCGCCGCGCTGCGCGGGTGCGGCCAGCGCACGCGCGTTTCCGTCGCCAGGTACCCGATTGCCACGCCCACCAGGAAGAACAGCACGATGCGGCTCGCGTAGAACGACCACAACACGCCGCCGTCGCTCCCTCCCGTCAGACCGAGCGCCAGCAGGGCGGCGGCCGCCAGCAGCAGCCCGGTCTTCTTCGGGAAGGCCAGGCAGGCGGCGAAGATCGCGTAGAAGAACATTTCGTAGTTGAGCGTCCAGCCCTTGCCGAGGATCGGCCGGTACAGGTCCTCGGCGCCGACGTAGGGCACGAACGCCAGGGACTTCGCCAGGTTCCCGGCCGTGTACAGGGGATCGGCGCCGGCGCGCAGCGCGAACACGATCATCGTGGCCAGGAAGTACATGGGCCAGATGCGGATGATGCGCCGGGCGAAGAAGTCCGCGGAGCCCCAGGGCAGCTGGAACTTGCCGCGGTTGCTGACCACCATCACGAAGCCGCTGATGGCGAAGAACATGCACACGCCCAGCGCGCCCATGCGGTAGGCGAACGGCAGCCAGTCGCGCGACAGCATGCCCTGTTCGCACATGTGGATGACGTAGTGGTCGATCAGGACGGCCACCGCAGCGACGTAGCGCGCCGCCTGGATGCCGATGATGCCGTCGTTGCCGCCTTTGCTGCCTGTGCGTTCGGTTGTCACTGGGGTTCCTCCCGGTCGGATGTTCATGTCATGCCGGGTCGGCGGCGACCGGCTTGGCGTCGATGGCGCCGCTCGCGCTGCGGCTCCCCGCGATGAAGCGGCGCTTGACCCAGGCCTGGATCGGGTTGGCCACGCGCTCCTGGAACACGACGCACAGTGCCACGATGGCGACGAAGTACAGCGGATACAGCCAGGGCAGGGGATCGTAGGCGGCGCCGCCGGAGATCCCGTGCGCGGCGCCCCAGGGTGTCGCGGCCAGCCATTCGGTGACGGAGCGCTCGCCCTTGGCGATGTAGCGGTGCAGCGGCAGGTGCAGTACGAAGATCGACAGCGAGGCCTTGCCGAGCCGCGCCGACCACCGCGCGCGCCAGCCGCCGGGGGCGGAGCGCACCATCGTCATCGCCGCGATCAGGGCCAGCGCGGCCGGCAGGTTGAGCTGGGTGACGAAGGGCGTCCTGACCCAGCTTTCGCCGTCGGACCCGTTGAGGCAGTACTCCACGGCGAATACCGCCGCCACGAATCCCAGCAGGGGCCAGAACCACGTCCGGCCGGCGTCGTCGAAGGTGCCGCGGCGCACGTACAGGCTGCACAGCACGACCCCGGCCAGGAACAGCGGCAGCCGCACCAGCGGATTGCGGTGCAGGACACCCTCGGTGACTGTGCCGAAATCCGTGAACAGCCATGCCACGGCTTCCGGCAGCGCGAAGGCGAGCGCCAGCAGGAACAGCCACAACACGGGCCGCGTCGTGCGGTACAGCGGCAGGCCGGCGAAGCAGAACACGATGTAGAAGAACAGCAGCGCGGAGATCGACCACGACGGCACGTTGAACACCATGTAGAAGGGGTTCCAGGCATGCGTGAGCGTCAGGTGGTTGACGATGTTGGCGACCGTCTCGGGCCAGTCCATGACGCGGTAGGTGCCGGCCGTATGGTTCTCCAGTACCAGCCGTCCGCTCGCATAGCGGCTGAAGAAGGCGATCGGCAGCACCAGCACGAAGGTGAACAGGTGCAGCGGGTACAGCGCCGACATGCGCATGACGAGGAAATCGCGGCGGTCGAGCGCACGCATCTTGCCCGACGCCAGGTAGACGTGGGCCAGCAGGAAGCCGGACAGCAGGAAGAAGGCGCTCGTGCAGAGATTGCCCTGCTGGATCAGGCGCAGCACTGCGGGATTGCCGGACACGCCGTCGTAGCTGGGCAGCGTGTGCGCCAGCATGATGTAGCACGCCAGGAAGAAGCGCATCCAGTCCAGGCCTTCGAAGGTGCGGCGGGCGGCGGGGTTGGTCGGGTTCATCGGGACGTCCATGGCGGGATCGATAAGGTCAGGGCACGCTGATGCGGGGCGCGGCGTCATCCCCGGCAACGGCCGGCGCCGGCCGGGCCGCCTTGCCCGTCAGGCGCTTGCGGAGAGCCTCCTGCAAGGGCGTAACGACGCGCTCCTGGAACAGGATGGACAGGCCGACGATCAGCGCCACGTGCACGAGATAGAAGCCGGCTTGCGGCACGGCGTCGCGGGCGGCGGCGGCCACGGCGCGCAGGCCCTGGGCGTGGCCGCCGGCCAGATACGCCTGGGCCAGCTTTTCGATCCTGGTGAGCAGGCCGAATAAAGGCAGGTGCAGCATGAAAATCGACAATGCCGCTTTTCCGAGGCGTGCCGCGATTTTTTGGTGCGGCGCACTAAACGTGTGCGGCGTCGTCGCGGCGAGCCACACGACTGCCAGCGCCGCTGGAAAATAAAGTCCGTTTCTAATCAATGGAAACAGGTTTTCTTTTCGCGTCACATAGAAATGGGCGGCGATCAGGATCGTGATGCCGACGAGTGCATAAAGGAATAACCGGAACGTTTTATTGCCGTTCGCATCACTGGCAGGAAACGCGCCGCGCCGGTACAGCGAATAAAGAACGATTCCACTGAGAAATAAAGGTAGCCGGACCAGCGGATTGCGATGGAGGACACCATCGGCAACGATTCCCGTATAGCCGCCCCATTGGGCGACGATGCCTGGAATGGAAAAAATAATTCCGATAAGAATTAATCCATGGACCGGGGAACGCAAACTGGTGAGCGGCTGCACCACGAATGGGAATAGCAGGTAGAAAAACAATAATGCGGACAAGGACCAGGAAGGCACGTCGAACAGCAGGTAATAGGGATTCCACGCATGCGTCAGCGTCAGCTGCGACAGCAGGGCGAATGTCGCCTCCCCGCTGCCCAGCACGCGCACGGCGCCGTCCCCGACGCTGTTGACGTCGAGCGGCACGGCAATGCCGCCCTCGTTCATGGCGCCCAGCAGCATCACGGGCAGGGACAGCGCCAGGCCGAAGAGGTGCAGCGGATACAGGGTCGAGAAGCGGGCGGTCCAGAACCTGCGCCGGTCGAGCCGAACGTCGCCGGGGGCAGGCGCGTACACGTGGGTCAGGAGGAAGCCGGACAGCACGAAAAACACGCTGGTCGCCATATTCCCCAGACCGAAAAACCGGAACAACTCGCCGTGCGCGAGGAATGCCGGATACTCGAACCAGGTGTGATAAAAGACCAGATAGACGGCAAGCCCGAATCGACACCAGTCGAGCGCCACGAATTCTTTCCTCTTGCTCATTTGCTGGGTTCCGCTAAAAGGCGCCGGTGGCGCACTCGTTTCAGAATCATTGCACTGGCATGGTGCAATGCCATAAGAGGCCAGATATTGTCTTGCCTGATAAAGCAGGCCGGGGAAACATATTCGATCGCGATGCAGTTCGAATGAATCATGCCAATCGGGTGAAATGGCTGCTTGATTCGCTATTAGCCTGCCAATAATACTGAGCCCACGCAATATCAAGTTACAAAAAAACTGGCATTGCTGTGTCGTTTTTGCCATTCCCGGAATTTATTGACGATATTAGATAATTAATTGTTGACAGGGCTTTCGTTGTGCATTGCAATACAGGTAACGGAGCGAACGATTGCCCATGCATTCGGGCAGGCAGCAATTCCGAACCAGGCGCGGACGCACGGTGTGGCGTCCAGAAAACGATGTTTTCGTGGCAACGGGACGCCGCCTGTGTCATGTCATGTTTTGCAACGGCAGCATGCGTCGACCACTGCAGTGCGGTTTTTTGAGCCCTTCGGGGATTGAACAACGCGTGGCGCGCCCTTCGTGCAAGGATCCACGCAAGGATTCGCACAAGAGCGCGCCCGTCAGCGAAGTCAGGATGAGCATGAAGGATGCAACGCTTTCCCGTCATACCGTGTGCAACGTGGCCCCGTTGGCAGCCCCGGTGGCAGCCCCGTTGGCAGCCCTTTTGGCAGGCCTGCTGGCGCTGGGCGGCTGCGGCGACAAGTCCGCGGCCGGCGGCCCGGCCGGCCAGTGGGTCGCCAGGGTCAACGACCGCGAGATCACCGTCCACCAGGTCAATGCGGAACTGAACGGTGCCGGCGCGGGGGCGGCGCTGCCGGCCGAGGCCGCGCAACGGCGCGCCGTCGAGTCCCTGGTCGACCGCCGCCTGCTGGTCGATGCCGCCCTCGAAGCGAAGCAGGACCGCGAGCCGGAGACCATGCAGGCCATCGAACTGGCCCGCGAACAGATCATCGCGCAGTCCTACCTACGCAAGACGATGGGCCAGCCGCCCAGACCGACGCCCGGCGAAGTCGGCGCCTATTTCGATGCCAACCCCGACTTGTTCGCCAAGCGCAAGCAGTACGAGATGCGCCAGATCGCCGTCGACACGGCAGTGTTCGACACCGTCCTGAAAGGCGCGGTCGACGGTGCGCGCTCGCTCGAGGACGTCGAAGCCGCCTTCGCCGCCCGCGACGTCAGGTTCGCGACCGAGCGGGCGATGCGCACGGGCGCCGACATGCCCCCCGCGATGCGCGCCAAGCTCGATACGCTGGTCGGCGGCAAGCCTTTCGTGATCCGCACCAACGCCAAGGTGCTGGTGGCCACCCTGTCCTACGTGGGCGAGGCGCCCGTGAGCCTGGCCGAGGCCACGCCCCAGATCGAGCAGCGCCTGCTCGCCACGCGCGTGCGCGATGCCGCCATGACGGAAGTGGCGCGCCTGCGCAAGCAGGCCCGCATCGAATACAAGGATGGCTACGGCCCAGTACAGGCCAACCCGGCCAACCCGGCCAATCCTGCAGGTCCGGCGAACACGGTGGTCGGCGATGCGGCGGACGCCCTGTCGTCCGTCGACCGCGCCGCGCCGGGCCTGCGCTGATCCGTCCCGCCCGCAACGGAATCGACGGCTTCGCACGCCGCGAGCCCCGACGCGCTACCGGTCGTAGCGCTTCACATTGACCGCACCATGAACCTGAGACAGCTCCTACTGATCCTGCATGCGCGCCGCGTCGTCGTCGCCGGCGTCCTCGTGGCGACGATGCTGACGACCTTCGTCGTGACCCTGGTCCTGCCGAAGTCCTATGAAGCCACGACCACGCTCGTGATGAACTTCAAGGGCGCCGACCCCGTGAGCGGCATGATGATGCCCGCCCAGATGATCCCCGGCTACATGGCGACCCAGATCGACATCATCCAGAGCAAGAGCGTCGCCATGGCCGTGGTCGACGCGCTCAAGCTGGACCGGGCGCCGGCCCTGCAGCAGAAGTTCCTGGACGATATGGACGGCAAGGGCGATATCCGCGACTGGCTCTCGGACATCCTGCTCAAGAGCGTCACGGTGGTGCCGTCGCGCGAGAGCAGCGTGATCAACCTGAGCTACCGCGCCAGCGATCCCGCGTTCGCGGCGGCCGTGGCCAACGCCTTCGCCAACGAATACAAGAAGACGGCGATCCAGCTGCGCGTGCAGCCGCTGAAGGATGCGTCGCTCTATTTCAACGAGCAGATGCGCACGCTGCGCGCCAACCTGGAACAGGCGCAGGCCCGCATGTCCAGGTTCCAGCAGGAGAAGGGGCTGGTCTCGGTGGACAACCGCCTGGACGTGGAGAACGCGCGCCTGAACGACCTGTCGACCCAGCTGGTGCTGGTGCAGGGCCAGCTCGTCGAAGCGCAGTCGCGCCGGCGCGAGGTCGCGCGCGGCAATCCGGTCGAGGCGCCGGACGTCCTCAACAACACCTTGATCCAGAACCTGCAGACGCAGCTGGTGCAGGCCGAGGCGCGCCTGTCGGACGTCGATGCCAAGTTCGGCGTCAACAATCCCGCGCGCCAGTCGGCGCAGGCCGAGGTCGACAAGCTGCGCGCGGCGCTGGCGGCCCAGGTGACGACGACGTCGAACAGCGTCGCGTCGTCCGCCAAGATCCTGCAGGGCCGCGAGGCCGAGATCCGCGCCTCGCTGCAGCAGCAGAAGGCCAAGGTGCTGGAACTGAACCGCACCCGCGACGACCTGGCCGTGCTCACGCGCGACGTCGACAGCGCCCAGCGCGCCTACGATGCGCTGCAGGCGCGCTCCAACCAGACCGCGCTCGAAGGCCAGTCGAATCAGACCGAGATCGCCGTCCTCAGCCCGGCGCTGGCGCCGGTGGCGCCGTCCAGCCCGAAAATGCTGGTGAACATGGTGCTGTCGCTGGTGCTCGGCATGCTGCTCGGCAGCGGCGCGGCGATCGTCATCGAGATGCTGGACCGGCGCGTGCGCTCGCGCGCCGACCTCGAGGCGGAAGAGGGAGCCTACCTGGGCTCGTTCGCGGCGGTGGGCCTGCGCCCGGCGCGGCGCAACCCCGTGCGCGCCTTCCTGGCGCGCCAGACGATGGCGAGGGCTTGATACCATGGACATCATCAACGACAACCTGCGCAAGCATGCCGCCGACAGCATCCGCCCGGCGGCCGACCGCAGCATGGGCATGCTGCTGCTGGAAGCGGGCAAGATCACGGCCGAGGATGCGGACCGCGTCACGCGCCACCAGGCGCTGCGCGGCATCCGCTTCGGAGAGGCGGCCGTCGAGCTGAAGGTCGTCGGCCACGAGGACGTGCGCCAGGTGCTGGCCAAGCAGTTCCAGTATCCCTACCTGCGCGAGGGCGAAGCCGCGTTCCCCGAGCACCTTGTCGCCGCCTACCAGCCGTTCAGCCCCGCCGTCGAAGCCCTGCGCGACCTGCGCAGCCAGCTCGTGCTGCGCTGGTTCGGCACCGGCCGGCGCGCGCTGGCCGTGATCGGCGTCTGCACGGACGGCCGCGCGGCCAGCCAGCTGACCTCGAACCTGGCCGTCGTGTTTTCCCAGCTGGGCGAGCAGACGCTCGTCATGGATTGCAACCTGCGCGCTCCCGTCCAGCACGAAACCTTCCGCGTCGACGGCCGCCAGGGCCTGTCCGACGTGCTGGCCCAGCGCGACAGCGGCGAGACGGTGCGCCGGATCGAACCCTTTCCGAACCTGTCCGTGCTGCCGTCCGGGACGCCGCCGCCGAATCCGCTGGAACTGCTGAACCGGCCCGCGTTCCGTACGCTGTGCGACGACCTGTCGGCGCGCTACGACGTGGTGCTGTGCGAGGCCCCGCCGACCGGCGCCGGCACCGACTGCTTCGCCGTCGCCGCGCGCGTCGGCGGGGCGGTGCTGGTCGCGAACAAGGATGCCACGCGCCACGCCGACCTGCGCGCCGCCGCCGCGCGGCTGCGCCAGAACGGCGTGGTGCTGGTGGGATCCGTGCTGGCGGAGGCCTGATGCGCGCGGCGACCGTGCCGCTCGCCGCGCCCTGGCTGACGGCGATCCGGGCGAGCGCCCCCGTGTGGCTGCCGGTCTGGCTGGGCCTCGCGGTCCTGTACGTGCCGACGCTGCTGGACCTGGTGCGCGGCCACTGGTCGAGCAGCGACCAGGCGCACGGTCCCATCGTGCTGGCGCTGGCGCTGTGGATGTTGTGGCGCACGTGGCCGGAGCAGGGAGCATCCGGCGCCGGCAACCCCGTGCTGGGCTGGGCGCTGGTCGTGCCCGGCCTGGCGGCCTACGTGATCGGCCGCTCGCAAGCCATCCTGATCCTGGAGATCGGCTCCGCGATCCTGCTGCTGGCCGGCTTCGTCGCCATGCACCGCGGCGTGCGCACGCTCAGGCAGACCTGGTTCGCGTTCTTCCTGCTGTGCTTCCTGCTGCCGATGCCTGGCAGCGTGGTGGCGCTCGTGACGCTGCCGATGAAGCTGTTGGTATCGAATCTCGTCGAGCAGCTGCTGTACGCGGCCGGCTACCCGATCTCGCGCAGCGGCGTGCTGCTGCAGATCGGCTACTACCAGCTGCTGGTGGCCGATGCCTGCGCCGGGCTGCAGACGGTCCTGACGCTGGAAGCGATGGGCATGCTGTACATGAACGTCGTGCGCCACGCCTCGGCGCTGCGCAACGTCGTGCTGGCGCTGTGCATCGTGCCGATCTCGATCGCCGCCAACGTGATCCGCGTGCTGGCGCTGACCCTGATCACCTATTACCTGGGCGACGATGCCGGCCAGGGCTTCCTGCACGGCTTCGCGGGCTTCGTGCTGTACGGCTCGGCGCTGGCGCTGGTGATCGGCCTGGACGGCCTGCTGCGCATGGCCGCGCGCGCGCCGGCGCCCGTGGCAGGGAGGGCGCTGTCGTGAACGCGCGTTCGTATTCGCACCTCGCGCACCTCGCGCACCTGAGTGGACGCAGCCTGGCCGGCCTGGCGCTGATGCTGCTGGCATCCTGCCTGGCCGTCGCGGCGGCGCCGCGCGCGCTGCTGGCCGACAGCCGCGCCGACGTGTCGCTGGGCGCCATCGTGCCGGCGGCGTTCGGGGGCTGGCGGCTGGACGAGTCGGCGTCGCGCATGCTGGTCGAGCCGGCCCTGAAGCGCGCCATCGACGCCGTGTACGCGCAGACCGTGTCGCGCGTCTACGTGAATGGAAGCGGCGAACGCATCATGCTGGCCGTGGCCTACGGGCGCGACCAGTCGGACAGCTTCCAGGTACACCTGCCGGAAGGCTGCTACCAGGGCCAGGGCTTCGCCGTGAACGATTCGGCGCCGGCGCTGATTGCCACACGCGCCGGGACGATACCGGCCCGCCACATGGTGGCCGAGCGGCGCGAGCGGCGCGAGGCGGTGACCTACTGGGTCGTCGTCGGCGACCGCATCGGCACCGACGACTGGGACCGCAAGAAGGCCAAGCTGTCGTACGCGCTGGCGCGTACGGTGCCGGACGGGATGCTGGTGCGGGTGTCGAGCCTTTCGCGCGATCCGTCCGGCGCCTTCGAACTGCAGCGGCAATTCATCGACGCGATGCTGGACGGCGTGCCGGCGCGCGAGCGCGCGCGCCTGCTCGGCGCGCAGCCCCTCTGATGCGTCAAGGAGATCCGATGTCCTCACCGTACACCGCCGCCAACCTGAAGTCCGGTGCGCTGCACTACCTGGGCGGGCGCATCGCCTCGGCCGCGGCCACGTTCGCCGCCGTGCTGCTGCTGGCGCGCTTCACGACCGTGCAGACCTATGCCGCGTTCACCGCGCTGACGGGCATGGCGGCGCTGGCCGTGGTGCTGGCGGAACTGGGCATGGAGCGCGCGCTGGGCCGCTTCATCCCGGACGGGATGCTGCACGCGGGCAGGCGCGCGGTACTGCGCCTGGTCGTCGTCGCGACGCTGGCGCGCCTGGCCATGGCGCTGGCGCTGGCGGGGCTGATCGCCGCCGGCTGGGACCTCGTGCGGCGCGCGCTGGGCGGCGCCGACCTGGGCGCCTTTCCGCCGGCGCTGGTGTGCTTCATCGCCGCCACATGCCTGTTCCAGCACTGCTCGGTGGTGCTGCAGTCGATGATGATGCAGAAGCAGCTGACGCGCGTGATGATGATCCAGTGGTCGGCCCGCATCCTGCTGATCGGCGCCGCGCTGCTGGACGGCGGCAGCATCTCGCTGGCGCGCGCGCTGTGGATCATGACCGTGCCCGAGCTGTGCTGCGTGGCCGTGTTCGCGCTCGTGATCTGGCGCCGCCTGGCCGGCGCGGAGGCTGAGACCGAGACTGTCCTGCAGGCCTGGCCCGACTGGCGCGCCTTCGTGCGCGTGGCCGGCCACAACTACGGCTACGGCGTGCTGGCCGCGCCGCCGCAGGGCTTTTCCATGCGCCTGTTCGCGGCGGCGCTGATGCCCACCGAATTCGTCGCCGCCTTCGGCTTCTTCCTGACGCTGGTCGAGCGCGCGCGCCAGTTCGTGCCCGTCTACTTCCTGTACAACCTGATGGAGCCGATGCTCACCGCCGCCTTCCTGCAGGAGCGCGACTTCGCCGCGCTGAACCGCAAGGTGCAGACGCTGTACAAGCTCAATTCCCTGATCCTGCTGCCGGCCGTGGCGGTGCTGGCCGTGGTAGGCGACAACGTCGTCGCGCTGCTGGCCGGCGGGCGCTACGTCGACCACGCCTGGGTGCTGGCCGTCGTCGTGGCCCAGGTGCTGGTCGGCGCCCAGGCGCTGCTGCTGCAGCTGGTGCTCAACGCCGCCGGCCACAGCGCGCTGCTGATCCGCGGTTCCTCGTTCGCGCTGGGCGTGCTGGCCGTGCTGCTGGCCTGTGCCTGGACGGTGCGCCCGGAATTGCTGGTGTTCGCCGACATCGTGTTCACGACGGCCAACTGCGCCTTCATCGTGCTGGCGCTGAAGCGCGCCGGCCTCGCCTACAGCCTGCCGTGGCGCCACCTGGGCAGCGGCGTAATGGCGGCGGCGGGCGCCGTCGCCATCGGCTGGACAGCACGCCTGGCGGCGTTCCCGGCGCTGCCGGCGCAGGCCGCCGCCACGGTCGCCGCGGCGCTCGGAGCGGCCGTCATCCTGTGCTACCTGGCCGCGCTCTGGCTCGCGCGGCCGGTGGACGAGGGCGACCTGCTGCTCGTGCGCGCGCTGCGCAGGTCCTGAATCCGGAGCCGCCATGAGCAAACCAGACTGCATCGTCCTGACCTACTTCGTCGACCGCCAGCCGGGCTTCCTCGACTTCCTGTACCGCATCCGCGCGCTGGGCCGGCGCTACAACGTGACGCTGGTGAGCCGCATTTCCCTCGACCAGCCCGAATGGGACGGCATCGAGGCGCAGCGCGTCGTGTTCCCGCGCTCCGAATCGCGGCGCGACTGGGTGCGCTACCTGTTCGATTGCGCCGCGTTCGTGCGGCGCCGTCCGGGCCAGCGCGTGATCCTGCTGGCCTCGACGCTGGCCCCGGTGGCGCTGCTCGTGCGCGGCCGCCCCGTGGCGCTGTACTGGAACGAGCACCCGACCCATTTTTCGCCCGACCCGGCCGACGCCTCCTTGCCCAAGCTGCTGCTGCGCCGGGCCACGCGCGCGGCCATGTTCGCCGGCGCACGCCGCGCCGGCGTCGTCATGCCGATCGGCGAGGCGCACCGCGACGACCTGCTGGCCAACGGCGTCGCTGCGGAACGCCTGCGCATGATCTACATGGGGGTACACGCCGGCTTCGTGCCGGAAGGCGAGCGCGCCGGTGGCGGCGCGGCCGTGCGCCTGATCTACGTGGGGACGATCGCGCGCGAACGGGGTCGCGACGTGATGCTGGAAGGGCTGGCGCTGGCGGCGCGCCGGGGCGTGCCGGCGCACCTGACGCTGGTCGGCGCCGACGACGAGCAGGTCGCCTACTGCGTCGACTACGCGGCGCGCCTGGGCATTGCCGCCCAGGTGACGGTGACGGGGCGGGTGCCGGGCACCGAGATCCCGCGCTGGCTGCGCGCCGCCGATGCCGGCGTTTGCCTGTGGGAAGACCGGCCGTGGTGGCGCTTCAATCCGCCCACCAAGCTGTTCGAATACCTGGTCGCGGGGCTGCCCGTGCTGGCCAGCGACATCCGCACCCATACCGCCTATCTGCAGGACGGCCGCGACGGCTTCATCTTCGACTACAGCGCCGCCGGCTTCTCGGCGGCGGTGGAACGCCTGCACGCGCGCCGCGCCGAGCTGGCGGCGCTCAGCGCCCACGCCGCCGAGGCGGGCGACCGCTTCGTCTGGGACCGGCTGGAGCCGAACTTCCTCGCCACCGTCGACCGCCTGGGGAGCGCCGCATGACGATCCTGACCCGCTCCGCCGAGGGCCCGCCGCCGCTCGTCGCGCTGGGCGTGCTGGCGCTCCTCGCCGCCGCGTCCGTTCTCGCCGGCCTGCTGGCGGCGACCGCCAATCCGATCCTGATCGCGCTGGGCGTGGGCGCCATGCTGGGCGGCCTGCTGCTGCTCGCGCCCAAGGCCAACCTGTGGCTTGCGATCGTCCTCGGCCTGACGTCGGGCGCCGCGCTGTCGCTCGCCGGTCCCGCCGCGACCAAGCTGCAATGGGGCGTGGTGCTGCTGGCGGCGATGCTGTTCGTGCCCGTCCTGCTGCATGCGCTGCCGGTCCCGCGGCTGCCGCTGTTCGTCTGGCTGTACCTGGTCTTCGTCGTGCTGTCGATCCTCGGCACCGTGCTGCACTGGAACGGCGCCAGCCAGTTCGTGTCCGGCATGAAGCGCTACTACCAGGCGCTCGGCATCATGCTGGCGCTGGCCGTCATGCCGCTGGACTGGAACGACCACCGGCGCCTGCGCAAGACGTTCTTCTGGATCGCGCTGCTGCAGATCCCGTTCGTGCTGTACGAGGCCTTCGTGCTGGTGCCGATCCGCATCGCCATCGCGGGCGCCGACGCCACCAGCCAGGTGACCGACGTGATCGCCGGGACGTTCGGCGCCAACATCAAGGGCGGCAGCCCCGGCGCCGAGATGGTCGCCTTCGTGCTGATGCTGATCGGCTTCGCCTGGGCGCGCTGGCGTACCGGCACGCTGTCGACGTGGCGCTTGTGCGCCTTCGTCGCCGCCATGCTGCCCTGCGTCGCGCTGGGCGAGGTGAAGTACGTGGCCTTCCTGTTTCCCATGATGGCGCTGGTGCTGTACCGCGAAGACATCGTGGCGCGGCCCGGCCGCTACCTGCCCGCGATGGCGGGCATCGCCCTCGTCAATGTGGCCTTCGTCTACCTGTACTTCGGCTATTTCTCGGGCCAGACCGTGGACAAGGGCTTCGAGGAGATGCTGCGCTATAACGTGGCCGACCAGGGCTACGGCCGCCTGGTGCTGAACCGCACCACGGCGCTGAGCTTCTGGTGGCAGCACCAGGGCCTGCACGATCCCGCCGGCTTCCTCATCGGTAACGGCGCCGGCAGCGCCTACTGGACCACCGATCCGAACGGCGCGTCCGGCATCATCGGCGCGCGCTTTCCCTGGTACGGCGTGGGGCTGACGGGCGCGTCGATGCTGCTGTGGGACACGGGCGTGCTGGGCACCGTGCTGTACGTCGCCGTGCTGGTCGTCGCCTTCGTGCAGGCGCTGCGGCTGTACAAGCGCGAGCGCGATCCCGGCCTGCGCGGCACGCTGCTGGGCATCCAGGCGGCGCTGGCCATCATCCTGGCCTTCATCCCGTACAGCAATTCGATGCTGAACGTGCTGCCGTTCCAGATCGTCGTCGCCGTCGTGCTGGGCTACCTGGCCCGCGTCCTCGCCGATCCGCAGGCGCTGCGCGCATCGTTCTCGCCGCCGGCCGCCTGATGCGCATCCTCTATCTCACCTACGAGCCCTGGCCCACGCACCGCGCCGACATCGAGGTACTGTTCGGCCGCTACCTGCGCCGCCACGGCATCGTCACCGACCTCGTCGCCGAGGCCGAGCAGTGCGGCGCGGCGCCGGCATCCGGCTGGGCGGGCGGCGCCGTGATCGGCTGCGCGCGCCCGCGCCGCCGCGCCCTGCAGCACCTGGCCAAGCTGTGGCTGAACGTGAAGACCGTGGCGCGCGCCGACAAGCGCCGCCACGACTGCATCCAGGTGCGCGACATGTCGCTGTCGGCGCTGGCCGGCCTGGCCGCCGCGCGCATCAAGGGCATTCCCTTCGTCTACTGGCTGTCCTACCTGCAGTCCGAGGGCCACATCGTGCGCGCCCGCGCCCGCGGGCCCCGTGCGGGCCTGAAATACTGGTATCCGCTGCTCGAGGGCCTGGTCGGCCGCTTCATCCTGTACCGGATCGTGCTGCCGCGCGCCGACCACGTGTTCGTGCAATCCGATGCGATGAAGGCGCGGCTGGCCGCCATGGGCGTGCCGGCGGCCAGGATGAGCGCCGTGCCGATGGGCGTGGACCTGGAGGAGGGCGCCGCCTTGCCCGCGCCGGCGCCCGTGCCGGAACTGGCGGGCCGGCGCGCGCTGGTCTACCTGGGCATCCAGGACCGCGAGCGCCGCGTCGAGCTGCTGCTGCAGATGCTGGCGGCGGTTAAGGAGGCTGTCCCGGACGCGGTGCTGGTCATGGCGGGCGACACGCCCGACGAGGCTTACCGCGCCTGGCTGCGCGGCGAGGCCGCACGGCTTGGCGTGGCGGACGACGTGATCTGGACCGGCTGGATCGCTCGTACCGATGCATGGCGCTACGTGCGCGCGGCCGAGATCGGGCTGTCGCCGTTCCCGCGCGGCGAGGTGCTCGACACCTGTTCGCCGACCAAGGCCGTCGAGTACATGGCCCTGGGCGTCCCCGTCGTCGGCAACGACAATCCCGACCAGCTGCGCGTCATCGAGGACAGCGGGGCGGGGCTGTGCGTGCCGCTCGATCCGGCGCGCTTCGCCGACGCCGTCGTGGCGCTGCTGCGCGACGACGCGCTGCGCGGCGCGATGGCGCGCCGCGGGCAGGACTACGTGCGCATGCACCGATCGTATGCGCGGCTGGCGGCGCAAGTCGCGGCCACGTATGAAAAGGTTTGCAATACTTCCCTTGGAAATATTGATGAGAAGGCATCGATATCTCCACCAGTCCGTTGACGTACCACAACATTTTACCGGCAATGGGTAAAATCTGTTGACCATGGGAATTTAGTCCGTATAATTTTCCTTGGGCAACTCGTCACCAATTTCACTTTCCGGTGTCCAGGACGTTGCCACCCACGGCTTGTCCTGCAACGCCCGCGCGCGTTGCAAAGCATCCACCCACATCAACGATGGCGACCTGCCGAGCCTCCGGCGAGGCTTGCGTGCGGCCGCCTGCGGAAAGCACCAGGAAAATGAAGAAAGCAATCGAAGCAGTATTCTCCCTGACCGCGGTCGGGATCATGGCGGCAGCGAGCAGCCAGGCCGTCGCGGCGACGCCGCTGACGATCGATACGGTCATCAAGGACATGTCCCTGTCCAGCGAAGCGATGGTCATCGATCCGAAATACGACTGGCAATCCAAGCCGAAAGTCACCCAATGGGCACCGAGCGGCACCATCCTGCCGTCCTGGTGGACCGGCACGCGCCCGCAATGGTGCTACAACGTGCTGACCTGGTACACCGCGTTTGAGGCGCAGGGCAATGCCGCGACCAACACGCGCCTGGCCGTGCGCAACCTGCGCATCTACGTCCTGTCCAACAAGACCCGCACCTGGACGCTCGTCGACGCGGTCGCCCAGCCGTACACGGACCTGTGGAAGTACCCGTTCAACTATGCGGGCGACTACACCGCGGCGGCCATGCGCAAGGAAGCCGACGGCGGTTATTCGATGAAGCCGAAGTACCCGAACTTCGAGCATGGCTACGGCAAGACCGCCACGCTGGCCGATCCGTCCGACGTGCGCGCCGTGTTCATGGCGATCGACTTCAAGCTGGCCGTCGACAATCCGGCGCTGGCGGATGACCGCGCCAAGGCACGCTACGTCGTCGACGTCGGCGCCGACTACTATCCGGGCAAGGGCATGAGCTGGGGCCTGGGCTACGCGCCGGGGCTGGGCAACGGCCGCTACCTGCTGGCGACCAACGACTGGCGCACCGCCACGCTGCTGGTGCCGAACAAGTCGATGAGCGCGACCAACGAGGAAATCCGCACCAATCCGCCGCCGTTGAAATGACGCGACAATCGTGGCGAAACGATAACGTTGTGAAGTAAAATCAGACCGTCGCCGAGTCGGCGCTCCACGGAGGTTACGGTCGTGAACAACATCGTTTCGCCACGGCGCTGCACGGGATCCGCATGAACGCGCGCCTCCCGTCCCCGCGCCTCCTCTCCATCAACAACTACTTCTACCGCCGCGGCGGCGCCGAAGTGGTGTTCCTCGAACAGAACCGCCTGTTCGAGGAAATCGGATGGGAAGTCATTCCCTTCGCCATGCGCCACCCGAAGAACGACCCGTCGCCATGGGACGAATTCTTCGTCGACGAAATCGAGTTCGGCCACGCCTACTCGCTGCCGGCCAAGGTCGGCATGGCGCAGAAGATCGTGTTCTCGCTGGAGGCGCGCAAGAAGATCGCCGCGCTGTCCGAACGCGCGCGGCCGCACATCGCGCATGCGCACAACGTCTATCACCACATCTCGCCGTCGATCTTCGGCGCGCTGAAGCAGCGCGGCATCCCGACGGTCCTCACGCTGCACGACCTCAAGATCGCCTGTCCCGCCTACAAGATGCTTACGCACGACGGCATCTGCGAGCGCTGCAAGGGCGGCAAGGTGTGGAACGTGCTGTCCAACCGCTGCCTGAAGGGATCGGCGACCGTCAGCGCCGTGGTGCTGGCCGAATCGGTCGTCAACCGCCTGCTGGGCAGCTACACGCGCAGCGTGGACCGCTTCGTGGTGCCGAGCCGCTTCTTCATCGACAAGTTCGTCGAGTGGGGCTACCCGCGCGAGCGCTTCGTCCACATCCCGAACTTCGTCGACACGGCGGCGCTCGTGCCGCGCGGCGAACCGGGCAGCGCATTCACCTACTTCGGCCGCCTGGGCCCGGAGAAAGGCCTGCACACCTTCGTGCGCGCGGCCGCCCTGGCCGGGGTCAAGGCGCGCATCGTCGGCACCGGTCCGGAAGAGGAGGCGCTGAAGGCACTGGCGCACTCGCTCGGCGCCGACGTCGACTTCCTCGGCTACCGCAGCGGCGAAGCGCTGTTCGACACGATCCGGACCTCGCGCGCCGTCGTGCTGCCGTCCGAGTGGTACGAGAACGCACCCATGAGCGTGATGGAGGCCTATGCGCTGGAGCGGCCCGTGATTGGCGCGGCCATCGGCGGCATCCCCGAGCTGATGCGCGAAGGCGAGACGGGCGCGTTGTTCGAGAGCGGCAATGCCGAGGACCTGGCCGGCGTGCTGCGCGACTACGCTTCCAGGAGCCGTGCAGAGATTGCCGCGATGGGCAAGGCGGGACGCGCGTGGATGGAGCGCGACTTCACCGACATCCGCTACCGCGACCGCCTGCTGGACCTGTACGCGAGCCTCGCGCCGCGCGAGGGCTGAGGTGCACGCACCGGCGCTGGCCTCGGTCGTCTTACCTCAGCGGTCGCGCATCTGGCGCAACCAGCTGCCGGGCGCCAGTCCCGTCGCGCCCTTGAAGCGGCGGCTGAAGTGGCTCTGGTCGGCGAATCCCGCGGCCAGCGCCACCTCGGCCGGCGCCAGGCCGGCCAGCAGCAGGCGGCGCGCATTCTCCAGGCGCACGGCATTCAGGTAGACGTGCGGCGGCACGCCGAAATGGCGTTCGAAGGCGCGGCTCAGGTAGGCGCGCGAGATGCCCGCTTCGCGCGCGAGGGCGCCGACCGAGATGTCCTGGTCCGCATGCGCGCGGATGTAGTCGCGCACGCGCTGCAGGCGGCGCGCGCCGGCGTCCGGCGGCGGCTGTGCGGCAGCGGGGCGTTCGCCGAAGCGCAGCAGCAGGCCCATGCAGGCCTTGATCAGCGCGGTCTCGGCGCGCAGCGTTTCCTGCGCCTGCGCCGTCGCTTCCATCGCCGCGTGCAGCACGGCGGCCGCCTGCGGCGCGTGCACGACGGTGTCGCGGAAGTAGGCGGCGCCGGCGGTGCCCGCGTCGCGGTCGCGCAGCGCCGCCATCACGTCCGTGTCCACGTACAGCATGCTGTAGCGGTAGCCGCCGGCGTCGCCCGGCAGGCCGTCGTGCGCCGCGTCCGGGTTCAGGAAGATGACGTCGCCGGGCACGCTGGTCTGCAGCGTGCCGCCCGCATGGAAGGTCTGCACGCCGCTGTAGGTCAGGCCGATGCCGAACTCCGGATGGCTGTGGCGCTCGAAGGCGTGCTCGGTGAAATGGGCGCGCATCAGCGTCACGCCCTCCAGTGCGGTGGCGCGGTACCGTATCCAGTCCGAGGCGTGCGCATTGTCCATCGCCGTCATCGTGCCTCATTCCCGGTGCGCTGTCTTGTACGTTTGTGACCGCGCACGATGCGACAACGGTACAAGACCGGTCCGGGTGCGCTGCGCATACTGGATGCTTCTTCATTCACGAGCGCATCATGCACATCCGCCTTGCCCGCAGTGCCGACATCCCGCGCATCGCCGCGCTCTACGACGACGCCATCGCCTTCCAGCGCGCCCACGGCTTTCCGTTCTGGCAGGATCCCGACCTGGGCGTGGTCGACGCCGACATCGCCGCCGGCAGCCAGTACCTGCTCGTGCTGGACGGGCAGGTCGCCGGCATCTTCAGCCTGTGCGCGCCGTCCGCGCTGGACGAGGACCTGTGGCAGGGGCGCGACCCGCAGGCCGCGCGCTACGTCAACCGCATCATCGTCGGCCAGCGCTGGCGCGGCCAGTCGCTGTTCGCGCCGATGCTGCAGTGGTGCGAGGCCGAGGTGCGCCGCCTGCATCTGGGCCTGCTGCGCCTGGACACCTGGGCCGACAGCGCGCCGCTGATCGCCCACTATGCGCGCTTCGGCTTCATGTACGTGGGCGAGCGCACCTCGTCCACCAGCAGCGCGCTGGCGCCGCAGTACCGCGGCCTGCGCCTGGCCATCATGGAAAAGGCGGTGGCGCTTATGCCTTGAACGCACGCCCGAGGAAGTCGCGCATGGCCGCCGCGATGTCCGCGCCGTGCGTTTCGATGGCGAAGTGGCCCGTATCGAGGAAGCGCACTTCGGCGTTCGGGTCGTCGCGCTTGAACGCTTCGGCGCCGGCGGGCAGGAAGAAGGGGTCGTTCCTGCCCCAGATCGCCAGCAGCGGCGGCTGGTGCTCGCGCAGGAATGCATGCAGCTGCGGGTACTGCGCGACGTTGCTGCCGTAGTCCAGCAGCAGGTCCATCTGCGGCTCGACCCCGATCCGTTCGACGGCCGCGTGGGCCAGCTGCCAGGTCTCCGGCGCGACCAGGGAAGCGTCCTGCACGCCTTCCTTGTACTGCCATTCGATCATGTCCAGCGTGTTGAAGCGGCGCAGCGCCTCGCGGTGCTCGGCCGTCGGCTCGGCCCAGGCGCGGCGCATGTCGGCCCAGCCCGCGCTGAGGCCTTCCTCGTAACCGTTGCCGTTCTGGGTGACGATGGCCGCGACCTTGTGCGGATGCTTCACCGCCAGGCGCCAGCCGACCGGGGCGCCGTAGTCGAACACGTACATGGCGAAGCGTTCGATGCCCTTGGCGGCGACGAAGGCATCGATCACCGCCGCCAGCCGCTCGAACGTGTAGTCGAAGGCGACGCCGGGCAGCACGCTCGTCTGGCCGAAACCGGGCAGGTCGGGCGCGATGACGTGGTAGTCGCCGGCCAGTTGCGGGATCAGGTCGCGGAACATGTGCGACGAGGCGCCGAAGCCGTGCAGCAGCAGGACCGTCGGCGCGGTGGCCGGACCGGCTTCGCGGTAGAACAGGTGGACGCCGTCGATGTCGATCGTGCGGTAGTGGACTTGGTTCATGCTTGCTCCTCGTATGAATGCCGATGCGGTAAAGTAACCTGTATAATTCGTTTAGGCAGTTACGTGAGGCGGAGTATGGCTGCGCTTTCGTAACCTGTCAAACTAATTTTTATAGGTTATTCGAGATGGATAGAGGCATGCATCCGGACCCGCCGGCGGTGGGCGACCACCTGGCGATGGATTTGCTGAACACGGAGGCGCGCGTCGACGGGGAGGACGTCGACTACTGGCGCGACGGCGGCGACGTGCTCGCCTGGCTCGCGCGCCATGGAATCGCCGCGTCCGCCGCGGACATCGACCGGGACGAACTGCTGGCGCAGGCGCGGGCATTGCGCGCGCTGGCGCGGCGCCTCGTGGTCCAGCGCAAGGAAGACGGCAGTGCCGGCGACATCGGCGCCCTCAACGCCTGGCTGCACGCGCACGTCGGCGCACCGCACCTGGAGCGCGACGGTGCCGGCAACTGGACGCTGTTGCGCAGGGCATCCGGCACCCCCGTCGCGGCGCTGCTCGGGCCGCTGGCGGAGGCGGTGGCGCAATTGCTGGTCGACGGGCAGTTCGAGCTCGTCAGGCAATGCGAGCACCCGGACTGCGTCTTGTGGTTCTACGACCGCACCAAGGCGCACAAGCGGCGCTGGTGCAGCATGGCCTTGTGCGGCAACCGCCACAAGGCGGCCCAGTTCAGGAAGCGCGGCGGCGCCGGCGCCGCCTGAGGCGATCGTCGGCCGCGATGCTGGCTGATCGAAAAGGTCTGCGGCGTCCTGGATACGACGTCGTCCCGGCGAAGGCCGGGATCCAAGTTTGCCGGCGCGCAGCGCAATGAACTTGGGCCCCTGTCTTCGCAGGAGCGACGGCCTCGCTGTCCACGAAAAAAACGTGGTCAGCGAGACGCTAGCGCGCCTTCCCCGCGGCGCCGAAATTGGAGATGGTTTCCAGCAGCACCTTGGCGCGGAAGGGCTTCAGGATCACGCGGCTGATGCGGCGCTCGCGCAGTTCTCCCAGCAGCTCGGCGGACGCCTCTGCCGTCATGATCGCGATGGGGATCGGATGGTGGCCGTCGGCCGCGCGGATGCGGTCGACCAGGTCCAGGTCGTAGTGCCGGCTGCTGCCGCTGCCCGTGCAGTCGACCGCCACCACGGCCCCGTTGAAGCTGCGCGAACGCAGCATGCGCAGCGCCTCCGCGCCGCCGGCCGCCTCGTGCACCTGGCCCAGGTTCATGCTGCGCGCCGTCATCGCCACCGTGCGCCGCAGCAGTGCTTCCGGCTCCACCAGCAGGAAGTGGCGGCCGTCATTCATCGCGTCCGGATCCTTGCTGCTGGCCCGCCAGTTCCAGCACGGCGAGGTCGCGCAGTGTCGCCAGGATGCCGAGTTCCAGCGCATCCAGCGTGCGCGGCTTCCGGTCGATCAGGCACAGCGTGCCCAGGCGCTGGCCGGACGGTATCTGCAGTGGCGCGCCCGCGTAGAAGCGGATGAAGGGCGTGCCGGTCACGAGGGGATTGTCGGCGAAGCGCGCATCTTCGCGGGCATCCGGCACCACCATGATGTCCGGACGCAGGATCGCGTGGCCGCAGAAGGAGATGTCGCGCGCCGTCTCGCACACGGACGCGCCGACGCTGGCCTTGAACCACTGGCGCTCGGCGTCGAGCAGCGTGATCAGGACGATCGGCACGTCGAATTCGGCCGCCGCGAACTGCGCGATCCGGTCGAACCGCTCCTCGGGCGGGGTATCGAGGATCAGCAGGGCGTGGAGCGCGGCCAGGCGCTCGGCTTCGTCGTCGGGAATGGGCGCTGCTTGCATCGGGCGGGCCGGCCGGGCCGGCGGACAAGAATGATGGGGCAAATATAGCAGAACCGCCGTGGCCGGCAATACCCTACTTGCGCCCCGTCCCGATCTGGTACTTCTTCATCTTGTCGTAGAGCGTCTTGCGCGGGATCGACAGATTGTCCGCCGCCAGCGCGACGTTGTGGTCGGCGGCGGCCAGCGCGCGCAGCACCAGGTCGCGCTCGAAGGCGTCGACCTGCTGGGGCAGGGACGCGCCCGTGTCCGCGGGCGGGATCGTCGGCGCGCCCGCGCTCGCGACGGCCGACGGGGCCGATGCCGCGGTCACCGCCGGTCCCAGTCCCGGCCCCAGCCCCAGCACCAGGCGCTCGGCGAAGTTGCGCAACTCGCGCACGTTGCCGGGCCAGTCGCCCGCCTGCCACAGCGCCATCTGCTGCGCCGTCCACGCGGGCAGCGGACGCTGGTAGCGCAGCGCCGCGTCCTTCACGAAATAAGCCAGCAGCAGCGGGATGTCTTCGCGCCGCTCGCGCAGGCGCGGCAGGTCAATCGTCACCACGTTCAGGCGGTACACGAGGTCTTCGCGGAAGCGGCCTTCGCTCGCCAGTTGCAGCAGGTCGGCCTTGCTGGCGGCGATGATGCGGCAATCGAGCTGCACCGCCTCGTTGGCGCCCAGGCGTTCCAGGCGCCGCTCCTGCAGCACGCGCAGCAGCTTGACCTGCAGGTTAAGGGGCATGCTCTCGATCTCGTCGAGGAACACGGTGCCGCCGTGCGCGTACTCGAGTTTCCCGATGCGCCGCTTCTGCGCGCCCGTGAAGGCGCCCGCCTCGTGGCCGAAGATCTCGCTCTCGAACACGGATTCGGGCAGGGCGCCGCAATTGATGGCGACGAAGTTGCCCTTGCGGCCGCTGGCCGCGTGGATCAGGCGCGCCACGACTTCCTTGCCGGTGCCGGTCTGGCCGTTGACGAGGATGTCGACGCCGGTCGGGGCGACGTTGCGCACGACGGTCTTCAGGTGCTCGATGGCCGGCGATTGCCCCACCAGGTCGGGCGTGTCCGGATGCAGCACGCGTGCCGCGCGCAGCTCGCGGTTCTCCAGCACCAGGCGGCGCCGTTCCTGGGCGCGGCGTACGGCGTCGGCCAGGCGCTCGGAGGAGAACGGCTTTTCGATGAAGTCGTAGGCGCCGCTGCGCATGGCGTCCACGGCCATGGCGACGTCGCCGTGGCCGGTGACGACGATGACGGGCAGTTCGGCATCGAGCGCCTTCACCTGCGCCAGCAGTTCCAGGCCGGAGATGCCGGGCAGGCGCACGTCGGTGACGACGACGCCGGGATAGTCGGCGCGCAGCACGGCCAGCGCGTCCTCGGCGCTGGCGCAGGCGCGCACGGCGAAGCCGTCGAGTTCCAGGGTCTGGGCGGTGGCCAGGCGCAGCGCGGCCTCGTCTTCCACCAGGATCGCCTGCTGGGTACTCATGGGGTGTGCTCCTCGATGTTCTCGTTATTGTGGTCCGGTATCGCCTGCAGCGGCAGGCGCAGCTCGAACTGCGCGCCGCCGCCTTCCGGGTTGTGGGCGCCCAGGCGGCCGTTCATGGCCTGCACGATCGACGACGAGATCGCGAGGCCCAGTCCCAGCCCCTCGCCGGACGGCTTGGTCGTGAAGAAGGGTTCGAACAGGTGTGCGGCGACCTGCGCGCTGATGCCCGGCCCCGTGTCGCGGATGCGCACGACGGCCGCGCCGTCCTCTTGCGCCATCGTCACCCACACGCGCTTCTCCGGCGCGCCGTCGACGGCGTCGAGGGCGTTGCGCAGCAGGTTGATCAGGACCTGTTCGATGCGCACGGCGTTGCCCGTCACGTGCAGCGGCGTCGCGCCCGTGTCGATGTCCAACTGCGTGCCGCGCCGCTTGAATTCGCTCTCCAGCAAGAAGGCCGAGGCCTGCACGGAGCGCGCCAGGTCGACGCTGGCGATCGCCTCGTCCTTGCGCGCGAAGCCCTTCAATTGCGCGATGATGGCGCCCATGCGCGCGCTGGCGTCGCTGATGTGGCCCAGGTTGCCGTCCGCCTGTTCCGGCATGCCGCGCGCGAGGAAGGTGCGGGCGTTGTCGGCGAACGCGCGGATCGCCGCCAGCGGCTGGTTCAGCTCGTGCGTCATGCCGGCCGCCATCTGGCCCAGCATCGCCAGCTTGCCGGCCTGGACGAATTCGTCGCGGGTGTTGCGCAGCAATCGTTCGGCTTCCTGCAGCTTGGCGTACTTCTGCGCGAGGTGGCGGTTGGTGTCCGACAGTTCCTCGGTGCGCTCCTGGATGCGCCGTTCCAGGTCGCGCGCGGCGCGCTGCAGGGCGGCGCGCGATTCCGTGCGTTCCTGCAGCCGTCGGCGGCGCTGGTGCAGCGCCCAGCCGCTCACGCCGGCGCAGGAGAGCAGCAGGGCGGCGCCGGCGGCCCACTGGATGCCGGCGCGCAGCGCCCGTTCGCGGCCAGGGAACAGCATCAATTGCCAGCCCAGCCGGCCGACGGCGCGCGTGACATAGGGACCCGTGGGCTCGGCCAACGGGGTGATGGTCTGGCCCATGTACTGCTGCGTGCGCGCCAGCTCGGCGCGCGTCGACGCGGGCAGCGGATGCAGGCTGTGGTAGCGCCAGGCCGGCCGGTTGGTGCGAAAGATGACGCCGCTGCGGTCGGCCAGCACGATCGGGTCTTCGCTGCTGGCCCAGGTGCTCTCGAATTCGTCGAGCGTGATCTTGACGACGATGACGCCGTCGACGGGGCCGCCGGCGCTGCCGTGGCGGTACACCGGCTGGGCGATGAAGTAGCCCGCTTCGCCCGTGTTGGTGCCGATGCCGTAGAAGCGTCCCGCGCGGCCGGCCAGCGCTTCGCTGAAATAGGGGCGGTAGGAGAAATTCTTGCCGACGAAGCCGAGCGGCTGGTCCCAGTTGCTGGCTGCGATGGTCAGGCCCTTGCGGTCCATCAGGTACAGCGCGCCGACCTTGGCCTGGCGCTGGATCGCCTGCAGCGAGGCGTTCATGCGCGCGACGACGTCCGGCTCGCCCGCATGCGCCAGCGTGTCGGCCACCTCGTGCTGCTGGCCGAGCACGAAGGGCAGCGTCTCGAAGCGCTCCAGCAGCGACTGCAGGTCGGGCGCCATCAGCTGCAGCTGGCGGCTGCCCTGTTCCATCACGTCCGCGTGGGCGCGGCGGCTGCCGAGGTGGAAGGCGCCGGCGATGACGGCGGCGCAGGCCATCAGGCACAGGAGCAGGAGGAGAGGCTGTTTGGCGCGCATGCGGGATTGTACTGTGGCGCGATAAAGATGCCGTCGTCCCCGCGCAGGCGGGGACCCAATTTTGCGTGCGCGACCACTGCGCGAGCAACATTGGGCCCCTGCCTGCGCAGGGGCGACGTGGTTCGGGTCGGGCAGCTTAGTCCACCGCCGCCATCATCATTTCCGCATCGTGGTGCCGCTGCTGTTCTTCCATCACCAGCATGCCCAGCTCGCGCTTCAGGGCATTGAACTCCGGCGCCGACGGGTCGCGCAGGCGCGGCAGGTCGACCAGGATGTCGCGCTTGACCGTGCCGGGACGGTAGGTCATCACGACGATGCGGTCGGCCAGGTAGATCGCTTCCTCGATGCTGTGCGTGACGAACACGATGGTCTTGCCGAGTTCCGCCCAGATGCGCAGCAGTTCGTCCTGCAGGTTGCGGCGGGTGAGGGCGTCCAGTGCGCC
The DNA here is from genome assembly GCA_963529995.1 of uncultured Massilia sp. Lineage (GTDB taxonomy): Bacteria > Pseudomonadota > Gammaproteobacteria > Burkholderiales > Burkholderiaceae_D > Telluria. Next base: position 39,828 of record CAUSCY010000024.1, on the reverse strand, counting down.
GAACGGCTCGTCCATCAGCATGATGGGCGAGTCCAGCGCCAGCACGCGGGCGATGGCCACGCGCTGGCGCATGCCGCCGGACAGGTCCTTCGGATAGCGGCTGCGGAAGTCCGACAGCGACAGCATCTCCAGCAGCTTGTCCACGGTCGATGCGATCTGCGCCTTCGACTGGCCCTTGATTTCCAGGCCGAACGCGATGTTCTTCTCGACCGTCATCCAGGGGAACAGCGCGTATTCCTGGAACACCATGCCGCGCTCCGGGCCGGGACCGGTGACGGGCTTGCCGTCCGCGACCAGCGTGCCGCTGGACGGCAGCGAGAAGCCGGCGATGGCGTTCAGCAGCGTCGACTTGCCGCAGCCCGAAGGCCCCAGCAGGCAGACGAACTGGCCCTGCGGGATCTGCAGGTCGATGTCCCTGAGGGCAACCACTTCGCGGTCGTCGGTGCGGAATACCTTGTTGACGCCCTTGATGTCGATGTGCGTGGTCATATCAGTTCTCCAGGCCGCGGTGCCAGCGCAGCAAGTGGTTGTTCAGGCGGTTCATGCCGATGTCGATCAGGAGGCCGAGGATGCCGATGCTGATCATGCCGGCGATGATCTTGTCCGACCAGAAGTATTCGCGCGCTTCCAGGATGCGGAAACCGAGGCCGTTGTTCACGGCGATCATCTCGGACACGATGACGACGATGAAGGCGGTGCCGATGCCGATGCGCACGCCCGACAGGATGTAGGGCACGGCCGCCGGCAGCATCACGCGCACGAACATCGTCGTCTGCGACACGCCCAGGTTGCGCGCGGCGCGGATATAGATGCCGTCGACCTGGCGCACGCCGGCGATGGTGTTCATCAGTACCGGGAAGAAGGCGCCCAGCGCGATCAGGAACACGGCCGGCGCATTGCCCAGGCCGAACCACAGGATCGACAGCGGGATGTAGGCGATCGGCGGGATCGGCCGCAACAGCTGCATCAGCGGATTGAACCAGGCGTAGGCGCGCTTGCTGGCGCCCATCAGGAGGCCCAGCGGCAGCGCCAGGCCGGCGCCGACGGCGAAGCCGACCAGCACGCGGTACATGCTGCCCACGGTGTCCATCCACAGCTCGCCGGACAGCGCCCAGGCCAGCCAGGACTGGTCGGGCGTGCGCTCCTGCAGCGGCAGCGCATACTCGACGAACTTCTCCGCCACCGCCAGCGGCGACGGCAGCACCTGCGGGTTGATCCAGCCCAGCGTGGCGGATGCCTGCCACAGGGCGACCACGATGATGGGCACGATGGCGCCCACCGCGGTTTCCCGCCATGTCGTATTACTCATCTTAAATCTCGCTTGTCGATTGCTTGCGGGGGCTCAGCCGAGGCTCAGTTGAGACTCACTTGATGCCAAGGTTTTTCTTGGCTTCGTCCAGCAGGTCGGTCTTGACCCACTCGGTGGCCACCGGCGGCTTGCGCATCTTGCCGATGCCGGTCTTGTTCATCACGTCCGTCGTGATCTGGATGTGCGCGGCGCTGACGTCGTAGGTGTACGGCGAATTGCTGATCGCATCCTTGAAGTCGTCCGCCGTGATCTGGCTCTTGAAGACGGATTCGCGCACGTATTTCTCGGCCACGGCCTGGTTGTCGATGAAGGTCTTGGTCGCCTGCACGAAGCAGTTCATGAACTTGGCGGCGGTGGCGCGCTTCTCTTTATAGAACTTCTCGCTCATCACCATCGTGCGCACCGGCTCGCCGATCGGGGTGTCGTAGGGCTTGATGACTTCGACGCCATAGCCTTTGTTGATCGCCTGCGAGGATTGCGGTTCCGACTGCATGATCGCGTCCAGGTTCTTGCCCAGCAGCGCCTGGTTCAGGTCGGCGAAGGCCAGCAGCACCAGCTGCACGTCCTTGCCCGGCTGCTCGGACCAGGTCAGGCCGGCCTTGGTCAGCTCGGCCGCCAGCAGCACCTCATGGATGCCGCCGCGGGTCACGCCGACCTTCTTGCCCTTCAGGTCCTTGACCGACTTGATGTTGGCGTCGGGACGCGCGACCAGGCGCGCGCCGCCCTTGGCGAAGCCGGCCACGACATAGATCGGGGCGCCGTTGGCGCGGCCCTGGATGGCAGCTTCGGAAGCGGTGGCGCCGACGTCCAGTTCGCCGGCCAGGATCGCCTGCATCACGTCCGGACCCTTGGCGAACACGTGTTCCTCGACCTTGATGCCGCATTTCGGCGCGATTTCCTTGATGTACGAGACGGCGCCGTAGTGGGCGAATTTGAGGTTGCCGAGGCGGACGACTTCCTGGGCGTTGACAGCGGTGCCGGCGCCGGCGGCGGCCAGGGCGAGGGCGATGGACAGGACTTTCGGGAAGCGTTTCATGCGGTGTCTCCGGTGGGTTATCGTTATCCCCGAATTAGCAGCTTCCGTGCCAGAGTTGCCAGCAAGCGCAAGTTGCTGATTCGATTCAGTTATTGCGATGCATCAAAAAAATCTGCATCATATGATAGTGCGGAAAGCCGGAACGGTGTGCGGTTTTCCGCCGCTTTTCAGGGAAGACGACAGTCCCGGCTGCGCGCCAGCAGCAGCGCGCGTTCGCGTTCGTTCTGTGTCAGCGCCGCGGCCCGGTCGAACTCGGCGCGCGCCTCGGCAGCGCGGCCCAGCTTGGCCAGCAGGTCGCCGCGCACGCTGGGCAGCAGGTGGTAGCTGCGCAGCGCCGGTTCCGCGCATAGGGCGTCGACGATGGGCAGGGCTTCGGCGGGACCGTAGGCCATGCCCAGCGCCACCGCGCGATTCAGTTCGACGACGGGCGAGGGCTGCAGCTGGGCCAGCGCATCGTAGAGGGCGGCGATGCGCACCCAGTCGGTGGCATCGGCACGCAGGGCGCGCGCATGGCAGGCGGCGATGGCGGCCTGCAGCGCATACGGGCCGTAGGCGCCCAGGCGCGCGGCCTGATCCAGCGTCGCCAGTCCGCGCCCGATGGCAAGCCGGTCCCAGCGGCTGCGGTCCTGGTCCAGCAGCAGTACCGGTGCGCCGTCCGGCCCCGTGCGCGCCCGCTCGCGCGAGGACTGGATTTCCATCAGCGCCAGCAAGCCGTGGACCTCGGCTTCGCGCGGCATCAGGCCGGCCAGCACGCGGCCCAGGCGCAGCGCTTCGCGGCACAGCGCGGGACGCAGCCAGTCGCTGCCGGCGCTGGCGGCATAGCCTTCGTTGAAGATCAGGTAGATCACCTGCAGGACCGAGGCCAGGCGCGGCGTGAGTTCCGCGCCGCGCGGCACTTCGAACGGCACCTTCGCTTCGGCGAGCGTGCGCTTGGCGCGCACGATGCGCTGGGCCACCGTGGTCTCGGCGACCAGGAAGGCGCGCGCGATCTCGGCCGTCGACAGGCCCCCGATCAGCTTGAGCGCCAGCGCCGCGCGCGCCTCGGGCGACAGAACCGGGTGGCAGGCCACGAATACGAGGCGCAGCACGTCGTCGCCCGTGTCCGGGTGGGCAAGCTCGCCCAGTTCGGCGAGCTCGGCCAGCTCGTCCGGCCGGCGCTGGCCGTCGCGCAGCAATTCGTCGAACTCCCAGGACAGCTGGCCTTCCTTGCCGGCATGCAGGGACTGGTGGCGCAGGTGGTCCAGCGCGCGGTGCTTCGCCACCTGCATCAGCCAGGCGCCGGGGCGGTCGGGCACGCCGCCGGCCGGCCAGGATTCCAGCGCCTGCAGCATCGCATCCTGGGCCAGCTCCTCGGCCAGGCCGACGTCGCGCACCATGCGCGCCAGCGCGCCGACGATGCGCGCCGCCTCCATGCGCCAGACCGCCTCGACGGTCCGGCCGACGTCGGTTCCGCCCACGGCCGTCTCAGGCCAGGCGCGGCGCCAGCTCGTTGCGCAAGGCCTCGTCGAGCAGGCCGACGCGCAGGCGGGCATCCTCGTCGTCCAGGGCCCCCTCCTCGACGCCGTGGGCAGCGCGGATCTCGACGACGACCTCCGGCCCGGTCGGGTAGGGCACGGTGCGGGCCCAGGCGACCGCCTCGTCCATCGATCGGGCGCGTATCATCCAGAAGCCGGCGATGAGTTCCTTGGCTTCGGCGAAGGGCCCGTCGACGACCGCGGCGCCGGCGGGTCCGATGCGCACCCGTGCCCCGCGCGCGCTGGCCATCAGGCCGTCGCCCGTAAGCAGGGTGCCGGCGTCGGCCTCGCGCGCATTGAAGGCGTCCAGCGCATCGAGCCGGGCTTGCTCGGGGATGAAGTCGCGCTCGGTGTCGGCGTCGGCGCGCAGCAGGATGAAGTAGCGGCGCCCGCTGTCCGCGTCGGCCGGCGGCGGCACCTGCACGCAACCGCCCACGCAGCCGGCTTCGCGCACTTCGAGCACGAGTTCGCCGCCCGTCCCGGCGTCGGCGGCCGGCCAGCGCCTGGCCCAGGCGACGGCGTCGGCCTTCGACGCGACGTCGATGACGAGAAAGCCCGCCGCCACCTCGGCGACGGGGAATGGGCCGTCGACGCGTTCGTTGGCGCCGGGGCCCAGGCGCAGGCGCACGGCGCGGCTGCTGCGCTCCAGTCCCTGCACCATGACGAGTGCGCCGGCGTCCGCGAGCTGCCTGAAATACGCTTCCATTTCCTCGATCAGCGCGGGAGACGGCAGGGCGCCGGCCTCGCTGGCGGGGTCGGCCTTGCGGATGATCATGAATTGCATGGGTCTCTCCTTCAGCGCGCGGCCAACTGAGCGCGCACGCGGTCTTCCTGTTCGCGCAGTTGCCGCGTCATGGCTTCGCCGAAGTCTTCCTCGCCGAAGATCTGGCGGATCTCGACTTCGCCGCCGGCCCCCTCGTGCGGCGACGGCGCCTTCTTCATCCATTCGATCGCCTCCTGCAGCGAACCGACTTCGATGATCCAGTAGCCGGCCACCAGCTCCTTGGTCTCCGCGAACGGACCGTCGACGACGGTGCGCTTGGCGCCGTCGTAGCGGATGCGTGCGCCCTTCGAACTGGGATGCATGCCGTCGGCGGCCAGCAGCACCCCGGCCATGGCGAGTTCCTCGTTGAAGCGGCCCATGTCGGCCATCAGCTGTTCGCTGGGCATGACGCCCGCTTCGGAGTCGGCACTGGCCTTGACGAAGACGATGAACTTCATGGCTGCTCTCCCGCGCCGGCGGGCGGCATCATGGTCTTCATGGCTTCCTCGATCTGCTCCAGGCTCAGGTCGCGCTGGTGGGTGGCGATCGACCAGCGGTGGCCGAACGGGTCCATGACCTGGCCGTAGCGGTCGCCCCAGAAGGCGTCTTCCAGCGGCATGACGGGCGTGGCGCCGGCGCCGATCGCCTGCTCCCAGGCGGCATCCGCATCGGGCACGTACAGGTGGATCGCGACGGCCGAGCCGCCCAGCGCCTTGGGGCCGCGGCTGCCGTAGTCGGGAAAGTCGTCGGCCAGCATGATGCGCGAGTCGCCGATGCGCATTTCCGCATGCATGATCTTGCCGTCCGGCCCCGCCATGCGGCCGACTTCGACGGCGCCGAATGCCCTGGCATAGAACGCCAGCGCCTCGGCGGCGCCTTCGCAGACGAGGTGCGGGGTGACGGTATGAAAACCTTCGGGGATGGGGCGTGCCTGCTGCATGATGGATCTCCTTGTTCCGGGTTGTTGTGGGTGTTGCCATTGGTACGACGAACGGCACGTCCGGACTTCGACATCGGATGCAAAAAAATATCGGCTGCGGCAATACGGTATGCCTGCGTGGCCGCAATGTCGAGCAAAAAGATTGCCCCGATCCCGCGCCGCGGCGTGCGGCCAGGAGAGACGCGGCAATATTTCTTATCAAAAGGCTCTTGAAATTCTTTTCTGTATCCCAATATCGGCCCGGTCCGTTCAACCAATTGCTTTTCAACGAGGATAGAAGATGGCTGTTGCCGAAAAAGAAACCCTTGGCTTCCAGGCAGAAGTAAAACAACTGCTGCAACTGATGATCCACTCCTTGTACTCGAACAAGGAAATCTTCCTGCGCGAGCTGGTCTCCAACGCATCCGACGCCGCCGACAAGCTGCGCTTCGAGGCGATCAACAACGATGCCCTGTACGGCAACGACCACGCGCTGAAGATCGCGATCCTGTTCGACAAGGACGCCAAGACCATCACCATTTCCGACAACGGCATCGGCATGAGCCGCGATGAAGCCGTGTCGCACTTGGGCACGATCGCCAAGTCGGGCACCAAGGAATTCTTCAGCAAACTGTCGGGCGACCAGCAGGCGGATGCCGCGCTGATCGGCCAGTTCGGCGTGGGCTTCTACTCGGCCTTCATCGTGGCCGACCGCGTCACCGTCGAGACCCGCCGCGCGGGCGCCGACGCGTCGCAGGGCGTGCGCTGGGAATCGACGGGCGAGGGCGACTACACGATCGAGCAGATCGAGAAGCCGAACCGCGGCACCGACATCATCCTGCACCTGCGCGACGGCGAGGAAGAGCTGCTGTCGTCCTGGAAGCTGCAGTCGATCATCCGCAAGTACTCCGACCACATCTCCCTGCCCATCGTGATGAAGAAGGAGGAGTGGGACGAGGAGAAGAAGGAAAACGTCGTCAAGGACGAATTCGAGACGGTCAACCAGGCGTCCGCGCTGTGGGCCCGCTCGAAGTCGGACATCACCAAGGAACAGTACGACGAGTTCTACAAGCACGTCTCGCACGATTTCCAGCCGCCGCTGACCCACACGCACAACCGCGTCGAGGGCCGCAGCGAATACACGCAGCTGCTGTACGTGCCGAGCCACGCCCCGTTCGACCTGTGGGACCGCAACAAGCGCGGCGGCATCAAGCTGTACGTGAAGCGCGTGTTCATCATGGACGATGCCGAGCAGCTGATGCCGGTCTACCTGCGCTTCGTGAAGGGCGTGATCGATTCGAACGACCTGCCGCTGAACGTCTCGCGCGAGATCCTGCAGGAGTCGCGCGACGTGCGCGTGATCCGCGAAGGCTCGACCAAGCGCGTGCTGGGCATGCTGGAAGAAATGGCGAACTCGGACGAGCAGGAAGGCAAGGACAAGTACGCCACCTTCTGGAAGGAATTCGGCCAGGTGCTCAAGGAAGGCATCGGCGAGGATGCGACCAACAAGGACCGCATCGCCAAGCTGCTGCGCTTCGCCTCGACCCACGCCGATTCGCTCGAGCAGACCGTCTCGTTCGAGGACTATGTGGGCCGCATGAAGGAAGGCCAGGACAAGATCTACTACGTCACCGCCGACAGCTACACGGCCGCCAAGAACAGCCCGCACCTGGAGATCTTCCGCAAGAAGGGCGTCGAAGTGCTGCTGCTGTCCGACCGCGTCGACGAGTGGATGCTGTCCTTCCTGACCGAGTTCGAGGGCAAGGAACTGGTCTCCGTCGCCAAGGGCGGCCTGGACCTGGGCAAGCTGGAGGACGAGGCCGAGAAGAAGGAACACGAAGAGACCGAGACCCAGTACAAGGACCTGGTCGAGAAGATGAAGGGCGCGCTGCTTGAAAAAGCCAAGGACGTGCGCGTGACCTTCCGCCTGACCGACTCGCCGGCCTGCCTGGTGGCGGACGAGCACGAGCTGTCGGCCAACCTGGTGCGCATGCTGAAGGCGGCTGGCCAGGACGCGCCGGAATCGAAGCCGATCCTCGAGATCAACCCGAGCCACCCGCTGGTGACGCGCCTGAAATACGAAGACGCCGCCAGCCCGCGCTTCGGCGACTGGGCCCACATCCTGTTCGACCAGGCGCTGCTGGCCGAAGGCGGCAGCCTGACGGATCCGGCGGCGTTCGTGAAGCGTCTGAACGAGATGCTGCTGGCGACGCCGGCCAAGTAATATCCTCGTCGTCCCCGCGAAGGCGGGGACCCAAGTTTGCATGCCTTACGACGACGCATGCAGAAATTGGGTCCCCGCCTTCGCGGGGACGACGCTTATGGGGTCCGCCAGTCGGGGGCCCGCGTCAACACCGCCTCGAACCCCCGCAACAACCTCTTCCTCAACACCTCCGTCAACGGATTGAGCGCCAGCGCCGCCAGCGCGATGGCCACGGCGATCCCCACGATCTCGTGCACCGCTCCCCGTTCGATCGGCAGCAGGGTCTGCCACACCCCGATCACCAGCGCGTGCGACAGGTACAGCGTGAACGTGTGCGCCGCCAGGAAGCGGATCGGGCGCGCGGCGCGTTCCAGCAGCGTGCCGAAGCCGGCATGGCGGGCGCAGGCGAAATTCACCCAGACGAGCAGGGCGACCGGATAGTCGGCCAGCACGCGGTCGGCGCTGCCCATGCGGATGCCGGAGAATGACCACCAGTGCTGGGCGACGCCGCGCAACCACGGTTCCGGATCGAGCCAGCCCCACAGGCCGACCAGCACGACGGTCGCCAGCCAGCCGGCGCGCGCGACGCCGCGGCCGAGCACGTGCCCCTGCTGCCAGCGGTACAGCGCCACGCCGGACAGCCACACGGGCAGCAGCAGCCACAGGCGCGGGCCGACCAGCAGCAGCACGGCGCCGACGGCGAGCCAGCGGCGCCGGCCGGCCAGGAAATGCCAGCAGCCGAACAGCACGTAGTACCAGGCTTCGTAGTCGAGCGACCAGTACGGCACCAGCCAGGGCGGTCGCTCGGCGAAGCCCCAGGTATCGCCCTGGAACGCCAGGTGGAAGGGGATGTAGAGCCAGGGCTTGCGCAGTTCGTAGGCGTCGCCGACGGGCAGGCCGGCCACGGTGTGCACCAGCGCCGCCAGCGCGAAGGACAGCAGCAGGACGGGCAGCACCACCGCGTACAGGCGCGCGGCGCGGGCCGCCGCGTAATCGGCCGCCGTACGGTGCTTGTGGCGGGCGCTGTAGGCGATGACGAAGCCGGACAGCACGAAGAACGCGATCACGGCTTCGCGCCCGAAGTCCGGCAGGCGGGCGATCTGGGCCGCGTCGAGAATGCGGAAATAAGCGAAGTGGGCGACGACCACGGCCAGCGCGGCCAGGCCGCGGGCGGCATCGAGGTAGAGCGAAAAGCCGCGATCGAGCGTGTCGTCTGCGGCCTGGCTCATTGGCGGTTCACCTGAAGCTCAAGGATGCAGGTCGCGGCAGAATGCTTCCAGCAGCGCCTCGCCTTCGGGCCATGGTCCGAAGCCGCTGTCGGCATTGATGTGGCCGGCGTCGCCGATCTCGACGAGCTCGCTGCCCCAGGCTTCGGCGAAGACGCGAGCGCGCTCGATGTGCGCATACTCGTCATTGCTGCTCGCGACTACCAGCGTGGGGAAGGGCAGCGGCGCCAGCGGGATCGGGCGGAAATCCCGCGGATCGATCGGATAGGAGGAGGCCTCCGTGTCGCTCGGCGCGACGAGGAAGGCGCCGGCCGCCTTCAGCGGCGAACCGGACAGCGCCCACTGCGCCACCAGCATGCAGCCGAGGCTGTGGGCGACGAGGATCGGCCGGCCCTCGCAGGCGGCGATGGCGGCATCCAGTTCGGCCACCCATTCGTCGCGGTCGGGACTGTTCCAGTCGCGATGGGGCACGCGCGTCCATGCATCGTACTTGCGTTCCCAGTGGGTCTGCCAGTGTTCCGGGCCCGAATTCCACAGGCCGGACACGATCAGGATGTCGCACTTCATACGCGCCCTCAACGTAAAAATTGGTTAGCTGACTAGTGAAATAATTATAGTCTATTTCCAGTTTTCTTTGCACAGCTATGCGGCAACGTGATTTTTCAAATTCTCTTGAGCACGTATAAACAAACTGTCCAAGTCAGGCTGTATATGAATATTTTTAAGTGCCTGCTCAAGATTTTCCTTGGTAATCAAAATTACTTGATTGAGATTCAAATACGATTCTTCGTCTACGATCTGCTGGCGGGGGATATTCACCACTAAAATGGCGAGCACATCATTAATGGCCTGCGTAGGAGAGTTAGGGTCTTGGAATAAGAATCTGCGGTTGACAAGCTTTCCAACCTTTACCCTTATATCAGTGACTCGGGTGGTGCATTCAATTAGCGCCAAGCGTCCACCTTTTGTTTCAGCAATAACATCAACTGCGTCCGTGTTAAATGGTTTAAAGGACGAGGCGCCTAAAAGGTGCAAAAGTGTGGCGACTGCCGGCTCCAAATTCCGGGACTCTTTGGGTGGGCAAAAAAGGTGCTCTTGCAGAGTCTTGAAGTCAGGATCCAACAAGGAGTAAGATTTAGCGCGGGGATTTAGGCTTCTACTATTGTCGGTGATAAAATGTCGACTGACCGTTATGCCTGATGCGGTGGTCATTATTTCTACTGCTGCACAGTTTTCCAAGTCTTTTTCGAAGGTGCCGTGCTGAAAATCTTTGTCCGATGGACCCCATAATATCTCTTTTGTCACTTGAAATCTACGTAATAGCGTCGGAGCTGGAAACAGTCTCAAGCCTAGTTTTATTTCCGAGGTCGGGAATCCGAAGGAACGCACAACGCCGAGGACGAGCTTGTTATTCGATAATGATGAATTTTCTAATAGAATATCTGCCGGCGGGTGAAGGATGACGTTTAAGCGTTGATCATGTTCGATATGTCCTGTCGAGCCAAAGCCGAAAAAGGAAAATAAATCGACGATCCCGTCGAATGGTATTGTCCCGCTGCGTAGCTCGGAATTAATTTGTGAAACATCTATATTTTGAGATAGGTTGAGTGATCTCGATGAGGTAATTTCGAGGTGTACTGGAAAGTAATTCGGTTCTGGAACTGTCCTTGATAAATGAAAGCTAATGCCTTCACTTTCTGGTAATTTAAACCTTTCATTACCCACCCACACTTCACCTGCCATGGCCTGCGATATGATTACATCAAGAGACGCTGGACTCACTCGTTTTTTTATTTGCCCTGCCTTCAGTGATGATGTCGAAATTTGTTCGTCGATCTCATCTTCCAATTGTAAGGGAGATAGTGTTAAGGTTGCCCGGCTTATTTGCCACTGGTTTTCATTTAAAATCGCGATATATTGCAACGATATATGGCTGACGCCACGCTTCCACGAATTATAGAAATCTTGAAAACGCTTTGCTTCTTTGGAGGTGGTCGTCATTAATTGTTGCCTCAGGGGGGGGGCTTAGCGGACACCAAATATCTTACCTCGCGTAGCACTTATAGAGCAGTACGCAGCGCGAAGAGCTCGGGGAACAGCACCACGTCGAGCATCTTGCGCAGGTAGCTGACGCCGGGCGTGCCACCGGTCCCCGTCTTGAACCCGATGATGCGCTCGACGGTCGAGACGTGGCGGAAGCGCCAGAAGCGGAACGCCGTCTCCATATCGACCAGCTTCTCGGCCAGTTCGTACAGGGCCCAGTGGCGTTCCGGATCGCGGTAGACCTCGAGCCAGGCAGCCAGCACCGATTCGTCGTGGACCGTCGGCCGGGTCGGGTCGGCGGCGAGGCGCGCGGGTGCGATCGTTGCCTGGAGGCCGGAACGGGCCAGCAGGCGGATCGCTTCGTCGTAGATCGACGGCGCTTCCAGTTCCTGGCGCAGGTGGACATGGTGTTCCGGCACGGCCTCGTGCACGGCCAGCATGGCCGGGTTCTTGTTGCCGAGGATAAATTCCAGCTCGCGGTACTGGAAGGACTGGAAACCCGACGACGACGCCAGGTAGGGGCGGATCGCGCTGTATTCGGGTGGCGTCATGGTGGCCAGCACGTCCCAGGCGTGTACCAGCTGGTCCATGATGCGGGCGACGCGCGCCAGCATCTTGAAGGCCGGCTGCAGATCGTCGGCGCGGATGTGGCGGCGCACCGCCTGCAACTCGTGCAGCATCAGCTTGATCCACAGTTCGCTGGTCTGGTGCTGGACGATGAACAGCATCTCGTTGTGGTCGGGCGAGAGCGGATGCTGGGCCGACAGGATCTGCTCCAGGCCTAGGTAGTCGCCGTAGCTCATGCTGCGGCTGAAATCCATCCGGGCGCCGTGCCACGCACCGGCTTTCTGGCTGCCGTCCTGATTGTCGTCCTTATTGTAGTCCTTCTTGTCTTGGGCACTCATGGCGGATCCTCAGGTCACGGCGCCGCGCTCGGCGGCGGCATCGTAGGCTTCGCGGTCGAGGATGTCGCGCAGGATCTCGACGGCATCCCACACGTCGACGAAGCGGGTGTACAGGGGCGTGAAGCCGAAGCGCATGATCTCGGGTTCGCGGTAGTCGCCGATGACGCCCCGTTCGATCAGCGCCTGGATCACCGCATAGCCCTGCGGATGGGTGAAGCCGACCTGGCTGCCGCGCGCGCCGTGCTCGCGCGGCGTCACGAGGCCCAGCGGGTGGCGGGCGCAGCGGCTTTCCACCAGCGCGATGAACAGGTCCGTCAACGCCAGCGACTTGGCGCGCAGTGCGGCCATATCGGTCTGCTCGAAGATCTCCAGGCCGCACTCGACCAGCGCGAGCGAGACCACCGGCTGGGTGCCGCACAGCGCGCGCCCGATGCCGTCGGCGGCGGCGAAGCCGTGCGCCATGGCGAAGGGCTGCGCATGGCTCCACCAGCCGGTAAGCGGGTGGCGGAAGGCGGCCTGGTGCCGCGCCGGCACCCAGATGAAGGCGGGGGCGCCCGGCCCGCCGTTCAGATATTTATATGTGCAGCCGACGGCGAAGTCGGCTTCGGCCCCGTGCAGGTCGACCGGCACCGCGCCGGCCGAGTGGGCCAGGTCCCACAGGGCGAGGGCGCCGCTCGCATGCGCCAGGCGCGTCAACGCCGCCATATCGTGCTGGCGTCCGGTGCGGTAATTGACGTGGGTGAGCATCAGTACGGCGCAGCGGGCGTCGACGGCGGCTTCCAGCTCCTCGGGGCTGTCTACCAGGCGTAATTCATAGCCGCGGTCCAGCCAGCGGGTCAGGCCGTCCGCCATATAGATATCAGTTGGGAAATTGCTCCGCTCCGTCACGATGACCTTGCGCTGCGGGTCGCGGTCCTGCTGGATGGTCAGCGCGGCGGCCAGCGCCTTGAACAGGTTCAGCGACGTGGTGTCGGTGACGACGATCTCGCCCGGATGGGCGCCGACGAGCGGCGCCAGGCGGTCGCCCAGGCGCTTGGGCAGGTCGAACCAGCCGGCGCTGTTCCAGCTGCGGATCAGGTCCTGGCCCCATTCGCGCGCCACCACGTCGCGGGCGCGGTCGAGCGCCGTGCGCGGGCGGGCGCCCAGGGAGTTGCCATCCAAATAGATGACGCCGTCGGGCAGGTCGAAGCGGTCGCGCAGCGGTGCCAGCGGATCGGCGGCGTCGCGCGCCAGGCAGTCGGCACGCGTGACGTCGGAAGAGGGAGCGAGGGTCATCGGGGTTCCTTGCGAATCGGACGGGCCGGATCGGGCGCTTGTCCATTGATCATCGTTCGCCGGGTCGGCGGACGCGTGGAGTGTAGCAAGAAAAACAGCGGGTAAAACCCTTTATGCTCCTCGCATCGGCAGGGGCGAAAATTTTTTAAAATTTTTTTCGGAAAACCCTAAAGTTCTCCGACAGCGTGCCGCTAACCAATCCAGATGAGCGGTAATGGGCCAGGTGGCCGGCAAAAAAGTTCAAAAAAAGTTTGCCGAAACCCTAAAGTTTGCAGAAACCGGGCCGATAACCCTCATGAAGAGATGCTTCAGGGACAGAAAATTTTTTCAAGAAACCCTAAAGTTCTCCAAACCGTTGACGTAAACCAACACATACGCTGTGTGCCGGTGGCGTCGGGGAGCCCGGTTCCCCCGGTTTTTATAAGTTGCAAGCCCTTGTTTTCACGAGGAAATACATAGGATTCCTAGGTGTTTGTCAGACAAACTCCTACGAGTCCTATCGTCTTTTGCGGACGGAAAATACAGACATACGCTGATTCCTTAAATGTTTCCCCAGAGTCAGAATCTATCTCAACGGCAACACATAACGCCAAATAGATAGACAGAGGGAGAGAAACATGACTGCGAACGACATGATGGCTGAAATCCGGGATGCCAACCTGAGCTACCTGATGCTGGCCCAGCAAATGATCCGCGCGGACAAGGTCACTGCGATCTTCCGTCTGGGTATCTCGGCAGACATCGCCGACCTGATCGAAGGCATGAGCAATGCCCAGATCCTCAAACTTGCCGGCGGCAACATGATGCTGGCCCGCTTCCGCTTCGACGACAGCGCCATCCTGTCCATGCTGACCAGCCACAGCAAGGACCGCGCCCTGGCCCAGTCGCACGCCGCCATCCTGATGGCAGGCCAGCCTGCCGAAGAGATCGCTTAATCTGCTTGGGGTCAGAGTCCGGTTCTTGCTTTGGGACTCTGACCCCGGTTTGACACGCGGCAAGGAATAGGACAGCGACTTCGAACCGGGGTCAGAGTCCTTTTGACAGCAACACCGGACTCTGACCCCTAGCACACATCATGACCAAAAAAAGCGTCGTCTCGGAAGCCCAGGAAATCCAGCTGGCCATCGAACTGGTCCAGCTCGGTGCCCGCCTGCAATTGCTGGAAAGCGAAGTCTCGCTGTCGCGCGAGCGCCTGATCAAGCTGTACAAGGAATTGAAGGGCGTCTCGCCGCCGAAGGGGATGTTGCCGTTCTCGACCGACTGGTTCCTGACCTGGCAGCCGAACATCCATTCTTCGCTGTATATCAATATCTACAAGTTCCTCGTCGAGCACGCGGGCGCCACCGGCATCCAGGCCATCATGAAGGCCTACCGCCTGTACCTGGAACAGATGCCGCCGGCGCCGAACGAGGAACCGGTGCTGTCGCTGACCCGCGCCTGGACGCTCGTGCGTTTCTTCCAGGGCAATATGCTGGTGCTGGCACCGTGCTCCAAGTGCCACGGCAAGTTCGTCGTGAACGCGCTCGACCTCAACGACGACTACCAGTGCGGCCTGTGCCACATGCCTTCGCGCGCCGGCAAGACCCGCAAGGCCAGGGACGCTGCGCTCGCCGACGCGTGACCCCGTTTTCCCTCTCTCCGCGGGGCAGCGCATGAATGCGGCTGCCCCGCGCCGCATCTGGCGCGCACCCGCGCTGCGCGCCTTGCTGGCCCAGATCCTCGCATTTCCGCTGACGCTGGCCGCCGTGTGGCTGCTGGCGCGCGCCGGCGCGTTTCCCGCCGTGGGCACCGGCGCCTGGCTGGCCGTCGCGCTGGTGCAGGGCGCGTGGGCCGCGCTGCTGTCCTGGCGCATGAAACTGGCGACGTGGTGGCGCGCCATTGCGCTGCTGTTTCCCGTGAGCGTGCTGCTGGCGCGGCTCGGCGCCGATGCGCTGGCGCTGCCGCCGGCCGTCTTCCTGGTTGTGTTCGTGTTGCTGCTGCTCGTGTACTGGTCGACGTTCCGCACCCAGGTGCCGTACTATCCGTCCGGCCAGGCCGCCTGGGACACGGTGGCCGCCCAGTTGCCGGACCGGCCCCTGCGGATCGTCGACATCGGCAGCGGCCTGGGCGGCCTGGTGCTGGACCTGGCGTGGCGCCGTCCCGACTGCACCGTCAGTGGCATCGAACTGGCGCCGCTGCCATGGCTGGCGAGCTCGCTGAGGGCGCGCCTGACGGGCAGCCGTGCCCGTTTCATGCGCGGCGACTACGAGAACTTGAATTTCGGTCACTACGACGTCGTGTTCGCCTACCTCTCTCCGGCAGCGATGAGCGCGCTGTGGCGCAAGGCCAGCGCCGAAATGCACCCCGGTAGCATCTTGCTCAGTTACGAATTTGCCATTGCCGAACGGGCTCCAGATCGTAGCTTTGTAACTACTGATCGCAAAAAAATTCTCCATCTCTGGCACTTTTGAACCACAAATCGGCGGTTTTACTTGCCCCACGGCCATTCTGCCGCTAATCTAATTCCCTACGTAAATATTTCTCTCTGGATTCAACAAATTTATCCACCGTTGAAGACAGAGCCGGGCTTGCCCGGATTCACGATTTCGGGAGCCCCGTGTTTGTCATTGTTGGTTACGTTATAGTCGTCGCATCCGTGATCGGCGGTTTCGTCCTGAGCGGCGGTCACGTGGCTGCACTCATGCAGCCGCTGGAAGTGCTGATGATCGGTGGTGCCGCCGTCGGCGCCTTCTTTGTCGGTAACACGCCGAAGGCCGTCAAGGCCACGATGAAAGCCTTGCCCAGCCTGTTCAAGGGCTCTAAGTACACGCGCGACATGTATATGGAACTGATGTCGCTGCTGTTCGACGTGCTGTCCAAGGTGCGCAAGGAAGGCTTGATGTCGATCGAAGGCGACATCGAGAGCCCGGAGCAGAGCCCCATCTTCTCGAAGTACCCCGCCGTGCTCGCCGACCACCACGTGGTCGAATTCATCACGGACTACCTCCGTCTGATGGTTTCCGGCAACATGGATGCCTTCCAGATCGAGAACCTGATGGACAACGAGATCGAGACCCACCATCATGAGGGCCATGTCCCGGCTGCCTGTATCGCCAAGCTGGGCGACGGCTTGCCGGCGTTCGGTATCGTCGCGGCGGTGATGGGCGTGGTCCACACGATGGAATCCGTGGGTGCGCCGCCGGCCGAGCTGGGCATGCTGATCGCCCACGCGCTGGTCGGTACCTTCCTCGGCATCCTGCTGGCCTACGGTTTCGTGGGCCCGCTGGCGAGCCTGCTGGAACAGAAGCTGGAAGAATCGACCAAGATGTTCCAGACCATCAAGGTAACCCTGCTGGCCAGCCTGAACGGCTATGCACCGGCGCTGGCCGTCGAATTCGGCCGCAAGGTGCTGTACTCGACCGAGCGCCCGACGTTCGCCGAACTGGAAGACCACATCAAGAAGGCGAAGAAGTAATGGAGCGCATTGAAGTCATGAAGGGCATTGCACGGGCGGAGGGCCTGCATGGCTGACGAAGGCCAGAAGCCCATCATCGTCAAGCGCATCAAGAAGGGCGGCCATGGCCATCATGGCGGCGCCTGGAAGATCGCGTATGCCGACTTCGTGACGGCGATGATGGCGTTCTTCCTGCTCATGTGGCTGCTCGGCTCGACCGCCAAGGGCGACATGCAGGGCATCGCCGAGTACTTCAAGACGCCGCTGAAGGTCGCCCTGCAGGGCGGCAGCGCGGCAGGCATGAGTTCGTCGATCCTGCAGGGCGGCGGCCAGGACCTGACGCGCCGTAACGGCGAGGTCAAGCGCGGCGACGTGGTGGCGGACAAGAAGAGCGTCGACCTGAAGGCGGCCAAGGCGGCGCTGGAGCAGGCCGAACAGCAGCGCCTGCAGCAGCTCAAGCAGCGCATCGAACAGACCATCACCGCCAACCCGCTGCTGCGCAAGTACAAGGATCAACTGCTGCTGGACATCACGACCGAGGGCCTGCGCATCCAGATCGTCGACGAGAAGAACCGTCCGATGTTCCCGGGCGGCAGCGCCGAGCTGCAGCCGTACACGCGCGACATCCTCGACGTGCTGGGTCTGGTGCTGAACGACGTGCCGAACCGCATCGGCCTGTCCGGCCATACGGATTCGACGCCCTATATGACGGCGTCCGGCTACAGCAACTGGGAACTGTCGGCCGACCGTGCCAATGCCTCGCGCCGCGAACTGGTGCGCGGCGGCATGTCGGACGAGAAGGTGCTGCGCGTGGTGGGCCTGGGCGCGGCCGTCCACCTGGACCGCAAGGACCCGTTCAACCCGATCAACCGCCGCATCAGCATCCTGGTGATGAACAAGCGCACCGAGGAAGCCGTGCTGCGCGACGGTACCGGCCTGGACGTGTCGGGCGAGAGTGCCGACTCGGCCGTCAAGGCGGTGGCTGAGGCGACCGGAGGCGGGTTGGCGCCTCCGGTCGAAAAGGTGGGTGGACTGGCCCAGCCGGAAGCGCCGGCAGAAAAGCAATAAGCGCGGGAAGTTCTGGAGGACTTCATGACAAGAATGACAAGAAAAAAGATACTTGGGTCACACGTAAAACGCCTGCTGTCGGGCGTCTCCGCGCACGGCCGGCGCCACCTGAGCGAGGTCGAGACCGACCTCGTGCAGACCACGCTGCTGCTGGAGGAGGCCGTCGAAAAGCTGACCAGCAGCTTCATGGCGATCCACCGGGCCATCGATGCGAACCAGGCGACGATCGACCGGCTGCTGGCGGGCCAGGCCCCGACGGCCGACGAGAGCGCGCGCCTGAACGCGATGTCGGGCGAGATCGGCCGCTACGTGAACACGGCCATCACCAGCATGCAGTTCCAGGACATGACGAGCCAGCTGCTCGACCGCACGCTGCGCCGCGTGACGGGCCTGCGCGATTTCCTGACCACGCTGAGCGAGCATGGCGCGGACATCCTGCCGGAAAGCGACAGCGAGGAAATCGTCGAGCGGCTCGGCAAGGTCAGCATGGCCCTGGCGATCCAGTCGATGGAACTGCGCAGCGTGCTGCGCAAGTCGGTGGAGCAGAAGCATTTGGAAAGTGGTGATGTCGAGTTGTTCTGACGTCACCTGACAAGAAATAGTGGCCAGGCGACTGGCGCGTATGAAAACCGGGGTCGGAGTCCCTCGAAAAGAAGAACCGGACTCCGACCCCTGCTGAGCCTCTAGGAGCAAACGATAATGGCAAAAACGATTCTTGCGGTCGACGATTCGAGTTCCCTGCGCCAGATGGTGGCGTTCAGCCTGAAGGCCGCCGGCTACCAGGTGGTGGAAGCCGTCGACGGCCAGGACGGCCTGGACAAGGCGAAGCTGCAGAACGTCGACCTGGTCCTGACCGACCAGAACATGCCGAAGATGGACGGCCTCACCCTGATCAAGTCGCTGCGCGGCCTGCCGGGCTACCAGAAGACCCCGATCCTGATGCTCACCACGGAATCGTCCGACGAGATGAAGCAGAAGGGCCGCGCGGCCGGCGCCAACGGCTGGCTGGTCAAGCCGTTCGACCCGCAGCGCCTGATCGAGGTGGTCAAGAAAGTCATCGGTTGATGCCGGCCGCGTGCCTGCACTGAACGGATATTCATCATGACCATCGACATCAGCCAGTTTTACCAGGTCTTTTTCGACGAAGCCGAAGAGCTGCTCGCCGAAATGGAACGTTTGCTGCTGGCCGTCGATATCGCCGCACCGGACCCGGAAGACTTGAACGCCGTCTTCCGCACCGCGCACTCGGTCAAGGGCGGCGCCTCGACCTTCGGCCTGAACGACATGAGCGAGGTGACCCACGTCCTCGAGTCGCTGCTGGACCGCATCCGCAAGGGTGAGATGCAGCTGACGGCGCAGCACCTGGATGCCTTCCTGGCCGCCAAGGACATCCTCAAGATGCAGCTCGACGGCCACCGCAACGGCGCCGACGTCGACCAGGAAGCGGTCGCCAACGTGCGCATGATGCTGCACGACCTGTCCGAAGGCGTCATCGTCGCCGCCCACCAGCCCACCGTGCCGTCCTTCCTGAATGCGGAGCAGAAGCAGGAAGTCAGCGAAGGCGCGCACCGCTACAAGATCGAACTGCCGGACCTCGCCAAGCGCGACGTCGACGCCCTCGTCGACGAACTGGGCCTGCTGGGCCGCGTCTCCGTGGTACCGCTCGAAGGCGGACGCACGGCACTGATCATCATGACGCACGAGAGCCTGGACGACATCGTCGCCATCTGCTCCTTCGTGCTCGACCCCGAAGACCTCAGGATCTTCGAGGCGCCGCCGCTCACGCCCGAGCAGCGCGCCAAGGAAGCGGCGGAACGCGCCCGCATCGAGGAGCAGCAGGGCTACGGCTTCTTCGATCCGGCCGACGACGTGCCGGCCGGCGCCGCGCCATCCGAGGACGAACTGGGCTACGGCTTCTTCCAGCCGATCGAGCAGATCCGCCGCGAGGCGGGCATCGTCGCCGAGCAGGCGGAATCGCACGAGCCGGTCGCCGTGCGCGTCGAAGCGCAGGACGTGCCGGATCCCGCCGCGGCCGAGAAGAAGGCCGCCAAGAAGGCCGCCGACGCCGCCCATGCGCATGCCGAATCGAGCTCGATCCGCGTCTCGATCGAGAAGGTCGACCAGCTGATCAACCTGGTCGGCGAACTGGTGATCACGCAGGCCATGATCGAGCAGCGCAGCACGGATCTCGATCCGATGGTGCACCAGCGCCTGCTCGCGTCGGTGTCGCAGCTCACGCGCAACACGCGCGACCTGCAGGAAGCCGTGATGTCGATCCGCATGATGCCGATGGACTTCGTGTTCTCGCGCTTCCCGCGCATGGTGCGCGACCTCGCCGGCAAACTGGGCAAGAAGGTCGACTTCATCACCAACGGCGCCGCCACCGAACTGGACAAGGGCCTGATCGAAAGGATCGTCGATCCGCTCACGCACCTGGTGCGCAATTCGATCGACCACGGCATCGAGCTGCCGGCCGCGCGTATCGCCGCCGGCAAGACGAAGTCGGGCCGCCTGTTCCTGTCCGCGGCCCACCAGGGCGGCAACATCGTGATCGAGGTGGCCGACGACGGCGCCGGCCTGAATCGCGAACGCATCCTCGCCAAGGCGAAGGAAAACGGCCTGGCCGTCTCCGACGACATGGCGGACGCCGACGTCTGGCAGCTGATCTTTGCGCCGGGCTTCTCGACGGCGGACATCGTCACCGACGTGTCCGGCCGCGGCGTGGGCATGGACGTGGTCAAGCGCAACATCACGGCGCTGGGCGGCAGCATCGACATCCGTTCGGCGCGCGGCTTCGGCACCACGATCCTGATCTCGCTGCCACTGACGCTCGCGATCCTGGACGGCATGTCGATCCGCTGCGGCGAAGAGGTCTACATCCTGCCGCTGGGCTTCGTGGTCGAATCGCTGCAGCCGGCAAGGGCCGACGTCAAGGAGGTCGCGGGCCAGGGCCGCGTGGTCAAGGTGCGCGGCGAATACCTGCCGCTGATCCCGCTGTACCAGATGTTCAACATCGAACCGCGCATCGTCGATCCGTGCGAAGGCATCCTGGTGATCCTCGAGACCGAAGGCCGCAAGGCTGCGCTGTTCGTCGACGAACTGGTCGGCCAGCAGCAGGTCGTCGTGAAGAACCTGGAAGCGAATTACCGCAAGGTCGCCGGGATCTCGGGCGCCACCATCCTCGGCGACGGCGGCGTGTCGCTGATCCTCGACGTCGCCGCGCTGCTGCGCTCCTCGCGCCAGCTGGCCGACGACGCCGTCATTTCCTGAAACGCCAAACAACCAATACCGACTAGGAATAACGACATGTCCAACGATACCAACAACGCCCACGACGGCAGCGGCAGCGAATACCTGGCCTTCACCCTCGGTTCCGAGGAATACGGCATCGACATCCTGAAAGTGCAGGAGATCCGCGGCTACGAAGCGGTGACCCGCATCGCCAATGCCCCGGAATTCATCAAGGGCGTGATCAACCTGCGCGGCATCATCATCCCGGTGGTCGACATGCGCATCAAGTTCCAGCTCGGCACGCCGACCTACGACCAGTTCACCGTCGTCATCATCCTGAACATCGGTGGGCGTATCATGGGCATGGTGGTCGACAGCGTGTCCGACGTCACGACCCTGACCCCGGACCAGATCAAGCCGGCGCCGGAAATGGGCACCGCCTTCAACTCGGAATACCTGATGGGCCTGGGCACCGTCGACGAGCGCATGCTGATCCTGATCGACATCGATCGCCTGATGTCGTCCAGCGAGATGGGCCTCATCGACCGCATGGCCGCATAAGGCAGGCGGCAGCGCCAGGGACGCAAGCGTGCCCGCGCAGCGGGCCGCAGAACCAGACAATCCTTAGGAAACAAACGTGGCGCTCACGAGCAAACAGCAGAACAAGCAGGAAACGGGCAAGGAATTCGAATTCCACCGCAGCGACTTCGAACGCGTGCGCGGCCTGATCTACCAGCGTGCCGGCATCTCGCTGGCCGACAGCAAGCAGGAAATGGTCTACAGCCGCCTGGCGCGCCGCCTGCGCGCCACCGGCATCGCGTCGTTCGCGAACTACCTGGACGACCTCGAGGCAAACCGCATGCCGGACGAATGGGAGTCCTTCGTCAATGCGCTGACCACGAACCTGACCTCGTTCTTCCGCGAATCGCACCACTTCCCGCTGCTGGCGGAGCACGCGCTGAAGGTCAAGCGCCAGACCGGCCAGCCGCTGACGGTGTGGTGCTCGGCCGCGTCGACCGGCGAGGAACCGTATTCGATCGCGATCACGCTGTGCGAGGCGTTCAATTCGCTCACGCCGCCCGTGAGCATCGTCGCTACCGACATCGACACCAACGTGCTGGCCACGGCCAGTGCCGGCGTGTATCCGAAGGAGCGCATCGACAAGCTCGAGGCCGAGCGCCTGCGCCGCTTCTTCCTGAAGGGGAAGGGCGCCCAGGAGGGCCTGGTGCGCGTACGCCCCGAGCTGCGCCAGCTGATCACCTTCCGCCAGCTGAACCTGCTGTCCGACGACTGGCCCGTGCGCGGCCCCTTCGATGCGATCTTCTGCCGCAACGTGATGATCTATTTCGACAAGGCCACGCAGCGCAAGATCCTGAACCGCTTCGTGCCCCTGATGAAGCCCGATGCCCTGCTGTTCGCGGGCCACTCGGAAAACTTCCTGTACGTCTCCGACTCGCTGCGCCTGCGCGGCAAGACGGTCTACGAGCTGGGCTGAGCGGAGCCCTACCATGCAAAGCAACAACCAGTTCGCCACCAACCTGTATTACGACCGCACCTTCGATACCGAGGCGGCCAAGATCCTGCCGGGCGAGTATTACTACACCTCGAAGGACATGCTGATCGTCACCGTGCTCGGTTCCTGCGTCTCGGCCTGCATCCGCGACCGCGTCAAGGGCCTGGGCGGCATGAACCACTTCATGCTGCCGGACGGCGGCGAGCCGGGCAACCCGGTGTCGGCATCGATGCGCTACGGGACCTATGCGATGGAGGTCTTGATCAACGACCTGCTCAAGGCCGGCGCGCGCCGCGAACACCTGGAAGCGAAGGTGTTCGGCGGCGGCGCCGTGCTGCGCGGCTTCTCGGCCATGAACGTGGGCGAGCGCAATGCGGCCTTCGTGCAGCAATTCCTCAAGACGGAACGGATCCCGGTCCTGGCCGAGGACTTGAACGACATCTACCCGCGCAAGGTGTATTTCTTCCCGCGCACGGGCAAGGTACTGGTCAAGAAGCTGATGCAGACCCATAACGAGACGCTGGCCAAACGCGAACTCGACTATGCGAGCCGCCTCAAGGTCGCGCCCGTCGGCGGCGCCGTCGACCTGTTCTGACAAGAAAGAAAAACACCATGACAGCCAACAAGATCAAAGTCGTCATCGTGGACGACTCCGCCCTGATCCGCAGCGTGATGTCCGAGATCGTCAACTCCCAGCCCGACATGGAAGTGGCCGGCGTTGCACCGGACCCGCTCGTGGCGCGCGACCTGATCAAGAAGGTCAACCCCGACGTCCTGACGCTGGACGTCGAGATGCCGAAGATGGACGGCCTCGATTTCCTCGAAAAACTGATGCGGCTGCGTCCGATGCCGGTGCTGATGGTATCCTCGCTGACCGAACGCGGTTCCGAGATCACCATGCGCGCCCTCGAGCTGGGCGCCGTCGATTTCGTCACCAAGCCGAAGATCTCGATCCAGGCCGGCATGCGCGAATACACTGAATTGATTACCGATAAGATCCGCGCCGCCGCGCGCGCCCGCGTCAAGGCCCGCACGCTGCATGCGCCGGCCGCCAACGCCCCGCTGCCGCAACTGCGCAGCCCGCTTACCTCGTCGGAAAAGCTGATCATCATCGGCGCCTCCACCGGCGGCACCGAAGCGATCCGCGAATTCCTGATGCAGATGCCGTCCGACTGCCCGGGCATCCTGATTGCCCAGCACATGCCGGAAGGTTTCACGACCTCGTTCGCGCGCCGCCTCGATTCGCTGTGCAAGATCAGCGTGACGGAAGCGCAGGGCAACGAGCGCGTGCTGCCGGGCCACGCCTACATCGCGCCGGGCCATTCGCACCTGCTGCTCAAGCGCTCCGGGGCGAACTACATGACGCACATCGAGCAGACCGATCCCGTCAACCGGCACCGCCCCTCGGTCGACGTGCTGTTCCGCTCCGCCGCCCAGGCGGCCGGCAAGAACGCCGTCGGCGTGATCCTAACGGGCATGGGGAAGGACGGCGCACAGGGTATGCTGGAGATGAAGAACGCGGGCGCCTACAATTTCGCCCAGGATGAAGCGTCCAGCGTAGTATTCGGTATGCCGCGCGAAGCGATCGCCATCGGTGCCGCCCATGAAGTGGCGGGATTGACGGCCTTGCCGGGCCTGGTGCTGGGGCACCTGGCGGCGCACGGAGGACGTGCGTTGCGCGTTTGATCCGCGCAATAGGCTTTTACCGTGGTTTTATCGCCGTAGAGCAACAAAAATGCTATGCTTAGGCCTGTTTGCGCAGTGCCGAAACCAACCAACATAAATAGATTTAGAGAATCAACGGAGTATTTCATGGCTGATCCAAAGATGCGTTTTTTAGTTGTTGACGATTTCTCGACGATGCGACGCATTGTCCGGAATCTGTTGAAGGAACTGGGTTACGCCAACGTCGACGAAGCCGAGGACGGCGTCATGGCACTGGCAAAGCTGCGCAGCGAACAATTCGACTTCGTCGTGTCGGACTGGAACATGCCGAACATGGACGGCCTGACCATGCTGCAGAACATCCGTGCCGATCCCGCGCTGGCCAAGCTGCCGGTGCTGATGGTGACCGCGGAAGCCAAGAAGGAAAACATCATCGCGGCCGCGCAAGCGGGCGCCAACGGCTACGTGGTCAAGCCGTTCACCGCCGCCACCCTGGACGAAAAGCTGAACAAGATTTTCGAAAAGATGGAAAAGGCCTGAGATGACCGAGCACATCGCCGATCCGACCTCGCATGACGAGGTGCTGAGCCGGATCGGGCACATGACCCGCGCGCTGCACGAGAACCTGCGCGGACTGGGCCTGGACAAGCTGATCGAGAAAGCCGCCAGCGACATCCCCGATGCGCGCGATCGCCTCGATTACGTGGCGCGCCTGTCGGAAGACGCGGCCAAGAAGGTGCTGGATGCGACCGACGCGGCCGGCCCCCTGCAGGACCGCATCGACAGCGATGCGGCCGCGCTGTCCGACGCCTGGAAAGCCTTGCTGTCGACGACGACCTACGCGGCCCAGGGCGACGGCGCCTGGCGCGCGCTCGCCGAGCGCACCGTCGCCAGCCTGGAGCAATCGCGGGTGTCCGCCGGCGCCACCAAGGGGCACCTGATGGACATCATGATGGCCCAGGACTTCCAGGACCTGACGGGACAGGTGATCAAGCGCATCACCGGCATCGCCCAGAACCTGGAAAAGCAGCTCGTGCAGGTGCTCGTCGATTTCGCGCCGGAAGAAATCAAGCGCGAGCTCGACAACGGCTTGCTGAACGGCCCGCAGATCAACCCCACGGGCAAGAGCGACGTCGTCGCCGACCAGGAGCAGGTCGATGACCTGCTCGACAGCCTGGGCTTCTGATCTCGGTTATTGACCGCGGTTTCACCCGGGCGGCCACGGTCGCCCGCTCGTTTCATCCGGTGCCCAGCTCATGCATCAGTCTAACTTCATCGTCCGCGAACCGCTCCTCGACCCGAAGCAGCGCGTGATCGGTTATGAGCTCTGCTGGCAACAGCAGGACGGCAGGGTCGTCGGCGACGCCGACCTCGAATCCCTGCTGGGCTTCGTCGCCCGCCACCTCGTCGACGACGAGCGGGGCTGGCTGCTGCGCGACAAACTGCTGTTCCTCGACGCCGTTCCAGCCATGTTCTCCCTCGACGCGCTGCATGCGCTGCCGCCGGAGCGCACCGTGCTGTCGATCCGCCTGCGCGACCTGGTCGACGCCGACCACCGCAGCGCCGCCCAGGCCTTGCGTGCGGGCGGCGTCGGCATCTCGCTGCGCGGCGTCGACCTGAGCCTCCTCGGCCGCAATCTGTCCGTCATCGCTTCCTATGCCGAAGTACGCTTCTCGGGCGCCGACGTCGCCACCCAGGCGCGCAGCTATGCGGCCGTCAAGGGCGCCTCGCTGCGCATGGTGGGCCGGCCCGTCGCGACCTGGGCCGATTTCGACGCCTGCGCGGCGCTCGGCCTCGACGCCTTCGTCGGCAAGCTGCACCTGACCCCGCGCGACGGCACGCCCGTCACGGGCATGAGCCCGGCCCAGTCCATCATCCTGCAATTGATGCAGATGGTGCAGACCAACGAGGACGTGCCCAAGATCGAGGCCGTGCTCAAACGCGACCCTGCGCTCATCTATAAACTGCTGCGCTTCATCAATTCGGCCGGCTTCGGCGCGGGCCGCGAGGTACAGTCGCTACGCCAGGCCATCGCCATGCTCGGCTATGCGCCGCTGTACCGCTGGCTGGTGCTGCTGCTGGCCACCGCCGGCAGCGGCTATTCGCCGGTGCTGATGGAAACGGCGGTCGTGCGCGCGCGCCTGTGCGAGCTGCTGGGCCAGAAGTTCCTGCCGAAGGGGGAGGGCGAATACCTGTTCGTGGCCGGCATGTTCTCGCTGCTGGACCGCCTGCTGGGCCTGCCGATGCAACAGGTGCTGGACACGATCCAGCTGCCGGAGCCCGTGGTGCAGGCCCTGACGCAGCGGGAAGGCCCGTACGGCCCCTACCTGGCCCTGTCCGAGGCATGCGAACTCAGTTCGACCCTGTGCGCCTCGATGGCCTCCACGCTCGACATCAGCCCGCTGGACGTGAACAAGGCGCACCTGTCGGCGTTGGCGTGGGCGCAGAGCGTGACGGCTTGATGCGACGGTAGATACGTCGTCCCTGCGCAGGCGGGGACCCAATGTCCCCAGCGCAGCAGCAACGCATGCAAGATTGGGCCCCTGCCTGCGCAGGGGCGACGTGGTTCGGCGCAGCGGCGACGCATAAAAAAATGGCCCCGGCGGGCCATTTTTTTATGCCACTTCCAAACGTCAGCGCCGCTGCGCGCGTTCCACCGCCTGATTCAGGTGCTGGCGCATCTGCATCGAGATGTTCGAGATGCGGCAGCCCACCTGCACCTGCTGGCCCAGCAGGAAGGTGCGGAACGGCCGCAGCAGGCGTACTTCGAGGTCGGCATGCACGACCAGCGACGGCCCCAGCTCCAGTTCGACGCCCTGCAGGCGCTTGCCCACGTACAGTTCGTGAGCCTGTTCCGGCGTCGCGCGCAGGCCGACGCCGCCGCGCGAAAAATCGTACAGCGGCATCTCGAACACTTTGTTCAGCAGCACGAAGCGCGCGCTGTGGGTGCCGCCGACGGGAGAGTCGAGGCGCGCCTCGGCGCGCCGGTTCAGCACCTGGCAGGACACCGGCAGAGGGAGCGACGCCAGCCTGGCTTCGCCCGGCACGATCGGCTGGTCGAGTTCGATGTCGAACTGGATCTTGGCATTGCTGCCCATGGCGGCCACGAAGGTGATCCGTCCGCGCGGCAGGACCGCATGCTCGGCCAGGTCGAGCGTGAACGCAGGCTGCTCGGCGTCGACGGCATCGATGCGCGCCATGACGAACACGTCGTCCGGCAAGTAGACCGTGACCGCTTCGCCGGCGGTCGCCAGCGTCGCCAGCGCATCGCCGATGTCGAACGGGTCGCGCATCTCGTGGGCGACCGAGTTCAAGGTGATGCGTTCGACCGCGTCCGACGGTTTCGGCGGACCTTTGCGCATGTGCGCGACAGCAAAATCAGTCAAGGCGCTGCTCCTTTTTACGGGGCTGGGGTAAAAAGCGGAAGCTCGGATAAATGTACTTGATAAATTTTACAGCAGAATTGCATGCGCGCAATTATCAAATCTCGAGATTGTCGATCAGGCGCGTGGCGCCCAGCTTCGCCGCCGCCAGCACGACCAGCGGGGCGCCGGCAGCATGCTCGTCGGCGCTCGGCGCCTGCAGGTTCATGCGCTTGCGGATCGACACGTAGTCGGGCTTCCAGCCGTGGCCGGCCAGGCGTTCCATTGCCTCGCGTTGCAGTGCCGCCAGGTCCGGATGGCCGGCGCGGGTGCGTTCCGCCACGTACTGCAGCGTCTGGTAGAGGAAGGGCGCTTCGGCGCGCTCTGCGCCGGACAGGTAGCCGTTGCGCGAGGACAGCGCCAGGCCGTCGTCGGCGCGGAAGGTCTCGGCGCCGATGATCTCGGTCGGCAGCGCGAACTGGCGCGCCATGTTACGGATGATCATCAGCTGCTGGTAATCCTTCTTGCCGAACACGGCCACGCGCGGCTGCACGCAGGAAAACAGCTTGGTGACGACGGTGCAGACGCCGTTGAAGAAGCCCGGACGGAATTCGCCTTCGAGGATGTTGCCCAGGTCGTCAGGTGGCTGCACGCGGTATTCCTGCGGTTCCGGATACAAGTCCTTCTCGGTCGGCGCGAACAGCACGTAGACGCCTTCCTTTTCCAGTTTCTCGACGTCGGCCTGGAAGGTGCGCGGGTATTTCTCGAAGTCTTCGTTCGGGCCGAACTGGAGACGGTTGACGAAGATCGATGCGACCACCGGGTCGCCATGCTTGCGCGCCAGGCGCATCAGCGAGAGGTGGCCTTCGTGCAGGTTGCCCATGGTCGGCACGAAGGCCGTGCGCAGTTGTCCGCGCAGCTGGTCGCGCAGTTCGTCGATGGTGGAGATGATTTTCATGATGTGTCTGTGTTATGCGTGCGGCCGGCACGGCATTCCGCGGCGCTCAGGCCGGGGAATAGGCGAGCCGCACATAGATCGGCGCGAAGGGTTCGGCCTGGGTAATTTCGATCAGGGTTTCCTTGGCCAGCTCGAGCATGGCCACGAAGTGGACGACGACGACGGGCACGGTGGCCTGGCCGTCGAACAGATCCGAGAATTCGACGAAGCGCGCGCCCTGCAGCGTGCGCAGGATCGCCGACATGTGCTCGCGCACCGACAATTCCTCGCGCCCGATCTTGTGATGCTGCGTCAGTTTCGCGCGGCGCAGCACGTCCATCCAGGCACGTTGCAGGTCGTGCACGTCGACGTCCGGCCACACGGGCGCCAGGCCCTGTTCGACGGGCAGCGACGGGCGCTGGAAGTCGCGGCCTTCCTGGGGCAGCGCCCCCAGTTGCTGGGCCGCCACCTTGATCTGTTCGTAGTCGAGCAGGCGCCGCACGAGTTCCGCGCGCGGGTCGTCGGCTTCGTCGATCAGCGCATCCTGGCGTTTCGGCAGCAGCATGCGCGATTTGATTTCGATGAGCATCGCCGCCATCAGCAGGTATTCCGCCGCCAGCTCGAGGTTGTGCTTGCGGATCTGCTCGACGTATTCCAGGTATTGCAGCGTGACCTGGGCCATCGGGATGTCGAGGATGTTGAAGTTCTGCTTGCGGATCAGGTACAGCAGCAGGTCGAGCGGACCTTCGAAGGCATCGAGGAAGACCTCGAGGGCGTCGGGCGGGATGTACAGGTCGGTGGGCAGGCGCAGCAGCGGCTCGCCGTACAGGCGGGCGATCGCGTCGACGGGATCCGGCGCGTCCGTGCCGGCGCCGGCTTCCGAAGGCAGGCCGGCATCATGCGGATCCAGTCCCGCGGGGGACTCGGCGCGCCCGTCGGGCGTCGCCTGCGAAGGCACCATCGTCGCCGGCCTATGGGGTCAGGTCGTCAGACCTTGGTCTGGTACGGGTAAGCCTGCTGGCGCAGGCGCGATTCGGCGACGCGACGCTGCTCTTCGAGCGAGGTCGGGGCCTTGTCCCACAGCAGGGCGCGGCCGGCTTGCTGGCGCTCTTCCATGCCCGGGGTCTTTTCCTTCAATTCCTTGATGAACTTGGTGTGATCGGATTCGTACATCGATTGTTTCTTGAACATGGCTCTCTCAGGCGGGTTACGCAAACGGCGGTTTATGGAAAACCGCCGCTTCATGCAAAGACGAAATAATACTGCTGCTTAGGCGTTTTTGTGCAGCTCGATCAGCTGGCGCGCGATGATGTCGTGATTGAGCCACAGCACCGGTGCGATCTTCTCGGCCGCGCCATGGAACATCAACGGGCCGGCGCTCTCCAGCACCAGGGCCGACAGGTGGTCGGTGATCAGGGCCTTCTTGTCCTTGTGCAGCGAGGTGATCTCTTCCGAGGTGCCGATCATCAGCTCCGCCAGCTCCGGCGTATTGTCCATCGGCCACGCGTCGTAGTTGCGGAACGAGGCGCTGGTCGCGGTCTGCAGATAGGTTTCCAGCTTGTCCAGGATCGACTGCAGCGAGACGCCGTCGTTCAGCAGCGCCTGGCAGGCATCCCATTGCTGCTGGGCCCATGCATTGCCTTCGCCGCCTTCCTTCTTGAGGGCGGTCAGCAGCGGGAACAGCGACAGTTCGACGCCGACGAAGATGTCGGACGAATTGGTGCGGATTTCCGGGCAGTTGAACACGGTTGCCGCGACGCCGCCGTTCCAGGCCGCGGTGGCGATCGATTCCAGGCGCATCTTGGCATAGCCCTGGGTGTAGTTGGTGTACGTCTGCCATGCGTAGTCGCCGCCGATCAACACCTCGGTGCCGTGGTAGCCGTAGGCCGTGTAGCGCACCTGGCCGCCCTTGGCCTCGACGCGCGCGCGGATGCCGGCCGACGCGTCGATCAGGTACTTCAGCGTGTTCGCGGTGACTTCGTCGAAGTTCATCAGGATCAGCTTGCCCAGGTCGCTGTCCAGCAGCGCGCGCGAGGACATGAAGCGCTCGCCGCGGCCTTTGTAGATGCGGTTGGCGATGGCCAGGAAAGCCTTGATCTTCGGGATGCCGCCGGCCATCGTGTGGGCGAAGAAGACGTTGGCGCCTTCCGGCACCAGCTTGTCGATCTCGGCCATCGCCTGGCGCGCCGACTCGGTGAAGCGGGCCACGCCGGCCTGGCGGCTGGCTTCGATCTTGGTCCAGTCCAGCTTGTCTTCCTGCCAGCTCTTGAGGGTGATCCCGGACAGCATTTCGGTCGGGTTCTGTTCGCCTTCCGGCGCATCCATGTCGAAACCGGCCATCAGCGGGATATTGACGATGCGGCCGCCCAGCTTGGCTTCGGCTTCCGCATGCTCTTCCGCAGTGAGGGCGCGCAGGGTGCCGTCGTCGTTGCGGCGGCCGACCGTGATGCCGACGATCGTCATGCCGGCCGCGCGGGCCTCGTCGATCAGGCCGTTCACGTAGCCGCGGCCGAACAGTTCGCCGAACAGGACGAACACGTCGCCTTGGCGGAACAGGTTCGCGTGGGGGATGTGTCGAAGGGCTTGGTATTCGGTCATATTATTATCTACCATCAAAAGTAAAGGACCGGACGCCGGGCGTCCTAATAATGAAAAAACAGCGCATTATACTGCCACCGGCGCAAGGAAATTGGTAGTATTCTGGCAAGGACCGGCAATTCCGACCGGTCTTTCAGCTTTCCTCAACCCCAACGTCCAGGTGATCCATGAAAGCCGTATTTCCTTGCTCCATTCTTGCCGCTGCGATCGTTCTTGTGGGCTGCGCTACGTCGTCCGCGCCGATGTCGGAACCGGACCCGGCCGCTGCCCAGGGCGTGCAGCCGCTGGCGAGCAACGACACCATCACCGGCAGCCGGATTCCCGCGCGCAGTACCGATCGCCTGCTGCGCACGGTCGGCAATGCGGATCACCGGGACGCCATGGATTCGTCCCCGAAGCCGCTCGAGTCGCACTGAGGCGCCCGATGTCGCCTTGAGGCCGGGCGCGGCCGGCGGGTGCAGGCACCCGCCGCATGCCCGCCGCAACCTCAGCGAATGCGCATGCCGGGCTGGGCGCCCGACACCGGTTCCAGCAGGTACAGGCCCGGGTTCGTCTTCTCGTCCTTGGCCGAGGCGCACAGCACCATGCCTTCGGACACGCCGAACTTCATCTTGCGCGGCGCCAGGTTGGCGACCATCACGGTCAGCTTGCCGATCAACTGCTCCGGCTGGTAAGCCGACTTGATGCCCGAGAACACGTTGCGGGTGCGGCCTTCGCCCACGTCCAGCGTCAGGCGCAGCAGCTTGCTGGAACCTTCGACGTGTTCGCAGTTGACGATCTTCGCCACGCGCAGGTCGATCTTGGTGAAGTCGTCGATCGAAATTTCCGGCGCCAGTTCCTCGATGTCCGAGGCATCGCCGGCCGGGGCCGGCGCCGCCGCAGCCGCCGGGGCCGCTGCCGCTGCCGCCGCCGCAGCGATCTGGGCCGGCTTGTCGAACAAATCGTCGATCATCTTGGCGTCGACGCGCTGCATCAGGTGGCTGTAGGCGCCGATGGTACGGCCCAGCATGCTGGTGTAGACGCGCTCGCTGCTGGTGTCTTCCCAGGAATAAGCCTCGTCGCCGAGGAATTCGCGTACGCGCGCGGCCACGTGCGGCAGCACCGGCGACAGCATCACGGTCAGCTGGCGGAACAGGATCAGCGCCGTGGTGCAGACCTCGTGCAGCTCGGCGGTCTTGCTGTCGTCCTTGGCCAGCAGCCAGGGTTTGTTTTCGTCGACGTAGCGGTTGGCGACGTCGGCCACTTCCATGATCTCGCGCAGCGCACGGCCGAACTCGCGTGCCTCGTAGCTGGCCGCGATCGCGGCCTGGCGCTCGCCCTGTTCGCCGTTCATGGCGCGGGCGATCCATTCCTGGGCGGTGGCGGACAGCGCCGGGGCCAGCTTGCCGTCGAATTTCTTGGCGATGAAGCCGGCGCAGCGGCTGGCGATGTTCACGTACTTGCCGATCAGGTCGCTGTTCACGCGGGCGACGAAGTCCTCGCCCGTGAAGTCCAGGTCTTCGACCTTGGCATTCAGCTTGAACGCCAGGTAGTAGCGCAGCCATTCCGGGTTCATGCCCAGTTGCAGGTAGCGCAGCGGCGAGATACCGGTGCCGCGCGACTTCGACATCTTTTCGTTATTCACGGTCAGGTGGCCGTGAACATTGACCTTCAGCTTGTCGATGACGGGGTGGCCCGAGAACTCGAGCATGGCCGGCCAGAACAGCAGGTGGAAGGAGACGATGTCCTTGCCGATGAAGTGCACCTGCTCGGTGCCCGGATCGTTCAGGAAGGCCTCGTAGTCGATGCCTTTCTTTTCGAAATAATTCTTCAGGCTGGCCAGGTAGCCGACCGGCGCATCCAGCCAGACGTAGAAGAATTTACCCGGGGCATCCGGAATCGGGATGCCGAAGTAGGGCGCGTCGCGCGAAATATCCCAGTCGGCCAGCTTTTCGCCGTTCTCGCCCAGCCATTCCGAAACTTTATTGACCATTTCCGGCTGCAGGCGGCCCGGCGTGTTCAGCCATTGCTTCAGGAACTGGAAGCAGCGCGGGTCGGACAGCTTGAAGAAATACTGTTCCGACGGCTTCAAGATCGGGGTCGAGCCGGTGAAGACCGAATACGGGTTGATCAGTTCGGTCGGCTGGTAGGCGGCGCCGCAGACCTCGCAGTTGTCGCCATACTGGTCCTTCGAATGGCAGACCGGGCACTCGCCCTTGATGTTGCGGTCGGCCAGGAACATGCCCTTGGCCGTGTCGTAGAAGCGGTCGACGGTCTTGGTATAGATGAGGCCAGCGTCGCGCAGGCGGCGGTAGATGCCCTGCGACAGGTCGACGTTTTCCGGCGAGTCGGTCGAGTACCAGTTGTCGAAGGCGATGTGGAAGCCGTCCAGGTACTGGGCGCGGCCGGCGGCGATCTTGGCCACGAATTCCTGCGGCGTCACGCCTTCCTTCTCGGCGGCGATCATGATCGGGGTGCCGTGGGTATCGTCGGCGCCGACGAAGTGCACGACGCGCGGCTGGCCGTTTTCTTCCTGCATTCGCTGGAAGCGGACCCAGATGTCGGCCTGGATGTATTCCATCATGTGGCCGATGTGGAAGGCAGCGTTTGCGTAGGGCAGGGCAGTGGTGACGAACAGCTGGCGTGTCATGGTCGGAAAAGGAAATTCATGGATGAAAAAAAGCATTTTACCAGTGGATGACCCTAAACGCGCAGGGGCTAATCGGGCGATTTGCCCCTTCCGCCTGAGTCAATACGCCATTTTGCGCTAAACTTGCGCATTACCTTCGGAGAACCCCATGAGCATCACGCAAGAAGGCGTCAAGGCCGCGCTGGCCGTCGTCGTCGATCCCAACACCAATAAAGATTTCGTCTCTTCCAAAGCGGTCAAGAATATCCAGATCGACGGCGACAACGTCGCCCTCGACATCGAGCTCGGCTATCCGGCCAAGAGCCAGGCCGGCGCGATCCGCAACGCCGTCGTCGACGCCCTGCGCGGCGCCGGCGCGGGCAACGTCAGCGTCAACGTCGTCACGAAGGTGCTGTCGCACGCCGTGCAGCGCGGCCTGAAGGTCATGCCGAACGTCAAGAACATCATTGCCGTCGCTTCCGGCAAGGGCGGCGTCGGCAAGTCGACCACGGCCGTCAACCTGGCGCTGGCGCTGGCCGCCGAGGGCGCCAGCGTCGGCCTGCTGGACGCCGACATCTACGGTCCGTCGCAGCCGATGATGCTGGGCGTCTCCGGCCGCCCGATCAGCCTGGACAACAAGAGCATGGAGCCGCTCCAGGGCCATGGCGTGCAGGTGTCGTCGATCGGCTTCCTGATCGATCCGGACGAGCCGATGGTCTGGCGCGGCCCGATGGTCGTCCA
Source organism: uncultured Massilia sp. (assembly GCA_963529995.1). GTDB lineage: Bacteria > Pseudomonadota > Gammaproteobacteria > Burkholderiales > Burkholderiaceae_D > Telluria. Next base: position 5,479 of record CAUSCY010000024.1, on the reverse strand, counting down.
GGCGCTGCACCAGCTGCTGGAACAGACCAACTGGAAGGACCTCGACTACCTCGTCGTCGACATGCCGCCGGGCACCGGCGACATCCAGCTGACGCTGGCCCAGAAAGTGCCGGTCACGGGCGCCGTGATCGTCACGACCCCGCAGGACATCGCGCTGCTGGACGCGCGCAAGGGCGTCAAGATGTTCGAGAAGGTCGGTATCCCGATCCTGGGCGTGGTGGAAAACATGAGCACCCACGTCTGCTCGAACTGCGGCCACGTCGAGGAAATCTTCGGCGCCGGCGGCGGCGAAAAGATGAGCGCCGACTTCAAGCTGGAATTCCTGGGCAAGCTGCCGCTGCAGCTGTCGATCCGCGAACAGACGGACTCCGGCAAGCCGACCGTCATCGCCGAGCCGGAAGGCAAGGTCGCCGGCATCTACAAGGAGATCGCCCGCAAGGTCGCGATCAAGGTGGCGGAACAGGCCAAGGACATGACGTCCAAGTTCCCGACGATCGTCGTCAAGAACGACTGATTCGCCAATGCGTCGTCCTTTCCGGCATGGCCGGGAAGGGCCCCGCTGTCGCGGGTAGAACGTTATCAATACGTCAATCCCCTCCATGCACTTGACGAAAAAGATCGAACACCTGCTGTTCGAGACCCCGACCTGGAAGCTACTCGCCGTCGTCTTCACCCTGTGCCTGGTCAAGACCGGCATCTGGTGGTACCCGAACCCGCTGGCCCTGTGGGCCATGGCCCAGGACCCGTTTGCCAGCCCGTTTACCCAGCCGGACGAGCACTACCTGATGTGGAACTGGCTGGGGCCGTGGCTCGCCTGGCTGGTCGGCGCGACCTCGATGACGAAGCTGTTCCTGTTCTTCCTGGCGTGCGCGGTGGGTTTCGTCGCCCTGTTCGCGCGCGTCGCGCTGGTCCAGTTGCCGCGCGAGCAGGCGCGCACGGCGATCGTGCTGTTCGCGCTGCTGCCGGTCTCGACCACCGCCTTCTTCTGGGTCGGCCAGGACGGCCTGACGCTGCTGTTGCTGATGGCGGCGCTGGCATTCCCGGCCGTGCCGCTGGCCACGCTGGCATTGGGTGTGCTGCTGGGCCTGCAGCACTTCGAGCAAGCCTTTTTCGCCGCCGCCGGCCTGGGCGCCGCGGTGTGCCTGGGCCGGCGCCAGGGCGTCGCGCCGGCATACGGCTTGCGCTTCTGCTTGCTGCTGGCGCTCGGCGCCGTCGCCGGCAAGCTTGGGCTCGTCTATTTGTTCAAGCATTACGAGATCCACGTCAATTCGGGCCGCATGTACTGGCTGCGCAACCACGCCGGCATGATGCTGTCGGCATTCTTCCTGCACCTGCACGGCATCGCCTGGTCGTTACTGGGCGTCGGGTGGCTGGCCGCCGCCCGTTTTGCAGACGCGGGCCGCAAGAGCTTGCCGTTCTTTCTCGCGCTGGGCGGCCTGTTCCTGCTGGCCGCCGTCACGGCCGACCAGACCCGGGTACTGGCCACCGTCACGTTCCCGCTGATCGTGGCCTACTGGCTGCTGAATCCCGGCTTTCTGTCCACCATTGCGCGGCGCGAGACGGCGCTGCTGTTCGGTCTATGGATCGTCGTGCCGGTGAGCTGGGTATGGAGCGGGCTGCCGAGATGGTCGCTGTTTCCGTATGACGTGGCCTGGGTGCTGCACCAGGCGTTCGGCTGGTTCGCGCTGCCCGAGAACCTGTTTGCCTGGCCGTTCGGCTGAAGCGCATCGGCGACATTCTCACCAAGCTGCGCCGTCCGGTCGGCCAGGGCGGCCCGGCCGATCCGTCTATACGAGACCCAGGGTCTCGACCCGTTCCAGCGAAGCGCTCGACATCGTCCAGTCGTTGACCACCAGCTCGATGCGGTCCACCCGCATCGTGCCGAGCGGCGCGTCGCGCAGCAGCGCCAGTTCGGCGGCGAAGCGCGCTGGATCGCGCAGCGGCTGCACGAAGCGCAGCAGCGTCGCATGCGCCGTCACCAGGCGGTAGCGCTCGTCCAGCAAGGCATCCAGTCCGCGTGCGCGCAGTTCCGTGCGCAGCCGCCCGCGCAGCAGTTCCAGTTGCGGTCCCTGCGGGAATCCGCGCGCCAGCACGGCGCCGCGCGACAGCGTGATGCCGGCAAACGTCACGTCGAAGGAATCGATGCCGTCCGCCGCGGCGCACACGGCGGCGCGGTAGTCGGCCAGGCGCGCCAGCGCGGGCCCGGCATCGTCGGCCACCGTGAACAGGGACAGCACGGTCATGTGCATGTCGGTTGCCGGATGGCGGTATTGTCGCGGCTCGAGTGCGGCCAGGCGATCGAGCAGGGCGTCGAAGCGCGCGGCCAGCTGCGGGCCGGGACGCGCGATGACGGTCAGGCCGCGGCGCGGATCGGGGCCTGCGGCCAGGCGCGCGTCGCGGTCGACGTCGCCGGCGGCCACCGCGGCGAAGGCGCGGTGCCACATGGCGTCGTAGTGGGAGGGCAGGTCAGGCGGCTGGGGCTGGGTGGTCGTCATGCGCATATTGTCGCGCAGCCGTTCGCGCAAACGCGCGCGCCATGACGCGGTTACGGCCGCCGCGCTTGGCGTCGTACATCAATTCGTCCGCGACGGCGATCAGCGCCTGCGGTGCGATCGCCTGGCCCTGGGCGAAGTCGATGCCCGTCACACCGAAGCTGGCGGTGGCCACGAGCGGCGTGCCGCCGGCGTCGACGCGCAGGGCGGCCAAGGCGGCGCGTACCCGTTCGGCCAGCAGGGCGGCGCCGTCCAGGGGCGTCTCGGGCAGGATGATCAGGAATTCCTCGCCGCCATAGCGCACCACCGTGTCCACCGATTCGCGCACCATCGATTGCAGCAGGGCGGCGAAGGCGCACAGCACGTCGTCGCCGGCCTGGTGGCCGCGGGTGTCGTTGATGGCCTTGAAGCCGTCCAGGTCGCACATGATCAGCGACAGGCTGAGGCGATGGCGGCGTGCCCGCGCGATCTCGCCGTCGAGCAGGGCGGCGTTCAGGTGGCGCCGGTTGTAGCAGCCGGTCAGCGGGTCGCGGATCGACAGGTTCGTCAGCACCTGCTGGGCGCGGTACTGCTTGCGCCACAGGCGTGCGTAGCGGTTGCCGGCCAGCGCGCCGAACACGTTCGCAAACAGGATCAGCATCGTCATCGACGCCAGGTGGCGCGTGGTTTCGGCATGCTGGAGCCAGGACAGCAGCGTGAACGCGAGGCTGCCCCGGCGGCGATCGCCAGCGCGTACAGCGACCGGTTGGGAATGAAGATATGGATGACGAGGACGATGAGCACGATCGACATCGCATGCATCAGCACGTCCTCGGGCCGGTGCCAGGTGACCACGAGGAAGCTGGCCAGCCAGTAGGTCGTGAAGATGCCGGCGGCGCGGTAGGCGGCGCGTACCGGGTCGGCGGTGCGCCGCACGTGGCGCCATAGCGTGAATGCCAGTGCCGGCGTGAACAGGCGTGCCAGCATCGGCCCGACGGCGGCCGGCAGGCCCAGCACCGCGATGTCGTTGATGCCGAACATCAGGTAGAACAGCGAGCACAGCAGCAGAGCGCGGCGCAGGTAGCGCAGGATCGTGCCGGATTGGTCCTGGAGGAAACTGGCCTCCATCGATGGACTGGAAAATTCCCCGCGCAGGCGCGCGATGGCAGCAGTGCTCGGATCGGTGGACATGGCGGGAAAGGTGGAAAATTGCCGAAACAAGCATGTGACTCTAGCGAGATTTTTAGTTTCTGTAAAGCAATAACTCAAATTCCTCAAAGTGCCGTGGATACCGGAGCAGGGCATCAGCCTGTAAAATAGGCATTGTCCAGACACCGGGCTGTCCGGCCCCGGCGCAGCGCAAGCGCGCTGCCCGCCGCCGGCCATGTACCCCAATAACAACGACAGGCGCGCCCGCGCTCCGACCAATCCAGCCCTGGGCACCAGGGCTTTTATCGTTTCTTTTTCGACCATGACCGTCCGTACCCGTTTTGCCCCCAGCCCGACTGGCTATCTCCACCTCGGCGGCGCCCGCACCGCGCTGTATTCGTGGGCCTATGCCCGCCACTTCGGCGGCACCTTCGTGCTGCGCATCGAAGACACCGACCTGGAGCGCTCGACGCCGGAAGCCGTGCAGGCGATCCTGGACGGCATGCAGTGGCTGGGCCTGGCCCACGACGAAGGCCCGTTCTACCAGATGCAACGCATGGACCGCTATCGCGAGGTCATCAAGGGCATGCTGGAAGCCGGCACGGCCTACCTGTGCTACTGCTCGCCGGAAGAAGTGGAAGCGATGCGCGAGCGCATGCGCGCCGCCGGCGAAAAGCCGCGCTACGACGGCACCTGGCGTCCGGAGCCGGGCAAGACCCTGCCCGAGGTGCCGGCCGGCGTGAAGCCGGTAGTGCGCTTCAAGAATCCGCTGGATGGCGAAGTCACCTGGCACGACGTCGTCAAGGGCCCGATCACCATCGCCAACAAGGAACTGGACGACCTCGTCATCGCCCGCCCGGATGGCACGCCGACCTATAACTTCTGCGTGGCCGTGGACGACTGGGACATGAAGATCACCCATGTGCTGCGCGGCGACGACCACGTCAACAACACCCCGCGCCAGATCAATATCCTGCGCGCGCTCGGCGCCGAGCTGCCGCAGTACGGCCACCTGCCGATGATCCTGGGCCCGGACGGCCAGAAACTGTCGAAGCGCCATGGCGCCGTCAGCGTGATGCAGTACCCGGAGCAGGGCTACCTGCCGGAAGCCATGCTGAACTACCTGGCGCGCCTGGGCTGGAGCCACGGCGACGACGAGATCTTCTCGATGGAGCAGTTCGCCGAGTGGTTCAACCTGGAGCACCTGACCGCGTCGGCCGCACAATTCAATCCGGAAAAGCTGGCGTGGCTGAACAACCACTACATCAAGCTGGCCGACAACGAGCGCCTGGCCGGCCTGGCCCGCCCGATCCTGGAACGCGAAGGTGCGGACTTCGACGGCGCGCCGCCGCTGCCGGCCGTGCTGGGCCTCATGAAGGAGCGCACCAACACCATCAACGAGCTGGCCGATGCCGCCATGCTGTTCTTCCGCGCGCCGAAGCCGGATGCCGCGCTGCTCGAACAGCACCTGACCGACGCCGTGCGCCCGGCGCTGGCCCAGTTTGCCGAACGCCTGGCCACGGTCGAGTGGACCAAGCCGGCGCTGTCCGCCATGATGAAGGAAGTGCTGGCCGCCAACGGCCTCAAGATGCCGCAACTGGCGATGCCGCTGCGCCTGTTGGTGACGGGCCAGTTGCAGACCCCGGCCATCGACGCCGTGCTGGAATTGTTCGGCCGCGACGTCGTGCTGGCGCGCGTGCGCAAGGGCCTGTAAGCGCCCCTGGGCGGTAGGGGACGAATGATGCCTTTTGGGTATTTGCAAAATGCAAGGTCGTCCTCTATAATGCTCGCACTTCAGCACTGCGGGGGTATAGCTCAGCTGGGAGAGCGCTTGCATGGCATGCAAGAGGTCAGCGGTT
>CAUSCY010000023.1:0-78714 GCA_963529995.1 uncultured Massilia sp. | reverse complement strand
GCAGGTCGGCGGCCGACGGCAGCACCGCGATGCGGCGCGCGCGGATGCCGCCGGCGCGCAGCACGGCGCGGGCATCGGCGCTGGCGGCCACCAGCGCGTCCGCGCTGTGCAGTGCTAGCCGCTCGAGCCAGGGCAGCACCGGGCCGGCAGCGCCGCGCCGGTCCGTCTCCACCAGCAGCGGCAGGCGCGCCAGGCGTGCCGCCGGCCAGGCGGCGAGCGCGTGCCGGCTCCCGGAATGGACGTGGATCAGTTGCGGCCGCGTCATGCGGGTGACGTCGCGCATGCGCTGCGCCAGCAGGATGCCGCCGGCACCCGCGCGCAGCCAGGACGGCAGGCTGGACAGCCGGGCCGGCGCCGGCGTCCGGTAGAACTGCCAGCCCGGCGACATGACGCCTGCTGCGGCAGCTGCGGCAGCTGCATCGGCCGGATCGGCCGGGCCGGCCAACTGCACGGTCTGCACGCCCTGGCCGCGCAAGCCGTCCAGCAGGGCCAATGCGCGGCGCGCGTAGTCGGTGGGGCGCAGCACGGCGTGGTCGAACAGGTGCAGGACGCGCATCAGGCAGCCCTATCGCGCAGCTTGCTCATGCAGCCCGCCAATGCAGCCCACCGATGCAGCAAGTTCATGCATCCCACCACGGCCGGTCGTTGCCGCGCCGTGGGTCGCCGTCTCCCCGCGCCAGCGTGTCGTAGACGGCCAGGTAGTCGCGTGCCATCGCCGGCATGCTGTGGCGGGCGATCACCTGGCTCCGCGCCCTTGCGCCATGGCGTGCCGCCATTTCCGGAATGCGGCAGTAATCGGCGATGGCCGCGGCCAGCAGCTCGGCCGACGACGGCGGGACGAGGATGCCCGTGAAGCCCGCATGGACCAGTTCCGCATTGCCGGCCACGGCGCTGGCGACGACGGGCAGGCCGCTGGCCATCGCCTGCAGGATGGCATTCGAGCGGTCCTCGGCCGGCGCGGGCAGCACGAACAGGTCCATCGCGCGCAGCAACTGCGGCAGGTCGGCGCGGGCACCGGGCAGCCAGGCGCGCGCGCCGGCACCGGCCCGGTTCAGCAGCGCCTGGCATTCGTGACGCGCCGGGCCGTCGCCGACGATCAGCAGCCGTAGCCGCGCGTGGGCCGGGTGCGGCGACGCGATGAGGCGCAGGAAGGCTTCGACCAAGGTGACGTGGCTGGCCGCGTCCGTCATGCGCCCCGCGCTGCCGATCACGAAGGCGCCATCCTGCATGAAACCGGGCGGCCCGACGGCCGCGGCTGGTCCCAGGCGCGGGTGGAACTGCACGCTGTCGACGCCGTTCGCGATCTGCGATACGCGCTCCGGCTCGGCCCCGACGGCGTCGATCAACCATTGCTCGAGATCGCTGCTGACGGCGATGAAATGCCCGATCAGCGGACGCAGCAGGCGGCGCAGGATCCAGCCGCGCTGGCCGGACGATTCCTCGCGCCCGTGCTCGGCGTGCACGCGCAGGCGCACGCCCGCCAGCGCCGCCACCAGCTGCGCCGGCAGCCCGGACCGGTTGCGGGTATGCACGAGGTCCGGCTGCAGCGCCCGCAGCGCCCGGTACATGCGCAGCCAGAGGAAGGGATCGCTGCCCTCGCGCCGGTGCAGGTTGACGATGTCGACGCCGTGAGCGCGCAGCTCGCCGAGGTATTCGCCGCGCTCGCGCAGGCAGACGATGGCGTGGCGGTAGCGACTGGCCGGAAGGTGGCGGATCAGGTTCAGCAGGGCCGCATCGACCTGGGCGCCATCGACGCCGTCGACGAGGTGGGCGACGAGGCGTGCGCGCTCGCCGGACGTGGGCAGCGTGGCAGTGACGAAATGATGCGCACCCATGGGGCCACCATGCGCTCAACCGGCCAGGGCCAGACGAAGCGACGTCGGCCCGGCTGCGGCATGCGACGACGCGACAGATAGAGCAAAGGACAGGATGGCGGACTGGGCATGACGTTCGTGGTGGTCCATGGCGGTTCCATCCTCGTGCGGTTCCATCCTGGTCTGGTTGGGGCGGGGCGCCGGCGGCGATGCGGGCGCAGGAAGATTATATGGCGGCGCGCCGCCGCTCATTTCGTGCTTTCCGGCGCCCTTGACAGTGCTCAAACGACGGTCCACGCCATCGGTACGCCGCCGCACCGACGCGCAGGCGACCATCGGCGAGCATGGAGCCTTCCAGAAACAGAAGAGGACCCACCATGACCACCCATGACGCAAACAGCGTGGCCGAACTGAAGGCCAAGATCAAGGACGTGCGCTTCCCGATGTTTACCTGGCAGGACGCCCACGGCCACCTGCTGAGCCAGCCGATGACGAAGGAAGACGTCGACGACGGCGGCGGCATCTGGTTCTTCACGTCGACCCTGACCTCCCTGTGGGACTGCATCGCGCACCGCCCGCAGGTCAACCTGGCCTTTTCGAACCCGGACGACAGCCTGTACGTCTCCGTCAGCGGCACCGCCGAACGCGTGGTCGACCGCGAACTGATCCGCGCGAAGTGGAATACGGGCGCCCAGGCGTGGTTCCCGGCCGGCCCGGACGACGAACACGCCGTGCTGGTACGCGTCGATCCGCACTCGGCCGAGTACTGGGATTCGAACGACAGCAAAATGGTGCGCATGTTCGCCCTCGCCAAGGCCGCCGTGACGGGCACGACGCCGGACATGGACAGCGAACACCGCACGCTCAAACTGTAATGCCACCGCCGCCGGCACCGGCACCCGCAATTCCTCTCTTGCAATAAAAGCAGGGCCTGTCGTACAGTAGACGCTTGTTCAACGGGAGCGTCGATGGATTCGAACGGGCAGGGCGCAGCAGGATGACGGAGCTGGTCGCGCCGCTGGAACTGGCGGCAAACGTCTTCACCGCCCTGGCCATCGTGCTGGCCGGGCGTAACAACGTCCACACCTGGTGGACCGGCATCGTCGGCTGCACGCTGTTCGGCATCCTGTATGCGGAGAACCGGCTGTATGCCGACGTCGTCCTGCAGGGCTTCTTCGTCGCCACCAGCGTGCTGGGGTGGTGGAAATGGGTACGCGGCGACCATGGCGAGCCGCTGCCGATCACTCACGCGACGGGCAGGAACCTGCTGTGGATCGTGCCTGCCGGCGTCGTCGCCACGGCCGCCTACGGCACGCTGCTGCACCTCACCACGAACGCCTACGCGCCGTTCTTCGATTCCGCCGTACTGGTGTTTTCCATCATCGGCCAGATTCTCATGATGCAGCGCCGGGTCGAGAATTGGCCGTTCTGGGTGCTCGTCAATACCATCGCCGTTCCTTTGTATTACAGCCGCGGTCTCGTCCTGACGTCCGTGCTGTATGCCGGCTTCTGGATCAACGCCCTCGTCTCGTGGCACAACTGGCGCCGCCTGGCGCGCCAGCACCACGAGCGGACGCACGCCGGCGCACCGTCTTCTCCACCCACGAAAGCAGCTCGCAATGACATATAAAACGCTCGCGGCAGCATTGGCCGCGCTCGGGTTCGCCGCGTCCGCATCCGGCGCGGAACAGGTCGTCGCCATCCGCGCCGGCAAGCTGGTCGACGTCGTCGCCGGCAAGGTCCTCGCCGACCAGACCATCGTCGTCAGCGGCGAGCGCATCAGCGCAGTCGGCCCCACCGCCTCGACCGCGGTGCCGACCGGCGCACGCGTCATCGACCTGTCGCGCTCGACCGTGCTGCCAGGCCTGGTCGACGCCCACGTGCACCTGACGGGCGATCCGCACCAGCACGGCTACCAGTCGCTGGGCGTCTCGGACATCCGCGCCGCGCTGTATGGCGCGCACGCCGCCCGGGTCACGCTGGCAGCGGGCTTTACCACGGTGCGTAACGTGGGCGCCAGCGGCTATGGCGACATCGCGCTGCGCGACGCCATCAATGCCGGGGAGCTGGAAGGGCCGCGCATGCGCGTGGCCGGCTACGCCCTGGGCATCCAGGGCGGCCATTGCGACAACAACCTGCTGCCCGCCGACTACCACTACACCGAGGCCGGCGTGGCCGACGGGCCGTGGCAGGCGCGCGCCAAGGTGCGCCAGATGGCGAAATACGGCGCCGACACCATCAAGATCTGCGCCTCGGGCGGCGTGCTGTCCAAGGGCGACGAGGCCGGCGCCCAGCAATACACGCTGGAAGAGATGAAGGCGATCGTCGAGGAAGCGCACAAGCTGGGCCGCCGCGTGGCCGCCCACGCGCACGGCGCCAGCGCGATCCGTGACGCGATCCTGGCCGGCGTCGATTCGGTCGAACACGCAAGCCTGATCGACGACGAAGGCATCCGCCTGGCGCGCGAAAAAGGTACCTTCCTCGTGATGGACATCTATAACGACGACTACATCCTGCAGGAAGGCGCCGCGGCCGGCATGTTGCCCGAGTCGTTGGAAAAAGAGCGCATGGTGGGCCAGGTCCAGCGCGACAATTTCAAAAAGGCGTTCCAGGCGGGCGCCCGGATGGCCTTCGGCACCGACGCCGGCGTTTATCCGCACGGCGACAATGCGCGCCAATTCCACTACATGGTCAAGTACGGCATGACGCCGATGCAGGCGATCCAGGCCGTCACCATCCGCGGCGCCGAGTTGCTCGACTGGAAGGACCGCGTCGGTTCCGTCACGGTCGGCAAGTTCGCGGACCTGGTCGCCGTCAGCGGGGATCCGCTGGCCGACCCGGCCGAGCTGACCCGCATGAAATTCGTCATGAAAGGCGGCGCCGTCGTCAAGCAAACGCAGTAGTCGACGACCTGGGCGCATCCGGACGCGCCGCGGGGGACCGCTATGCTAAGCTGGTCCCTCGCCGCGCAGGCCGGGGACACACCGGCCGCGTACCAAGGGATGTCCATCCATTCACCAATGACAAGGAGGAATGATGGCCCAAGACCGACCGATCGACACGATGCGCGCGTGCATCGAAGCCTGTTATGCCTGCGCCGCAGCCTGCGACAACTGCTCCACCGCCTGCCTGCAGGAAGACGACGTCAAGATGATGGCGCGCTGCATTGCGCTCGACATGGACTGCGCGCAACTGTGCCGTACGGCCGCCGCCGCGATGGCGCGCGCCAGCGAATTCGCCGCGGCCGTATGCCGCCTGTGCGCCGAGGTGTGCGATGCGTGCGCCGCGGAATGCGGCAAGCACGCCATGGATCACTGCCAGCAGTGCGCGGCCGCCTGCCGCCGCTGCGCCGAGGAATGCCGGCGCATGGCGGCCGCCTGACCGCATTTCCCCGCTAGTTCGAACGCGGCGGCGCCAGGTCGCGTTCGCTCTGATTGCCGCCCGTCTCGGGTGTCCCGAGCCCCGTCGTCCCCGGGCTTGCCTGGCGGCTCCGGGTATCCTGGGCGCCGCGGGCGATCGCCGTCGCGGCCGTGTCGGCGCCTTCGGCATCCGCCTGGTCCGCCGGCTCACCCTGGCGGCTGCCGGGCGCCGCTTCCTGGAGCGATTCCTGCGATAGCGGCGCGGTCTCCTCGCGCCGCGGCTGCGTCAGCGCGTCGCCGCCGCTGCCGCCCGTCTCCGCCATGGTTTCATGATCCGGCGTGGCGCCTTGCTCGCCGCTGGTCGTGCCGCCGATACCGATGGTGGCCGAGTGCTCCCCCTGGCCAGTCCCGTTCGTATGCTGTGCTGTCATGCTTCCTCCACTCAGACGGGAATTTCCGACGTGCCGCCGCCCACGCTGCCGAACTCCTGCAGCTGGTCCAGCGACAGCCGGCGCTCGTTGAGCGCCTTCAGGATCGCCTGCAACTGCTGCGGATCCGGCTGGATATAGATGATGCGCTGCTCGATCTCGTTGTCCCAGCAGCGGGTATAGGGTACGTCCGTCTCGTCCATGACCTTGGCGTCGAACGTGCCGTCCTGCAGCTCGCCGAACAGTGTCACCTTGACGGTGTCGGGGTTCGTGTTGTTGACGGTGATGCTCATGCAGGCTCCTTTCGATCCAAAATGTGCTTGCAGCCATTCTCCCGTACGAGCGACGAGCCTGCAAATGCGCGGCAACTGTGCGCGGGCTGCCTAGCCGGGTAGAAGGATGCGACCCTGCAAACAGTATTTCCCGTCGCCATCGGCATCCGTTCCGCCACGGCTACTGTCTTTCCGTCCGGACGACCTGGAGCAGCTCGATCGGCAGCGGAAACACGATCGTCGACGACTTGTCCCCGGCGATGGCGCTGAGCGTCTGCAGGTAGCGCAGCTGCATCGCACCGGACTGCCGGGACAGCACCAGCGCCGCCTGCTGCAATTTCTCGGAAGCTTGCAGTTCGCCCTCCGCATGGATCACCTTGGCGCGCCGTTCGCGCTCCGCCTCGGCCTGGCGGGCGATCGCGCGGATCATGGATTCGTCCAGGTCGACGTGCTTGATCTCGACATTCGCCACCTTGATGCCCCAGGCGTCGGTCTGCACGTCCAGCACCTGCTGGATGTCGATGTTCAGGCGCTCGCGCTCGGCCAGCATCTCGTCCAGCTCGTGCTTGCCGAGCACCGCGCGCAGCGTCGTCTGGGCCAGCTGGCTGGTCGCCTCCATGAAATTGACGACCTGGATGATGGCCTTTTCCGGATCGACGACACGGAAATAGATGACGGCATTGACCTTGACGGAGACATTGTCGCGCGAGATCACATCCTGGGTCGGCACGTCCAGCACGATGGTGCGCAGGTCGACCCGCACCATCTGCTGCAACACGGGGATGATGACGATCAGCCCCGGCCCCTTCACACCCCAGAAACGGCCCAGCTGGAACACGACGCCGCGCTCGTACTCACGCAGGATCTTGAAGGCGGACAGGATCAGCGGCAACAGCAGGACGATCAGCGCGCCGAGGCCGAAGCCGATATCGGCGATCATCGCCGCTCCCCCCATCGGCGCTCTTCCTTCTCCGGGCCGACGGGCACCACCTGCAATACCAGGCCGTCGCGCGCGGTCACCTTGACGGCCTGGGTCGGCCGCAGCGGTACATCGCCCGTCACCTGCCACAGTTCGCCCTCGACGCGCGCCCAGGCCGAGCGACCGTCGCCGCCGGCGAGCTGCTCGACGTGGCCCACGGCGCCGACCAGTGTCGCCGCGCCGCTGCGCAGCGGGCGCCGGCGCGCGGCCATGGCCACATGCACGGTTCCCGTCAGCAGCAAGGCGCTGGCCAGGCCCAGCACGGCGACGAGGATGGGCGGCACGCCGTAGCCGGGCAGCTCCGTGTCGATCAGGATCAGTGCTCCGGCCACGAAGGCCACCACACCGCCGATACCCAGGATCCCGAAGCTGGGGAGGAAGGCTTCGCCGAGCATGAACAGCAGCCCCAGCACGATCAAACCCAGGCCCGCGTAATTGACGGGCAGCAGCTGCAGCGCATACAGCCCCAGCAGCAGGGAGATGCCGCCGACGACGCCCGGCACGACCACGCCGGGGTTCATGAACTCGAACACGAGCCCGTAGATGCCGATGGTCATCAGGAGCAGGGCGACGCTGGGATTCGTGATCGCCGCAAGCACGTTCGCACGCCAGTCCGGCTCGTAGCCGGCCACTGGAGCGCCGCGCGTCTGCAATTGTCGCACCTGTCCGAGTACCTGGACCCGGCTGCCGTCCAGCTGCGCCAGCAGGGCCGGCACGTCCGCCGCGACATAGTCGACGACGCGCAGCTTCAATGCCTCGTCGGCCGTCAGGCTGACGGATTCGCGCACGGCGCGCTCGGCCCACTGCGCGTTGCGCCCCCGCAGCTGGGCCAGACCGCGCAAGTAGGCGGCCGCGTCGTTGAGCTGCTTGCGAGACATCGGCCCATCGGTATCGGGGACCGGGTCCCCGGGGCCCGGAGGGCGCTGCACGCCGTCCTTCTCGCGTGGGGATTGCTCCCTTGTGCGGGGCGGCTGACCGGTGGTCGGCTCCGAAGGGGCGAGGCCGATCGCCACCGGGGTCGCCGCACCGAGATTGGTGCCGGGCGCCATCGCGGCGATATGGCTCGCGTACAGCAGGTAGGTGCCGGCGCTGGCGGCTCGCGCGCCGCTGGGGGCGACGAACACGGCCACCGGGACCGGCGAGGCCAGGATCGCCTTGATGGCGCTGCGCATCGACGTGTCCAGCCCGCCCGGCGTATCCAGTTCCACGACGACGAGCTGGTGGCCGGCTGCCGCCGAGCGCGCCAGCCCGCGCACCATGTAATCGGCGCTGGCCGGACCGATCGCGCCGTCGACGCGGATCAATCCGACCCCGGGCGCGCCGTCCGCCGCGGCGGGCAGCAATATAGCGAGCACCACCAGCACCAGACGGAGCAAGCCGCGCAAGCCGGGTGCTGGACCGGGAGAAGCGGGGAGGGATGGCCGGAATAAAGACGTCGGTTCCATGGGCTTGCCTTGTCGCGTGCGGGCGAGACGCCTAAGCGTGCGGCCGCGCCGGGAAGTACTATGCAGCATAGGTGGACAGCGCCCAGCAGGCTTGATGTCGATCAGGCGCGCGGGTCCGACATCGACCATTTTTCCTTGCCACCATGGCCTGGCGTCGCCTTCCCCATCGGCCGCCTCTGGCGCCGCGCGCACGGGTGACCATGCCACTGTCGCGAAGGAGGATCGCAATGCTATACTGTATATAGATACAGTTTTATGCCATTACTGCCATGCCGAACTTTTTCCCCATCGACCTGGGTCCATCGTCGCCGGACCACATCGTCAGCGGAGAGAGCGGGCGGATGCACGTCAAGATGTACCGCACGGCCGACGACCAGATGACCGAGGCCACCACGGACATCGAACTGGCCCGCGAGTTCATCGCCCATGGCGAATTGAGCGCCAAGTCCATCCAGAATACCCAGAAGGAGCTGTATCGCTTCCTCACCTGGTGCCGCGAGGAGGCCGGCAAGACGCTGGTCCAGCTGAACGTGGCCGACCTGAACGCCTACAAGGAATTCCTCAAGGACCCGCCACCCGCCTGGGTGTCGAAGACCAAGTGGCCGCGCAGCGACGAGCGCTACCGCCCCTTCACGGGACCGCTGTCCGACCCCAGCCGGCGCCAGGCGATGATCGCCGTGAAGGCGCTGCTCGGTTTCGCCGAACAGACGGGCTACCTGCGCCGCAATCCTGGCGCGCTGGTGCGCAACGTCCGCGCGCCCACGGCCAGCCGCATCACGCGCTACCTGACGCAAGGTGCGATTGCGCTGGCGCTGCAGACCGTCTCCACGAGAACCGCCGAGACGCCGGCTGACCTGCGCCGGCGCGCGCGCGACCGCTTCCTGCTCGTCGCCTTTGCCCATACGGGCGCGCGCTTGAACGAGATCGTGGGCGCCTCGATGGGGTCGATCTATACGGAGGGTAATGGACGCTGGTGGCTGGACGTCGTCGGCAAGGGCAGCAAGCCGCGCCGCCTGCCGGTGCCGCCGGACATGCTCGACGCCTTCCAGTCCTACCGCGTCGCCTTCGACCTGCCGCCCCAGGCCAACCGCAGCGACCGCATGCCGCTGGTGCTGTCCAGCCGCAGCCGCACGCTGGCGCGTATTACCGACGAGGCGGCGTCGGAAGCGATCAAGGCGATCTTTGCCGACGCGGCCGCCGTCGCCGCCGTCCAGGGCGATGCCGATACGGCTGCCACGCTGCGCCAGGCGTCGGCGCACTGGCTGCGCCACAGCATGCTGACCAACCACGCCAACAACGGCGTCCAGCTCAAGACGCTGCAGGACACGGCCGGCCACGCCAATATCGCGACGACGGCCGCCTACCTGCACAAGACCGACAACGAGCGCTACGACGAGATCATCGCCTCCGTGAACGGGCGCGGCATCCTGTAGCCCGTTTCCGCTGATGTCGATCAGTGGCGGGCGAGGGCGGGGGAACGCGGTGCGCCAGGGCGGGTCGAAGCCTTATCTGCCGATACCGGCTGGAGGGGCCATGGACAGGATCGCGTTGGTCACCGGCGGCACCCGCGGCCTGGGCAGGGCGATCGCACTCGCATTGCGCGAAGGGGGCTGCCGGGTGGCCGCCACCTATCATCACGACGAGGAAGCGGCCCGCCAACTGGCCGAAGGCACGGGCATTGCCGTATTCCGCTGGGACGTCGCCGACTTCGATGCCTGCGGCGCCGGGCTGGCGCAGGTGGCGGCCGACCTGGGGCCGGTCGAGATCCTCGTCAACAATGCGGGCATCACGGCCGATGCGCCGCTGCACAAGATGAGCCGGGAACAATGGTGGAGCGTCATGCACACGAACCTCGGTTCGATGTTCAACATGACGCGGCACGTCATCGAGGGCATGCGCGACCGGCGCTTCGGCCGCATCGTCAACATCAGCTCGATCAACGGACGCAAGGGACAAGCCGGCCAGAGCAACTATGCGGCCGCCAAGGCAGGCATCCTCGGCTTCACCAAGGCGCTCGCGCTCGAGAACGCGGCGCGCAACGTGACGGTGAATGCGGTGGCGCCCGGCTATTGCGACACGGCGATGGTGCGCGCCGTCAGACCGGAGGTGCTGCAGGGGATCGTCGCCGGCATTCCCGCCGGACGCCTTGGTACACCGGAGGATATCGCCCGCATGGTCGCCTTCCTCGCGGCCGAGGATAGCGGTTTCATCACGGGCGCCACGTTCGACGTCAATGGCGGGCAGTATCTCGCGTGATGCCCGCCGGGCCGCCGCCGCTGGTGCGTGGGCGCGGGCACATCGCTGGCAACCAGCATCAAGGCTCCAGCACATAGCGTCCCGGCGCGTCCGCCAGGCCATCGACGGTCTGGGCCGGTACCAGCGGCTCGGCCCGGTGCGCGAGCCAGGCTTCCCAGGACGGCCACCAGCTGCCCGCGCGCTGGACGGCTTCGCGTCGCCAGGTCTCGGGATCCACGTAGGGCGCATCCGGGCTGTGCGTCGCAATCTGGTAGCTGCGGCCGGGCGTGCCGGGCGGCGAGACGACGCCCGCATTATGGCCGCCCGAGGTCAGCAGGAAGGTCACCTCCGTGTCCGTCAGCGGCAGGATCTTGTAGACGGAACGCCAGGGCGCCACGTGGTCGGTGAGGGTGCCGACGGCGAAGATCGGAATGTGCAGGTCCGTGAGCGAAACCGGCCGCCCGTCGACGAGGTAGCGCGCGCTGGCCAGGCTGTTCCTCAGGAAGAGCTTGCGCAGGTAGTCGGAATGCATGCGGTAGGGCATGCGCGTGGCGTCGGCATTCCACGACGTCAGGTCGTTCATGCGGTCGGGCAGGTCCAGCAGGTAGTGGCGCAGCCGCCGTGACCAGATCAAGTCGTTCGAGCGCAATAGCTGGAAGGTACCGGCCATCTGGCGGGTGTCCAGATAGCCCTGTTGCCACATGGTCGCTTCCAGGAAGCTGACTTCGCTGTTGTCGACGAACAGCGAGAGCTCGCCCGGCTCCGTGAAGTCGACCTGGCCGGCCAGCAGCGTCATGCTGGCCAGCCGTTCGTCGCCGTCGCGCGCCATGGCCGCCGCCGCGATCGCCAGCAGCGTCCCGCCCAGGCAGTAACCGCAGGCATTGACCTGCGGCGCACCCGTCTGCTCGACGATCTTGTCGATCGCCGCCATCACCCCGAGCCGGCGGTAGTCTTCCATGGCGAGGTCGCGGTCGTCGGCCTGCGGGTTCTTCCACGAGATCATATAGACGGTATGACCGCGTTCGACGAGGTAGCGCACCAGCGAATTCTGCGGCGACAGGTCGAGGATGTAATACTTCATGATCCACGCCGGCACGATCAGGAGCGGCAACTGGTACACGGACGGCGTCGCCGGTTCGTAGCGCAGCAGTTCGATCAGCCGGTTCGCCATGACGACCTTCCCGGGCGTTACCGCCACGTCCTTGCCCGGCTGGTAAGCGATCGGCGGACCGGTGCCCGTGAACGCGCTGCGCAGTTCGGACAGCGCGCGCAGGCCGCCGTAGACGAGGTTGCGCCCGCCGCTCGCGATCGTGGCCTGCTGCACCACGGGATTGGTGCCGATGAAATTCGACGGCGCGACCGAGTCCAGCAACTGGCGCGCGATGAACGTCACCACGTCGGTATGATGCGGCGAAACGCCGCGCACGCCGCTCGTCGCGCGGTGCCACCACTGCTGGGTGAGCAGGAAACCCTGGCTGATCAGGTTGTAGGGCCATCCGTGCCAGGCCGGGTCGGCGAAGCGTTTATCTTGCGCGAGCGGCTGCACGGGCTCGGTCGCACTGCCGTGCACGGCGCTCATCCCGTATTGCATCCAGCGCTGCAGGTTCGTCGCCCCCTGCAGCGCGAGCTCCATTTGCTTGTCCGGGGACAGCAGCAGGTGGCTGACCCAGTCCTGCCAGGCAGCGGCCAGCGCCGCGGGCGAAACGTGGCCCGTCAGCCGGCCGAGCCAGGCATTGAGGACGAGGTCGGCAGAGGCGTGTTCGACGCTGGCCTCGGGGTAGGGCGTGTGGCGTCCGCCTTGCCATGTGCTGCCCTCGCGCTGTTGCTCGCTCGCGGGCACCTGCTTGAGCTGGAGTTGATAGGCCATGATTCAGTGTGCGATCAGGAGGGGCAACGGCGCGCGCTCCAGCAACTCGCGCGTGACCCCGCCCAGAACCCATTCACGATAGCGGCTGTGTCCATACGCACCGGTCACCATGAGGTCGGCACCGACGTCCCCGGCCAGTCGCACCAGCGCCTGGCCCGCCGTGGACCGCGTGCGTTCGACCACGACTTCCACGCGCACGCCCTGGCGCGCCAGGTACAGCGCCATGTCCGCGCCCGGTTCCTCGCCGTGCAGTTCGGACAGCCCGTCCGGATTCACAAGCACCAGCTGAACGGCGGCGGCGCGCTGCAGCAGGGGCAGGGCGCCGCCGATCGCTCGCAGCGCCGGCGTACTGCCGTCCCAGCCAGCGACGATGGTGCCATCCAGCGGACCGTCCGGCCCGTCGCGGGGCACCGCCAGCACCGGCCGGGCGCCGCGCAAGGCCATGGTTTCGGGCAAGCGCCGGACGCGGCCCGAGATCGCCGGGACGGGAGGCGGATCGTGGCCCGCGCCATCCTGGCTGACGATGACCAGGTCGGCGTAGCGGGACTGCAGGAGCAGGGCATAGCGGGCATCGTCCTCGACGACACGTGTCTCGACGGATGCGACGCCAAGGCGCGCGGCCTGTTCGCGGAAGTCGGCGAGGCGGGCAGCGGCGCCATCGCGCAAGCCCTGGAACTCCACGCCGGCATCGAGCGCCGGCGCGCCGACCGAGCGGGTGAGCAGGGTGTAATCGAGCCACGTGATGCCCGTGGCGGCGCTGCCGACCAGGTGCGCGCCGTGTGCGGCACACAGGCGTGCGGCGAGGGCGACCCGGCGTTCCTGATCGGGAGTGCCGTCGATGTGGACCACGATGGTCTTGTAGCTGTGCATGCAAAGTCCTGTCGAGCAAGGACATCGGGAGGGACGCAGCTATGACTGTCTCGCGCGCCGAACGTGCGGGCCGAATATAGCGATGTTGGCCGCGGTCAAATGAATTTTCTATTTGCGGAATGTTTCAGCGGATCGACATCCTAAACATTTCGCGAACTCGACATTATTATTCCTATTGTCGAGTTCGTTTTTCCGGACCAGTGCGGCCCCGGCCGACAGGGGCCCCCGTCGGACGATCCCACCGGACGGACAACGCGCTCCGCGGAACGGCAGCCATGCATGCAGCGACGCAGACTGGCCATAGGGGGTGGACGGCCAGTTTTCCGTTTGCGGCCGCGCATAAGGCGAGTACGATTTTCTCGACTGCGTAGCAAGAACGCTCACCGCGATGCGGTGATCGCCCCATCAAAACGATCCTGAAAGGAATTGCCATGGACGCCAACACGCCCAACGCCGCCGTACCCGCCGATCCCTATGCCGATCCGCCGAATCCGGGCCTGCCGCAGGTCGACGTCCAGCTGGACCTGACCCGCGCAGCCCTGGTCGTGATCGATCCGCAGATCGATTTCCTGAGCCCGAAAGGCGTGGCCTGGGGCGCATTCGGCGCGAGCATCACGCATCACAACACCGTCCCGAACGTGGCGCGGCTGTTCGCAGCGGCCAAGCAGGCGGACCTGCCGGTCATCATCTCGCCGCATTATTACTACCCGCACGACCACAAATGGGATTTCGCGGCGCCCGGCGAACGGCTGATGCACGCGCTACACATGTTCGACCGCCCCAGTGCGCTGTCGCTGGACGGATTCGCGGGTTCCGGCGCCGACTGGATGCCTGAATTCCACGACTACATCGAGGACGGCAAGACGATCGTCTGCTCGCCGCACAAGATCGCCGGCCCGCAGACGAACGACGTCATCTTCCAGCTGCGCAAGAAGAAAGTCGACCAGATCATCCTGGCAGGCATGGCCGCGAACTTCTGCATCGAGTCGCACCTGCGCGATTTCGTCGAGCACGGATTCGAAGTCGCCGTGGTGCGCGACGCCACCGCCGGCAGCATGCTGCCGGAAGGCGACGGCTACCTGGCTGCGCTGATCAACTTCCGCTGGCTGGCGAACGCGTTGTGGACGACGGATACGGCAGTCGCCCGCATGACCGGAGAACCGGCAGCGGTGAAAGCGGCGGCCTGACGAGCCGGCGGCAGACCATCCGGCGCGCTGGAAACCGCCGGGCCGGATGGATGCGGAGAGAAAGCGTTATCGGTACATACGCGGTGCTTCGTGCGCAGCAGGGGATTTATGGGATCTTATCCGCATCTCTGACTTGACATAATATAGATTATGCGAAGACGGAGATTTTCTTGAGAAAGGCCGTGACGCGTCACACAAATGTGCTATCGCCAAAGCGCTCGAACCTCAATCTATGTTCGAGTGCGACCCAAAGGTCAGTCGAAAACGAATAGCGGGCTTTTTGATATCCCCCCTATACGGTTAGGTACCGCAAATGCGCTCTGCGCTTCCAATGCATCATTACGTCTGATTCCCTTCACTCGTCTTGCCCCGAAAACTATGGCAATCCGGTGACGCTGGCTACCATCTTTGACGGACTGTAAGATCCGCGTGTGCTGAGTGCGCCTAATCGAATACGTCCGCTCGCCTGTTCTAAGTCGAGAACATACAAACAGACGGGCCAACAAGAGATCGATCTAATTTTCCGGCTTGCCCAGACTTCACTCTGTGCCGAACCATCTATTGTCATGACTTCACCTTATCGCTTCTCGACGACGCCACGTATTTCAGCTGGGCTGAACAAGTCCAGCGAGGATCCGACTCCTAGCGAACTACCGTCGCTCTGCAACGACGCGCGTTCGCGGTTGCGGTCCTCAGCCATTCCCCAATATTTGTCCAGCGCGCCTACCGGTCGAATACTCGTCTTTGAACTTATTCCGCAAGTCTCTATTTGAGGTTCTCCGAGGCAAGGTTACATGCGAGACATGCCTGTCAAGCCGTTCGGAAGCATGTCCAAAACGGACTCTGCTGGCCAACAATAGTGGTTAGCCTCACCCACCCCAGCTTTGCTGAACAGCGCATCAACGATCACACGGTCAACGCCGCCGGGTAAGTTCGCGTCGCACTTGAGTTTTCTAGGTGAATTGTGGCACGGCACGAAACGGGGAATGCTCCTCCTCCCTGCGAACAGATGGCCATCAGGCCGACTCAGCGCTTCCGCGGCGTTTCGCGTGGGTTCCGCTTCTCACTCTTCATTCGAGACCGCTACCATCACCCGGACGGCGCTTCGCGGGCCGTCCGGCCAGACATGCGACGGCGGCGTCCAAGATGGCGCCTTGGCAAGGCACCCGCGTTAATTAGTCCTCTAGCCGCGGGGGCAATCGGCTTGTTACCGTTGCGCCTTCCTACAGAGTTTAGTGCCACAGTTGTAATTTTAACTCCGTCTGTGACTCGTATCTATCGCACGGAGACGGATTCCACGTGGGTCAGAAACAGGCATGGCATGGCAATGGAAAACGCAGCCGATTCTCAGCCATTCACCCATTCTGGTCGCAGGACGGTAGTAGTGAGTCAGGGGGAACGTTTTTTATTCCAGTAACCATTGCTTTTAAGTAGCGTTATTTTCTTTTTCGCATATCCCCAAGTATATTCACCGCTACAAATCTTGGGCGTGCAATTCATGGAAAAGTCAATGGGGCTCCCACCATCAGGAAGGACTGAGAACCGCATCGTCCCGCCACTTTCTTTAACCTTCGCAAGGTGAAGTTCGTTAATGCCATCTTTGGCTATCTGTACCGTCGCGGCCAGTCCTCCATCTATCCGAACGATCATAATTTCAAAACCATTAAGGTCGCCGCTTTCCTCGTTGTATTTCAGCGTCGAATAAGTTCCAACGCTTACACCGGCAGCTGCACTTGCCGCTACTGCAAACAACAGTAGCGCGCAAAATGCGTTATCGAATACACGAGCATTCATCTGCAGCTCCATTGACAAAGTCTTTTTGGGCCTGCTTGATGAGCGGCGCGCGGTTACCCGAAAGAAGTGCGGGACGTCTGGCTTCTTAAAGTTTCCACCCCAGCTCAGTCCTGCCTCGTTCGCATTTGCAAGCGCCATAGATCGCTGAGCACTAGTCAGCCCGTTCTTGGCGTCGTGGAAGACGCAAACCGCGGCAGCGCATCGCTTAAAGGGTTCAGTGTAAACATGCACTGCGTGTCCGCAAGCGCCCGTCCGTCTTCGACGCCTGCAGATAGACATAGATCAAGTTCCCTTGCGAGTTCAATCCGTGCGCGCCACCGTCGCTCGTATAGTTGGATACGCACGGCTCACCAGGAGGGAAGCGTCATGAAACGCATGATGGCAGTCATAACGGTGTCGGTAGTGCCACTCTGGGTTGGGGTCGCCCCGGCACAGGCGGCGCAGTCGAACGCGCAGCCCTCTTCCGCCCCGGTGGCCGGCAGAGCACCGCTGGGCGTCACCGTGATCGAAATGGAAACCATCGTGGTCGGCTGGAGCGCCAAGCATGACCTGATCGGCAAGACGGTGGTCAACGACAAGAACGACAAGATCGGCAAGGTCGACGACCTGATCATTTCTCCAAGCAAGGACGGCAGCGCGCCCGCGGCCACGTTTGCGATTATCGGCGTCGGCGGGTTCGTGGGGATCGGCAAACGGGATGTTGCCATCCCCACGGAGCAGTTCAGACTCCAGAACAAACAGCTGACCTTGCCGGGAGCGACGAAGGATGCGCTCAAGGCCTTGCCGCCGTTTGTGTATCAAAAGAAGTGAGGCGCAGCGCACCTCAGGCGTCAAGAAGCCGGGGAATAAGGCAACATGATCGGATCGCGCAGCCGGATAATCTGGCGCACGTCGTCGGCGTCGACCACTTCCATGCTCGTCAATCCTGTCGGCCCCTGGTCGATATAAATGTCGCGTGGGTGCCTGATCAGGTGGTCGAGCCCATCCAGCAGCACCTCCAGCAGATCGTTCTTGGGATCGTACGTCATGCCCAGCAGCGGGATCCACTTGGCTTCGAGCTGGACGCCGATCGCCAGCGACGCAACCTCGATCTCCGTTTGCTTGCCCACCACCATCTTCGACATGCCGTCAAAGTAGGATTGCCATACCCCTTTGTCGAGTTTGACTGTAGCCATCGGTTCTACCTCCTCGTCAGATTATTGACCTGCGTACCGCCGCAGCGCCGTCATTTCGCTCGCCGCTTCACCGCATAGCCATATTGCACCGGCCAATCCGGCTCTTCTTCGAACGCATGCTGTGCTTTCAGCGCCCAGTAAGGTTCGCGCAGCAGTTCCCGTCCGACCAGTACCAGGTCGGCGTCGCCGCCCGTGACGATCTCGTCGGCCTCCTTGGCGTCCGTGATCAACCCGACCGTCCCGGTCGGAATCCCCGCGTCGTCGCGGATGCGGCGGCTGCATGGCACCTGGTAACGCTTGGCCACGGGAATACGCGCGGTGGGCAGGTTGCCTCCCGTCGACACGTCGATGAGATCGACGCCCAGGTCCTTGAGACGGCGCGACAACGCGACCGACTGTTCGATGTCCCATCCGCCTGCGACCCAGTCCGTCGCGGAAATGCGCACGAACAGCGGCAGCGCGGCCGGTACGGCGGCGCGCACGCGTTCGGTCACGCGCAATACGAGGCGCATCCGGTTCTCCAGGCTGCCGCCGTATTGGTCATCGCGCTGGTTACTTTGCGGCGACAGGAATTGGTGCAGCAGGTAGCCGTGCGCTGCATGGATCTCGATGACCTGGAACCCGGCTGCCAGGGCGCGCCGCGCGGCCGTCTCGAACGCGTCGACGATGCCGTCGATGCCCGCTTCGTCGAGCGCGACGGGCGTCGGGTCGCCTGGGTGGAAGGGAATGGGACTGGGCGCGACGACCGGCCAGCCGCCCTCCTCGGGCGTTGTCAACGTCGCGCCGCCGGTCCACGGCGCGGCGGTGCTTGCCTTGCGGCCCGCATGCGCGAGCTGGATGCCCGCGACGGCGCCCTGGCCGCTCACGAAGCGGGCAATGCGTGCGAGCGGTTCGACGTGCTCGTCGCTCCAGATGCCCAGGTCGCCCGGGGTGATGCGGCCGTCCCATGTGACTCCGGTCGCCTCGACGATCACGAGCCCGGTGCCGCCCACGGCACGGCTGCCCAGGTGTACGAGGTGCCAATCGTTGGCCATGCCTTCCTCGGCCGAGTACTGGCACATTGGTGCCATGGCGATGCGGTTGCGCAGCGTGATGCTGCGCAGCGTCAGGGGGCTGAGCAGGTCGACTTCCGGCACTTCCTGGTCGTGCGCGGCGCCGGCCCTGGCACCGTGTGCGCCCGGCTCGGATGCCTGGGCGGGCTGCCCCATGGATTGGGTATTAACTGTATTCATTGTTTGCCTCAGGACGAGAAGCCAAGTGAGTGGGGACGGCAAGCGCGTCCGCGCTCGCGCATGAGGAGCATGAGAACGTCCCGTCGGATCGTCTTCATGCCCGCGTCGGTACTGCTTGCAAACGAGCGCCCCGCTCCGCTAGGAACCCGGGTGCAGGATCACCTTGGTCCAGCCATGTTCACGCTGATCGAAGTGCTTGTACGCGTCCGGCGCCTGATCGAGCTTGAGTTGGTGGGACACGATGAACGAAGGCTTGGCGCGGCCGGCGTGGATCAGGTCGCGCAGCTGCCGGTTGTAGGCCTTGACGTTGCACTGTCCGGTGGCCACGCGCTGGCCCTTGAACCATAGCTTGCCCCAGTCGAGCGCGATCTTGCCTTGTTTTTCCAGCTCGTCGGGCCCGTTCGGATCTTCCGGAACGAACACGCCGACCACGCCGATCCCGCCCGTGAACTTGACCGAGTTGACGAGGTTGTTCATCGTGAGATTCGGGCGCTCCTGGCGGTGGTGATGGTGGTCGTGGCACTGGTAGCCGACGCACTCGCAGCCCACATCCGCGCCTTGTCCGTGGGTCAGGTCCATGACGCGCTGCACCGGGTCTTCTTTCGAATAATCGATCGCGATCGCGCCGATCGATTCGGCCAGCTTGAGCCGGTCGGCGTGGCAATCGATCACCATCACGCTGCACGCACCCTTGATCATCGCCGAGTGCGCGGCCATCAGGCCCACCGGGCCCGAGCCGTAGATGACCACGGCATCGCCGGGCTTCATGCCGGCCAGTTCGGTCGCGTGCCAACCCGTGGGAAAGATGTCGGCGCACATCACGTAGTCGGACTGCTTCTCTTCGGCGTCGGGCGGCAGCTTCAGGCACATGAAGTCGGCCCAGGGCACACGCAGGAACTCCGCCTGGCCGCCCTGCCATGGTCCCATGTCGGCAAAGCCGAAGGCGCCGCCGGCCACGCCGGGCTCGTTCGCCTTCAGGCAATAGGCGGTCAGGCCACGCTCGCAATTCTTGCAGTGCCCGCAGCTGATATTGAAGGGCATGCAGACCCAGTCGCCGGGCTTCAGACGCTCGACCGCCGGACCGACTTCCATCACGACCCCGAGGTTTTCGTGGCCGAACACGCGGCCCTGCTCGAAATCGGTACGCCCCTCGTACATGTGCAGGTCGGACCCGCAGATGTTGGTGCTGGTGATCTTGACGATGGCATCGGTCGGACGTTCGATCTTTGGATCCGGCACGTCTTCCACGGCGACCTGGTTGGGACCTCGATAGACAACAGCTTTCATGGTCTACTCCTAGAGCTGCCGTGCAGATACCTGCCCGCACGACAGTGCCAGGCAATGCATCCAGGCAGTTGTTGGTGATACCGCGGAAGGCACCCGCGGGCCATCTCCCGCCTGCGCATCATGGGCGGCCCGCGGAAGAAGCGACACAGGTTAGACACGGGTTCGACCGACCGCAAGCGGCGATTCGCTTGCCTTGCGTGCATTCGATGGCTTGCCTCCCGCCCGCGCGATAGCGTACGAAGGCGCGGCAAGCAAGGCGGTGCGACGCGCAAGCGATCACAGCAGAGTCGCTTTTTTTCCATGTGGGCGCGCACGCCTGAAACGGCTTGCAGCAAGGGGCCCTTCGGCGTAGCCTCGCGCATTCACCCATTCGTCGGGTATCGGCGAATCTCCATGTAATCCGGACCGTTGCAGCACACCTTGCTGCCTTCAGAAAGGAAGCGTCATGCGACTCACTCCCATGTTTCTCGCACTCGTCTTCGCAAGCGCCGGCTTATCTTGCGGCACGTCGTCCGCACAAACGCAGGCAGTGCCTGCCGCCCAGCCCGAGCATCGCCGGCCCGAACATGGCCGGCCCGATCAGGTGCTGCAGCAGGCCGCGCAATTCGACCACCAGGTCACCGGCGTCACGGTCAGCGAAGGGGGCCGGATCTTCGTCAATTTTCCACGCTGGACGGAAGACGCGCCTGTCTCGGTCGCCGAAGTCTTGAAGGACGGCAGCTTGCGTCCTTATCCCAATGAGCAATGGAATGCCTGGCGTAACGTCCGGCGCGACGAGGTCGACCCAGCGGATCACTGGGTCTGCGTGCAAAGTGTCGTCGCCGACGGGCGCGGCAGCGTATGGGTCGTCGACCCCGCGGCGCCTGCCGTGGACGGGCTCGTCCCCGGAGGGCCGAAGCTGGTGCGCATCGATCTCGCCAGCGATCGCGTGGCCCAGGTGATTCCCTTTGGCCAGGATGTCGCGATCCCCGGTTCCTACCTGAACGACGTGCGCTTCTCGAAGGACGGCCGATACGCCTACCTGACCGATTCCGGTCAGCGCGGCGCCCTCATCGTCGTCGACCTGGCCAGCGGCAAGGCGCGGCGCGTGCTCGACGGCCATCCGTCGACCCAGCCGGAGAAAGGCGTGGTCGTGCGCACCGACGGCAGGCCGCTGCGCTATCCGGACGGCCGGCCCGTGCTGTTCGCCGCCGACAGCATCGCGCTCTCGTCCGATGGCGCCTGGCTGTACTGGAAGCCGCTTACCGGCACGACCCTGTACCGCATCCGCACCGCGGCGCTGACTGGCGGCGGCCTGGCCGGACAAGACCTCTCGAGCCAGGTCCAGCCCTACGGCAAGGTCGGGCCCACGGACGGCTTGTGGGTCGCGCGCGGTACCGACACCTTGTACGTCACTTCCATCGAAGACAACGCCGTCAAGGCGCGCAATCTGTCGCAGGGCCCGGCCGGCACCCTGCGTACGGTGGTGCAGGACCAGCGGCTGCGCTGGCCCGACACCTTCAGCGAGGGGCCGGACGGCACGCTGTACGTGACCACCTCGCGCATCCAGGACTCGGCCTTCTTCAACCGGGATGCACCGCTGGCTTTGCCGACCCAGCTGTGGCGCCTGCCTCGGCCGCGCAACTGACATCCTCCTGCGGCGCAATCGCGCCGCCAACGCACAACCAGTCCGCGAGGCGGGCGATCAGCATGGGGAGAATCCATCATGGCAAGCGGTATCTTTGGTTCACGGCACGGCGCGGCGTCGCAGCGCGGCCATCCTTCCGGCGGTAGCGGGCCCGGTGGGCAGGGGCGCGATCTCGGCTGGATTCCTGTCGCGCTGGGCGGGGCCGCGATCCTGGCCGGGCTTGGCGGCCGTAGAAGAGGCGCGACGGCGCTCGCGCTCACCGCGGTCGCCGGCGCGGGGGCGCTGGGCGCGATGCGCCACGTGCAGTCCGCCCATGCGAAGACGGGCGCGCCGGAGGTCGATCGTTCGATCACGATCGGCAAGACCGCGGGCGAACTGCGCCAGTACTGGCTCGACCCCAGGACGCTGCCGCAGATCATGGCCGGCTTCGCGACCGTGCGCGCAACGGGTGACGGCCGCATGCACTGGAAGATCGAGGGCCCGCTCGGCCGCGCCTGCGAATGGGACACCGAGATGGTGGACCGGAACGACGAGGGCATCGGCTGGCGCGCGCTGTCCGGCAGCGCCGTCTCCAACGAGGGCTGGATCCGCTTCCACCCTGCCCCGGCCGACCGCGGCACCGTGGTGACCCTGCAATTGCGCTTCGAACCGCCGGGCGGTGCCCTCGGCGAGTGGCTGCTGGAACTGCTGGGAACCACGCCGCTGCGCATCGTCGCCGACGGCGCGCTGCGGCGCTTCAAGAACCTCGTCGAATCCGGCGAGATCCCCACCACCGCGCGCCAGCCTGCCGCTCGCGCCGACACACACTGAGGAGCAGGACATGCGAGCACTGTACTGGAACGGCGTGAACGACCTGCGGGTCGGCATGGTCAAGGATCCCGAGATCGTCAATCCCCACGACGCCATCCTGCGCGTCAGCCTGTCGACGACGTGCGGCTCGGACCTGCACTTCATCGACGGCTATATTCCGACCATGAAGGCCGGCGACGTGATCGGCCACGAGTTCATGGGCGTGATCGAGGAAGTCGGCTCGGAGGTCAAGCGCGTCAAGAAGGGCGACCGCGTCGTCGTCCCTTCGTTCATCGTGTGCGGCCAATGCTGGTATTGCCATCACAAGCTGTACTCCCTGTGCGACAACACGCATCCCAAGCCCGAGCTGCAGGAGCCGCTGCTGGGCGGCTATCCCACGGCTGGCATCTACGGCTATACCCACGCCTTCGGCGGCTACGCGGGAGCGCACGCGGACTACGTACGCGTGCCGTTCGCCGACAACGACTGCTTCAAGGTCCCCGATGGCGTGGCGGACGAGACGGCGCTGTTTCTTTCGGACGCGGCACCGACGGGATACATGGGCGCCGACTTCTGCAACATCCAGCCGGGCGACACGGTCGCGGTATGGGGTTGCGGCGGCGTCGGCCTGATGGCGCAGCAGAGCGCGCGGCTGATGGGCGCCGAGCGCGTGATCGGCATCGACCGTTTTCCCGAACGCCTGC
This sequence comes from uncultured Massilia sp., assembly GCA_963529995.1. Taxonomy (GTDB): domain Bacteria; phylum Pseudomonadota; class Gammaproteobacteria; order Burkholderiales; family Burkholderiaceae_D; genus Telluria. The sequence goes on along the minus strand of CAUSCY010000023.1, from coordinate 55,650 downwards.
AGATGGCGCGCGATCACGCGGGATCCGAGACCATCGACTACACGCAAGTCGACAGCGTGCTGGACGAACTGAAGGAGATGACGGGCGGGCGCGGCCCCGACGCCTGCATCGACGCCGTCGGCATGGAGGCGCACGGCACGGGACCGCAATACGCCTATGACCTCGTCAAGCAGGCCTTGCGGCTGGAGACGGACCGCGGGCAGGCGCTGCGCGAGGCCATCATGGCCTGCCGCAAGGGCGGCACACTGTCCGTGCTCGGCGTCTACGGGGTGCTCGACAAGTTCCCGATGGGAGCCCTGATGAACAAGGGGATGACGGTGCGTACGGCCCAGCAGCACGGTCAAGCCTATATGGAGCGGCTGCTGACGCACGCGCAGAAAGGGGAGCTAAATCCGGCCTACCTCGCCACGCACCGCTTCTCGCTCGAGGACGGGCCGCGCGGCTACGACATGTTCAAGCACAAGAAGGACGGCTGCGTGCGTGCGGTGTTCGCACCCTAGCGATCGACGCCACCGGAACGGCTTTCAGGAGGCTAACCGTCCACTCGGCAACGGTTGGCCGTATCATCTGCGGATGATTACCTGTTTCGATATCGGCGGCAGCGCCATCAAATGTGCCGTCGCGACGGCGGACGGCCGCATCGGCGACCTGCACCGCGTACCGACGCCCCTCCACGATTTCGGCGCCTTCACCGCCGCCATGCAGGCGCTGATCGACGCCGGCGGACCCTCGCGCGGTGTCGCCATCGCGATCGCCGGTGTCGTCGATCCGCAGGACGGCCGCATCAAGTGCGCCAACATTCCCTGCATCGACGGCCGCACGCTGGCGGACGACCTGGCGGTCGCCTTCGGTTTCCCGGTCTGGATCATCAACGACGCCGACAGTTTCGCCCTGGCCGAAACCCACGCCGGCGCGGCGCGCGGCCACGCCAACGTGTTCGGCCTGATCCTGGGCACCGGTGTCGGCGGCGGCCTGGTGTTGGGTGGACGCCTGATCGGCGGTCCCGGCGGCTTCGCCGGCGAATGGGGCCACGGTCCGGTGGCCGCGCAGGTCGCCGGCATGCCGCCGCGGCCGATTCCCCGCTACCGCTGCGGCTGCGGCCAGACCGGCTGCCTGGATACCGTCGGCGGCGCGCGCGGCCTCGAGCGGCTGCACCTGGTGCTGCACCCGTCCCAGGACGGCGCGCCGGACAGCCGCGCGATCATCGCCGCCTGGCAGGCTGGCGACGCCCGCGCGGAAGTCACGGTCGCGTGCTTCATCGAGCTGTTGAGCGGGCCGCTGGCCATGCTCGTCAATACGCTTGGCGTGTCGATCCTGCCTGTCGGCGGCGGGCTGGCCAACAGCGCGCCGCTGATCGCGCGGCTCGACCGGGCGGTACGCGCCGCCATCCTGCGCAAGACCGACGCCCCCATCATCGTGCCCGGCCAGTCCGGCGCGGAACCGGGCCTGATCGGCGCGGCCTGGCTGGGCATCGAAAAGCTCGGGAGCGCCCATGGCTGATGCCATCACGCTCGAAGTGTGTATCGACAGCGTCGACGGGCTGGCCGCCGCGCTGGCCGGCGGCGCCGACCGCATCGAGTTGTGCAGCGCGCTGGACGTCGGCGGCCTGACACCGAGCCCCGGCCTGCTGCGCGCGGCATCGGCCTGCGGAAAGCCGGTAGTAGCCATGATCCGTCCGCGCGGCGGCGACTTCTGTTTCGACGCGGCGGAAACGGCGCTCATGCTCGACGAGATCGACGCCGTCGCCGCGGCGGGCCTGCAAGGCGTGGTGCTGGGCGCCTCGCTGCCGGACGGCCGGCTCGACGCGGGCACGCTGGAGCGGCTGGTCCGGCACGCTGCCGGCCACCGCCTGCGCTGCGTCCTGCACCGCGCCATCGACCTCTGTCCCGACCTGACCAAGGCGACCCGCCTGGCCGCCGATCTCGGCTTCGAGCGCATCCTCACCTCCGGCGGCGCACCGAGCGCACCGGAGGGCCTGGACGGCCTGCGGCGCTGCTTCGATGCCGCTGCCGGCCGCATCGCGATCATGCCCGGCGCGGGCATCCACGCCGACAATGTCGATCTGCTGCGCGCCCGGCTGCCGCTGACCGACGTCCACGCATCCTGCTCCGCGCCGCTGGCGGCGCCGGCACCGAAGGTCGCGGCGCTGGGCTTCGATTCCGGCAAGCGCCGCGAGACCAGCAGCGCGAAAGTCGCAGCCCTGAAAGCTAAACTGCAGGGCTGACGGGGCCTGGCTCTTGAAATCGAAGGCCGGGTATGCTTAACTCGACAGGATTGTCGTGTCACCGGTTTCACCTTCCGTTTCACCTGCAGTTTTATCCTCGGCTGGAGCTTGCTGCTTGACGTTCGACCCGACCACGCTTGAACCCTACCTCGGCGACCTGGCCGCAGGTGCCCGCCTGACCGCGCTGGCCTGCGCGCTCGCGCTGGCCTTCGGCCTGGCGCTGGGTATCGGTGCCGCCCTGATGCGCACCGCCGCTTCGCCGCTCGCCCGGAGCGCGGCCGACGTGTATGTCGATGTCTTTCGCAACGTCCCCTTCATCGTCCAGCTGTTCTTCCTGTTCTACGGGCTGCCCGAAATAGGCCTCGAGCTGAGCGCCTTCGCCACCGGCGTGCTGGCATTGTCGCTGGCCGGCGGCGCGTTTGCCTCCGACGTGATCCGCTCGGGCATCCTCGCCGTCGAGCCGGGCGTGCTGGAGGCGGCGCAGGTCAGCGGCCTGTCCCGATTTGCGCTGGTCAGGCACATCGTGCTGCCGCTCGCGCTGCGCAATGCGGTCCGCCCATTGGGGTCCGTGTTCGTGAACCTGATCCTGACCTCGTCGGTCCTGTCGGCGATTACGATCAACGAGTTGACGGGCAGTGCGAAGATCGTGGCTTCCGACACGTTCCAGCCGTTCGAGGTGTACGCACTCCTGTTACTGGCGTATGCCGCGATGACCTGGCTGGTGTCGCTCGCGGCCGGGGCGCTGCATCGGCGCCTGCAGCGCCGCATGGACCCGCGCATCGCCGGAGACGCGGCCTGATGCGCTACGCCGACTTCACGTACCACGACATCCTGTTGCTGCTGCAGGGCGTCGGCGTGTCCGCCGCGTTGTTCGCCGCGACGACCGTCATCGGCACGGTCGTCGGCCTGGCCTGGGCGCTGCTGCGCTACTACCGCGTGCCGCTGCTGGCCGAGGGCGTCGCCGCTCTGGCCGAGCTATTGAAGAATTCGCCCGTGCTGGTGCAGCTGTTCCTCGTGTTCTTCGGCCTCCCGGTACTGCTGGAGGCGGACCTGACGCCCGTGCAGGCCGCGCTCATCACCTTGTCCGGCAATACCGCTGCCTTCGTCTATGTGATCGCCGTCTCCGCCATCGAATCGGTCGGGCGCGAGCAGCTGGAGACGGCCCGCGTATTCGGCTTGAGCCGCTGGCAGACGCTGCGCCGCATCGTGGCGCCGCAGGCGGCGGCCTTCGGCGTCGGACCGCTGGCAGGGCTGCTGGTCAACCAGTTGCAGGTGACGTCGCTGATCTCTGTGATCGGCGTCGTCGACCTGACCAAGGCCGGCGCGATCCTGAACCTGCGCACGCTCAAGCCGTTCATCGTCTGGACCGTGATCGGCCTGCTGTACTACCTGATGGCCCGGCTGATCGCCGCTGCCTGCGCCCGCGTGGAGACGCGCCTGCGCGCCCATCATCCTTGGAAGGGCTATTAAGATGATCCACATCGACGGCGTGGCCAAGCGCTTCGGCCCCACCACGGTCCTCGACGGCATTGACCTGCGCATCGCGCCGGGAGAAGTGGTGTCCATCCTCGGTGCCAGCGGCTCCGGCAAGTCGACGCTGATCCGCTGCATCAACGGTCTCGAAAAGCTCGACGGCGGCACGATTTCCGTCGATGGCCACCGCGTCGACGATCCCGGCGGCCTGCAGCGTGTGCGCCGCTGCTGCGGCACCGTGTTCCAGCTGTTCAATCTGTACCCGCACATGACGGCGCTGCAGAACGTCACGCTGGCGCCGGTGGAAGTGCTGAAGATGCCGCGCCGCCAGGCCGACGAAGAAGCGCGCGCCCTGCTGGCGGCAATGGGGCTGGGCGAACGTGCGGATGCCTATCCGGCCCAGCTCTCCGGCGGACAACGCCAGCGCGTGGGCATCTGCCGCGCGCTGGCCATGAAGCCGCGCTGCCTGCTGGCCGACCTGCCGACCGCGCAGTTCTTCGCCCCGGGCGGCGGCATGGCCCAGCCCCGCATCGCCCAATTCCTGTCCAAGATGAGCAAATCATGAAAATGCTGCTGGCAAACGCCGAGGCCTGGCCCGGCTTCGAAACGACGGTCGACCTCCTGCGCCATGGCGAGGGCGGCATCGACGCCATGGTGGCCGGCATCGCCAAGGTGGAGCGCGAGGCCAAGGTGCGCAGCGTCGGCTACGGCGGCTGGCCGAACATGCTGGGCGAGATGGAATTCGACGCCGGCGTCATGGACGGCACCACCCGGGACGTCGGCGCCGTCGGCGCGGTGCCGGCTACCCTGCCCGTTTCCGCGCTCGCGCACGAGGTGATGAAGCACCTGCCGCACGTGATGCTGACCGGGGCCGGCGCGCGCCGCTTCGCCACCGAACGGGGTTTCACCGTCGACGACGTGCTGCATCCGGACAGCAAGCGGGTCTGGTGGGAGCGCCTGCAGCAGGAGATGTCGCCGGCGCAGCGCGCGGCCTTTCCCGATATTCCGTTGGCCCCGCTCAGCAACACGATCACCGATCCCGAGCGCGTCCGCGACACCACCGTGTTCCTGGGTCGCGACGCCGGCGCCAATATCGGCGCGGTCACGTCGACCTCCGGCTGGGCCTGGAAATACCCCGGCCGCCTGGGCGACTCGCCGATCCCCGGCGCCGGCTTCTACGCCGACAGCCGCTACGGCGCTGCCGCCTGCACCCACACGGGCGAGATGACGATGCGCTGCGGGACCTCGCGCGCCATCGTGCTGGCGATGCGGCTTGGCGCGTCTCTCGAGGATGCCGTCAAGCTGGCGGTGGAAGAACTGTCCGAGCTGAAGACGGGCTTCCTGGCCGGCGTCGTGATCCACGCCATGGATGCCTGCGGTAAGCACCAGGTGGTCAACTACCGCTGCGACGAAGAGATACGCTACTGGTACTGGGACGAGCGCATGGCCGCGCCGGAACTGCGCGTCGCCACCGCCATCCAACCATGAAAGGACAGAGCATGCTGCACCGCCCGACACTGAAGAACTACGCCCTCGCCGCGGCCCTGATGCTGGTGGCGACGTCCGCGCTGGCCGGCCGCATCGAGGACATCAAGGCGCGCGGCTACGTGCGCATCGGCGTCTCGCTGGGCGGCGAGCCGGTCGGCTTCCGCAACGCCAGCAACGAGCCGGTCGGCTACGACGTCGACGTCGCGCGCCAGCTGGCCGCGAAACTCGGCGTGCCGGTGCGCTTTTCCGACGTCTCCAGCGATGCGCGCATCTCCATGCTGATGTCCAAGCAGCTCGACCTGGTGGTCGCCAACGTGTCGATCACGCCCCAGCGCGCGCGCGTGGTCGATTTTTCGATCCCCTACAACGTGGCCGGCCTGCGCGTCATCGCGCAAAAGAGCGCCCACGTGCGCACGCTGGCGGACCTGAACGGCAAGCGCGTCGTGGTCGGCCGCGGCACGACGGCGGACGCGTTCCTGAAGAAGTCCGCGCCGCAGGCGCAATTCGTCTATACGGACAACTTCGCGCCGGACGGCGTCCTGCTGCTGCAGCAGAAGCGGGTCGACGCCGGCATCGAGGATTCCTCGCTGCTCGACTACCTCGCCAGCAAGAACGACCAGCTCGAGACCCTGTCCGCGCTGTACGGCAACACGCCGATCGGCATCGCGATGGCCAAGGGCGATCCGGCGCTGCTGCAGTTCGTGAACGGTTTCGTCACGGACTACATCCGGTCCGGCGCCTACGCGGCCAACTACAAGAAGTGGTGGGGTGACAAGGCCGTGCCGCCGGCACTGGCGCCGCAGGGGCGCTAGTGTCGATCGAGGGCGCGTCAGTCCGGAGCGGGCGGACGCCCGGCGCGGCACATGGCCAGCACTTCCTGGCCGCCGGTCAGGTAAGCCGCCAGGCGCGCGCGCAGGAAGTCCGGCAAGGCGTCCGCCATGACGGCCCGGAACGCCGCGTGGCCGTAGAATCCTGCCAGGTGGCGATACGGCAGGCAGTACGCTGGCCGCGCCCCGAGTGCCGTTTCGCAAGCCGCCAGCAACGCCCTGCCGACACCGCGCCCCTGGAACGCGGCCCCGACCTGCATTCCGCGCAGCACCATGACACCATGCTCCAGGCACAGCCTGACTGCGCCGACCACGGCACCGTCGATCGTGGCGACGATGACCTTGTCCTGTGCCTGCACGCCGCCCCGGTAGCCGCCTTCTCCATACAGCGCCAGCACTGCACCGAGTTCGTCGGCCGACGCGAGCCGTGTCGTCACGCGTGACGCATCACGCAAAATCACCGTCCGGGCCGGGCACGTCATCTGACCGCTCGCTGCGCTGCCGCGCGGCGCTTTCCGGCTGGCCGAGCCGCTCCCTGAGGAACTCGATGAACAGCCTGGTACGCGCCGGCAAGTGACGGGTATCGGTAAAAGCGTGCACCTGCATCGGGTCCGTCCGCCACTCCGGCAGCACACGTTGCAGACGCCCGGCCGCGACTCAGACTGCAGCGCGGCGGGCCATCATGCATAGACTGCCTCCATGACGGCGCTGGCCAGCTCGCCGAGCCTGCGATGATCGTAACTGGTGTTATTGAAGACGATCACGCTGACGCCATCGGCCAGCACCCGCCGCGCGACCAACCGGAAACCGCCGTTCGACCCGTCTTCCCACGCCGCCTCGCGCTCCTTGCCGCCGATCGTTTCCACCCGCGTGCGTCCGCCCAGCGCATAATGCTGCGCCGGCCGCTGTACCTGCATCAGGGTCGCGCGCGACGCCGGCGACAGGATCCGGTCGCCGGCGAGCACGCCATCCATCAGGCGCAGCATGTCGGGCGCGCTGCTGTAGAAGCCTCCCGCCATGGCCAGGTAATCCGGAATCGCACTGACCTTGCGCACCCAGGGCGGCGCCTCGCTTGCATAGGCCACCGCCATGCCCGGCACGGCGCTCGATTCGCCGTCGAAGATGCCGCTGTCGCGCAGGCCGAGCGGTTCCGTCAGCCAGGCGGCGACGCAGTTGCAGTAGCGCCGGCCGCTGACGTGTTCGACGATGGCCTGCACGATCAGCCAGTTTGAATGCGCGTAATCCCAGGCGGTGCCGGGAGCGAACGCCAGGTCACCACTGGCGTAGCGGCGCACGGCGTCCATCTGGTCCAATCGCGCCGGCATCGCCTTCGGGTCGGCCTTGCGCGCGGCCATCACGTCGTTGGGGACGCCGCTCGAATGGCTCATCAGGTGGCGCAGCGTCAAGCGCGCGCCCGTGTCGGCGCGGTAGTGCGGCAGGTAGCGCAGGATCGGTTCGTCGAGTGCCAGCTTGCCCTGGTCGACCAGTTTCATGACGATCATCGCCGCGATCCATTTCGAGACCGAGCCCGTCTCGAAGCGGGTGTCCAGGGTCATCGGCGTGCCCGCCTGCGGATCGGCACGTCCCAGTGCCCTGCCGAACAGGAGCTCGGCGCCCTTTCCGACTACCAGCGTGCCGTTGAAATCGGGATATCCGGCCAGGGCGGCATCATGGCGCGTGACGGGGCCGGCATGCACGCGCGCGACACCGGCCAAGGCAGCGAGTCCGGCGAAAGCCATGCATTGGCGGCGGTTCATGGGCGTCTCCTGTCGATGGCGGCTTCACGGGTGCGAACTGGTGCGTTCTCCGCACGAACTTCCTGCCGGGGCGTGCGATCTTACCGTAAACACAGGCCGTCGCTGGCAGTGCCGGCCATAGACCGATCATCCAGGCCGCCCGGGAACCCACCGCCTGCCGGCGGCATTGCGGAGGCAGACAATGAGTGACGACACATTGGATTACATCGTGCTGCGGTCGAGCGGATCGGCAACACGCGAAGTCTGGGGCGGCAGCATGGGTACGATGGACATCGCCGATGCGCCACAGCTTACCGGCGAGTTGCTTGCGCTGGCCCGTCACCAGCTACCCGCCCTCGCGCGCGACAGCAATATCAAGGCGCTGGCACCGAGCATGCCCATGCCGCTGATCGAACCGTTCGATGCCGGGCCGGGCGGGCCCGCGGCCGCACTCGACATGATGGCATGGGGCGTGCGGGCCGTACGCGCCGACACGTCACCCTACAGCGGCGAAGGCGTGGTAGTCGCCGTGCTCGACACGGGGATCGATGCCGCCCATCCGGCGTTTGCGGGCATGGAACTGGTGCAGCGGGACTTTACGGGGACCGGCAACGGCGATGTCCATGGTCATGGCACGCATTGCGCCGGCACCATCTTCGGCCGCGACGTGGATGGCGTGCGGGTCGGCGTGGCGCGCGGGGTGCGCAAGGGGTTGATCGGCAAGATCATCGGTGGGGAGGACAACTCCAGCGCGCGCACGGCGGAGGCGATCCTGTGGGCCGTCGACCAGGGAGCCCACGTCATTTCGCTGTCCGTCGGTATCAGCTTCAACGACATGTTCCGGCGCCTCGTCGAGGAGCAAGGATTTTCCCCCATGCTCGCCAACGCGCGCTCGCTCGAAAGCTACCGCGCGAACACGCGCCTGTTCGACCGGCTCGCCGGCCTGATCGATGCCCAGGCCGCATTCGGCCGGGCCGGCCTGCTGATCGCCGCGGCAGGCAACGACAGCGAACGCGAATTCGGCCCGCAGTACGAAGTCGGTGCGACGCCGCCCGCCATCGCCGACGGGGTCGTCGCGGTCGGGGCGCTCGAAGTTGGACCGGCAGGCCTGAAGGTCGCCAACTTTTCGAACACCGACGCCACCGTCAGCGCCCCTGGCGTCGATGTCTGGTCGGCCAGCCCCGGCGGCGGGTGGGTCAGCCGTAGCGGGACCAGCATGGCAACGCCCCACGTGGCGGGTGTCGCCGCACTCTGGGCCGAATACCTGTTGCGGCGCGGCGCGTTTGCGCCGTCGCGACTGGCCGGCAAGTTGGCCAGCACCGCCACGACGGCAGCACTGGCCGAAGGGTACGACGAGTTCGACGTGGGCGCCGGACTCGTTCAGGCGCCCCAGGAAGTCTGAGCGATCAGGGATGCGCCCCGATCCCCATCGGCGGCGCTTCTCCCGTGATCGCCGGGGCCACCGCTTCGCGCTGCAGGGCGAAGCGGTCCAGCAGGCCCGCCAGCAAGCCGCCCAGTAGTGGCGCCGCCCAGAACAGCCACAACTGCGACAGCGCCCAGCCGCCCACGAACAGGGCCGGCCCGGTCGAACGCGCGGGGTTCACCGAGGTATTCGTCACGGGAATGCTGACGAGGTGGATCAGCGCCAGCGCCAGGCCGATCGCCAGGCCCGCGAAGCCGACCGGCGCGCGCGCATGCGTCGCGCCCAGGATCACCAGCACGAACATGAAGGTCATGACGATTTCCGCCAGCAGCGCCGCGCCCATGTCGAAGTAGCCCGGCGAATGCTCGCCGTAGCCGTTGGCGGCAAAGCCGGCCTGCACGTCGAAGCCGGGCTGGCCGGCGGCGATCATGTAGATCGTCGCCGCAGCCACGATGGCGCCGGCGACCTGCACGACGATGTAGGGTGCAAGATAGCGCCCGGGGAAGCGTCCGCCGGCCCACAGGCCCACGCTGACGGCCGGGTTGAAATGGCCGCCCGAGATGGGGCCGAAGGCATAGGCGGCGGTGAGGAGGCTCAGGCCGAACGCCAGCGACACGCCGGTCAGGCCGATGCCGACTTCGGGAAACGTGGCGGCCAGGACGGCGCTGCCGCAGCCGCCCAGCACCAACCAGAACGTGCCGAGGAACTCGGCCAGCAGACGAATGGGCATGATGTGCGCTCCTGTCTAAGTGTCGTTTCAATGGACGGACGGGCGCACCGGCTCCTCGCCGGCACCGGCAGGCATGGACGGCCATGCCGGAACGCCCTCTTTGACGGTCTTGCGCGGCGCCAGCGCGGTGATGTGGCCTTCCTTCAGACGCCAGTTGGTGCCCGAATCCGGCCCCTCGGCCAGCTCGCTGCGCCCCTCGATGCGCACCGGCCGTCCGGCCACCTGGGCGTCGACGCCGCGCCAGCGTACCAGCGCCTGCGGGATGCCGGGCTGCTTTGCCGACACGCTGTACAGGGTGGCGCCATCGACGACCATGCTGCCGGGGCCGACGGCCGCCGCCGGATAACTGTCATGCGGATCGCGGCCCGCCATCGACGCGCAAGTCTGGGCCAGCAGGCTGCCCAGGTCGTCGAACAGTTCGGGGATACGACTACGCAGCCCAAGGTAGCGCTGGGCCTGCAGCCGGCCATGCTGGTGCAGCGCGCCGCGCAGCGCCGGATCGCGGTCCAGCTTGGAGTTGGCGCCCAGCGCCACGCCCGTCTGCGCCTCCACCGCGTTGCCGTCCATGATGATGCGGTCCACGCGTACCTGCCGGTCCAGGCGCGCCGCGCTGGCCGCCTGGCCCTCGGCCGATTCTTCCATGCGCCGGTTGACCGCGTCGACGAAGCCCAGCTCCTGGTTCAGCGACAGGTTCCCGGCCAGCGCGTTGCGCAGGTCCCAGATCTCTCCGCCGGAGAACACGATGCTGCGCGGCGCGGCCGGCGTGGGCCCGGCCTGGGCGCGCGCCTCGGTGGGGTTGATCTGCACGACCCAGATCTCGTCCGGCTTCTTGCTGTCGTCCAGCACGCCGGACAGGAAGTTCTTGATCGGCGGGTTCTGCGAGAACAGGCCGTCCCATAGCACCAGCTGGCGCGGGGTCAGCAACAGGTCGTCGACGGCCATCATCTCGTGGGCGCGGAACAGCCATGGCACCGCGGCCGAGGCCAGCACCGCGTCGACCGAGATGCCGCCGTCGCCCGGCGCCCGCTCGGAACTGAAGGCGACGAATTCGCCCTGGTGCAGTTCGACCGCGCCGACCAGCAGGTGCGGGATGTGACGCGTCACGCGCTGCACGGCGCGCGCAAGTTCGCCCAGGGCGCCGGCCTCGAACCGCAGCGGCGGCGGCGGCGGGCGCCAGCGGCCGAACGCGACACGCAGCAGCGCGTCGTCCGCCAGCGCCAGTTCGTCCATGCGCGCGACGATCCGGCCCACCAGGTCGAGCTTGCCGAGGATGCTTTCCTGCAGGCGCGCGCGTTCGGCACGGCGCGCCTGGCGCCATGGCGCGTCGGGCGTGAACATGGCCGCCTCGAGGTCGCTGCGCTGCCAGCGCTGCACGTCCAGCGGAATGCTGGCGAAGGCGCCCAGCGCATCGACCAGCGGCCAGTCCACGCCGGGACGCAGCAGGTCGGGCAAGGCGAAAAAGCCGGGGCGCATCCACGGATTGTCGGGGCCCATCACATGGGCCAGCATCGGCCACACGGCGCTGCCGAATAGCTCCATGCCATGCATCAAGGGCGCATACGGGCTCGACTTGATGTCCAGACCCCAGCCCGCAGCCATGTCGGCGGCCGCGCGGGACATGCGGTTGACCTGGGATTCCGTCCATTTCAAGGCCGAGTTGCTTTCCCAGAACGCGTCCAGGCGCCGCTCGGCATCCTGCGCGCCGCCCGTGATGAAACCGTACCAGCCGAGCAAGGCGCTGATCGCCCCGCCCGAGGTGCCGCTGATCGCCACCAGCACGGGCACGTCCGGGTCGCCCGGGAGGTTGAGCGCGTCGTCGGCGTCGCGGGCGACCCGCACGTTGTCCAGGCTGCCCAACAGCACGGGCAGCACGCCGCCGGTATAGGCGGCGTGGCTTCCTCCGCCCTGGCAGGCGATCGCGATGTCCCTTACCGCCATGATCCATCCTCCCGCAATCTGCAAGCTCATGGCCTTTAGGCTCGTGGCGGCCGGCGCGGGTTCCAAGGCGAGTCGGCTTGTTTCGGCCTTTTTTTCGCATGGGCTTGGATTTCGATTAAACGTGACCCGTCACACAACAGCTTGCAGTTTGACTTGCATTAATGTAATGCGTCACGAATAATGGCTGAGTTATCAATGTCGCCACCCTCCCGCATGAAGCAAGCCGAAGACCTCAGCACCATCGAACTCCCGCTCGACCCGTCCAAGGCGAAGAAGCGCGGCCGCCCGCCCAAGCAGGACAAGATGAGCGATGCCGAGCGGGCCCGGCGCTACCGTGCGCGCCAGAAGATGCTGCCGAAGGACGAGTGGAACTACGAGCACATGACGGCCACTGCCCGCAACGAGATCGCGCGCCTGCTGGGCGACGCCGCCAGCCGTCCCGCCGGGGAAGCGGAATTGATGACGCAATGGGCGTACGGCATGTTCCTGTTATGGGACCGCATCACCGGACAATGCCAGCGTCCCGACGACCGGCGCGAACTGCAGGCACTCGTCTCGGGCTGACCCAGCGCACGCTTTGCGCGAACTCATCTCTGAAGCGGATGAGTTCATGTATGACGCCACGCACAATCCTCGCCAGCGCAGCGAAGCGCTGCACATCGATTAAGCGAACGCTCGTCCTTTTGGAGGGGGGATGCTTGACAGTCAATAGCTGTAAAGATATCGTCCCTGAAATATTGCCGTACAGAAATTCAAAGGATACATGGCTTGCATGCACTAGCGTGCGCCAAGCTGAGCTCATCTTTACGACAATAGGCGCGCCGCAGGCGCCGGGCCGTTCCCGTCAAGGGGGTACGGACCGGCGCCTGCGGGCGTAAAACACGCATTCCAATGCGGGCAAGCATCCTCACGGATGACGGAAAACACACGGCCGGACAGTCGCTTTCGCGGCTTTTATTTTCATCTTATACATGATGGTGATCATACTAACATCATTGTTGGCAAGTTGAAAAGAGGAAGCTGCGGTGCGACACGATGGCCGACGATGCAAGTCGACAAGCAAAGCAATAGACCACATCACTGGGAGAATTACATGCCATATCGGCATCACACCAAGCAGCAACCACGCAGCGGCACCGCCCGCAGGGTCCCCCTCGCCCTCGCCGCCGCATCCCTTGCCTCCATGACCGCCCTGCTGGCTGCCTGCGGCTCGGGGTCCGGCGATACGGGCACGCAGGCCGGCAGCATGGCCCGCACGGCCGCCAAAATGGCGGTGGCCGAAACCGCGTTGACGCCGGTCGACGTCTTCGCCACGGGCGAGGAACGGGGCGACCTGTCCGCCAAGGCGGCGGTCGACCACGACGACACGACCCGCTGGAGCAGCGGCTTCACGGACGACCAGTCGCTGGTGCTGGACTTCGGCGAATCGAAGCAGGTCAACCGGGTCCGCATCAACTGGGAGAACGCCCATGCGCTCGCCTACGAGCTGCAGGTGTCCGATGACAAGGTCAACTGGACCACGATCAAGTCCGTGCCGGACAGCGCCGGCGGCGTCGAGGACTTCAGCGACCTCAACGGCCAGGGCCGCTACCTGCGCATGCACGGCCTCAAGCGCTCGAGCCAGTACGGCTATTCGATCTTCGAGATCCAGGCGTTCTCGGGCACCAGCGCGACCGATCCGACGACGCCGGACCCGCTGCCGGGCGACATCGACCTGACCAAGCCGGGCGTGGCCGTCAAGCCGGTCAACGCGTTCTCGTCGGCCGTCGAAAATGCCGCCAACGCCGCGGCCATGGCCATCGACGGCAAGTCCGCCACGCGCTGGTCCAGCAAGGCCGAGGACGGCGCCTACATCACGTTCGATTTCGGCCAGAAGACGCCGGTCGGCTACATGAAGCTGGTGTGGGAAAACGCGTACGGCAAGGAGTACGAAGTGCGCGCGTCGGACGACGGCCAGACCTGGACGCGCCTGCGCCTGGTCAACAATGGCACCGGCGGCACCGAGGAGATCCTGAACCTGAACGCCAACGCGCGCTACATCCAGCTGCAGGGCATCGCGCGCGCCACCCAGTACGGCTACTCGCTGTTCGAAGTCGAATTCAAGACGCCGGGGAGCGACAACACGCTGCCGAACAACGCGACCTCGGCCTTCAAGTTCCCGGCCAGCGGCAGCGGCATGACCCCGCTGCCGGCATCCCGCGCGACGGAGATGCTGCAGTTCAGCCTGCCGGACGGCACCCTGGTCACCCGCTACGGCGCGCGTGCCATGGCGCGCCACGGCCGCGAACGCGGCGAAGCCTGGAACGAAATCGGCTACGGCGACAACGACACCGTCGACCTGTCCACCGGCCTGCCGAAGGACAAGGGTCCGGGCAACTACCTCACCTTCGTGCCGGAATACTTCCAGAACCGCACTTGGGGCCTCGAGATCATCGACAACAGCCTGGTCAAGGGCGTCACCAATCCGCAACTGATCATCAACAACTACAACCAGGTCGAGTGGAAGCCGGGCCAGACGGTGTTCGTGCGCCGCTGGGATGCGCCGGACGTCACCGACTACGGCTGGATGACGGGCCCGCAGATGGTCGACAACGACATCCCGACCTGCAAGCCGATGGCCTATCCGGCAGACGGCGTCATGACCAGCGCCAACGGCATCAACAACGGCTGCACGATGAAGCTGGTCGCCTATCCGCAGCACGGCGAACTGAATGCGACCGGCTTCCCGACCGGGAAGACGGTGCCGGCGCGCGCGCTGGTGCCGGGCGACGAGATCGAGATCGCCCCGTCGATGTTCGCCCAGGACGGCGCCATGAGCGCCATCGGCGACAAGGGCGGCAGCCGCTACTACGGCCCGGAACTGATGTACGTGATGGGTAAAGGCATCCTGCCCTGGTACGGCACCTTCCCGCGCCTGAACTCGACGCCGATCCCGGCCGCCGCGCTGTCGGGCGGCACGACCTCGGTGTCGTACAACTACTCGGACAATGCCCTGTTCATCTTCCAGCAGCCGGTCAACAACGTCGGCATGCAGGACATCCAGCGCTTCGTCGAGGGCCGCCGCGTGTTCCACGCGAACTTCACCAACGGCGCCCACAACGAACCGGGCAACGACCCGTACCTGCCGGTGGCGAACCTGCAGGGCGGCCACTTCAACCAGTCGTCCTGCTTCGCCTGCCACACCAACAACGGCCGCAGCCCGGCGCCCGTGGCGCTGAACCAGAAGCTCGACATGATGGCCGTGCGTGCCGCCGTGCTCGATGCGAACGGCCAGCAGGTACCGCATCCGCAGTACGGCACGGCGATCCAGATGAACGGCGCCGCCGGCAACGGCAAGGCCAACTGGGGCACCGGCGTGCGCGTGGGCGGCTTCACGAGCCAGACCGTCAAGCTGAATGACGGCACGGCGGTGGAACTGCGCAAGCCGACGCTGACGTTCGAAGGCCCGACCCTGGCGATCTATTCGCTGCGCGCGGCCCAGCCGATGATCGGCATCGGCCTGCTGGAAGCCGTGCCCGAGGCGGACATCCTGGCGCGCGTACGCACCACGGCCGACGCCGACGGCGTCAAGGGCGCGGCAAACTTCGTCTTCGATCCGGAAAACGGCGCGGTGCGCCTGGGCCGCTTCGGCTGGAAGGCATCGAAGGCGACGCTGCGGCACCAGTCGGCCGAATCGCTGCTGCAGGAAATGGGTGTGACCTCGTCGATCTACCCGAACCGCGCCTGCCTGAACGGCCCGGCCGCCTGCGCATCCGGCGGTGCGCAAGCCGGTATCGCGGAAGCCGACCTGCAGCGCATCTCGCACTACCTGGCCCTGGTCGCCGTGCCGGCCCAGCGCAGCCTGGCCAGCGGCTTCCCGAAAGGCGTGACGCCGCTGGACGAGCACCGCGTCGATCCGACGCAAGTCGCCGCCGGCGCCAAGCTGTTCGACGGCATGCGCTGCACGGCCTGCCATACGGCCGAGATGAAGACGGGCAGCGGCCACCTGTTCGCCGAACTGCGCAACCAGACCATCCACCCGTACACTGACCTGCTGGTGCACGATATGGGCGACGGTCTGGCCGACAAGTTCGCCGAAGGCCAGGCCAAGGGCAATATGTGGCGTACCGCGCCGCTGTGGGGCATCGGCTATACCGACAAGGTGATGGGCAACAGCGCCAACGTCGGCTACCTGCACGATGGCCGCGCCCGCAACCTGACGGAAGCCGTCATGTGGCACGGCGGCGAAGCCACGGCCGCCCGCAACCGCTTCGCCGGCCTGTCGAAGACGGACCGCGACGCGCTGCTGGCCTTCCTGCGTTCGCTGTAAGACGGCACCGCGTCACGCCGGGACCACGCGTCCGGACATGACATGACGGCGGTACGGCCCACGAAGCCGTGCCGCCGTTTTTAAACACTATGCTTGCGGCACTTTAAGGGAGTGGCAGAACTTCTTATAACGTTATTTATCGTCGCGTTGCGGAAGAATTGACATCATCCAGTTAGCAATCGCTTCCCGAGTGATTTCAAAACACAATCTATGTTTTGCCCCAATCGCAATCCTGTCGATATCCATAAGGGCTTCGTATCCGGGTTGCGCCGAAAATTCACCCAACTGAAAAGTACCAGCATGAAAATGGGCCGAGCGTGCGACCCGATAAAGATATTCTAGTAACCCTTGATTTTCGGCTCCGGCCGTCACGTACTTCCGCATAAAAGCACTGAAGCCGTCGCACGTTCTATCCGCTGCGCTAAGCGCCTCGACTGCGGCGACGCGATAAGCAAGCCCTACTGAGGGGAACGATCTTCCACAGATCAAGGCAACTTGATACAGTCGTGCACAACGATCGAAAGCTTCCGTAATCGTAGCATCCACTTTATCAATTGTCCGAAGGAACAAGCGCGTCTCTCTAGGCAGGCTCTGCAGTGGAGAACCAGACTGCCACTTATCAGATAATGAGAATGAGAACTTGCCTGCAGGTGCATCATTCCCTTTCTTCGGCATTTTATCTGCTTGAAGATAATCGTGATGAAAAAAGCGCTGCGCTCTCACGCTGGGTTGTACCGCGCCATCCAAGGTATGCGAAACCCACTGCAACTGCTGTCTCTGCAGATAAAGTCCTGTATCCATCAAGAACGACAGCCTTGCTGAGAACTTTCGGGCTGAAACCTCAGCTAGGGCCCCTGCGTTTAAGCCATCTATTGCCTCAATGTTTTGGTCTAAACAAACAACCCGCTCCGCCCCTATATGATAGGGGAATTCATCGTTAGGTAGCACGGGGGCAACCTAAATCCCGGAAGCCAATACTCGCCTTCTAGATGCTGTCCAACGTAAAAAAGAGGAGTTCTTGAGGAAAATTTCTTTTTTCGATCAGTAAAGGCAGAAGCCAAGACCGACGTGAAGAATTTATAAGCAACTTCTTTCCATCCCGAGTCAGTATCCGGTCCAGCGATCGGTTCGACGACCAGGTGTGTCAGCTCGCCCGTTGATGAACGATACAATGTCCACTCAAGTTCTAAAGATCCAGGAGCACTTACTAGAGTGCACTGCACCGAAGTAAAGCTTCCGCCGTCTTTTAAGAAGCCTGCCCGTCCCCGGGTATCCTCTGCATTGGCCCACAAGGCGGCGTTGAAATGGTCTAAAAATGCCTTTTGCTTTTCCGGCATCGAAAAGTTCAGCGGGATTTCCATTTGATTGCCTTAGGTGTTAGCCGGCGTGCTTGTCCTTCAGTTTCGACACGACGCCGTCCTCGACCACGTCGACATCGCCGTCGCGCAGCCACCAGAACAGCACCGCCATCATGAACGGCCCGATGAACAGGCCCAGCACGCCCATCGTCGACACGCCGCCCAGCAGGCCGAACAGCACTGCCAGGAACGGCAGGTCGACCCGGTGCCCGATCAGCTTGGGCCGGATGAATTTATCGACCATGAACAGCTCGATGGCGCCCCAGCTGAACAGGCCCAGCGCCGCACCCGGATTGCCTTGCCCCAGCAGCAGGATCGAGACCGTCGTGAAGGACAGCGGGGCGCCGCCCGGGATCAGGGCCAGGTAGCCCGTGATCACGGCCAGCAGCACGGGCGCGGGCGCGCCGGCGATCGCGTAGGCGGCGCCCAGCACGATGCCCTCCAGCAGCGCGATCGAGCACAGGCCCAGCGCCGTGCCGCGCACGGACAGCGGCAGCAGGCGCCGGAACACGGGATAGTGGGCGGGAATGAGGCGCATGCCGGCGCGGTCCGCGTGACGCACCACGGCCGGACCGTGCAGGTAGAGCACGAACAGCGTGAGCAGCGTCAGGAACAGGTACAGCGCGTTCGCGAGGATCGTCGATCCCCAGGCGCGCAGCGTCCCCGTCATGTGCGGCAGGAAGTCGCCCACCGTGCTGCGGATCAGCGTGCGCAGCCCGCCCGGCACGGCCAGGTGCTGGTTCCACCATTGCAGCGCCGGCTCCAGCGCCACCTGCGGCAGTTGCAGCAGCCACGGGGGCGGCGGCACGCCGGTCTCGTTCACCTGGGCGAACAGGCGCTCGACGCCGGCCAGCTCGTGGCCCAGCGCATTGATCAGGAGGATCGACGGCCCGACGAAGCAGGTCACCAGCAGGAACAGCAGCGTGGCGGCGCTGGCCATGCGCGGCCAGCCGCGCGCGAGCAGGTGGCGGTGCAGCGGCCACGTGATGACGGCCAGCAGCCCGGCCCAGGCCAGCGAACCGACGAAGTGCTGCAGCAGAAAGGCCAGCGCGGCGGCAAACAGCAGCGGCGGCACGAGGGAGCGGTACGGCATGTTTTTCCTGAGGATCGTTATTCTTTGGCCAAGCCGGCGCCCCATGCAACCGTGTTTGCCCCGGCGAAGCATAGCGACAAAGCCGGTCTGAATGAATCGGAGTTTATCGGATAATTACATCGAAAAAATCGATGCAAGCTGCAACCGCCGGCTGACACCTAGTCCTGCACGTCAAGCCCGAGGTGTTCGGCATGCGTGTAGCACACGAAATTGTCCCCGCGCGCGAACGCCAGCAGCGTCATCCCTGCCCGCTCGGCCAGTTCGACGGCCGCCAGCGTCGGCGCCGACATCCCGACCAGGGCGGAGACGCCCGCCAGGCTGGCCTTCTGCGCCATCTCGAAACTGACGCGGCTCGTGATGAGGAGGAAACCGTCGGCCGGGTCGGCCTTGCCGCGGGCCATCGCGCCGATCACCTTGTCGAGGGCATTGTGGCGGCCGACGTCCTCGCGCACGATGCGCAGGGTGCCGTCCATCCCGCACCAGGCGGCCGCGTGGGCGGCACCCGTCAGGCGCGTGAGTTCCTGCTCGGCGCCGATCGCGCCCAGTGCGCGCCGCACCCCGCCGGCGTGGAAGCCGCGCGCTGGCGCCAGCGTCGGCAGCGGCCGGCAGACCTGGTCCAGGCTGTCCACGCCGCACAGGCCGCAGCCCGTCCTTCCGGCCAGGGTGCGACGGCGTTCCTTCAGGGCCATGAACGCCGAGCTGGCGATCTCCAGCTCGACCGACAGGCCGGCCGGACCGTGCTCGACCTCGATGCCGTAGCACTCGCCAGGGTGGGCGATGAGGCCTTCGCTGAGGGAGAAGCCGAGGGCGAATTCTTCGAGGTCGGCCGGCGTGGCCATCATCACTGCATGCGATATCCCGTTATAAACGAGGGCCACGGGAACCTCGTCGACGACCTGGTCCTGGACCTCGGATAGGGTTCCGCTGCGCATACGCAACACTTGCCGAGGTGCCGAGGTCAGCGGGAAGTCGGAATCCGGAGTAACATTCCGTTCTGTATGCGTTATGAGGTTCGTCAATTTTCATGATCCCAGTGAGACATAGTCCTACAAGAAGTGTTGTGGAAACTACGTATTTTGGGTAAAGAAGCGCGGCGGACACTCATTTTAGCATTCATCAAAAAGGGACGGAGTGTTACACTCCAGCAGCAATATTTTCCCGTTAGAAGGACTTATTCATGAACCAAATGTCAAGGCGCCAGTTCCTTCGGGTAACAGGTGCTACCATCGCGGGCTCGAGCCTTGCGGTGCTTGGCTTTGCTCCGGCTACGGCACTCGCCGAAGTCCGTCAGTACAAGCTGGCCCGCACTACCGAGACGCGCAATACCTGCCCCTACTGCTCCGTCGGTTGCGGCATCCTGATGTACGGCCTGGGTGACGGCGCGAAAAACGCCGCGGCCTCGATCATCCACATCGAAGGCGACCCGGACCATCCGGTCAACCGCGGCACGCTGTGCCCGAAAGGCGCCTCGCTGATCGACTTCATCCACAGCCCCAGCCGCCTGACCGAGCCGAAGGTGCGCAAGCCGGGCAGCAGCGAGTGGACCCCGATCTCGTGGGACCAGGCGCTGGACCGCATCGCCAAGCTGATGAAGGAAGACCGCGATGCGAACTTCATCGAAAAGACCGAGGACGGCAAGACCGTCAACCGATGGCTTACCACGGGCATGCTGGCCGCTTCGGCCGCAAGCAACGAGGTCGGGTACCTGACCCACAAGACCATCCGTTCCCTGGGGATGCTGGCATTCGATAACCAAGCGCGTGTTTGACACGGTCCGACGGTGGCAGGTCTTGCCCCGACGTTTGGCCGTGGAGCGATGACGAATCACTGGGTCGACATCAAGAATGCCGACGTGATTCTGGTTATGGGCGGTAATGCCGCCGAAGCTCACCCTTGTGGTTTCAAATGGGTCACCGAAGCGAAGGCACATAACAAGGCCAAGCTGATCGTGGTCGATCCACGCTTTACCCGTACTGCGTCCGTCGCCGACTACTATGTCCCGACGCGTACCGGCACGGACATCGTATTCCTGGGCGCGATCGCGAACTACCTGATCACGAACGACAAGATCCAGCACGAATACGTCGCCAACTACACCGACATGTCCTTCATCGTCCGCGAAGACTTCGCGTTCGACGACGGCATCTTCTCGGGCTACGACGCCAAGGCCGGCAAGTACGCCGACAAGTCGAGCTGGAACTACGAGATGGGCGAGGACGGCTACGCCAAGGTCGATCCGACCCTGCAGCATCCGCGTTGCGTCTACCAGTTGTTCAAGAAGCACTACTCGCGCTATACGCCGGAGATGGTGCAGAAGGTCTGCGGCGTGTCGCCGGAGCAGTTCCAGAAGGTTGCCGAGGCACTGGCCTCGACCGCCGTGCCGGGCCGCGCAGGTACCATCCTGTACGCGCTGGGCTGGACCCACCACTCGACCGGTGCGCAGACCCTGCGCATGGGCGCACTGGTGCAGCTGCTGCTGGGTAACATCGGCATCGCCGGCGGCGGCATGAACGCGCTGCGCGGCCACTCGAACATCCAGGGCCTGACCGACCTCGGCCTGATGTCGAACCTGCTGCCGGGCTACATGACGCTGCCGTTCGAAGCCGAACAGGACTTCGATGGCTACATCGCCGCGCGTGCACCGAAGCCCCTGCGTCCGAACCAGCTGAGCTACTGGAGCAACTACAAGAAGTTCCACGTCTCGTTCATGAAGACCTGGTGGGGCGATGCCGCCACGAAGGAAAACAACTTCGCGTTCGACTACCTGCCGAAGCTGGACAAGCCGTACGACCTGCTGCAGGCCATCGAGCTGATGCACCAAGGCAAGATGACCGGCTATATCTGCCAGGGCTTCAACGTGCTGGCGTCCGCGCCGAACAAGCAGAAGACGCTGGAAGCGCTGTCGAAGCTGAAGTGGCTGATCATCATGGATCCGCTGGAAACGGAGACGGCCGAGTTCTGGAAATCGTTCGGCGAGTTCAACGTCACCGATCCGTCCAAGATCCAGACCGAAGTCTTCAGCCTGCCGACCACCTGCTTCGCGGAAGAACGCGGTTCGCTGGTGAGCTCGTCGCGCGTGCTGCAGTGGCACTGGCAAGGCGCCGAGCCGCCGGGCAAGGCCAAGAGTGACCTGGAAATCATGTCGGGCATCTTCCTGCGCATGAAGAAGCTGTACCAGACCGAAGGCGGCAAGTTCCCGGACCCGATCCTGAACCTGACCTGGCCGTACGCACAGCCGTTCAGCCCGCAACCGGAAGAACTCGCGATGGAGTTCAACGGCAAGGCGCTGGCCGACGTCACCGATCCGAAGGATCCGACCAAGGTGCTGGCCAAGAAGGGCGAACAGCTGGCCAGCTTCTCGCTGCTGCGCGACGACGGCAGCACCACCTCGGGCTGCTGGATCTTCGCGGGTTCGTGGACCCAGGCCGGTAACCAGATGGGCCGTCGCGACAACAGCGACCCGACCGGCATCGGCAATACGCTGAACTGGGCCTGGGCCTGGCCGGCGAACCGCCGCGTGCTGTACAACCGTGCCTCGGCCGACACCAAGGGCAAGCCCTTCGATCCGAAGCGCAAGCTGGTGGCCTGGAACGGCACCACCTGGAGCGGCCCGGACGTGCCGGACTTCAAGCTGGACGAGGATCCGGCGAACGGCATGAACCCGTTCATCATGAATGCCGAAGGCGTGGCGCGTTTCTTCGCCCGCGGCATGATGAACGAAGGTCCGTTCCCCGAGCACTACGAGCCGTTCGAGAACCCGCTGGGCTACAACCCGATGCACCCGAAGAACAAGATGGCGACGTCGAATCCTGGGGCACGCGTGTTCCCGGGCGATCGTGCCCAGTTCGGCACGCACGAGGAGTTCCCGATCGTGGCGACGACCTATCGCCTGACCGAGCACTTCCACTTCTGGACCAAGCATGCCCGCCTGAACGCGATCATCCAGCCCGAGCAGTTCGTCGAGATCGGCGAAAAGCACGCGGCCCAGATCGGCGTATCGACGGGTCAGACCGTGAAAGTGAGTTCGAAGCGCGGCCAGATCGTGGCAAAGGCGGTCGTGACCAAGCGCATTCGCGCCCTGAACATCGACGGCAAGGAGACCTTCACCATCGGTATCCCGCTGCACTTCGGTTTCAAGGGCCTGACCAAGCCTGGCTACCTCACCAACACCCTGACCCCAGCGGTAGGCGACGGCAACTCGCAGACGCCGGAATTCAAGTCCTTCCTCGTGAAGGTCGAGAAGGCATAACGGCGGAGATATTGATATGGCATTACAATCTTTGGATATCAAGCGGGTTTCCGCTACCACCGTCCAGCCGCCGACGACCCGCTCCCCGGTAACGGGGTCGGTCGCCAAGCTGATCGACGTCTCGAAATGCATCGGCTGCAAGGCTTGCCAGACCGCCTGCATGGAGTGGAACGACCTGCGCGACGACGTCGGCTTCAACGCCGGCGTGTACGACAATCCGCTGGACCTGTCGCCGCACTCGTGGACCGTCATGCGCTTCTCGGAAGTCGAGAAGGACAATGGCGACCTCGAGTGGCTGATCCGCAAGGACGGCTGCATGCACTGCGAAGAGCCGGGCTGCCTGAAGGCCTGCCCGTCGCCCGGCGCGATCGTGCAGTACAACAACGGCATCGTCGACTTCCACGAGGAAAACTGTATCGGCTGCGGCTATTGCGTCACCGGCTGCCCGTTCAACATTCCGCGCATCTCGAAGGAAGACAACCGCGCCTACAAGTGCACCCTGTGCTCGGACCGCGTGGCCGTCGGCCAGGAACCGGCCTGCGTCAAGACCTGCCCGACCGGCGCCATCGTGTTCGGCACCAAGGAGGACATGAAGCAGCACGCCGCGGAGCGCATCGAGGACCTGAAGGAACGGGGCTTCGAGAACGCCGGCCTGTACGACCCGGCAGGCGTGGGCGGCACGCACGTCATGTACGTGCTGCACCATGCGGACCGTCCGGCGCTGTACCACGGCCTGGCCAAGGACCCGTCCATCAGCCCGATGGTCGGTCTGTGGAAGGGCGTCACCAAGCCGCTGGCCCTGCTGGGCATGGCCGCTGCGGCACTGGCCGGCTGGTTCCACTACAGCCGCGTCGGTCCGAACGAGGTCAGCAAGGAAGAAGAAGCCGAGGCATTGCACGAGGCGCGCAAGCTGAAGGGAGAGAAGCATGAAGCATGATAAGGACGGCCACCCGCTCATCCAGCGCTATTCGGCGAACGAGCGCAGCAACCACTGGATCACCGCGATTGCTTTCATCCTGCTGGCGCTGTCCGGCCTGGCCATGTTCCATCCGGCCACGGCCTGGATGGCCGCGCTGTTCGGCGGCGGCCAGTGGACCCGCATCCTGCACCCGTTCTTCGGGATCGTGATGTTCGTGTCGTTCGCCTTCCTGGCGATCCGCATGTGGGGCCACAACCGCTTCGAAGAAGGCGACAAGCAGTGGCTCAAGCAGATCGACGACGTGCTCGCCAACCGCGAGGACAAGCTGCCCAGGATCGGCAAGTACAATGCCGGCCAGAAGCTGCTGTTCTTCGTGCTGATCGTCAGCATGATCGCCCTGCTGCTGTCGGGCATCGTGATCTGGCGCGAGTACTTCTCGGCCTTCTTCCCGATCGGCCTGCGCCGCTTCTCGTCGCTGCTGCACGCGTTCTTCGCGTTCGTGATCATCATGGCCATCATCGTGCACATCTATGCCGGCCTGTGGATCAAGGGCTCGATCGGCGCCATGGTGCGCGGCACCGTCACCTACGGCTGGGCGCGCAAGCACCATCCGAAGTGGTTCGATGCCGTCATGAAAGGCGGAGAAAAGAGCGGTCACTGACACGCAGCACGTCATTGATCTAAAATAGGCCGGGTCCGCCGAGGCGACCCGGCCTTTTTCATTTGTAGAGATTATCTTGGTACAACGTCTGCTCCAACCGGGCGAAATCGAATCGCTCGACCATAACGCCATCCCGCGCCTGCTGCTGCCGCACCCGGCCTCCCTGTTCCCTGCCCGCGCCGAGCGCCTGCGCAACCTTGCCGCCGGCAACGTGCACGGCATCCCGGTCGACGAATCGCTGCGCGGCTACCTGGCGCTGATGGCGGCCGTCGCCGATGCCCAGGCCAAGGTCGTCGCCGACCTGGGTCGCGACGGCGTGCCGCTGCCCGACGAATCGTCGATGGCGCTCGCGCACGAACACAATATGCCGCCGCTGCCGGCCACCGGCGCCCGCCCGGCCGCCTGGCGCGACGTCTTCGCCCGCCTGCTGGACGCGCTGGCCGCCGCCAAGGACGCGCCGCCGCAGCTGGCCGCCGCGCTGGACACCCTGCGCGCCACCGAAGGCGCCGAGCTGGAAGGCATCGCCGACGCCATCCTCGGCACCTTCGACGAAGGCGCCGATCCGCTGCGCGCGCCGTTCGTCGCCGCCGCGCTGCAGGTGACGTGGAGCCTCATGGCCGGCCAGCTGGATCCGGCCTGGGCCCAGCCGCTCGTCACCGGCACGCTGTGCCCCGTGTGCGGCTCGCATCCGGTCGCCAGCGTCGTGCGCATCGGAGGCCAGTCGCAGGGCTACCGCTACCTGCATTGCAGCGTGTGCGAGTCCGAATGGCATATGGTGCGCGTGAAATGCTCGCACTGCGAATCGACGGCCAAGGTCGCCTACCAGGGCCTGGTCGACAAGCACGCCGACCCCGTGGCCGAGAACAAGGCGGCCGCCAAGGAAGGCAAGACGCTCGACAAGGCCAACGATCCGACCAAGGTCGCGCGCGCCGAGACCTGCGACGACTGCGGCACCTACCGCAAGATCTTCAACCAGGAACACGATTTCCACGTCGAGCCGGTGGCCGACGACCTGGCCAGCATGATGCTGGACGTGCTCGTCTCCGAAGCCGGCTATGCGCGTGCCAGCGGCAATCCGCTGCTGTGGTTGAAGGAAGGCGCATGACGTCTCGGGTGCCGGGTTCCGCGCCGGGTTCCGCGCCAAGCGGGCTGCGCCTGCCCGCGGTGCACGTGCTGCTCGACGACGCGGCCTGCGCGCCGCTGCTGGCCGAATATGGCCGCGAGCAGACCGTGGCCGCCCTGCGCGGCGTGCTCGACGCCACCCGCGCGCGCCTGCTCGCGGGCGAGGCGGCCGACGCGTCGCCCGCGGCGCTGCTGGAGCGCCTCGCCCAGCGCCTGCGCGCCGCCAACGTATCGAAGCTGCGTCCCGTCTACAACCTGACGGGCACCGTGCTGCACACGAACCTGGGACGCGCGCTGCTGCCCGACGCGGCCGTGCAGGCCGTCGTCGACGCGCTGCAATGGCCGATGAACCTGGAATGGGACATCGAGACGGGCGCGCGCGGCGACCGCGACAACCTCGTCGAGGAACAGTTGCGCGAACTGACCGGCGCCGAAGCCGTCACCATCGTCAACAACAATGCCGCGGCCGTGCTGCTGATGCTCAACGCGCTCGGCAACGGGCGCGAAGTGGTCGTCTCGCGCGGCGAGCTGGTCGAGATCGGCGGCGCCTTCCGCATCCCCGACATCATGGCGCGCGCCGGCGCCACCCTGCGCGAAGTGGGCACGACCAACCGCACGCACCTGAAGGACTACGCCGAATTCGCCGGGCCGCAAACGGCCATGCTGATGAAGGTCCATGCCAGCAACTACGCGATCACGGGCTTCACCAAGGAAGTGACGGTGGCCGAGCTGGCGCCGCTGGCGCGCGAACGGGGCATCCCGCTGGCCGTCGACCTGGGCAGCGGCACGCTCGTCGACCTGGAGCGCTGGGGCCTGCCGCACGAGACGACGGTGAAGGAAACCATCGCCGCCGGCGCCGACCTCGTCACCTTCAGCGGCGACAAGCTGCTGGGCGGTCCGCAGTGCGGCATCATCGCCGGCCGCAAGGACCTCGTGGCCGCCATCAAGAAGAATCCGTTGAAACGGGCGCTGCGCGTCTCCAAGCTGACGCTGGCCGCGCTCGAACCGGTATTGAACCTGTACCGGGCGCCGGACCTGTTGCCGGAGCGCCTGACCACGCTGCGCCTGCTCACGCGCCCGGCCGGCGCCATGAAGGCGGCGGCCGAGGCGCTGCTGACGCCGTTCCAGGATGCGGTGGGCGGCGGCTACGTCGTCGCCGCCGAGCCGGTCACGAGCCAGATCGGCAGCGGAGCCCTGCCCGTCGACCGCCTGCCCAGCTACGGCCTGGCCGTGCGCGCCGCCGCCGGCGTGAAGGGCAATCCGCTGGGCGTGCTGGAACGCCGTCTGCGCGCACTGCCGCGTCCCGTCATCGGCCGCATCGCTGACAATACGCTGTGGCTGGACCTGCGCTGTCTGGAAGACCGCCAGCGCGACGGCTTCCTGACCCAACTGGCGCAGCTGAACCAACCGAACCAACCGAAAGCAGATTTGAACGCATGATCGTCGGTACCGCAGGACACATCGACCACGGCAAGACCACGCTGACGCGCGCCCTGACGGGCGTCGATACGGACCGCCTGAAGGAAGAAAAGGCGCGCGGCATCTCGATCGAGCTGGGCTACGCCTACCTGCCGAGCGAGGACGGGCGCGTGCTGGGCGTCATCGACGTGCCGGGCCACGAGAAATTCATCCGCACGATGGCCTCCGGCGTGACGGGCATCGACGTGGCGTTGCTGGTGGTGGCCGCCGACGACGGCATCATGCCGCAGACGCTCGAACACCTGGCCATCCTCGACCTGCTGGGCGTGCGCCGCGGCGTGGTGGCGCTGACCAAGACGGACCGCGCCGACGGCGAACGCATCGCCGCGGTGGAACGTGACATCGCCAACCTGCTGGCGGCGACGCCGTTCGCGGGCGCCCCCGTGTTCCGCACCGCCGCCACGGTGCCGGGCGATCCCGGCGTGGCCGCCCTGCTGGCCCACCTGCATGGCCTGGAGCTGGCCCTCCCCGCGCGCGACGAGGCACGCCTGTTCCGCCTCGGCGTGGACCGCGTGTTCACGCTGTCGGGCCAGGGCACGGTCGTCACCGGCACGGCGCTGGCGGGCAGCGTCGCCATCGGCGACACCGTCACGCTGGCACCAAGCGGCCGCGAGGCGCGCGTGCGCGCCATCCATGCCCAGAACCGCGCCGCGCAGCAGGGCCAGGCCGGCCAGCGGCTCGCGCTGAACCTGGCCGGCGTCGGCAAGGATGACATCGAGCGGGGCAGCTGGATCGTCGATCCGCGCATGGCCGCGTGCTCGGAGCGCATCGACGCGGAACTGACGCTGCTGCAGGATGCCGGCGCCGCGCTGAAGGCCTGGAGCCCGCTGCACGTGCACATCGGCGCCGCCCACCGCACGGCCCACGTGGTACCGCTCGACGAGGACACGCTGCAGCCGGGCCGGCGCGGCCGCGTGCAGATCGTGTTCGACGCGCCGCTGCACGCCGTGCCGGGCGACCGCTTCGTCGTACGCAATGCCCAGGCCACGCAGACCATCGGCGGCGGCCTCGTGCTCGACCCGTTCGGTGCACCGCGGCGGCGGCGCAGCGCGGCGCGGCTGGCCTGGCTCGATGCACTGGCTGGCTTCGTCGCCGGCGGCGACGCCGCGGCGCTCGTCGCGGCCGGTCCGTCGGGACTGGAAGGCGGCGCGTTGGTGCGCCTGGCGCAGCGGCCGCTGGACGATCTCGCCCTGCCGGCGCAGACCTTGCACCTGCCCATCGCCGGCGGCGACACGCTGCTGATCGACCCGGCGACGCTGGCGCCGCTCGAAGCGCGGGTGCTGGCGGCGCTGGAAGACTTCCACGCACGGCATCCGGACGAGGCCGGACCCGAACTGTGGCGGCTGAAACGGATCGCCGCGCCCGACGCGAGCGACGCGTTGTGGACGGGCGTGACGGCGCGCATGCTGGACGCCGGCACCATCGCGCGCACCGGCCACAGCCTGCACCTGCCGGGACATAGCGTGGCGCTGTCGGAAGCCGACCAGCGCGCCGCCGCCCTGCTGCTGCCGGCGCTCGAGAAGGGCCGCTTCGATCCGCCCTGGGTGCGCGACCTGGCGAAGGAATTCGGCCTGCAGGAAGACGCCGTGCGCCAGCTGCTGCGCAAGCTGGCGCGCGCCGGCCAGGTGAACCAGGTGGTGAAGGATCTGTTCTACCATCCCGCGCCGCTGGCCGAGCTGGCGCGCGTGGTGGGCGAGCTGCCGGAAGCGCAGGCCGCGAGCTTCCGCGACGCGACGGGCCTGGGGCGCAAGCGCGCCATCCAGATCCTGGAGTTTTTCGACCGCGTCGGCTATACTCGCCGCGTCCGCAACAGCCACATGGTGCGGCCGAACGTCAGCTGGCACGGCTGACCCGATCGTCGTCCCCGCGCAGGCGGGGACCCAAGTTCGATGTGCCGGCTGCGCTGCATTGGATTCCCGCCTGCGCGGGAACGACGTACTTGGAAGGCATTCTCATCCGGTGATGGGGCCGGGCTTCAAACCCGGTGGGGGGCGTCAGCCGCTCTCCTGTAAGTTCGACTCTTTCTGCCTTCCGCCCCTCTCCCTACCCTTACTGCTCCCTTACTGCTTGCCCTTCGCCGAGACGTCCAGCGCCCGGCGCTGCACCGGATCGACCTGCCGTTCCGAGGGATCGGCCTGCATCGTTTCCTTGGCTTCGTTGCCGGCCTGCGCGGCGCTGATGTCGTTGCGTACCTTGCCCTTGTCGTCGTAGGGCGTGCGCACCGGCGGTTTCCACTCGCCGTTCGGCTTGTTGCTCGACTGGTTGGTCGCATCCTGGCGGTCCGCGGTAGCGGTCAGGCCCGGGGTGGCCTTGGTACCCGGCTTGGTGTCCGACGCGGCCTGCGGCGGATTCGCCATATTGGTGGTCGAATGGCTTTGCGCCTGTACGGCGCCGCCGGCCAGCATGGTGGCCGCGAGAGCGGCGCCCGAGATCATTTGCTTGAACATGGTGATACTCCTTTCTAGTGTCATGCGCCCTTGAGCGCTTCGATATCCTTCGGTTCGACGACCGGCACGCCGTTGCGCTCCGCGCGGAAGCGCTTCGACATCGCGTACACTTCCTTGCGCACCCGCATGATGGAACCCAGCGGGCGATGCGCAGCCAGCGCATGCCACGGATTGAACTGCATGCCTTCGTCGATGCGGCGCGCACGTTCCTCGCTGTACGCCTGCTGCGGCGCCGCGCGCAGGCGCGCCACCGTCACGTACGGGCTCTCGTCCTGCGGCCATTCCTTCGATGCATCCTCGATCGGCATCTTGTCGATGTCCGTGCACAGCTGGATGCGCACTTCCCATTCGCCGCCCTTGGCGGCGAAGTGGCCGACCACGGCGTCGCGCAGGCCGTCCGGCTTGTCGGTCAGGTCAACCGGTGCGTCCTTCAGTTCCGTCAGTTCCGGCACCACGGGCGCGATCTGCACCTTCGCCATGTACGGACCGTACAGGATCGGCACCTGGCTGAAGAAGGTCTCGCCCAGCGGGTGCGTCTCCGGGTGACCGCCCAGGGCCTTCAGCGTCGCGCTCTCGCCGCCCACCGCCTCGATGGCCTTCTCGGTGCCGCGCGCCACGGCCGAGAACAGGCGCTTCAGGTTCGGCGCCTTGTCCGTGGTCGACGCCAGCAGCTTGGCATTGCCGGCAAATTTCTTGGCGGTCGGCGCGCTGAACACGGGACCGTTCACCGTCACGAAGTCCTGGGTGACGTCGCCCTCGCTGCCCTCCACGCGCTCGCCCTGCACGCCGATCACCTTGACGGCCATGCCGCGCGGGGTCGAGACGTCGTCGGGCAGGATGTCGCCCGGCGTGGTCGACAGGCGCACCACCGCCGGATAGGTCGCCGCTTTCGCGAACAGCCCCTGCGCATAGGCCGGCGGCAGGCCGTCCAGCACCGTCAGCTCGCCCAGCAGCAGGCCATGGGTCTTGGCGTGCACGCTGCGGATCGCGCGGTTGCCATCCTCGAAGGTCTTGGCCGAGATCTGGTGCATCGTGTCCTTCAGCTCGAAGGTGGTCTGGGCCTCGTCTTCCTCCGGCACCTCGAAGGCGGGCTGGTAAGGGAGCGGGTTGATGGTCGTGGGAGCGTTCATTGGTTGCCTTGTCGTCTATCGTCGGAACGATGATGAACCGTCAACGCTCGTCCTTCTGTGCCCCGCCGCACGCAAAATCGACAAATTTGCCGTGTGAAGCGCCGAACCGACACGTGCGCCTGCCGCGGCGATGCTGGGTTACCGTGATGCGATATCGACATCATTTCATCCAAGGGCGGCGAGACGACCATGAACACACGCAGCAAGACCAATGAACCGACACTTCCGGCCGGCGGCTGGGGCTCCATCAAGGAAGTCAGCAACATCCTGCTCAGGCAGCACGTGCCCGTCGAGGGCGGCGCCCTGCTGCTCAAGCAGAACAAGCCGGACGGCTTCATGTGCGTCAGCTGCGCCTGGGCCAAGCCGGCCAACCCGCATCCGGCCGAATTCTGCGAAAGCGGCGCCAAGGCGACGGCGTGGGAGATCACGAGCAAGCGCGTCGACCCCGGCTTCTTCGCCCGCCATACGCTGCGCGAACTGGAATCGTGGCACGACCACGAACTCGAGGATGCGGGCCGCCTGACGGTGCCGATGCGCTGGGACAGCGCGCTGGACCGCTACGTCGAGATCGGCTGGGAGCAGGCCTTCGCCGAGGTCGGCGCCAAGCTGAAGCAATGCAATCCGAAGAACGTCGTGTTCTACAGCTCGGGCCGCGCGTCGCTGGAAACGTCCTATATGTACTCGCTGCTGGCGCGCATGTACGGCAACAACAATCTGCCGGACAGCTCGAACATGTGTCACGAGAGCACCTCGGTGGGCCTGAAGGCGACGCTGGGCGTCCCCGTGGGCACCGTCGCGCTGGACGACTTCGAGACGACCGACTGCATCCTGTTCTTCGGCCAGAACGTGGGCGTGAACAGCCCGCGCATGCTGCACCAGCTGCAGGAGGTGCGCAAGCGCGGCGTCCCCATCGTGACCTTCAATCCGCTGCGCGAGCGCGGCCTCGTCAGCTTCGTCAACCCGCAGTCGCCGGCCGAGATGCTGACGGGGCACGAGACAGCGATCAGCACCCAGTACCACCAGCTGAAGGCGGGCGGCGACCTGGCCGCCATCATGGGCATCTGCAAGGCCGTGATCGCGGCCGACGACGAGGCCCTCGCGGACGGCGGCACGCGCGTGCTGGATGCCGCCTTCATCGCCGAGCATACGCACGGCTTCGAGGAGTTGGCGGCCAAGGCACGGGCCACGCCGTGGGACGAAATCGAACGCGAAAGCGGCCTGCCGCGGATCCAGATCGAGGAAGCGGCAAGCGAATACATGCGCGCCAAGGCCTGCATGGTCGTCTACGGCATGGGCGTGACCCAGCACCGCAACGGCGTGGAGAACGTGCAGATGCTGGTGAACCTGCTGCTGCTGCGCGGGAATATCGGCAAGCCGGGGGCCGGCATCTGCCCCGTGCGCGGCCACTCCAACGTGCAGGGCCAGCGCACCGTGGGCATCAGCGAGAAGCCGGAGCTGGTCCCGCTGGACAAGCTGAAGGAGCAATACGGGTTCGAGCCGCCGCGCGACAAGGGCATGAACACGATCGAAGCCTGCGAGGCGATCCGCGACGGCAAGGTCGAGGCCCTGGTGAGCCTGGGCGGCAACCTCGTGCGCGCCGTCCCCGACCACGGCCAGATGGAGCAGCCGTGGCGCGACGTGCCGTTGACGATCCACATCGCCACCAAGCTCAATCGCAGCCACCTCGTGCACGGCCGCGACGCCTACCTGCTGCCCTGCCTGGGCCGCATCGAGATCGACCGCCAGCAAGGCGGCGAGCAGGCCGTCACGATGGAGGATTCGACCGCCTTCATGCATGGATCACGCGGCCGCGCCGAGCCGGCCGCCGACACGCTGCTGTCGGAGCCGGCCATCGTCGCCGGCATCGCCAAGGCGCTGCTGCCGCCCAATCCGCGCCTGGACTGGGATGCCTGGGTTGCCGACTACGGCCGCATCCGCGACGCCATCGCCGAGACGTATCCGGACATCTTTCACGACTTCAACGCGCGTATGTGGACGCCCGGCGGCTTCCGCAAGCCGCTGGCGGCCGTGCGCCGCGTCTGGGAGACGGAAACGAAGAAAGCCAACTTCACGACGCCCGACGGCCTCGTGGCCGATCCCGACATGCCGTCCCGCCCGGACGCGCTGCGCCTGTTCACCGTGCGCAGCGACGGCCAGTTCAACACGACGATCTACAGCCTGGAAGACCGCTTCCGCGGCACCGAGCGGCGCGACGTGCTGTTCATGGCGCGCGAGGACATGGACACCCGCGGCCTGGCCGACGGCGACCTGGTGACGGCATCGACGGCCGTCGACGACGGCGTGACGCGCCGCGTCGAAGCGCTGCGCGTGATCGAATTCCCGGTGCCGGCCGGCTGCGTGGCCGGCTACTACCCGGAACTGAATCCCTTGATCCCGCTGTGGCACTACGCCAAGGAAAGCAAGGTCCCCGCCGCCAAGTCGATCGACATCGTCATCGAGAAGACGGCCAGTACCCGGGACCCGGCGAGGATGCACTGACATGGCGGCGAACCCGACATACCTGCGCACCCACACGGGCTACCTGATGGTGCTGACCGAGGGCGACGACCTGTTCGCGGAACTGGAGCGCCTGGCCACGGCCGAGCAGCTGACGTCGGCCAGCCTGACGGCGTTCGGCTTTGCCGGCAGCGTCACGTTCGGCTTCTACGACTTCGGCAAGAAGGACTACGACCCGGCCACGTTCGAGAATCGCGAGATGGCGGGCATCACGGGCACGCTGGCCTGGAAGGATGGGAAACCGTCGCTGCACGCGCACGGCGTCGGAGGCGGCAAGGACTTCTCGGTGGTGGGCGGGCACCTGCTGGCGCTCACGGTGGGCAAGGGATCGCTGGAGGTGACCTTGACCGTGCATCCGCAGCGGCTGGAGCGGAAGGAAGATCCGAAGATCGGGGCGAATGTGCTGCAGCTGTTCTAGCACGCCGTCGCCCCTGCGCAGGCAGGGGCCCAATTTCCGTGATTCGTTCGCGAAATTAGGCCCCTGCCTGCGCAGGGGCGACGGTGTCGATATATGCGCAACATTCCGCAACCCAGGAAACGTCATCCCCGCGAAAGCGGGGATCCATACGTTGCGTGCCATTCAGGCTCGGCATGGATCCCCGCCTGCGCGGGGATGACGGTTTCTAGGTTAGCGGTGTTGTATACAATCCGCTTCAGCCGTTCAAATGCCCCTTGAGCGTCTCCAGGAACCGGCCCTTGTCGAACAAGGTCAGCACGGTATCCTTGCCCTCCTCGCCCGGCACCTCCAGCACTTCACCCGCATCGCGTCGCATATCGTCCGGGCCATTCAGGCGCAGTAAGGCCGGCGACGGGCGGCGCTGGCTGTCCGGCAGCGACAGGATGCTGTCGACGCGGTCGACGATCACGCCGTAGCGCTCGTCGCCATGGTCCAGCACCAGCACGCGGCGCTCGCCTTCCGCAGCCGCGTCGGCGCATTCCTGGGCGGGCATGCCGTACATGCGGCGCAGGTCGATCACGCAGATCATCTGCTGGCGCAGCTGCATCATGCCGTGCACGCAGTCCGGCATGCCGGGCGGGCGCGTCATCGCGCCGTCGAAGGCGACGATCTCGCGCACCTGGCCGATGTCGGTCGCCCAGCCCGTCTCCAGCGTGAACGCCAGATAGACCTGGCGGCGGCCGTTCTTCGCGCCGTGGCGGCCCGGCGCCGCGTCCAGCTCGTGCTGGTACAGGCGGCGGTGGCCGGCGCAGATCTCGGCCACTTCGCTTTCCGAGAACAGGTGGGCGTGGTCCAGGAACAGGGCGTCGCCCTTCTCGGCGTTCGGCAGCACGCCACGGAACATCGCGGCGCGGCGCGTGCCGAGCATCGGGATCGCGAGGACGTCGGCATCGAAATACGGGCGGATGTCGTCGACGCCGTCGACCAGCAAGCCCAATAGATCGGTGCCGGCGCGCACGATCATCACGCGGCGGTCTTCCTCGCGCACGTCCGGGTTCGGCGCGCACTGCAGCAGCGCCCCCAGGTCGACGGCGCCGACCACGGTGCCGCGCAGGTCGAACCAGCCCTTGCACAGATTGCCCAGCATGACGGACGAACGCAGTTCCGGCACGCGGATGATTTCCTGCACGGCGTCGATCGCCATCGCGAACGCCATGCCGCCGGCGCGGAACGCCAGCGCCTTGCGGCCCTGGGCGCGGCGCAGGAAACGCAGTCGCTCGGCGTCGCGGGCGGCGCTCTGGGCGCGTACCTGCGGCACGTTGTCGATGCGGATCAGCGCGGACGGATCGAGCAGCTGCACCAGGCGCTTGCCGCCGTCCAGCGTCAATGCGCCGGCCAGCACGGCAGCGGCGCCCGCAGTCGCATACGCGAGCGTCGTGCGCTGTTCCGGCCGCACGCGCAGCACTTCGCCGGTCGCATCGAACACGAGTCCGACCAGCACTTCCTCGTGTTCGAGGATGGCCACACGCTGCTCAAGGCCGGCGGCCGGCGCGTCCGGGTCGAACACGCGCGCCAGGTTGATCATCGGGATCGCGCTGCCGCGCAGCGTGAAGATGCCTTCCAGGCAGGCGGGCGACAGCGGCAGGCGCGTGATGCGCTCCGGCATGCCGACCACTTCGCGGATGCAGGCGGCGTCCAGCGCGTACTCCTGGCCGCCCAGCCAGAAGCTGCCGTACAGCGCCATGCCGGCCGCGCGCGCCAGCGCCTCGGCCTTCAGGGCACGCGCCGCCTCGGCGGCGGCCAGCGCCTGGCGCACCTCGCCCGATGCGGCCAGCGCGTCGGGAGCCAGGCCTGGCGCCATGTGATCCGCCAGCACCGCCGCGTTCACGCGTACGCTCCCTCGGCCATGCCGACGCGCACCACCGACCAGGTCTGGCTGTCGCAGTCGATCGACAGGCGGCGCCCGTGGCTGCCGCCGACGTCCTCGTAGCCGACGTTCAGGCCGCGCGCGGCCAGCTGCGCGTGGGCGGCGGCGATATTGCGGCGGCCGACGGCGCCCTCGCCGCCCGGCAGGTGCAGCATGCGCGCGCCGCCAGCAACGACGACGTCGACTTCGCCGTACTGTTCGCGCTTGACGCCCAGGGCCGCCAGCAGGGCCGGCACGGCGGCGCTGACGTAGCGCGCGGCGGCATTGCCGATGCCCGTGCCCTCGGGCAGGAAGCAGTGCGCGAGGCCGCAGCGGCCGCGGTCCTTCCAGATCATGCCGATGCCCACGCAGGAACCCAGCAGCGCGGTCAGCACCTGGTCGCCCTCGGCCACTTCGAGCTGGCCGGTCCACACGTGGCGCGTGTGCGCCGCGTCCGGACGGGGGCGCGGCATGTGGCGCATGGCGCGCGCCGTGGCCAGGGGCGCCGGGATGGTCATGCTCGGGGACATCAGTTGCGCGTTCATGCTTGGCCTCCTGCGATGCGATAGACGTGGGCTTGTTCGAATTCGAACGGGGTGTTCAGGCGGGTGATCGACTCCTGCTCGCCCAGGATCAGGCGGGCGTCGGCGCGCATGGCGCCGCGGACCTGGCCCAGGATGCGCTGCTGGTTGTCCTCGTCGAAGTAGATCAGGACGTTGCGCAGCAGGACCAGGTCGTAGTGCTCGCGCCTGGGCGCCGGCGCCAGCAGGTTGTGACTGCCGAAGCTCACGTGCTCGCGCACTTCCGGCGCCACCGTGAAGCGGTCCGGGCCGCCCGCCAGGTAGCGGCGGAACAGTGCCGGCCGGGTCAGCGCGAAGCGTTCCACGGTGCGGCCCCGGTAGGTGGCACCGCGCGCGGCATCCAGCGCCTGGCTCGAGATGTCACTGGCATCGATGGCGAAGCGGAACGACGGATGCTGGCGCTGGAATTCCAGGCACAGCATCGACATCGAATACGCTTCCTCGCCGGTGGCGGCGGCCGCCGACCAGATGCGCAGCGGCGTCGCTCCCTTGCGCTGGTACCAGTCGGCGAGGAATTCGTCGTTCAGGTACCACCACACGGCCGGGGTGCGGAAGAATGCCGAATCGTTGGTCGTCACCGAGTCGATGAACGACGTCACTTCGGCGCCGCCGCGGCGCAGGTGGGCGATATAGTCCTCGTAGGAGGACAGGCCCAGCGCGCGCATGCGCGGCAGCAGGCGGCCCTGCAGCAGGACCCGCTTGTTCTCGTTCATCGCGATGCCGGTGTGCTCGCGCACGAGCCGGATCACGGCATCCAGGTTGTCGTCGCCCAGTTCCATGCCCGTCCTCATACGGCGAAGCGGCTGACGGCCTGGTTCAGGTGCTCGGCGTTCTCGTTCAGGCCTTCGGTCGAACGGGCGATGCTGTCGCAGGAACCGGCGGAGCGCTCGGTTTCCTGGGCGATGTAGGAGATCGCCACGCTCACTTCCTTGGCCGTCAGCGACTGCTCGTTGGCGCTGGCCGAGATGTCGGCGATCGCCAGCGAGGTGCGCGAGACGCCCTGGGTGATGCGGTCGAACGCTTCGCTGGCCTGGCGCGAGATCTCGCTGCCCTGGGCCACGCGGCGCACCGATTCGTTGATCAGCTTGGAGATTTCCTTGGTCGCCTGCGAGGAGCGTTCGGCCAGCTTGCGCACCTCGTCCGCGACGACGGAAAAGCCCAGGCCGTGTTCGCCCGCGCGGGCCGCCTCGATGGCGGCGTTGAAGGCCAGCATATTGGTCTGGCTGGCGATTTCGCCGATCACCTTGACGATCTCGCCGATGTCCTCGGCCGACTGGTTGATCATGCCCATCGCTTCGATCGACTTGGCGATCGCCTTGGCGCCCAGTTCCGCTTCGTCGTGGGTCGCCTGGGCCAGCGTATTGGCGTCCTGCGTGCTGCGGGCGATGGCTTCGATCGACGCGGTCAGGCCGTCCACGGAGGCGTTCATTTCCTCGACGGTGGCGCCCAGCGCCTGGGCGCTGGCGGCGACGGTGTTCGAGCGCTCGGCGATGGTGCGCGAGGAATCGGACAGCTTGCCGGCCGATGCCACGACGCCGCCGATGACGGAGCGCAGGTCGCCGATCATGGCCAGCACGCCGGCGGCGAGCTGGTCGAGCGGCTCGTCGCCCTCGACGGCGACAGTGCCCGTCAGGTCGCCACGGGCGGCCGAGGCCACCAGGGCCAGCAGTCCGTCGACCTTGCGGCGCTCGGCTTCGCCTCGGGCCGCGTTGTCCTGCTCCAGTCGCACCTGTTCCGTGATGTCGGTGGCGAACTTGACCACTTTGACGGGCTTGCCGTTCAGGTCGAAGATCGGGTTGTAGGTCGCCTGGATCCATACGACCTTGCCGTTGTTGCCCAGGCGCTTGTAGCGGCCGGCGTCGAATTCGCCCCGGTTCAGCTTTTGCCAGAACTTGCGATAGGCAGCGCTGGCCGCGTAGTCGTCCTCGCAGAAGACGCGGTGGTGCTCACCCTTGACGTCGGCCAGCTCGTACTCCAGGAGCTCGAGGTGGTACCGACCACCCAGGCCAACCTGGGCGACGTCATCGAGTACCAGGTGACCTACCAGAACAACGGCACGGCCCCCGCCAGGCAAGTGACGGCGACGCTGCCGGTGCCCGCCAACGGCATGGCCTACGTCGACGGCAGCGCAAGCCCGGCGGCGCTGCTGGCCAGCCTGGACGGCAAGACCTACGCGCCGGCACCGCTCAAGCGCGAATTCGTCCGCAACGGCCGCCGCCAGACCGAAGCCGTGCCGCCTTCCGAATACCGATTCCTGCGCTGGGACCTGGGCGACCTCGCCCCGGGCCAGTCCGTCACCGTCAGCTCGCGCATGCGCCTCGGCGATGCCGGGAAACGTCCCTGATCCAACCTCCCATGTCCCATAACCAAGAAAGGATACCGACATGAAAACCCGTTTGACCGTTCTCGCCTCCCTGATGCTGGCCGCCGCCCACGGCGCCCAGGCGGCCACGCCTGCCGGTACCCAGATCAGCAATACCGCCACCGCCACCTATTCGGACGGCACCGGCACCAAGACCGCGACCTCGAACACCGTGGTCACCACCGTCCAGCAGGTCGCCAGCCTGACGATGACGGCCGGCACGACCAAGACGGGCGCCGCCGGCACCCAGGTCGTGTTCGCGCACAGCCTCACCAACACCGGCAACGGCACCGACACCTTCGCGCTGACCTCCAGCCAGAGCGGCGCCTTCACGATGGCCAACGTGCAGTTCTTCGCTGATGCCAACGGCGACGGCGTGGCCGACAACGCCACCGCGATCACCGGCGCCCCCAACGTCGCCGCCGGCGCCACGTTCAAGTTCGTGGCCGTCGCCACCCTGCCGGCCGGCGCCGCCAACGGCACCAGCAACAGCCTGGTCGTGACGGCAACCAGCAACTTCACCAACACGGTCAAGACCACCAGCACCGACACCACCACCGTCGGCGCCGGCTCGACCATGGACATCACGGCCAACTCGTCCGGCCTGGGCGCCGGCGCGGGCGCCGAATCGGCCGCCGTCGTCACCAACACCGTCGCGCCGGGCGTCGCCACCCGCTTCACGCTGAACCTGAACAACGGCGGCGGCATCGCCGACACCTTCAACCTGGCCGCCAGCACCGACGGCACCTTTGGCACGGTCACGCTGCCGAGCGGCTGGACCGTCGTGTTCCACGATTCGACCGGCGCCGTCATCACCAGCGCGACCGTCAACCCGAACTCGACCACGGTCGTGTACGCCGACGTGACCCCGCCGGCCGGCGCCACCGCGGGCACCACCGACATCTATTTCCGCGCGCTGTCGCCGACCACCAACGTCAAGGACATCATCCATGACGCCGTGATCGTCAACCCGGCCGCGACCCAGCTGAACCTGGTCAAGATGCAGGCCCTCGACGCCAACTGCGACGGCACCGCCGACACCGCCTACAGCTCGGCGCCGATCGCCGCCGGCGCGTTGCCTGGCGCCTGCATCCGCTACAAGATCACCGCCACCAACACGGGCACCACCAACCTGACCTCGGTGACGATCAACGACGACATCCCGGCCAATACCACGTATTACGCCGGCAACAACCCGGTGACCGCGTCGCTGGGCTCGATCCTGACCGTGCTGACGGGCCAGGTCTCGACGATGACCACGTCGATCCCGACGCTGACCCCGAACCAGTCCGGAACGATGGAATTCGGCGTGCGCATCAACCCGTAAGCACCACCTGTCTCTCCCCCAGCAGTGCCCTGACCGCCGCCTCCATGGGCGGCGGCGGGGCGGTTTTCGTCCTTTTTTCCTGCCGCCGCCATGAAAAACCTGTTCACCCGCCTCGTCCTCGCCTG
Organism: uncultured Massilia sp.; assembly: GCA_963529995.1. Lineage (GTDB taxonomy): Bacteria > Pseudomonadota > Gammaproteobacteria > Burkholderiales > Burkholderiaceae_D > Telluria. The sequence goes on along the minus strand of CAUSCY010000023.1, from coordinate 15,829 downwards.
CCTGCTGGCACTGCTGGCGCCCTTTGCCGGGGCCCAGATCAGCAACCAGGCAAGCGCCAGCTACGCCGGCCCGTCCGGCTTCGCGCAGACGCTGCGGTCGAACACGGTGACGGCTGCGGCCGGCACCGCCGCCACTCCCGCCACTCCCACCACCCCCGCCGGTCCGGGTACGGGCAGCGACGACGGTAGCGCCGCGACGACCGATTCCATCGAATACTTCACGGGCGCCGACTACGGCACCCGCGCCCGCGTGACGCGCGCCGGCGCCCGCCTCTACCTGCAGGCCACCGCCCCCAGGTGCAACGCCGATTCGCAGGCGATCGACCGCATCAACATCACCGTCACCTCGCGCAAGACGGGCGACACCGAGTCGTTCTCGGCGACCGAGACGGGCCTGAATACGGCCAAGTTCCGCGTCGACCCGGTCACCACCATGCAGGGCGCCGCCGCCGACACGGGCGACGACGACGACATTGGCGGCAAGACCCGCTCGACCAGCAAGAGCAGCACCGTCGTTTCCAACGACGGCTCCTTCGTGGCCATGGCCGACGACACCCTGGTCGCCACCATCGACGGCTGCGGCCGCGGCGCCATCGAGACGAGCATCCTCGTCGACCCCAGCGGCATCGTGTTCGACAGCAAGACCAACCTGCCGCTGGCCGGCGCCCGCATCACCCTGATCGACGTCAGCGGCGCCGGCAACGGCGGCAACGCCGGCGGCCCGGCCCAGGTGTTCGACGTCGACGGCGTCACCCCGTGGCCCAGCACCGTGGTGACCGACAGCGACGGCAGCTACCGCTTCCCGCTGATCGCGCCCAGCCTGTACAAGCTCAAGGTCGTGTCCCCGACCAACTACACCTTCCCGTCCAAGGTCTCCGCCGGCCAGCTGCCCGCGAGCCGCGACATTCACCTGTACGGCTCCTTCGGCGGCGACTTCACCGTGAGCGCCGAGACGGGCGCCGTCAACCTCGACCTGCCGCTGGACCCTGTCCCCGGCCTGCTGTACCTGGAAAAGGCCGCCTCGCGCGCCAATGCCGAGATCACCGACTTCGTCGACTACACGCTGCGCGTGCACAACAGCTCGGACCAGGCCCTGGACGGCGTGACCGTCGACGACACCCTGCCGGCCGGCTTCCGCTTCGAGCCGGGCAGCCTGCGCGTCGACGGCGCCGCCAAGGCCGATCCGAGCGGCGCCGCCGGCGCCAGGCTGCACATGGAAGTCGGGTCGATTCCGTCCGCCGGCGTGGCCGTGGTGCGCTACCGCGTGCGCATCGGCGCCGGCGCGCTGCAGGGCGACGGCATCAACCGCGCCTACGCCAGCAGCGCTTCTCCGCTGGCCCTCGTCAGCAGCGTGGCCGCCGCCAAGGTGAAGGTACAGGCCGGCGTCTTCAGCGAAAAAGGCTTCCTCGTCGGCAGCGTGTTCGCCGACTGCGACGGCGACCGCCTGCGCGGCAAGGGCGAACCGGGCCTGCCGGGGGTACGCATCTACCTGGAAGACGGCAGCTGGGCCGTGACCGATGCCGAAGGCCGCTACAGCTTCGCCGAGCTGCGTCCGCGCACCCACGTCGCCAAGATCGACGGCACCACGATCCCGGACGGCGCCGAGCTGGTCACCATCTCGCAGCGCAACGCCGGCGACGCCGGCAGCCAGTTCGTCGACCTGAAGGACGGCGAACTGGCCAAGGCCGACTTCGCCGTGGCCGGCTGCAGCGCCGAACTGCGCGGCATTATCGCGGCCCGCCGCACGGCTGCCCGCACCGCACTGGAAGCGGCCGCCAAGGCCGGCGACCAGCTGCCGGCGAGCGATGCCAAGCGCACCGCCCAGGACGCCGGCGCCGCCGGCATGGCCCTCGAGACCCTCGACAACAGCCTCGGCTTCGTCGGCCTGGAAGACGGCGCCGTGCTGGCCCGTGCCCAGGCCACCGTGCGCGTCAAAGGCACCGCCGGCTCCACCTTCACGCTGCTGGTCGACGGCGAGGAAGTCAGCGAAACGCGCGTCGGCGAGCGCAATACCGTCGCCGCCAACCACATGCAGAGCTGGGAATTCGTCGGCGTCGGTCTGAAGCCGGGCCGCAACGTGCTGGAACTGCGCCAGAAGGACCAGTTCGGCAACGAGCGCGGCAGCAAGACCATCGCCGTGACGGCGCCCGGCGCCCTGGCCCGCATCCGCCTGGAACTCGACCGTACCGAAGTGGCCGCCGATGGCCGTTCGCTGGCCATGCTGCGCGTGCACGTCGAGGACGAGCACGGCGTGCCGGTCGCCGAGCGTACCCCGCTGACGCTGGACGCCGTCCGCGGCCAGTGGCTGCAGAACGACCTCGACGCGCGTGAAGGCGGCCTGCAGGCCTTTGTCGAAGGCGGCAGCGCCGACTTCGCCCTGCGCGCGCCGCTGGAAGCCGGCGACGTCACCATCCAGGCCAGCAGCGGCGCCATCCAGGCCCAGGCCGACGTCGCCTTCGTGCCGGACCTGCGTCCGCTGGTGGCCGCCGGCGTCGTCGATGCCGCCATCAGCCTGAACAGCATCAAGAGCAACGTCACCGACCCGGTGCGCTCGTTCGACGGCTTCGAGGACGAACTGCGCCACTTCTCGGCCGGCAGCGCCCAGGCCAGCGCCCGCGCCGCCATGTTCGCCAAGGGCAAGGTTGCTTACGACACGCTGCTGACCATGTCCTACGATTCGGACAAGGTGGCCGAGCAAAAGCTGTTCCGCGACCTGGACCCGAACGCCTACTACCCGACCTATGGCGACGACGCCCAGCGCGGCTTCGACGCCCAATCGACCAGCCGCCTGTACCTGCGCGCCGACCGCAACAAGTCCTGGCTGCTGTATGGCGACATGACCCCGCCGGGCGTGACCCCGGCCCGCAATCTGGGGGCCTATAACCGCAACCTGACCGGCATGCGCGGCCACTACGAAGAGAACGGCCTCACCGTCGACACCTTCGCCAGCTACGACAGCACCCGCCAGATGGTCGAGGAAATCGCCGCCAACGGCACCTCGGGCCCCTACCTGACGGGCGGCGGCGTGATGGTCATCAACAGCGAGCGCATCGAAGTGATCGTACGCGACCGCAACCAGACCGGCATCATCCTCAAGCGCGTCGTGCAGCAGCGCTACGTCGACTACGACATCGAGCCGCTGACGGGCCGTATCCTGTTCCGCAGCCCGGTGGCCAGCCTGGACGCCGACCTGAACCCGCAGTCGATCCGCATCGCCTACGAGATCGACCAGGGCAACCCGCGCTTCTGGGTCGCCGGCGTCGCGGCGCAATATAAATTCGGCAAGAAAGTCGAGATCGGCGGCAGCTATGTCAACGACCGCAACCCGGCCGTCCCGACCACGCTGTCGAGCCTGAACGCCACCGTGCGTCCCGACGAGAAGACCACGATCATCGTCGAAGGCGCGCAGATGGAAAAGGCCGGCGACGACGGCCGCGCCGCCCGCTTCGAAGCGGTGCGCGTCGACGGCAAGCTGGAAAGCCGCATCTACGGCGGCCGTGCCGACACCGTGTTCGACAACCCGACCTCGAGCCTGCCGCGCGGCCGCGTCGAGGGCGGCGCCCGCGTGCGCTGGCAAGCGACCGAGCAGGCCACCGTGCAGGTCGAGGCGCTGCACACGGCGGATCTCACCACCGGCGCCAAGCGCGACGGCGTACAGGTCTCGGGCGGCTATGCATTCGGCAACGGCGTGCGCGTCGAAGCGGGCGTGCGCCGTTCGCACGAAGAAGCGGGCGACAGCAATACCGTGCTGTCGCAGCCGGACCTGACCAGCGTGCGCGGCAAGATCGCGGCCCAGATCCCGGGGCTGCCGCAGGCCGGCGTGTATGCCGAGGCCGAACAGGACGTGCGCGACAGCGGCCGCCGCATGATCGCCCTGGGCGGCGACTACCGCCTGGCCGGCGGCAGCCGCATCTACGGCCGCCACGAACTGATCAGCAGCCTGGGCTCGAACTATGCGCTCAATGACAGCCAGCAGCGCAACGCCACCGTGTTCGGCATCGATTCCGACTATATGAAGGACGGCCGCGTGTTCTCCGAATACCGTGCCCGCGGCAGCGACCTGGGCGCCGTCGGCAGCCGCCAGGCCGAAGCGGCCCTGGGCCTGCGCAACCTGTGGCAGATCGCCGACGGCGTGCGCGGCAGCACCAGCTTCGAGCGCGTGCGCGTGCTGTCCGGCTCGACCGCCAACGAAGCCGTGGCCGCCGCCGGCGCCATCGAGTACAGCCGCACCCCGGAACTGCGCGTCAATGCCCGCCTGGAAGTGCGCCACGCGGAAGACAGCGACAATGTGCTGAACACGGTCGGCCTGGCCTATCGCCTGAGCGACACGGTCGCCTTCCTGGGCAAGAACACGCTGGCCGCCAGCCGCAGCCGCGCCAACGACGCGATCCGCATCAACGAACTGATGCAGACCGGCCTCGCCTACCGCGCGCTGGAAACGCTGGGCTGGAACGGCCTGGCAAAGTACGAATACAAGCTCGAGCGCGACGACAACCTGTCCGAGCAGCGCCGCCAGGTGCACACGATCGCCGTCAACGCCAACTGGCAGCCGACGCGCGAGACCGTGTTCTCGGCCCGCTACGCCGCCAAGCTCGCGCTGGAACGTTCGGCCGGCGCCCCCAGCCGCGCCACCGGCCAGCTGGTCAGCGCCCGCGTGACGCACCAGATCGCCGAGGACTGGGATATCGGTGCGGTCGCCCAGGTGCTGGTCAGCGGCGCCAACAAGGCGCGCCAGTTCGGCGCCGGCATCGAAGCGGGCTATCAGCTGCGCACCAATACCTGGGTGTCGGCCGGCTACAATCTGCTCGGCTTCCGCGAACGCGACCTGGCCGGCGCGGACGCCACCGCCAAGGGCCTGTACGTGCGCCTGCGCATGAAGTTCGACGAGCGCACGCTCGAGAACCTGCTCTCGCCGAAATTCTTTCAATAATCGCCAGGGTCCCGCATCATGACTGATTTGAAAAACCGCTTCGTTCGCCTCTTCCGCCAGGCCGGTGCCGCCGCCCTCGCCTGCGTTGCCCTGCTGGCCGTCACCGCACCGGCACAAGCGGCCTGCACCGTGGGCGCCTGCGTCACCGCCGGCCCGCGCCTGGCCAGCGTCGATACGTCGAAAAGTGCCCTGCTCAACCCGCTGCTCGGCAGCCTGCTGGGCAGCAACCTGTCGCTGACGGCGGCCGACTGGAATTCCCTGGCGACCGGCAACGTCCAGGTGCTCGGCTTCCTGAATGCGCTGCAGGCATCGACGGGCGCCTCGACGCCCTCCCAGGCGCTTTCTTCCAGCGTCACGCTGGCCCAGGTCGCCGCCGCGCTCGGCGTGCAGGCCCAGGCCCAGGTCAATACTTTCCTGTCGAGTGCGCTGCAGACGCTGGCCTCGCAACTGAGCGGCGCCGGCGCCGCCGTGCGCGTGGGCGACCTGCTGAAGCTGACGGCCGACGCCGGCACGCTCGGCACGACGACCGTCAATGCGCTCGACATGCTGACGGGCCTCGTGCAGCTCTATAACACCCGCAACGTGCTGACGACGCCGAAACCGGTCGGTATTTCCGGCGGCGTGCTGGGCCAGGCCGGCCTGATCAACTCGGTGGCCCTCTACTCGCAAGTGATCGAGCCGCCCGTCTACGTGTGCGGCCCCACCGGCTCGGCCTTCCACTCGGCCGCCATCCGCGTCAAGCTCAAGCTCGACCTGGTGACGCTGAGCCCCGTGACGGACGTACTGACGATTCTTCCCGGCGTGTCCAGCGCGTCGATCGCCATCAGCAAGCTGGACGTCTACCTGGAAGTGGCGCGCGGCGAAGGCACGCTGGCGGCCGTCGACGCCGTCGGCCGCGCCGTCACCCTGCAGGTCGCGCCGGGCGTGGCCGATGCCTATATCGGCTCCATCGACGACAGCATCTTCTTCAACCGTTCGCGTACGCTGTCCGCTTCCGACGTCGGTTATGGCCAGATCGGCTCGCTCGTGCTGAACGGCAGCGTGCTCGCCCTCGAGGTCAAGAGCACCACGCGGGGCCAGGCGCCGTTCTCGACGAGCGTCACCCTGTCCGGCACCTTCCCCCAGACCCGTACCGTCAGCACCAGCACGGCGTTCGCCACGAACATGGCCGACAGCCTGGTGTCGAACCTGGCGCTGCGCACGACGCCGTCGCTGGGCCTGCTGGACTCGGTGGTCTCCCCTGTCCTCAAGACCCTCGTCGCCGGTACGCTGAGCCCCGTGCTCAGGCCCGTGCTGACAGGCGTCGCCGATCCCCTGCTGAACCTGCTGGGCATCGGCCTGGGCCAGGTCACTGTCACTGTCGAAGGCATTTGCGATGTGTGCGCCTCGTTCAAGCTGACGAAATCGGTCGACAAGGCCGATGCGACGCCCGGCACCACGATCACGTACACGATCGCGTACCAGAACACGGGCACGAGCACCCTGTCCGACCTAAGGATCACCGATCCGACCCCGGCGTTCACCACCTATGCCGCGAGCGCCTGCGGCACGCTGGGCGCGGGCCTGACGGGTTGCACCATCACGACACAGCCGGCAACGGGTGCGAGCGGGACGGTGGAGTGGCGCTTCGCCGGCACGCTCTCGCCCGGGGCAACAGGAAACGTGACGGTCAGCGTCCAGATTCAATGACGGGTGCACGCGCAAACCAGCAATAACGAAAAAAACCGTACGGCAGGATGCGCATGATTGTGACGAAATAGGTACTGTCCGATCGGAACAGCTGAGTGTATTGCTGCGGCGCCTTTCCCGAACTGTGATAATTTGATAGATTCTATCTGGCGATCGCAGCCGTAATCTTTCTACAAAATATTTGGCCTGCACCCCACACCCGGTCAATAGAAATGCTTAAAATAAACATTGCGGGCATAATGTAGGATCTGCAGGGTTGGAAGTACGCGATATCACATGTCCACCTTGACTTGACGCAAAACAATACGTTGCAATGCAACATTGCAGCCAAGGGCGCCTTTGCACCAACGAATAGTGCTTGACAGCACCACCTGACCACGTAAAATCAGAAAATATGAAATTGCACAGCAGCCAAAACTTGCGGGAGCATAGTTACGACGCAGCCGAATTCTGCTCCACCAAGGAGGCGGCGACGATGCTCGGCGTGTCCCATCGCACGGTACAGTTGTGGGTGGAGAGCGGCGTGCTGCAGGCATGGAAGACGGCAGGTGGACACCGGCGCATCGCGATGTCGTCGGTGAACCGGCTCGTGGAACAGCGCAGCAATGCGATTGCCGCGCCCGCCGCCCGCCAGGCCGAAAATGCGGGGCGAAAGGTACTGCTGGTCGACGACGACTCGACGATGCTGCGCCTGTACGAGCTGGAAATGATGGGCTGGGACCTGCCCCTCGATGTGATGAAGGCCAGTAACGGTTTCGAGGCGCTGATCCGCATCGGCGAAACCCGCCCCGACCTCCTGATCAGCGACCTGAGCATGCCCGGCATGGACGGCTTCCGCATGATCCGCACGCTGCGCAACGACCAGGCGTACGCGAACATGGCGATCATCGTGATCAGTGGCCTGGACCGTGCTACCATCAAGTCCATGGGTCTGCCGGAAGATATTCCCGTATTTTCCAAACCGGTTCCATTTGCAGAACTGCATCGCGCAGTCGCGCATGTGCTCCGTCCGGCGGCTTGAGCAATTTCTGAAGAAGAAAGCCAACGTGATGCATTTACCGAGCGAACATGCCAGGAACACCCACGAACCCAGAAGAAGTGCAACGGCTACAAGTCCTGCAGGACCTGAAACTCCTCGATACGCCCGCTGAAGAGCGTTTCGACCGTATCACCCGGATTGCCACCCGCCTGTTCGACGCCCCCATCGCCCTGGTCTCCCTTGTCGATGCCGACCGCCAATGGTTCAAGTCGTGCATCGGCCTCGACGTTTCCCAGACCGACCGTTCCGTCTCGTTCTGCGCCCACGCCATCCAGCAGGATGACGTCTTCGTGGTCGAGGACGCGACCGAGGATCCGCGCTTTGCCGATAATCCGCTGGTCACGGGGGACGTGGGCCTGCGCTTCTATGCCGGCTTTCCCCTTGCCTCCCAGGATGGCAGCCGGCTCGGCACGCTGTGCGTGCTCGACCGCAAGCCGCGCCGCTTCGGGGCCGCCGACCGCGCGCTGCTGCGCGACCTGGGCTGCGTCGCCGCCAACGAACTGACATCCGTCGAACTGAACTGGGCGCTGCAGCGCCAGCGCGACAGCGAAGCGGGCATGCGCGCCCTGCTCGAACACATCCCGGAAGGCGTGCTGATGCTCGATGTCGGCGGCACCATCCTGTGGGTCAACCCGGCCGCCGAACGCATCTTCGGCACGGCGGCGGCGGGACTGGTCGAGCGGCTCGGCCAGACGCTGCTGGCCGACGATCCGCAGCAGCTTCTCGCCAACAGCGGCATCATCAACCTGACGCCCTACGAGAGCATCGGCCGGCGCGGCGACGGCAGCCTGTTCCCTCTCGAATTCACCGTCAACCGCCTGATCCTCTGAGCGGGGAAAAGCGCGTGGTCGCGATCGTGCGCGACATCTCCATCCGCCACGCTGCCAACGAGCGCTACCGGGCCACCGACGAACGCCGGCGCAAGTATTTCGCGACCGCCACGCACGAATTGCGCACCCCGATGGCCAGCGTGCTCGGATTTTCCGAATTGCTGCTCAAGCGCGATTTCGACATCGCCACCGGCCGCGAGCTGATCGAGATCATCCACCGCCAGGCCAGCCGTTTGGTCGACCTGATCAACCAGTTGCTGGACCTGGCGCGCATCGAAGCGGGCGGCAAGGACGAACTCGAGTTCCGCCCGCTTGCCGTGGACGAGCTCCTGGAACAGACGCTGGCCGGCCTCGTCGGGCTGGGCGAAGCGCACCGCATTGCCGTGCACGTCCCACCTGGCCTGCCGGCCCTGTCCGGCGACGCCCAGAAGCTGCAGCAGGCGCTGACGAACATCGTCAGCAACAGCATCAAGTATTCCGACGCGAACACCCCGATCGAGGTCAGCGCCTTCCTGGCCGCGCCGGGCGCGCAGCCGGCGGTCGGCATCCGCGTGCAGGATCACGGCATCGGCATGACGCCGGAGCAGCAGGGCCAGATCTTCGACGCGTTCTACCGCGCCGACAAGGGCTCCAGCGTCCAGGGCAGCGGCCTGGGCATGACGATCTTCAAGGAAATCATCGACCTGCACGGCGGCACCGTCGAGCTGCGCTCCACGCCCGGCAAGGGCACGGAGATCACGATGATCCTGCCCGCGATCGGAACCGCCCATGAGTGAATCCAAGACCATCCTGGTCATCGAGGACCAGGACGACCTGCGCCTGCTGATCCGCCTGACCATCAAGCACCTGGGGCGCGTCGTGACCGCGGCCGAACCCGTCGGTGCGATGAAGATGGTCGAGCAGGAGCGTCCGCACCTGGTCGTGCTGGACGTCTGGCTGGGGGCGGAAATGTGCGGCCTCGACATCTGCCGCAAGCTCAAGGGCGATCCGCAGACCCGCGACGTGAAGGTGTTGCTGCTGTCGGCCTGCGGCCAGCAGAGCGATGTCGAGGCGGGCCTCGCCGCGGGCGATGACCGCTATGTCGTGAAACCGTTCAGTCCCGAGGTGCTGGTGCGCACGGCGAGCGAGCTCTTGCAGGACTGGCGGCCTGCGGGTGTCGAGCAAAAGCCACTTTAGAGGAAATGCTCTAAGTTACATTAGCTTGCACCCTATTCGGCAAAACCCGAAACGCATGGCTAATGTTTCCTTTTGGAACATTATATTTCCAGAGAGAATTAATCCAGCGATCGTCCAAACCCGTCAAACCCGCAACCCACGCTCCTTGCGTGCTTCACTCTCGCCTCGTTTCCCGTCGCGCGGCCGTTTGCGCGTATTGACTTGCTGGTCGATAATGACAGCATCGGATAAACCAGGTGGACAGATGAACAAATGGTGGGCGGGAGCGATGGCGGCGATGGCACTGGCGATGGCGCCGGGGGCTGGCGCGGCGACGCATTCGGCCACCATGGAAGTCACTTTCCGCATCCAGGAAGCGTGCTCGATCCGCAGCGGCAGCGCCGCCGCCGGCAAGGATGCCGAGGTCGACTGCCAGTACCGGACGCCCTACCAGATCGTGCCGACCGATGGCGCCGCTTCCTCGTCGGCCGCTGCCTCCACGGTCCCGCACCGCACCGAACAGCCGGCCGATACCGATGCGCCGGCCGCCCTGACCGTCTGCTTCTGAGTGTCCGCTTCCGAGCGCTGCCGTTCTTCCTGACGCTCAGAAATACAGCGTCGCCGTCACCGTATCCTTGTAATCGCCCGGCGACGGCGTCGTCTGCGGGCTCACGCACCCGTACACGGTGATCGACTGGTTCGATCCGTTGCCCGTGCGTCCGACTGCGGCGCCCGTGCTGCCGCCATCGCCCCAGCCCGTACCGTCCAGCGTGGCCGACAACTGGTAGACCACCGTCTCGCCCGTTGCCACGTTCTTCATCCGGCGCAGGCCGCCGCTGGCGTTGTTGCCATCATTCAGGGAGATCTGGTCGGCCTTGCCCGACGTGCACACGACGTTCATGGACGTGCTGGCGCGCACGGCGGCGCTCAGCACGCGCGATGTGCCGAAGGCCAACTGACCCACGCTGATCTGGCAATCGTTGACGACGCCGGCCCTGGCCTGGAACGAGAAATTGCTGCTTCCGCCGGCCGTGCACGTGGGCGTGACGAGGCCGCTGAACGCGTACTGGATCAGGCCCTGGCCGCTGAAACTGGCCGTGTACAGCGTGTCGCCGCTGCCCGCCGATGCCACCGACGACAAGGCACTGCCGGGGATCTTGCCGTAGACGGTGTAGGTCTTGCTGGCCGAGCCGATGCCCAGCAGGCCGCCGCCCGAATACTTGAACTGCGACGTGCCCGGCACCGAGGCGGAGCCCCAGATCGAGGCCGCCGCATAACTGCTGTCCACGTACAGGTTGAACGGCAGCGTGTTGCTGCCGTTCGTCATCGTGCGCCAGGTCCCCCCGGCGCCGCCTAGGCTGACGCACACGGCGGCCGTCGGCAACAGCGTATTCGGCGACAGCAGCGTGAACGAACAGGTGACGGTGAGCGTGCCGCTGGCGTACACGTCGGCACCGGCGATCGGATTGACGTTGGAAAACACCACGTCCGTCATGGACGCCGTGCAGTCGTCGGCGCGCGCGGCGCCGGGTGCCAGCAGCCACATGGCCACGAAGATGGCCGTCAGGCGGACGAGGAAGGCGGCAAGGGTCGAGGTCATGGGATGTGCTCCGTGGGCAGGTTGCAAATGAGGGGGCCGATGGTCGGCAGCGCGCCGCCGGTAGCGGGCTGGTAGTCGAACGGCAGCGTGCAGGCGTGGGCGCCCTCGCCCACCACCAGCCGGTTGGCCGGTTTCAGGCCTTCGACGAAGACGATGCCGTCGTAGCCGACCAAGGTCTCCGCACCGCCTTCGAGCACCACCCGGGTGCCGACCGGCAGCGGCTTGCCGTCGGCGCCGTGCAGGATCAGCGCCGCCGCCGTGTAGCGCTCGAGCGCGAACCGCGCCATCACGCCGGCCGACTGGCGCGGCACGATGCTCTCGCGCGTCGACGCCACGCGCATGTCGGCCGGCAGCGCCGTGACGTCGATGCCGATCTCGTTGCGCACATAGGGCATCAGGTCCGGCACCAGCAGGCGGCCGGCGCCGTCGGTGCGGCCGATCACGCGATTTTCCTGCAGCACCGGCACGCCCGCCACGCCCGTCGAGACGAGCGCGAAGCCGCGTCCCAGTAGCGCGCCGGCACGACGGCGCCGTCCATCGCCACCAGCGCGCCGGTCAGCTCGACCGCCGTGGCGCGCGTGGCGCCCGTGCTCTGGGTGATCGCGCTGAGGTGGCCGGCGCTGCCCAGGTACTGTACTTGCGCCTGGTCGTACTGCCGGTCGCCCACGGTGCCGCGCTGCACGTTCCAGCCGAAGCCGCCGCCGAAATCGGGCGCGCCCGAGGCCGACAGGTTCGTCGTGCGCACGCCGTTCTGGCTGCCCACGGCGGCGCTGCCGCCCGCATGACTGCCCAGCGGAAAGCTCAGCGTCAGCTGCATGCCGCGCGCATCGTCGCGGTTCAGGTCGCGGTAGGCGGAGACGCTGGCCTGCAGGCCGTAGACGAGCTGGCTGGCCAGCGAGAGCGAGACGATGCGCGCGGCCGGCTGGTCCGGCAGCTTGTAGTTGATGAAGCTGATGCCGGCATTGCGCCCGCCGGCCAGCGCCACGCTCAGGTTCAGGCGGTCGCTCGCGCGCACCGTGGGCGCGTCGTCGAGGGCGCCGAGATCGCCGTAGCCGCGCGTGCTGCGCAGGCTCTCGGCATCGATCGCGAAACGCTGGGCAATGTACTGGTAGCCGAGGCTGGCCTGGCCGCCCCGCATGCGGCCGGCGCTGCCAACCGCCGACGCGCTGACGACGCCGGCCTGGCCCAGGCGCACCAGGCTGCCCGCGCCGATATTCACGAGGCCGCGTCCCGCCTCGGCGTGCGCTTCCAGCGTCAAGGCGTCGCTGAACCCGTGGCGCAGCGATCCCATCGCGACCGGGGTCGCGGCATAGTCGAACGATTTGCTGCCATACGACCGGCGCGGGGCGCCCAGCGTGACGGCGTAGTCCGTCAGGCCGGCGTCCAGCAGGCGCGTGTCGACGTACAGCGGCAGCGTGGCGGTGACGGTGCGGCCGAGCGTGTCTTCGGTAACGACGGTCGCCTGGCCCGCGCCGTTGAAGCCGGCGATGTCGCGTACCTGGAACGGGCCGCCCGCCACGGCCGACTGGTACTGGCGGATGCCGTTCACGTACAGGCTGACGCTGCTGGGCAGCACGGCCGAGCCGCCGTAGTTGGCCACCGGGTAGGTCAGCAGGTCGGGACGCAGCGAAAAATTGCGGCGCCACTGGATGCCGCCCACGCGCATCGCACGCGACCAGCTCAGCGATGGCGCGATCACGTCGCCGATCTCCAGCGACGTCAGCGCGTCCGCGTCGGAACGGGTCCAGGTGGTGTCGTAGCGTACGTAGCCGGGATTGGTGCCGCGCAGGACGGCGGCGCCCGTATTGGCGAGCACGCCGTTGCCGTCGAAGTAACGCAGTTCGGTAATGGCGTTGACGGCCGTGCCGAAGCCGGACTCGCCGTGCAGCGTGTAGTTCAGCAGCAGGCCGCGGCCGGCGTCCCGGGTCGGACGGGCCGGCGCCAGCACGCGGCGCGCGCTCAGCTGCTGCGGTTGTTGCAGGGCGTCGTCGAGTTTCAGGTCGATGCGCTGGCGCGCGGCATCATAGGTGTAGTGCAGGCCCGGCACCCCGTCCAGGTCGAATGCCTCCTGGCCGGCCACGCCGAAGCGCTGCGGGTCGAGGCCTAGGTCGACCAGGTTCTGCACGGGGCTGCGCAAGCCCTTCGGGCCCTGGGTGAACGACGCGACCGTACCCGTGTCCTGGCCGTTGATGCGCACTTCGAGGAACAGTTCCACCTGGGCCGGAGCGGCCGGGATGGCGTCCAGGGGAGCGAAGGCCGGGTCCGGCGCGGCGGCCGCGCTGCCTGAGCACAGGGCCATCAACAGAACCAGCGGCAGGATGCCGCGCCCCGCTCCCATCGGCCCCGCGCCGGATCAGTTGCCGGCAGGCGCGACGGGGAACTGCTCCGCGCGCGTATTGACGGTCGTGATCACGGTCAGCTTGCCCTGCAGGCCGGCGGCCTTGTCCTGCCCGAGTTTGAACTCGCGCGTGCGGCCGGCCAGCGCATAGCCGAGCAGGCCCTTGCTGATTTCCACTTCCTGGCCAGCCTCGGTACGCACGCGGGTGGCGCCCAGCTGGGCGTGCAGCGTACCGCCGTTGGCCGCGCGCAGCACGGCCTCGCCGGCCTTGCGCTCGAGCGTCCAGGTGACGGCCGGCGCGGCGGCGGCGCTGGAACCCGCCACGAAGACGGGTACGGAATATTGCAGGCGAATGGCAACGCCGCTGCCGGTGTCGCCGCGCGGGATCTCGTCGATCAGGATGCGGTAGCTGCGCTCGACGGCGGCCGGCGCGCTGGCGCGGCGCACGAGGCGGATGGTCTGGGCGCTGTTCGGCGCCACTTCGATGACCGGGGGACTCGCGACCAGGTCGGTGGTCGGCGTCAGCACGTCGACACCGTCCTTCTGTTCCCAGGCATACACGCGTACCTGGCCGTACAGCGGGGTGTCGCCGTAGTTCTGCAGGTTGATGCCGGACGCGGCCTGGGACGGCTGGAAGGCGATCGAGACGGGCGAGATCTGCAGGTTGGCGGCGCCGGCCGGGGTGCCGGCCAGCAGCGCGGCGGCGACGACGACGGCGGTGACGATGGCGCCCAGGACGCGCGGAGCGTGGGAAGATGCTTGCATCAGAAGTAGACGGTGGCGGTGACGGTCGATTTATAGCTGTCCGGCGCCGGCGTCGTCTGCACGGGGATCTCGCCGTAGACCGTGAGGGTCTGCAGGTTGCCGTTGCCGACGCCCGACATGGTGTCGGTACCCTGGGTGTTGCCCCACAGGCCAGAGCCCGGCGACTGGTACAGGTTGAAGCGCACGGTGCCGGTATTGGCGCCGGTGCCGCTCAGGTAGCGGTTGGTGCCGGTCGAGCCGGTGCCGGTGCCGGCGTTCAGGCCGACGTTGTACGGCGTGGTGTTGGTGCAGGTGACGTTGATCGTCGAATTCGCGGTGACGGCAGCGCTCAGCACGCCCTAGTTCTGGCCGAAGTCCATGCTGTTGGCAGCGATGGTGCAGTCTGCAACAATCTTCATGGTGACGTCGAAATTCGCCGTCTTCGACTGGCTGTAGGTGGCGGCCTGGGCGGCCAGCGGTGCAAACAGGGCGCCGATCAGGCCGATGACCGCCAGTTTCGAATTCGACTTCAACATGATGATTTTCCTTATGAGTGATGGCTGTGCTCTTGCCGTGCGACAACTATCGCTAAAATCGGCAAATGCTGCAAATACGAAACATCTGCTAACGGTGAAAAAGAGTCTTCCAGGCGCGATACCTCGAAAAAAGCGCTAGAATTGCTGCTCCAGGACAACGTTCCACACCATGCCGCTCACACCACACGCTATTCGCATCCTGCTCGTCGATCCCGACGACGGCCGCCGCGCCCGCCACGGTACGCTGCTGCGCCGCGCCGGCTACGGCGTCGCCGTGGCGACCGGCGGCGTGCAGGGCGTACGCCTGGCCGCACTGGAGCAGCCCCGGCTGATCGTCGCCGACGTCGCGCTGCCCGACATGGATGGCTATGCCTGCTGCCGCCTGCTGAAGGCCGATCCGGCGACGGCGGCGATTCCGCTGATCCTGCTGGGGACGGATGCGGGCCCGCGCGAGCGGGTCACCGGCCTGACGCTGGGCGCCGTCGACTTCCTCGTCGCGCCTTGCGACCTGGACGAATTGCTGGCGCGCATACGCGTGCACCTGGGGCTGATGCCGCGACCGGCAGCCGCGGCCGAGGGGGCGGCGCCGCCCGTGCCGATGAAGGACCTGGACGAGCTGGTACTGACCGCGGCGCGGCGCCTGATCGACGCCAACCTGTCCGACCTGCCCGAGCTGGCCGACATTGCGCGCGCCGTCGGCACCTACCGCGAGCGGCTGAATGCCGTGTTCCGCCAGCGCCTGGGCTGCAGCGTGTTCGACTACGTGCGCGAACGCCGCTTCGAGCGCGCCGAGCGCTTGTTGCGGGAAACGGAAATGGATGTGAACGACGTGGCCGGCACGGTCGGCTACCGGAACGCGCGCAATTTCTCGACGGCGTTCAAGGAGCGCACGGGCCTGGCGCCCGGGGCCTGGCGCCGCCGCGCGCGGGGCCAGGCCCCGGCGGGCTGAGCGTCAGGGGGGGGCTGAA